>CAMVRM010000001.1 GCA_947169885.1 uncultured Ruminococcus sp.
AGCAGTCCAAAGATTAACTTTTGTGCAAATTGTCAAATCTGCTCATTTATAGTATAAAAAATTACACCAAAGGCGCACATTATTTCTTATTTCTTAATTCTTATTTATTATTTAAAAATAGCTTCGGAGGGATAAAAATGAGAAAGTACATATTCGTGACGGGCGGCGTTGTGTCGGGGCTTGGAAAGGGCATAACTGCGGCTTCTCTGGGCAGACTGCTCAAAGCAAGAGGACTTGTTGTGGCGGCGCAGAAGCTTGACCCTTATATAAATGTTGACCCAGGGACTATGAGCCCTTATCAGCACGGCGAGGTGTATGTTACTGAGGACGGCGCTGAGACCGATCTTGACCTTGGACACTACGAACGCTTTATTGACGAGAACCTTAACCGTTATTCAAATCTTACTACGGGAAAAGTTTACTGGAACGTGCTGAACAAGGAACGCCGTGGTGAATATCTAGGCTCAACTGTTCAGGTCATTCCGCATATCACCAATGAGATAAAGGAGTTCGTTTATTCCGTTGGCAAAAAGACTGACGCTGACGTGATAATCACCGAGATAGGCGGCACTATCGGCGACATCGAGTCACAGCCGTTCATTGAAGCGGTACGACAGATCTCGCTGGAAGTCGGCAGAGAGAATGCGCTGTTTATCCATGTTACGCTCGTGCCGTTTCTCAGTGGTTCGGAGGAACACAAGACTAAGCCAACTCAGCATTCGGTAAAGGAATTGCAGGGCATGGGCATAAACCCCGACATAATCGTGCTGAGATGCGACAGACCGCTTGACGAGGGCGTTTTCAGGAAGATAGCGCTTTTCTGCAACGTCAGAGAAGAATGCGTTATCGAGAACCTTACACTTCCCGATCTTTACGAAGCACCGCTCATGCTGGAAAAGTCGGGATTCTCGGAGGTGGTCTGCAAGCGGCTCGGCATAACTGCTCCACGCCCTAAGCTTGACGAGTGGGAGAAAATGGTGGAACGCATAAAATCTGCCGACTGCACCACGACTGTTGCGCTTGTGGGAAAATACACCGAACTTCATGATGCTTATCTGTCAGTCGCAGAAGCGCTCCGCCATGCAGGTTATTCGCTGGGAACGCACATCGACATAAAGTGGGTGGATTCCGAAAAGCTTACCGAGGAAAATATAACGCAGGCACTTGACGGCGTGAACGGCGTTATCGTCCCCGGAGGTTTCGGCGGCAGAGGTATCGAGGGCATGATAACCGCTATAAAGTACGCCCGTGAGAACAGTCTGCCGTTTTTCGGAATATGTCTTGGAATGCAGACGGCTGTTATAGAGTATGCAAGGAATGTCTGTGGTATTGCCGATGCGGATTCGGGAGAATTCAACGAGCTTTGCAAAAACAAGGTCATCGACTTTATGCCCGGTCAGAACGATTCGATCGACAAGGGCGGCACTCTGCGGCTCGGGGCTTGTCCCTGTGTTATCGGAAAGGGTACGGCTATGGAACGTTTCTACGGCACTGACCGCATAAGCGAGCGTCACCGCCACCGCTACGAACTCAACAACGCCTACCGTGACACGCTCACACAGAACGGGCTTGCGCTGAGCGGTCTTTCGCCTGACGGAAAACTGGTCGAGACTGTTGAACTTACAGAACGTGATTTTTATGTGGGAGTGCAGTTCCACCCCGAGTTCAAGAGCCGTCCGAACCGTCCGCATCCGCTGTTTGTCGGCTTTATCAAGGCGGCTAAGGAGATAAGCAAATGAGCAGTATCCACGAAGAATGCGGAGTTTTCGGGGTGTTCTCGCCCACCGAGACTAATCTTGCGGAAACAGTTTACTACGGGCTTTACGCCTTACAGCACAGAGGTCAGGAGGGCTGCGGCATAGCAGTCTGTGAGGACGGCGTTATCACGGCGCACAAGGATACGGGGCTTGTGGGCGAGGTGTTCAGCGAAGAACGGCTAAGGCAGTTTCCCGACTGCGGAATGGCGATAGGTCATGTGCGCTATTCCACAACGGGAGGGAACGAACGCAGAAACTGTCAGCCGATAGTCGTCAACCACATGAAAGGACGTATGGCGCTTGCACACAACGGAAACCTTGCCAACGCCGCAGAACTCAGAGCCGAACTTGAAATGTCGGGGGCGATCTTCCACACTACCTCCGACACGGAAGCGATAGCCTATATCATCACTAAAAAACGGCTTGTCTGCGGTTCGATAGAACAGGCAGTCGAAGCGGCTATGAGCGAACTGGAGGGCGCATATTCGCTCATAGTTATGTCGCCCACAAAGCTTATCGCCGTCCGTGACCCTAATGGTTTTCGTCCGCTGTGTTTCGGCAGACTTGCTGACGGCAGTTATGTTGTTGCTTCGGAAAGCTGTGCGCTTACGGCTGTCGGGGCAAAGCTGGAACGTGACGTTGAACCCGGGGAACTGCTCATCTTCTCGAAAGAGGGGGTGCGTTCGGTAAAGACCGCCTGCGGCAGCAAGCCGCACACTGCCTGTATTTTCGAGCATATCTATTTCGCACGCCCTGACTCGGTGATAGACGGCGTTTCGGTACACCGTGCAAGAGTGAGGGCAGGGCAGATACTTGCCGAGAGCGTTCCTGCCGATGCGGATATTGTGGTCGGCGTTCCCGATTCGGGGCTTGATGCGGCGCTGGGGTTCTCACAGCGTTCGGGGATACCCTATGGCATAGGGCTTATCAAGAACAAGTATGTCGCAAGAACGTTCATCTCGCCCACCCAGACTTCACGCACAGACAAGGTACGCATAAAGCTTTCGGCAGTCGTGAGCGAAGTCAAGGACAAGCGTATCGTTCTTGTTGATGATTCGATCGTGCGTGGAACAACGGGCGCAAGGATAGTATCGCTTCTGCGTGAAGCAGGCGCAAGGGAGATACATTTTCGTGTGTCAGCGCCGCCGTTTCTGCACCCGTGTTTTTACGGAACGGACATTTCAGCCCGTGACGAACTTATCGCCTGCGGACACACCATGGACGAGATAGCGGAGATACTCGGTGCGGATTCGGTAGGTTTCCTGCCTGTCTCACGTCTGCCCGAGCTGTCCGGGAGCGGCGGCATCTGCACAGCCTGCTTCACGGGCGACTACCCCACAAACGTCCCCGAAAAAGCCCACCAAGACAAATACGAAACCAAACTGTCTTTTATAAATAAGAAATAAGGTGTCCCCTTAAAGCGGACGTATCGGAATGGTTTTGGGATATTTCTGATTTCTTACTATTTTAAGGAGGTCAATTATGCTTACGCCTAACATGAATTATTCGCACTTAAAGAATTCTTATCTTTTTTACAATATTGCTCAGAAAACCAAGGATCATCTGAGCGCTCACCCCGATACGCACCTTTACAGAATGGGTATCGGTGATGTTTCACTGCCGCTTTGCGATGCGGTCATAAAGGGTCTGCACACCGCCGCTGACGATCAGGCGAACGCTTCAACTTTTAACGGCTATATGCCCGAGTGCGGCGCTGAGTTCCTGAGAAAAGCCGTTGCCGAATACTATCAGGGCAGGGGAGTGGAGCTTGCCGATGACGAGGTGTTCATTTCCAGCGGCGCTTCTGACGAACTGGGAGATATTCTCGACATCTTTGACCGTTCAAACCGCTCGCTTATCATCGAACCTGCTTATCCTGCTTACGTTGATGCAAATGTTATGTCAGGCAGGGAGATAGTTCATATGCCGTCATCGAGGGAGAACGGTTTTCTTCCGCTTCCCGATGAGAACACCGATGCCGAACTTATCTACCTCTGTTCGCCCAACAATCCGACAGGTGCGGTCTTTGACCGTGAACAGCTGAAAAAGTGGGTCGACTATGCAAACGCTCACGGCTCTGTGATACTGTTCGATGCGGCTTATGAAGCGTTTATCGAGGACGATGCGCTTCCGCATTCTATCTTCGAGATCGAGGGTGCAAGGACGTGCGCTGTTGAGATATGTTCGCTCTCAAAGACAGCAGGCTTCACGGGAACACGTCTGGGCTACACCGTTATCCCGAAAGAACTTGTGCGCTGCGGAATGCGCTTCAATGATATGTGGGTGCGCAACAGGACGACTAAGACAAACGGCGTTTCGTATATTATCCAGCGTGCCGCCGCAGAGGTGTTCACGCCCGAGGGTCAGCGTCAGATACACGAAAATATCGCCATATACAAAAACAACGCCCGCACACTCATGCAGGCGCTCGACAGCTTAGGTATATGGTATACGGGCGGCAGGAATGCACCGTACATATGGCTTGAATGCCCGAACGGAATGGGAAGCTGGGAGTTTTTTGATCTGCTTCTGAATAAGGCGCAGATAATCGGCACTCCGGGTGAGGGCTTCGGCAAATGCGGCGAGGGTTACTTCCGTTTTTCGACTTTCGGCAGTCCCGAGGACACAAGAATCGCAGCTGAAAGACTTATCGAACTGCTGAAATAAAAGATAATAGATAAGGTGCGGCTTCGCCGAATAATGGTTTGTGCAATTCCTTTATTTTTTGCACAAAAGTTATGTTACAGCAATAAAATATCTACCCTTAAATCTATATCCCTTGACGACCCCGAGCCGCACTCTCTTTCGTCTTAAACGAAATGAAAATGCGAGGGATATGAGCCGTCCGCCCGAGGACCCCCGAGCCGCACTCTCTTTCGTCTTAAACAAAATGAAAATGCGAGGGCATCGAGCCGTCCGCCCGAGGACCCCGAGGACCCTGAGCACAAAGATTAGTGTCCGCAGGCTTCCACTCCTGCGGACACTACTTTTGTTCTCCAAATAGTTTTTTTCATCTATTCCGCTGTGTGGTCTCTCTGCGCTGTGAGTAGTAGATAGTAAGCGCAAAAACAAAGACCGCAACGTTTACGCATATGGCTGCGACAGTCTGTTTGTCGCAAAGTCCGAATACCAGCAGAGCTGCCGAGGGGAGAGAAGCAGCCGCTGCTGATAAGATGACTTTGAACTGAGCCGAATGCTCAGAAACTGTCAGATCGTGATCGGCGTGTTTTTTCATGAACAGATAAAGTACTCTGTTCAAGCCGTAAGCGATCAGAAGTATCAGTGCCAGCATCAAAGCTCCGCAGAGCGTGCTTTTCTGATAGCACTTTTCTGCTGCAAAAACAGCAGGGATGAGAAGTATCCCAAGGGAACTGTTGACCGCAAGCGAAAGCGGCAGGGACACCAGTTCAAAATGTCGCTTCATTCGCCGTCGGCTCCTTTCTTTTGTTCGTGTCTGTCATTCAGGGAGTTGTCTCTTTTTTTCTGTATTCTTATTATAACCTATTTCCCGATAGATTTCAAGATGTCATTTGTCACTTTTTAGAGTGACATTTGTCACTTTTTTGTGCTCGGAATCCTCGGGGTCCTCGGGCGGACGGCTCGATGCCCTCGCACTAACATTTTGCTTAGGGATGTAATATGGAGATGCTCGGGGCTTTCATGAGATGAGGCGTTACTTAAACCTATTTTGAAATAATTATTGGTGTTTTGTATTATGTAGGAGCGTATCTGTTTGTTAGCACGTTCTGTCATTGTTTTGTGCAGTTCGGGAGCGTATTATTTGTTTTATTAATAGTATAAAGTTCGGATATATGAGTGACTTTTGTCATTGTTGTTTATTTTATAATTGACAGAATAAAATTTTTGTGATAAAAAAGTGTTATTTTGCAAGTTTGAGTAAGCTAACTATTCAAAATAATGCGGTTAAAAGTCTGTATATCACGAAATTTGCATGGATTTAACCATTTTTATGCAATTATTCATTATAAATTTAACTCTGAGGGTGTTGACAAATTGTAAAATATGAGTTATAATGTATTGTATAGGAAAACTAAGGGCAATTCCCTTTATCCGAACTAATGTCAATTATTTATTTTGAGAGGAGTTTTTTAACATGGCAAGTCTGACAAAGAACCCTAACGTCAATGCCTGGGTCGATGAGATGATCGCTCTCACTAAGCCTGACAAGGTAGTGTGGATCGACGGCAGCGACGAACAGCTTGAGGGTCTGAGACAGGAAGCACTCGCTTCGGGCGAAATGGTAAAGATGAACGAGGAGCTGTACCCTGGCTGTCTCTATCACCGCACCAAGCCCAACGACGTAGCAAGAGTTGAGGACAGAACTTTCATCTGCTCCGAGAAGGAAGAAGATGCAGGTCCTACAAACAACTGGATGGATCCCAACAAGATGTGGGCTATGCTCGAGCCGATGTATGACGGCGTTATGAAGGGCAGAACCATGTATGTTATCCCTTATTCCATGGGTCCTATCGGTTCACCCCTCGCTAAGGTGGGCGTTGAGCTGACCGACTCTATCTATGTTGTTCTCAACATGGACATCATGACCAGAATGGGTACTAAGGCTTTCGAGAACTTAGGCGACACTTCCGATGACTTCGTTCGTGGTCTGCACTCCAAGGCTGACGTTGACCCTGAAAAGAGATACATTGTTCAGTTCCCCGAGAAGAACACTATCTGCTCTATCAACTCGGCTTACGGCGGAAACGTTCTGCTGGGCAAGAAGTGCTTCGCACTGAGAATCGCTTCCTTCCAGGGCAAGAACGAGGGCTGGATGGCTGAGCATATGCTTATCCTCGGCGTTCAGAAGCCTGACGGTGACATCAAATACATCACCGCTGCTTTCCCGTCTGCTTGCGGCAAGACCAACCTTGCAATGCTTATCCCGCCTGAGAGCTACACCAAGCAGGGCTACAAGGTATTCACCGTTGGTGACGACATCGCTTGGATGAAGCAGGGCGAGGACGGCAGACTTTATGCTATCAACCCTGAGAACGGCTTCTTCGGCGTTGCTCCCGGAACAAATGCTAAGTCCAACTACAACGCACTTGCTTCCACCAAGAAGAATGCTATCTTCACAAACGTTGCTATCAACCTTGACAACATGACTCCCTGGTGGGAGGGTCTTGACAAGAATCCTCCTGTAAATGCTGAGGAGTGGAAGGGCAATAAGGTCAACGGTCCTGAGTATGTTGCTTCCGGCGAGAAGCTTGCTCACCCCAACAGCCGCTTCACCGCTCCCGCTGAGAACTGCCCCTGCATCAGCCCCGAGTTCAACAACCCGAAGGGCGTGCCGGTTTCGGCTATCATCTTCGGCGGCAGACGTGCTAAGACAACTCCGCTGGTATATCAGTCTTTCGACTGGACACACGGTACATACATCGGTTCGGCGGTTTCCTCCGAGACTACCGCAGCTGCAACAGGCGCAGTAGGCGTACTCCGTCACGATCCTATGGCTATGAAGCCGTTCATCGGTTACAACGTTGGTGACTACTGGAATCACTGGCTCGAAATGGGCGAAAAGCTCGGCGAGAACGCTCCTAAGATCTTCAACGTTAACTGGTTCAAGAAGGACGACGATGGCAACTTCATGTGGCCCGGCTTCGGCGACAACATGAGAGTTCTCGACTGGATCATCAAGCGCTGCGAGGGCAAGGTCGATGCTCAGGAAACTCCTATCGGATATGTTCCTAAGCCCGAAGACCTGAACGTTGAGGGTCTTGGTCTCACTGACGATCAGGTTAAGGCACTGCTCGCAGTTGACAAGGATCTGTGGGCTGAGGAGATCAAGGAAATGCGCCGTTACTACGATGAGGACATCGCAGCTAAGGGCGGTAAGATCCCTGCTGCTCTCTATGAAGAACTTGACAAGCTGGAGAAGAGATTTAACTGATATATCTTCTTAAATAAATAACAGCCAATAATGAAAGGCGTTCGCAGGAAACTGTGAGCGCCTTTTTTGTATCTTCTGAATAATGGTTAATTACGATAGTCTGCATTAAACAAAAAGCCCGAGACAACCGCAAGGATCATCTCGGACTTCATTATGTTTTTACTTAGCTAAACTAAGCGGCTGAAATTACTTAACAGTAACAGTTACAGCGTGCTTGATAGCGTTAGCGGTATCCCACTTGCCGTTTACTCTAGCAGCGATAGCAACCTTGTAGGTCTTGCCGGGAGTCATGTTCTTAGGCGAAGTGTAGGAGTTGGTTGTGATGCTGGAGGTCTGGACTCTCCACTTACCAGCGAGGAGAACTGCGATACCATACTTGTCAGCGTTCTTAACCTTATCCCAAGTGAATCTCATCTGGTGATACTGTTCGCTGTATTCAACCTTGATGTTGGTAGGATATGTTAAATCCTCTTCGATTGCCATATCAGGATACAGAGTAGCCATTGCGCCAAGAGCCATCATGTCATCGCCAGCGTGCCAGAATCTGTGGTAGTTCAGGTCAACGTTAGCAACATTCTTGAAGCCTGCGATCTCTGCCTGACCCTGAGGATCAGAAGCAGAATACTGGTTGCTCCACTTAGCACCGTTGTTAACGTCCTTGTTGTAAGCGGTCTTGAGTTCCTTAACAAGAGCGATAGCCTCGGAAGAAGTCTTAGCGCCTGCGCAGTTGCCTTCATACATTGTGCGGATGCTCTCGAATGTAGCACCGTTAGCAAGAGTATCACCGTTAGGCATTGTGCCGTGGTAGGACTCAGGAATGTATACAGACTGGCTGAAGAAACGTGCGAGCGAAGGATTGTGCTCAGTTCTGGACATACCATAGTTATCACGGCCGAGAGTCCAAGCACGGTCAATAAGCTCCTTAGCGAGGAACAGAGAAGCCTTAGGCAGAGCAGTTTCGCCTGCAACATAGGTCTTAGTGCCTGCAACAGCGTTCGTAGCGCCTTCAATGTTGTAGTTGAAGGAACCGCCGACAGACTTGTAGGTCAGACCGTTGATGTCGGTAGTCTTAACGCCCTTAGCCTTAGCATAGTAGATAAGGGTATTAGCGAGCGAAGATACGCAGCCGAGGTCAGTGTTGCCGTAACCGGAGATAGTAGCTGTCAGACCGCCGTTGGAAGGAGCAGAGCCGTTCCAAGTGTCAGGCTTACCGTTCCAATCGAGGTTGGAAGGCATATAGAAGTCGCCGTCGGAAGTAAGGATAGTGTTGTTTACGAAGAATGCAACCCACTTGTCGAGGATCTTCTCAAGAGCCTTTTCCATGGTCATTCCGCCGGGTCTTACGCCGGTAGTGTCGCCATTGGGATTGGTCTTAACCCAGTAATAAAGCTCAGCAAGACGCTGTACAGCCCATACCTGGTTACCGGTCCAGTGGTTGGAACCGGGGTCAGCATATACAGGATGCTCAACATACATCATGCCGTAGAAGGTAGGAACGCCGGCAGGATATGGCTCGTAACGACCCTTGTAGGAGTTGGTAGCACCGCCTGCGATAGGACCATTAGAGGACTGGAGCCACAGATAGAACTCAAGCTGTCTTTCGAGAGACTTCTTGTAGTCTTCCTTAGCGCCGTCAGCTCTCATGCCGCTTGAAAGATCGGTAAGCAGAGCATAAGCAGCGAGCGGGTTCTGATAGAACTCATGAGCGTGCGAGCAGCCGATCTGCCAGCACCAGCTCTGACCTGTGCCATTGAGAGCGCCGCCCCAAGAGGTGTACCAGTTCATCAGGTAGTGCTTGGACTGATCGCCTGCATTACCATTAGACCAAGAGGTGTTGGTGGAAATTGCCTGATAGTACTTATCGTACATATTGTTACGGAGTTCGTCACCCATCTCAGCAGCCTTAGCGTTCAGCTGAGTTGTGGAAACGCCCCACTTAACTGCATCGTAGATACCCTGAATAGCACGGTCTTCAGCGTCAGGAGCGTTGGTGTAAGCCCACTGATTTGTAACGTTAGAGTCACGGTTGAAGATACCCTTCAGACCCTGCTGAGGATTACCATACTTCTTTTCTTCAACGCAGGGGAACGGAACAGTTTCCCAGCAGGACTCCTGCTCACCACGCTGGAAGGTGTTGATGAATGTGAACTCTGTGCCTTCGCCGAAACCATACCAGTTGTCAACGTCAGCCAGCCAGTGCATCAGGTACAGACCGCCCTGATTGTTCTTGCCGCTGTAAACGCTTGTGAACTTGTTGAAGATCGGGTTCTCAGCAGTCTTGCTTGGTTCACCAGCCCAAGCGTTAGGGCACTGATCGGGAGTGTCATACTCACCGCAGTACTGAGCGCTTACGCCGGAAGCCTGCCAGAAGTTGTCCTGAACGTCAGGGATCATAACTTCCATTGTTTTCCAAGCCTTAGCAAGGTCGTTGGTAGAAGCATTCTTGAAAGTCTCGCCAGAGTTCTGAACGATGTTATCGTGCATTGCTGCTACCCAAACGAGGTAGGACATTGCTTCGGAAGTTGTCTCGTGACCGTAGTCAGGAGCCTCGATGATAACTTCTTCTCTGGAGTGATAGGGGATACCAAAAGAATTGGAACCGCCGTTGTTGCTCGACATATAGCCGTTAGCCTGTCCGTTGGTGATAACATCATCATACAGGGACATGAAACGCTGAGCGTATGTCGAATCGCCATACTTGTTTTCCTTGGTTCTGGGACCTGCTGCGGATGCTGTTACAGCGGTGGTCGAAATGAGGTTTGCTGTCATTGCTGCTGTCAGGATACTAGCTACTACAGCCTTGGTTTTCTTAGAACGCATTAAATATTCTCCTCCCGTAAAAGTTGACTCGGCATTAAATTTGCCGTTGGTTGATTGCAGACTTATGTCTGCGGTTACTTTCGCAACAGCGATACTTTGGCTTCGTGCGCTTTGCACAAGCTTACCTGATAGACACGTGCACCAGTGTGCCTTAACTACGTACAAAAGTTACACAAATATATCACTGTTCCTACAAAATATTATACACTATTTCATTTCATTTTTCAAGCGTTTTGGCATAATTAATCGTTTAAGAAGCACATTTTCAGCGCTTTGAACACCTAAAAAGTGTTTCATTTGTCTATTTTTGCTAATATCTTTATTTTTCAAGCATTTTTGGGGTGTTAATCGTTTACAATTTAAATTTCGGCGCTTTTAACACGAATCACGCTCAAAGATTGTCTATTTTATCCATAAAAATATCCGAAAATGAAATTTTGGTTAATGTCAAGTGTTCTTTTTCTGACAGTTTTTTTATCAAATCAGGTTACTATAAAAATAACGCAGTAACGACATTTCTCATACATTTTTTTGTCTGGAAAGAGCCGCTTTATTAATTCTTACCAACTATTATTGAAAAGTGCATATTTTATTCATTCCAAGTACACTTTTATATAGGATAATACAAATATATGCGGTCTGCATTTCAGTGATAACAGAGCGCATCAGGAAGTTGATAATTTTTTGATCCTATTTAATAATGAAAGGAGCTTTTTAATGGTTGAAGTTAAAAACCTGACAAAGCACTACGGACGTGTAACGGCTGTCCACGATCTGAGTTTTGAGATCAGGGATAATGAGATCCTCGGATTCTTAGGACCCAACGGTGCAGGAAAATCCACCACCATGAACATTATTGCAGGCTTTCTTCCGACATCGGAAGGCACTGTCACCGTCTGTGGACACGACATAAAGGAGGACGCAAGAGCCGCAAAGCGCTGCATCGGCTATCTTCCCGAGATACCGCCGCTTTATCCCAATATGCGTGTTGAGGAATATCTGCGCTATTGTGCAGGCATCAAGGGCATTCGCAGGGGTCAAGTTAAGTCTGAGGTCGAAAAGGTTATGAGACGGCTCAAGCTCATAGATATGCGCTGCCGCCTTATCAGCAATCTCTCAAAGGGTTACAAGCAGCGCACGGGGCTTGCACAGGCTATCTTAGGCGACCCGAAACTGCTTATCCTTGATGAACCGACTGTTGGTCTTGACCCGTCACAGGTCACTGAACTTCGTGATCTTATCAGAGAACTCGGCAAAGATCATTCGGTCATCCTGTCCTCTCATATTTTAAGTGAGATAAGCGCAGTCTGCAACCGTGTCGTCATTATCAACAAAGGCGAATTAAAGGCTGTTGACACTATCGAGAACCTTGAACGCAGGATGTCGGGTTCTTTAACTCTTATACTTACTGTCGTGGGCGACCGTGATGCTGCTTACTCGGTGCTTGAAAAGATCGGCGGCATCGAGGAGATAGAAGACGTTATGGACATGGACGACGGAACTTATGTTTTCAGGCTGAAACTCAAAGACGAAAAGGTGCGTCAGGAGATAATGACCGCACTTGTCAGCAAAGGCATAAACATTGCTGAGATGTCGATGCAGAAGCCCGATCTTGAACAGGTCTTCCTCGAACTGACACGCAAAAAGTAAAGGAGTGTGCAAAAATGTTTGCTTTATATAAAAAGGAGATCAAGTCCTTCTTTTACTCGCCGTTCGCCTATGCTCTGTCGGCTCTGTTCATGCTGATATTCGGCTTTGCGTTCGTCAACAGGATAGGCAGTATGAGCAGCAGTGTTCTGCAATTCTCCTTTCCCGATATGTTCTATAACAATTTCTTCTATTTCATATTTATAATACCGCTTCTGACCATGAGTTCATTTGCTGGCGAGCGCAGGGACGGAACGGAAGTTCAGCTGCTCACAAGCCCCCTTACTATCACTCAGATAGTTCTTGCAAAGTTTTTTGCTATCGTGACGGTTTTTCTGTTCATGCTGCTTTTGTCGCTGTTCTTTCCTATTTATATAGCGACACACGGAACAGTTATATGGTCATCTCTTATCTGCGGCTACATAAGCTTTTTCCTCTGGGGAATTGTTTGTATCGCACTGGGAATGCTGTTCTCCTCGATGCAGAGCAGCCCTATCATCGCTGCGATAATCGGTGAGATCGTTATGGAGGGATTTCTGTTCCTCGACCAGTTCGCCGCAACAAAAATGGTCGAGAGCTATCCTAAACTCAATTCCGTTGTGACATGGTTCTCGATGCAGCGCCGCTTCCTTTTCTTCGCACAGGGTATGTTCAGACTGGAAGACCTTGTTTTCTTCCTCAGCCTTACTGTAATGGTGCTGTTCTGGATAATACTTCACATTGAAAAGCGCCGCTGGAACCATCGCTGATCGGAGGGAATGAATAATGGCACAGAATGAAAACGCAAAACCCAAAAAGGCCCGCAGCTTTACGGCTGCCGCACTTGTGTTCGGTGCGATAGCGCTGGCTATCGTTATCCTGCTGAATCTTATGGTGTCCAAGCTGAACGTAACATGGGACATGACCCCCACAAGTATATATGAACTGACCCAGCCAACCAAGGACTATCTCAATTCAGTGGACAAAAAGATAAATATGTACTTCCTGTTCGATATGGATGTTCTTTCAACAGATACCGACAGTATGCCGCTTTACCACGCTCTTAAAGAGTATTCGGGATTCAGCTGCATAAATTTTGAAGCTTTTGACCCCGAAAGCAAGCCCGAAAAGACAAAGGAACTTCAAAACATGGGCTATTCGCTCTCAGAGGGTGACATCGTTGTTGAGTGTGAAGGCAAGAGCAAGCATATCCCCGCAAACACCATGTTTGAAACTCACACCGACAGAAGTTCTGACGGAAAAGCTTCAACAACAACTATGTATTTCACTGGTGAGAACATGATAACAGGCGCTATACAGGCAGTAGTGACAGGCAAGGAAACCAAGGTATACTTCCTGACAGGTCACAGCGAAAAAACTGTTGACATGGACTATTCTATCCTTAAAAAGAATCTTTCCGCACGCAACTATATCGCAGAAACACTTGACCTCACAAGCAGCACGGCTGTTCCCGAGGACGCTGCGATAGTTATAGTTGCAGCACCTAAGACCGATATTTCCGACAACGAACTGGCTGTACTCAACACCTATCTTGACAACGGCGGAAACATCTGCTTCTGGATGTCGCCTAATGAGGACGAAGTTGATTACACCAACATCGAGAGCATTCTTAAAGATTACAGCATCGGTCTTGACTATGATATTGTTGAAGAAAAAGATGAAGATTTCCATGTTCCGTATGATTTCAGAAGCTTCAGATGCAGCATCGTTAAGGCTGAACAGACTGACAGCATCGACCTGACAAGCGGTCTTGCTGATTTCGTAGATCAGGGCGCTTTGCCTGTAATGATAAACTCCAGAAGCTTTGCACAGATATACAACGAGGGCAACGGTATGGAGAATGTCACAACAGGTTCACTGCTCCAGACTATCGACAGGTTAGGTGACGGTTCTTCAAAAGCTGTCGGCGTGCCGATGGGCGGTGCGAAGCCCCGTGAGGAAATAACAAACTCCGTTCTTGACCTTGCGATGTTTGCGACCGACAGAAACCGCATGAACTCAAAGATCATGGTAATGGGCAACGGCGAGTTCATTGATGATGAGAACATCTATCAGGCTTATAATGTTATTTCCGTCAACTTGCAGCTCACGGTCTTCTCGTGGATGTATGATTCTGACGAGGCGCTTGATTTCGGCATCTCGGGCAAGGAACGCACATTTGACGAAATGCACATCGAATCTCAGAACAAAGCAAAGGTTACCACTGTTATCTTTATCGCTGTGCCTGTCGTTGTGGGACTTATCGGCGGCATAGTATGGCTCAGACGGAGGTATTCAGAATGAACCGCAGATCAATGATCGCTCTCGGAACGTCACTGGTGGTGCTTTTAGGCGGTGCGGCAGGTGCATTTTACTACGTTGACCACAAGAAGACCACCGAGGAAGCCTCTTCAAAGGCAGAACAGGAGTCTCTGAAATTGTTCAGCTTTGACTCAAATACGGTAGAAAGCATCGACATAACGAACTCTGAGGGATATTTTCACCTGACGTTCGGCGAGTCGGGCGACTGGGTACTTGACGAGACTGATTATCCGTTTATGTTCACGCCCGACAGCTATTACCTTAACGTTATCGCCGCATCAATGAGCAGGCTGACTGCCGACCACAAGGCTGAGAACAGCAGTGACCTGAGCAAATACGGTCTTGATTCGCCTGTTACGGTCATGTGCCACACCTCCGACAAAGATTACACTCTGCTTGTGGGAAACAGCACGGCGACCAATGAATTCTGCTATGTGAAGCTGCCCGATGATGACACAGTTTACTGCATCGCAAATGAAACGGGTGAGCAGATGAGAGGCGAGATCGAGAACCTGCGTGATTCAGCTATGCTCGACTGTTACGACAACGAGATAATGCGTTTTGCGCTGGTACATAACGGCGAGACCTGCTATGACCTTTCACGCATGATCGACGGCAATGTTATCTGGAAGATGAACGCTCCGCAGACAGATGTTACGATAGATGCCACCACGGTCAACAGCATACTTACCAACATGGTTCGTGTGGAATCCGAGAAGTTTGAGTGCTTTACCAAGGATCAGAGCGAACTTGCAAAGTACGGACTTGACAAGCCTGCATACACGTTCACAGTCGAGACTGAGGACAAGACTATCGTTATTGATTTTCCCGAGTTCAAGACTGATGACGAGGAAGTTTGGTGCTATGACAGGAATACCTGTGCGCTCTATACACTTTCGCAGGGGGGTGCGGCATTCCTGTCGGGCAAGTGGTCTGACCTGACGATAAAGCAGGCACTCAGTGTGCCGTTCATGGACGCAGTTTCGCTGGAAATGACAGTTGACGGCGAATCGCACACTCTGCTCATCGACCATGAGATGCCCACATATATCTTTGATGATATTGATGTTACGGCTCTGGGGAGCAAAGATGCGGCATCGAACTTTGAGTATCTGTATGCTTCTGTTTCAGAGATAAAGCATGGCGATTTCCGTGACGACATACCCGAAGAAATGGGCGAGCCTGAATGCAGTTTTGTCTACACGCTCGCTGACGGGACTAAGCGTGAACTTGCGCTCGTGCCGATAGATGATGAGAACTACTGGGCATATGTTGACGGCAATTGCATCGGAATGACAGTCGAGAAAAATGCCATAACAAGTTCAAACGGCTGTCTCAATTTTGTCGAGCGCCTGACTGCCGACATTGAAGCCGCAGGTTCGGGAAACTGACAGACTGACCAAACAACACAATAACAAACAACAATAAAACGCCCCGAAGCGCTGTTTTTCGTGCAGTGCTTCGGGGCTGATTTTTGTTTTGTGAGAAACGGTTTATGCGTTTTCGGCGGCGGCAGCGGCATCGTCCTTGCGGTAGAGGAGTTTCAGTACGATCGGAGTTGTCATGGAGGAAACGATTATCAGGAGTATGACTGATGCGAAATATTTTGCATCGAGCATTCCCTCACTCATGCCTTTTCTTGCAACGATAAGAGCAACTTCACCACGGGTCATCATGCCGACACCGACTTTAAGGCTGTTGTTCAGGTCATAGCCCATGATCTTTGCGGTGAGTCCGCAGCCGATTATCTTTGTGAGCAATCCCACCAGCACGAAGCCTATCGAGAATATGAGCAGTTCGGTCGTGAAGCCGTCAAGTGTGGTCTTTAAACCGATGCTTGCGAAGAAAACAGGTCCGAATATCATGTAGGAGTTAACGTCAACTTTGCTTGCGATGTATTCCGAATCTTTAAGACTGCACAGGATAAGTCCCGCAACGTAAGCGCCCGTGATGTCGGCGATACCGAAGAATTCCTCAGCCGCAAACGCTAAGAACATACACAGTGCAAGACCGAGGATCGGAATGCGGCGTTTGTGAGGATAGCGCTTGTCGATCTTCTTGAATATGAAATAAGTGAGGAAACCTATGCCGAAGCTGAACACGATGAAAAGCAGTGTGCGGATAACGACCTCGGAGGGTTTTGTCTCGGGGTTCTTGAAGCCGATAACGAAAGTCAGGACGATTATGCCTATAACGTCATCGATTATGGCGCTCGACATTATGAGCGTTCCGATCTCGCCTTTGAGTTTGCCCAGTTCTTTGAGCGTCTGGACGGTTATGCCGACAGAAGTTGCGGTCATGATCGTTCCGATGAACACTGCACGAAGAAAATGTTCCGAACCCACCTTTGCAAAGCCGTAGAACGCACTGTAAAGCAAAGTACCGCCGACAAGCGGCACGAACACGCCCACGCAGGCGATGATAAGCGCCTTAACGCCTGTTCTGAGCAGGTCTTTCATGTTCGTTTCAAGTCCTGCGCCGAACATGAGCATGACCACACCTATCTCGGCTATGAGCGACAGATAATCTGAGTCGCCGACCAGCTTGAAACAGCATGGACCTATTAGCAGTCCTGCGATTATCTCGCCGACCACCTGCGGCGCTTTGAGTTTCTGAGCTATCAGCCCGAATACTTTTGCCGAAACGATTATCACGGCAAGGTCACGGAAAAATGCTATCCTATCCATAACAACACCCCTTGAATCAGATAATAGATAAAAGATAACAGATAAAAGATATTGGATCGCTATATATTTGTTATCTTTTTTTGCTTTTGTGATCGCTTTATACGTCCAAATAATAATTATACCATTTTAGGCGAGTAAGTTCAAGACGTAATATTGCAGATTTTGACAGGATTTATCGTGGAATTTTGTTTGAATTGCTGTGAGTATGGCAGTTCATTTTTCGGGAGAGAGTTTAAGGAGAAAATGCAAATGATCTTAGGTGAACGTCTAAGCCGCTCGTTATCTCTTATCTGTTTTGGATAGTTTGTCATATTTGTCCGCTATGGCGCATACTCTTTATCAAGCGCAGATGATACTGCGGAAAAACCGAGTTGTGGAGGAACAGCAATGGAGCTAAAACTTGAAAGAGAGAACGCAGCGGCATCGGTCAGGGTGCTGGATACAGAGGTCACGCAGGCGGCAGAGCATGACTTTTATCTGCCCGATTACTGCCCCGATATTTTCAGGGTGCTGAGGTGCAGTATGGACGCAGGAGTTACTTCAACGGCGATAAGCGGCGGCAAACTCAGCTTTGACCTTGCAGTCGTCATGAGGGTCATTTACCGCAGTCCCGACAGCGGCGGAGTTTACTGCGTTGAACATACTCAGGAATACACAAAAACACTTGATCTGCCGCCCGACACAGTTTCACCGCAGATAACCGTTATTCCTGCGGTGCAGAACGTCAACTGCCGTGCCGCCGACAAGCGCAGGCTTGAAGTAAGGGGGAGCATCATATGCAAGGTGACGGCTGACGGCGAACGGCTCATACCGCTTGTGAAGAATGCCGCAGGGTGCGGTATACAGCTGAAAAAAGAGCAGGTCATCTTCCCGACAAAGCGCCTGAGTGCCGCCAAGCGCATAACCGTTATAGAGGAACTGGAACTTGCGGAGGGAAAGCCCGAATTTGGGAGCGTTCTCAACTGTTCTGTATCGGTCGAGAGGGGAGAGCAGAGGGTGATCTCGGGCAAGCTGGTCGCAGGCGGTGAAGCAAGGGTCAACCTGCTTTATCTGCCGAAAGGTGACGGAGTGAGACAGCCCGAGACTATGCGTTTTTCGATACCGTTCTCGCAGGTCATAGGCATTGACGGGCTTGACGAGAGCTTTGAAACGGAAGTAGACATAACTGCCGCAAAGTGCGCACTTGTGCCGAAAAGTGACGGCGTTCTTGAATGTGAACTGGTGCTGTTGGTGGGGGTCACGGCGCAGAAGTTCGAGACTGTGGAGCTTGTAACGGACGCTTATTCCACACGATGCGAGACTGAGTGCATACACGCCGAGGGTGCGGTCATAACTCCTGTTGAGCGAAGCTGTCAGCCGTGCAGTGTGACGGGTGTGCTGACCTGTTCGGAGGGCGAGCCGTCAAAGGTATGTGATGTGTGGTGCGAGGGCTTGCAGAGTTTCTTCCGGACCGATGAGGAAACGGGGAAAAGTGTTGTATACGGTAAGGCGGTGTTCTGTATGCTGGCGTTTCTGGCTGACGGAACGGCGGTATACTGCGAAAGGGAAGTGCCGTTCGAGCAGGAGAACGAGGGCATCTCGGCGGCAGGCGGTGCGGCTGTGAACGTTTCGGCAAGAGTGAAAAGCTGTTCCTACTCAATGGGCGAGGGTGGAACGGTGACGGCTAAGGCGGAACTGGAACTTTGTGCGGCAGTGCGCAGGGTATCGGGCGAGGGGCTTGTGACGGACATAACTGCCGACGAAACACGCCCGAAGCAGACTGACGGCAACTGTGCGGTGCGCATATGTTATTCGGGTGACGGCGGCGAGAGTCTTTGGGATATAGCCAAGCGCTACTCCGCAGATTCGCAGGCGCTTCAAGACGAAAATCCGCAGACAGGCGGCAGAAGAACTCTGATAATACCGATAAAATAACATCGCAAAAGGCGATACCTTTTCTGTTATCTTTTAACTGTTATCTTAAAAAGTGGGTGTTTTGGTTATGAATAATATTTACAGCGATATTGCCGCACGAACGGGCGGAGATATTTATATCGGGGTCGTAGGACCTGTGAGGACGGGCAAATCGACTTTTATCAAGCGTTTTATGGAAGAACTTGTTATCCCGAATATCGGGAGCGATCACAGGCGTGAAAGGGCTTATGACGAACTTCCGCAGTCGGCGGCAGGACGGACTATCATGACTACCGAGCCGAAGTTTATCCCAGAGGAAGCCGTGACGGTGAACGTGGGTCAGGCGAGTTTCAGGCTGAGAATGATCGACTGCGTGGGCTATGTTATACCGAGTGCGCAGGGCTATATCGAGGACAATGCGCCGAGAATGGTGATGACACCGTGGTTCGATGCGGAAGTTCCGTTCAACATGGCGGCAGAGGTCGGAACACGAAAGGTCATCACGGAGCATTCAACGGTCGGGCTGGTCATGACGACTGACGGAAGTATAAGCGATCTTCCCCGTGAGGAATACGCCGAGTGCGAGGAGCGTGTAATAAACGAACTGAAAGAGACAGGCAAGCCGTTTGCAGTCCTGCTCAACTGTCTTGAACCGCAGAGCGCCGCTTCAAAGAGCCTTGCGAAAAAGCTTTCGGAGGCTTACGGTGTGAACGTTCTGCCTATAAGCTGTGCGGAGCTTGACAGCGATGACATCGAGCGCATACTCACCGAACTGCTTTATGCGTTCCCCGTGACGGAGATAGCCGTTGATGCTCCCCACTGGATAAATTCACTCGACAAGGGGCATGAACTCAGAACGGCGTTTTACGGCAGTCTGCGTGAAGCGGCTGAGCAGGTGAGGACGCTTCGTGACATAAACGATTTTGCGGAAAAGCTGGGCGGCTGTGAGTACATCACATCGGCGGCGGTAACATCGGTCGAGTTATCGAGCGGCAGGGCGCAGGTCAGGACGGTGCTTGACAGCGGACTTTTCATAAAAGTCATAGGTGAAGCGGCAGGGATAACGCTTGAAAACGAGGGCGAACTTATCCCGAAGATAACGGAACTTGTGAAGATAAAAGATAAGTACGCAAGGCTTGCGGGGGCGCTTGAAGAAGCGGAGCGGACGGGTTACGGGATAGTGATGCCTGCGCCCGATGAACTTACTCTTGAAGAACCAGAGATGATAAAGCAGGGCGGCAAATACGGCATAAGGCTGAGGGCAACTGCGCCGTCGATACATCTGATGAAAACGCAGATACAGACGGAAGTTGCGCCGATCGTCGGTTCGGAGAAGCAGTCGGAGGAGCTTATCATGTCGCTCATGAGCGATCTTGACAGCAGTCCCGAGAGGATATGGGAGTCGAACATTTTCGGAAAGAGCCTGCACGAACTTGTGACAGAGGGCTTGAACACGAAACTCGGCAAACTTCCTCCCGAAGCACGCCGCCGCCTTTGCGAAACTCTTGCACGAATGATAAACGAGGGCTGTTCGGGACTTATCTGCCTTATCTTATAAGAAATAAGGTGCGCCTTCGGCGGTATATTAATGTAGAGACTTGATCGTACTTTGTAGTACGGTCAGGTCTTTTTTAATAAGAGATATACATTACATAATGTGGGGGCGCACCTATAGCAATCCAAGAAAATACCAACACAAATCTTTCGGATAAAATTCCACATTGCTGCGTCAAACTCCCTTGCAGGGCGACAGCCCAACTGCGGTCGTTTTCCTTGCACTGTGAAATTTTCTCTCGAAATCTTTATGCTGCTATTTTCTTGTATTGCTATAGCAAAAAAACTTATTTCTTATTTATGTTTAAGTGAAAGTTTGTTTAAAATTTTTTTATTTACAATCCTGAATGTTTTGTGGTATAATAAAATTTGATTGTGAATTATTATTACAAAAATACGGAGTGAAATACATGGGAAAGAAAAAACAAGATTACGGCAATGAATCTATCGAACTGCTCGAGGGCGCTGACAGAGTTCGTAAACGCCCTGCGGTCATATTCGGGTCTGACGGTCCTGACGGATGCCGTCATTCGGTGTTCGAGATACTTTCAAACTCAATAGACGAGGCAAGGAGCGGCAACGGAAACAAGATCATCCTTACTAAGTTTATCGATAACAGCTACGAAGTCGAGGACTTCGGGCGAGGCTGTCCCGTTGATTTCAACCAGGCTCAGCAGAGGTACAACTGGGAACTGGTCTACTGCGAACTTTACGCAGGCGGTAAATATCACAACAACGATTCTTCAAGCTATGAGTTCTCGCTGGGGCTGAACGGTCTGGGTGCGTGCGCTACTCAGTATGCTAGCGAATATATGGACGTTACCGTTTACCGTGACGGCTATGAATACAAGCTCCACTTTGAAAAGGGCGAGAATGTCGGCGGTCTTAAAAAGAAAGAGTACAAGGGCAAGCGCACGGGAACTATCCAGCGCTGGAAGCCCGATCTTGAAGTGTTCACCGAGATAAAGATCGACACGGAATATTTTGTGGATATGCTCAAAAAGCAGGCGGTAGTCAACCCGAACGTTGAATTCGTACTGCGTGTCGAAAAGGCTGACGGCAAGTTCGAGGAACAGAGTTTTCTCTATGAAAACGGCATTTCAGACTATGTTACCGAACTTGTGGGCGACAAGGGTCTTACAAGCGTTCAGTATTTCACGGGCGAGCGCATAGGACGTGACCGCTCGGACATGGACGATTACAGAGTTAAGCTGGGCGTGGCGTTTGCATTCTCGAACTATGTTCAGCAGGTGGAGTATTTCCACAATTCCAGTTTTCTTGAACACGGCGGTTCTCCCGATGATGCGGTAAAGCTTGCGTTCACTTACATGATAAACAAGTGGATAAAGGACAACAACAAGTACACCAAAAATGAAAAGCCCATAAGCTTTCAGGACATCGCTGACTGTCTTGTGCTTGTGTCGTCAAGCTTTTCCACGATAACCAGCTATGCGAACCAGACGAAAAAAGCTATCTCGAACAAGTTCATCAAGGACTGCATGAACGAATTTCTGCGTGAACAGCTGGAAGTTTACTTTATCGAGAAGCCTGACGAAGCGCAGAAGCTGTGCGAGCAGGTCCTCATAAACAAGAGAAGCCGTGAAAAGGCAGAAGCCAACAGACTTAACATCAAGAACACGTTGACACAGAAGCTTGACCTTGCAAATCAGGTCGCTAAGTTCAACGACTGCCGAAGCAAGGACGTTTCTATCCGTGAGCTTTATATCGTGGAGGGTGATTCGGCGCTGGGTTCTGTAAAAATGGCTCGTGACTCGGAGTTTCAGGCAGTTATACCGATAAGAGGTAAGATACTCAACTGTCTGAAAGCGGATTACGCACGCATTTTCAAGAGCGAGATCATCACCGACCTTATCAAAGTGCTGGGGTGCGGAGTTGAGGTGCAGACAAAATCCAACAAGGACATCTCAAACTTCAATCTGTCGGCTCTGCGCTGGAACAAAATAATAATCTGTACCGATGCGGACTATGACGGATTCCAGATAAGAACGCTTGTTCTGACGATGATTTATAGGCTTTGTCCCACGCTTATCGACAAGGGTTATGTTTATATCGCCGAGTCGCCGCTGTTCGAGATAACCGTTAAGGAAAAAGGCGGCAAAGAAAAGACATACTTTGCCTATGACGAGGCGGAAAAGGCTGACATCTTAAAGAAGATAGGCAACAAGAAATACACCTTGCAGCGTTCAAAAGGACTTGGTGAGAACGAACCCGAAATGATGAGTCTTACAACTATGAACCCGTCCACAAGACGCTTGATAAAAGTCAATCCGACAGATGCGGACCAGACTGCTCAGATATTCGATATGCTTCTGGGCGATGACTTGCAGGCACGAAAAGACCACATCAGCGAGTTCGGTCACGACTATCTCGACATGGCAGACATCTCTTAAAAGATAAGAGATAATAGATAAAAGATAAGAGATATGGTGTCCGCTGTTATCTGTTATCTATCAACTATTATCTGATATTGCGGTTTTGGTGTGAAATATGGAAAATATAATTATGGTGGTCTTGCTCGTGGGGTCGGCGGCGGCTATCGCTTATTCGTTCGTGCTGACTGTCAGGCTGTTCAAAAGCTTCGGCACTCAGGAGACTAACGATGAACGTATCGCACGGCTCAGGGGCTTTAAGAAAAAAGTGATACTCTCTTATGCGGCGGCTGTCCTTATGATGACGGCGGCGGCACTTGTCAAACTTCTGTGATAAATTACAGAAACTTGACAGATAACAGATCGATAATAGATAAAAGATAAGAGATAAGAGATTAGAAATAAGAAATAAGAAATTAGAGATAAGAAATTAAAGATAAGAAATATTGTTTTTGTGCGGAAATTTTAGTTTGTTCGTTTACGGGACAATAGGCGCACGGACGGGCAATGCCCGCCCCTACAAACTTAACGGCTGTAAAATTATGGTCTAAACAAAATGAAGACCCCGAGCATCGCTATTGTTCGTCTTATACAAAATGAGTATGCGAGGGCATCGAGCCGTCCGCCCGAGGACCGAGGGCATTGAGCCGTCCGCCCGAGGACCGTCCGCACGAGGACAGGAGGTAAAAATGGCTAAGAAAACAACGAAGAAAGAACCTAAGATAGACCTGTCTAAGCTGCCTGATGCTTATATCGCAGGCGCAGGGACGGTCGTTGAAGAAGCTATAACTGATACACTCGAAAAAAACTATATGCCTTACGCTATGAGCGTTATCGTGTCGAGAGCATTCCCCGAGATAGACGGGTTCAAGCCCTCACACAGAAAAATACTTTACACAATGTATAAAATGGGTCTGCTCACAGGCGCAAGAACAAAGTCTGCGAATATCGTGGGTCAGACTATGAAACTTAACCCTCACGGCGATCAGGCTATCTACGAAACAATGGTGCGCCTTGCCCGTGGAAATGAGACACTTCTGCACCCCTACGTTGACAGCAAGGGCAACTTCGGTAAGGCTTATTCCCGTGATATGTCCTATGCCGCTTCACGTTACACCGAGGCAAAGCTTGCACCTATCTGCGCTGAACTTTTTAACGATATTGACAAGGATACTGTTGACTTTGTGCCGAACTACGATAACGAGATGCTCGAGCCGACACTTCTCCCTGCGGCTTTCCCCTCGATACTCGTTAATGCGAATGTTGGTATCGGCGTTTCTATGGCTTCGGCGGTCTGCTCCTTCAACCTTTCCGAAATATGCGAAACAACTATCGCACTTATGAAGAACCCCGAACACAACGCACTTGAAACGCTCAAAGGTCCTGATTTTGCAGGCGGCGGTCTTATGCTTTATGATGAAGATGTTCTGAATGAAGTTTACCGCACGGGACGTGGTTCTATAAGGCTCAGGGCTAAGTATGAGTATGACAAAAAAAGCAATTCGCTCATAGTTACCGAGATACCTGCTACCACCACCGTTGAAGCGATAATCGAAAAGATGATAGCACAGGTCAAGGCAGGCAAGCTTCGTGAAGTCAGCTACGTTCGTGACGATACCGATTTAAACGGTCTTACGATAACCATTGACCTGAAAAAAGGCACTGACCCGGAAAAGGTAATGCAGAAGCTTTACAAGCTGACACCGCTGGAGGACAGCTATTCCTGCAACTTCAATATTCTTGTACACGGTTATCCGAAAGTTATGGGCGTGTATGAGATACTTGATGAATGGATAAAGTTCCGTGTTGACTGCGTAAGACGGCGCACGAATTTTGACCTTAACAAAAAGCGTGAAAGACTGCATCTGCTGGAAGGTCTTGAAAAAATTCTTCTCGACATCGACAAGGCTGTTAAGATAGTCCGTGAGACTGAGGAAGAAG
This sequence comes from uncultured Ruminococcus sp., assembly GCA_947169885.1. Taxonomy (GTDB): domain Bacteria; phylum Bacillota; class Clostridia; order Oscillospirales; family Ruminococcaceae; genus YE71. Next base: position 24,902 of record CAMVRM010000001.1, read on the forward strand.
CAGATGTTGTTCCGAATCTCATGATAGGTTTCGGCATTGACGAGATACAGGCGGAATACGTTGCGGAAATTAAACTGCGCCATTTGAACCGTGAGTACATCTTAAAGCGCACCAAGGACATCGAGGAATTAAAGAACGATATTGCGGCACTGGAAGAGATCGCAGGAAGCGACAAGAAGATAAAGGGCGTTATCTCGAAAGAACTGCGTGACATTGTGAAGAAATATGGTCAGGAGCGCAGGACGCAGTTCTACTACGCTTCGGACGTTGTGGAGATAGACGAGCAGGAGGAGATACCCGATTTCAACTGCACATTGTTCATGACTGAGAGCGGCTATTTCAAGAAGATACTGCCGAACAGTCTGCGCATGGCGAGCGACCACAAGCTGAAAGACGGCGACATCATCACGCAGACCATTGAGACGAACAACCGTTCGGAACTGTTGTTCTTCACGACGGGGGGCAACTGCTACAAGACGAGAGTTTCGGCGTTCACCGAGACAAAAGCAAGTGCCATGGGCGACTATATCCCTGCGAAGCTGAGTTTTGACGAGGGCGAGAGCGTTTGTGCCATGGTGAACACGAGCGACTATTCGGGATTTATGATATTCGTTTATGCAGGAGGAAAAGTTGCGAAAGTTCCGCTTTCCGCATACGAAACAAAGACCAACCGCAAGAAGCTGACAGGTGCATTCAGTCTGAAAGACAAGCTGACGGCTGCGGTATTCGTACCCGACAATGCGCTGATGCTGCTGCGTTCCTCTAACAACCGTGCGCTCATTTTTGACACGGCTCTGCTGCTGCCCAAGACCACCAAGACCACCATTGGAGTTTCGGTCATGTCGCTCAAAGGCAAAGCAGAAGTTGTGAAAGCCGAGATAATAACGGCAGAATATGCGGAAGCCTTAAAGAAATACCTCTGCAAGAGCATTCCCTCAACAGGCTCACCTGCAAAAGACCTGCCCGACCCCGAGCAAGTCAGCCTCTGAATCAGATAATAGATGAAAGATAAGAAATAAGAAAGAACTGACGTTAAACCTACAATGTCAAAATCACATAAAAATAGTCCCGTAAAAAGGGGCGTTCAGTTTGTCATGTTAGCAAACGAAAGCACATTTTAGCCAATTACTGGGAATTGTTTCGTTTTTTTATTGACAATTAGTACAAAATGTGTTATAATAACAGTAAAGAAATGATGCTCGGAGTGTGTGAGATAACATAAGAGCAGTCATTTTTACGCCAAAAAAATTCTCTTGAAAGGATCGGATAAAAATGGGAATGACAATGACACAAAAGATACTTGCGGCTCACGCAGGTCTTGATGAGGTCAAGGCAGGACAGCTTATCATGGCTGACCTTGACTTCGTGCTTGGTAATGATATAACTTCGCCTGTTGCAATAAACGAATTCAACAAGGCAGGCTTTACCGAGGTGTTCGATAAGGAAAAGGTCACAATGGTAATGGATCACTTTGCTCCTAACAAGGATATAAAGGCTGCTACCCAGTGCAAACAGTGCCGTGATTTCTGCGGCGAACAGAGCATCACTCACTTCTATGATGTTGGAAGAATGGGTATCGAACACGCTCTGCTCCCCGAACAGGGTCTTGTGGGTCCCGGAGACTGCATCATCGGCGCTGACAGCCACACCTGCACCTACGGCGCTCTCGGTGCTTTCTCAACGGGTGTCGGCTCGACTGATATGTGCGCAGGCATGGCTAAGGGCAAAGCTTGGTTCAAAGTGCCTTCCGCTATCAAGTTCAACATCGTCGGCAAACTGCCTAAGTATAGTGCAGCTAAGGACGTTATACTTCACATTATCGGCATGATCGGCGTTGACGGTGCGCTCTATCGCTCTATGGAGTTCATGGGCGAGGGTCTGAAAAATCTTACTATGGAAGACAGGCTCTGCATGGCTAACATGGCTATCGAAGCAGGCGCAAAGAACGGTATCTTCGCAGTTGACGAGGTAACGCTCGCTTACGTTAAGGACAGATTCAAGAGGGAAGTTCGCATCTTCGAGGCTGATGCTGATGCAGAATATGATGAGGAATACACGATCGACCTTTCGCAGATAAAGCCGACTGTTGCTTTCCCGCATCTGCCCGAAAATGCTAAGACTTTTGATGAGATCGGCGATGTTAAGATAGATCAGTCGGTCATCGGTTCCTGCACAAACGGACGCATCGAGGATCTGAGAGCCGCTGCTGAGGTGTTAAAGGGCAAGAAGATCGCTGACAGCGTGCGCTGCATCGTTATCCCTGCAACTCAGGCTATTTATATGCAGGCAATGGAAGAGGGTCTGCTGAAAATCTTCATCGAAGCAGGCTGCGCAGTTTCTACGCCTACCTGCGGACCTTGCCTCGGAGGATATATGGGTATTCTTGCTAAGGGCGAACGCTCGGTAGCGACGACTAACCGCAACTTTGTAGGAAGAATGGGACACCCTGAGAGCGAAGTTTATCTTGCTTCGCCTTACGTTGCGGCAGCTTCGGCTATCACAGGCAAGCTCAGCCAGCCCAGCGAGGTAATGTAATAAAATGGTTAGACACATCATAATCTGGGACTTAAAGGACGATTTGACGAACGAGCAGAAAAAGGCTGCGGCTGAAAAGATAAAGCACGATCTTGAAGCGCTCAAAGGTGTTATCGAGGGGCTTATCGACATTAAGGTACAGTCAGAACTTCTGGATACTTCTAACGGTGATGTTTTGCTCGACAGCTGCTTTGAAAATGAGGCGGCTCTGAGTTATTATGCGGATCATCCCGAACACGTCAAAGTAAAAGGATTTGTGGGAAGTGTTACAAAAAGCCGCAAATGCGTTGATTTTGAAATTTAAATAAGAATTTAACAACGATATTTATTCAAGCCTTTTCTGCAAGAAACAAAGACGTTTTTTTCGGAGCGGCTATATTTACCTCTGCCCCGAAAAAACAGAAAACGGGGTGGACTATGAATAATTATCTTTATGACATTTTCGGAGATCATATTCTTAGCCTGCTTATGAAACAATACGGCACTAAGCTGAACGATAAGCAGCGTGAGGACAAGGCATATGAGATAATCTCGCAGCTGAAAGCGGAGAATTCTTTCACGGTCGAGAGTACTCAGAGCCTTATCTCGAAAAAAGGCTTTAATGAGGTCATGAACGAGAACATCGGCGGTAAGCCTGTTTATGCGCTGACTAAGACGGGACTTTTCAAGAAGGTCAAGTGCTGCTTTTTTATCTCGAGAACTAAGGAAATGATCGACAAGGAACATCTTGAAAAAATTTATGACGAGCTGAGACGGCAGGCAAACGGGGAGAACGTTTTCGGCTCATCTGATTACAAAAACGGCTGAAAGGATATGAGTTTGATGAAAGCTAAGGGCACAGTTCATAAGTACGGGGATAATGTTGATACCGATGTTATCATTCCTGCAAGATATTTAAACACCGCCGACCACAAGGAACTTGCGAGCCACTGCATGGAGGACATCGACATCGACTTCGTGAAGAAAGTAAAAGAGGGCGACATCATGGTGGCACATGAGAACTTCGGCTGCGGTTCTTCGAGAGAGCACGCACCTATCGCTATCAAGGCGAGCGGCATTTCCTGCGTTATCGCTGCGACTTTCGCAAGAATTTTCTACCGCAACGCTATAAACATCGGTCTGCCGATAATTGAGTGCAGAGAAGCAAGCGAGAAGATCGAAGCAGGCGATGAGGTGGAGATCGACTTTGAGAGCGGCGTTATCACAAACGTTACCAAGGGTGAGAGCTATCAGGGTCAGGCGTTCCCCGAGTTCCTTATCAACATTATCAACAAGGGCGGTCTGCTGAATTCGCTGAAATGAGTTTTCTGACGGGTCTTTTTGACCGTATTTTCGGCGGCAAACATCAAGAACTTCCTGTCGAGACAAACGTGAACAGTTCGGCGGACAACGTTGAGGACGAGCCTGTCATTATTGATGATCTGCGTATCGACAGCTATGATGCGGAGTGGGCTGAGGACTTTCGCACGGTGATCGAACGGCTGAAACTATCGGGAGAAGTCGGCATGGCGCACAGGGACGAACTTGTGAAGCTGTACGAATTCTCGGGGCAAAGGCTTCCTGTTGAGGTGCTGTGGTTCTTTCGTTACTGCAATATCCCAAAGGGCAGGCGCATTTATATCGGTGACGTGGCTTTTTTGGGGATAGATGATCTGTTAAGGGAAAACCTGGGCGCTGTCCCAGGCTGCTGCGTTATGCCGCTAGGATTTATGGTGATAGCGTCTACTTCTATCGGGGACGCTTTGTGCATTGACCTTGAACATGAATGTGAGGACGAGATAGACGAGGTGGACGAGGATTTTACGCCGTCCTTGCCTGTCTATCAGATACCGCACGAACTTGTCGGCGAGGACGGTGTGCGGACGATGAGCGAAGTTTTGCCGCTCACTCGTGAGAACGTGCTTGAAATGGCGTTTGAAGTGGGGTTGGATTTTTCCGACTTCATGCTGGTCATGGCACTGGACGAACCTCAGCTGCTGGGCGCTGATACTTTGGTGCGTCAGTACGAGTATAGGAAAAAACAGCGTGGAAACGTGTGAAAGTTCTTAAAATAACATCGGGCGTGCTTTTTATATGCGGCGCTGATATAGAAGTATTAAGCAATAGTATTTTTGATCTCAAGTCAAAAATACTATTGTGCTTTTATTGACAGCGCAGCGTTATTGTGCTATAATCATTACTAACATAAATCGGGCTATGAACGTGAAAGAGGTGTTGCGTATGAAAACGATAATAATGCAAATGAATCAAAAAAGTAAAGCATATAACATAAGGAGGTTTATCATTTGATTAAAATTGAATTATTATCAGATACAAATTTCTGTATAGAATCATTGGATTTATATAACAGAAAACAGGATGTAAATAAGGTATATCGCAGAATAGACGGAGACTTTTCATTGGTTGAATGCAAATATACCGAGGATTGGGATCTGAACAAAAAGCGATCTGTAGCAAAGCAAATAAGCAGCGATGATCATATTACATACATAGCATTAGAAAATGATAAAGTTGTTGGTTTTATAGGTCTGTTAAAGCAGCTAAATGGTCCGTACATGATCCTTGATATGATGCAGGTGTCTTCTGAATGCAGAGGACAAGGCATTGGCAGACGATTATTTGAAGCAGGGAAAGATGAAGCAAGAAAAAACGGTGCAAAAGCTTTGTACATATCTGCTTGTTCTTCAGAGGAGACGATCGCATTTTACAGAGCAATGGGGAGTAAGCTGGCAAGTGACCCTATAAAAGAAATTGCTGAAGAGGAACCGTTTGACCTTCAGATGATATGCCCTGTGAGAGATTAAATTTTTCATAAATTGGAATTTCTATCGCTTTTTGTTCTGACCGCAAATTCTGATCAGCTTAGCTACTGTATATAATGCGAATGCCCCGAAGCGCTTTTGAACGCTTCGGGGCAAAACTTCTATATGGGAATCTGCCTTAAGGAGTGCGCCTTTTTTTGTTTGCGAATATACGCTTTAAATAACTGCATTGTCAAAATAACCAACTAAAACGCCTAAACTTCGTGCAACTTTTTTGATAAATATTGTATACAAATCACAAAAAATGTGGTATAATAGATGTAGTAAAAAAGTGTTCAGACAGAAACGGAGGGATACCCCATGAAAAGCGTTATCACTATCGGACGTGAGTTCGGCAGCGGCGGCAGAGAGATCGGCAGTCGGCTCGCTGAATTGTATGGTATCCCGTTTTATGACAAGAAACTGCTGGAAGAATCCGCAAAACAAAGCGGCATCTGCGAAGACTTGTTCGTGAGGCACGATGAGTCCATGACGAACAGTCTGCTTTATTCGCTGGTGGTAGGTACTTATCCGATCGGCACAAACGGCAGGATAAACCCTGAGATACCGCTCAATCACCGCATTTTCCTCGCACAGTTCGAGACGATAAAAAAGTTGGGCGAATCACCATGCGTGATAGTCGGCAGGTGCGCTGATTATGTCTTGCAGGAGCACAAGAACCTTATCTCGGTTTTCATAACGGGCAATATGCACGAAAAAAAGCGCCGCATCTCTGAGCGCTACGACATCGAAAAAACGAAGATAGAGGACTTCATAAAAAAGACTGACAAACGCCGTGCCAATTACTACGAATATTTCACCGAGAACAAGTGGGGCATGGCATCGAATTATGATATAACAGTCAATTCCTCAGTCATCGGCATCGAGGGGGCTGTGAAGCTTATCTCCGATTACGTGGCTTTGAAAGAGGCTGCACAAGATTGAACTTTTCTACTTTTTCATTTTACTTTCCTTACTTTTCCTATCAACGGGAGACCCTGCGGCGTAAGTCGTGGGGTCTTTTCGTTTGTGCAGATCATTTATACCGATAAAAACAAAGTGAACAGTCAAGGCAAGCCTTGTGCCGATCTTCACCGACCGCACCCGAACAATACCTTAACTGTTCACTTGTTTAGAAAGGAGGTAGAATAAGAAATTCGCTTAGTTTATGAAGCACCTTGCAGGAATTTTTCAGTGTCGAGCGGATAGTTTTTCAGGTCGGGGAGTTCGCTCACCGTCAGCACCTTGTCGTTCGAATAGATCTTTTCCCACATTTCCATGGAGGTATATTCGCCCGGAAGTTCCATGTCTTTGATCGTGAACTCGCCGTTCCATGTTGCGAACCAAGCCCAGCGTGTGCCGTCAGCCATAGCGGCATCGGGGTCAAAAAGAGTGCCGTTCTCGGTCATTGCGCATATCTTGTTTTCGCCTGCGCAGGACTTTGTGTAATCGTAGTACCATTTTTTGGACGAGTAATCACCCTTGTCGCCGTAAACATCGTAGCCGACAATATCAACATATTCATCTCCGGGGTAATAGGAAGCGTTCTGACCGTTCCACACCCAGATGAGGTTGTTTACGCCATGATAATTGGTTATGCGGTCATACATAAGCTGCCACAGCTGTTTGTAAGCATCTGCACCCGAACTGCCCCACCAGAACCAAGGGTTGTTCCATTTGGGGTCGCCGCCGCCTTCGTGGAGAGGTCGCCAGAGTATCGGCACATGATAATCGTCCAGCTCCTGCAAGTAGCAGGCAATAGAGTCGATGTCACGGATAAGCAGATCATAACCCTCGGGGTCACTGCCGTTGAGTATCTTCGTCAGGCTTATGGAAGTATGCTCACTGTAAAAGCCCTCCCACCATGCGCCTAAGTCGCCGCCGATATAAGGTTCGGGAGCGTTCCAGTGCCAGCACATAGTAACTATGCCGTTGTGGTTCAAGTACCAGTCTTTGGCATTCTGAATGGCTTTGTAACCGCCCGAGGAGTTGTTCAGCACTCTTGAGGGGGAAAGCTCGATAAGGTCAAGCCCCATGATAGCAGGGTAATCGCCCAGTTTTTGATTTATGTCGATAAATTCACGGGATTCAAGACCGTTGTTATCAGCGGCATACTGACCCGAAATTATGTATTTTCCGTAGCTGTCGCAAAGGAAGTTGTAAAGCCGCTTCGTTTCTTCGGAAGCGTTTGGATTGCAGAGTTCACGCTTGACATCGAACTCGGTCGGGTCGACTTTATCGGCAGGCTTGATAGTGAACTTGTCGATATAAACGGGGACTGTCTGCGCCTTGAAGCCTATCTTGTGCTTGCCCTCGCCGATGAGGACTTTCTGCGCTCTGTTCTCGCCCAGTTTGTCGGTGATGATCTCAAAGCTTGTGAAAGCGTTGCCGTCGATCGTGACAGAAGCCTTTTCGCCGATCTGATCTGCGGCGGCTATCATCACAAAGTCATAACTGCCCTCAGCAGGGAAGTCTATCTCGAATTCAACGGTCGCATCATCGGTAACGGCAACAAATCCGCTTCCCGAGAAGTCACCCAGAAAACCCTTGTCAAGAACGGTCGCACCGTTGAGTTCGCCGTCCTCACCCTCGGTCTCGTAGAGGAAATCTTCGGGAACAGAACTTTCGTCAACAGCACCTGCAATATTGAAATCGCCGAGTGTTTCGACAACGGGTTCAGTCTCGATATTTTCACGCTCACGGGAAGTGATTATCTCGTGGGCGGTGGTGGTTGCGCCGCTTTGTGAAGCTGTGCTTTCTTCGGCGGACGAACTGTCGGAACTGCCTGCACATGAAGCGAGCGAAGCCGCAAGAGCCGCCGCTGACAGTCCGCATAACAGCCGTTTATATAATCTGATTTTCATTGAGATGAGATGTCCTTTCGGGGATAAAAAATTACGAAAACGTTTTATCAAATATTTAACTGCTATGTCAATATTTTATCATATTTTGTGGCATTTGTCAATAGCTTAATGCCACAAAAGAATAATTTTTTTGTTTTTACTAAAAATAGACCCATGCCATTAAGCTTAAATAAGAAATTAGAAATAAGAAATAAGAAATAAGAAATAAGAAATTAGAAATTAGAAATTAGAAATAAGAAATTAGAAATTAGAAATAAAAGATGAAACATAAAAAGTTAGCCATTATCTTTTGAAAGCCCCGAGCTGTACCATTTATCGTCTATATCAAACTTACGTGCGAGGGTAATGAGCCGTCCGCCCGAGAACCGAGGGCAATGAGCCGTCCACCCGAGGACACATTTGTTAATAAAATAGTGTATAAATATATATGACTTTACTTTATAAATTTGATATAATTATACTAATAATACGCTTTAGACCCTGAAATTTCAATCGGAGTGGTTATTTATGACATTTTCGTATTTTCATAGAAAGGCTGTTGCTCTGCTTGCCTGCACCGCTGTTTCTCTTGCCGCAAGCGGCTGTTATCTTCTGCCCGATGAGGAAGAAGTTCTCCCTGCGCCTACCGTTAAGGCTAGCGAGGTAAGCTATACCACCGTTACCGCTAAACGCAAGACGCTCGAAAAAAAGATCGTCAACAGCGGAACGGTCATGAGCGAACAGCAGTATAACATCTCTTACGAAAAAGAGGGCGGCACGATAAGCGAGTTTTACGTCCGTGCAGGCGATAAGGTCGCAAAGGGCGACAAGATATGCGAACTTGATACGACTGACATCGACTACCAGATACAGCTGAAAGAACTTGACCGCAAAAGGGCGTTCCTCTATACCGAGGTGCTTTACGAAAACGGCTGTACTCAGTCGGAATATGACCGTGCTTATGTTGATGTTGAACTGCTTGACATCGCACTCGAAAAACTCTATAAACAGCGTGACAATGCCGTTCTGACTTCGCCGACTGACGGCACTATCTCGGCGCTTGCGGATGTTCGTGTCGGAGATTATGCTTCGCCCGGGCAGACTATCGCAACTGTTATGCAGACGGATAAGCTGTATATCGCTATCAAGCCGAATGACTTGACAGCGTTTCCTGTCGGTCAGCAGGTGCAGATACGCATAGGCGATGACTATTATGACGGCGAGGTTTTCATGGATCCCACAACGCTTGCCGACTTCAAGCGTGAACAGGCTGAGAGCCATGATAAACTTGAAGAAGGCGGCATTGAGTATGAGGCGGATATGATATATATTCGGTTTATCGGTGAAGCGCCTCCCGATGCAGTTGGTCAGCTTGCGGACAGTATCCTTGTTCAGGAACGTGCAGAAGATGTTATCACTGTTTCAAATAATCTTATCAAAACAGTCGACGGCGAAACGGTAGTTTATGTTCTCAAAGACGGACAAAAGACCGCTGTACCCGTTGAGATAGGGCTGAAAACAGGTTCGCAGTCGGAAATAAAGTCGGGACTGCAAGAGGGTGACGAGATCATTATACGCTGACATTTAGCGATAAAAGGAGATTTCAGATGTTCACATTGCTAATGCGCAAAATGCGCAACACGAAATGGATGGTGCTGTGTCTGCTTATCGGCTTTATCATGGCGGCGGCGATGACAAGCACTATACCGATATATATGAACGCATCCTTGCAGAGAATGCTCGTTAAGGATATGGAAAATTTCCAGACGGAGGAGGGCGTTTTCCCGGGTACTTACGAAACGAAACATTCAGTGACGCTTGACATTGACACGTCGGCTCAGCGGACGGAGGTAGACAAAATACAGGCGCTTGTTGACGAGAATTACGATTCGCTCGGCTGTCCTGCAAGCTTTTCAAAAACTTATATCGCTGACGAATACCTTTATGTAACGTCTATCGCAATAACTGACGGCAGTTCGGCGGCAAGGCTGACACTGGGCGGCATGACAGGGCTTGAAGAAGCGGCTGAGATAGTCCGTGGAAGAATGTTCCAAAAAGGTCAGCGCAGTGACGGCGTTTATGAATGCGTTACCACCGAAAAAGCGCTGAAAGTCTCGGAACTTGCCACCGATACGGTTTATGAGATAGGCAATATCTTCGGGGCTGACAAAACTGTAAAGATAGAGATAGTCGGCGTTATTGACGTTAAGGACGGCTATGAGGCTTACTGGGCTGAGGGCTTAGGAGAATATCTTTCAACTGTGTTTGCTGACTATGATACGCTTTACGGCGATATTATGGACACGGGTGCGGTGAATATCAGCAATATGGCTGTGCGGTATGCCATTGACTATCCGCATATGAACATGAACACGCTGGGGCTTGTCAATGACCGCATAGAGGATCAGCGCCGTATCTATGAGGACAACGATGTTTCGTTCAAGATACCTGCGGCGAATATTTTTATTGATTATGCAGACAGAGCCTCACAGCTGAGAGAAACGCTGTGGCTTCTGCAAATACCCGTTATACTAATGATACTGGTCTATCTGTTCATGGTCTCGCAGTTGAATGTTGAGCAGGAGAAAAACGAGATAGCCGTGTTCAAGAGCAGGGGAGCATCACGAGGGCAGATAATCCGCATATATGCTTTGGAGTCGATGTTTCTGGGCGTTGTTTCGGCGGCGGCAGCGCCTTTTGTGGGCATGGCGCTTTGCAGGATGCTGGGCGCTTCAAATGGATTTCTTGAATTTGTCAACCGAAAGTCTCTGCCGATAACGCTTGCGGCTGATGCCTTTATCTATTCGGCGGCGGCGGTAGTTGTGTTCTTCTTCACAACTATGACCCCTATCGTTCCGTCAACAAAAACAACGATAGTCGAACACAAGCAGTCGAAAGCAAAAAAGCGCAGACTGCCCCTGTGGGAGAAATTGTGCGCAGACTTTATCCTTATCGGCGGTTCGCTCGGGTGGCTCTATTACTACACGAAAAAGCAGGCTGACCTGACTGCTGAGGGCATGACCGACAGAGAAGCGGCAGTCAACCCGATGATGTTCATAGCTTCGGCGGCGTTCATTGTCGGGTGCGGATTATTTATTATACGCATACATCCGCTTATTATACGCATATTCTCGAAACTTCTGCAAAGAGTGCTTTCGCCTGCGGCATATGTTTCGTTCAACAACATCGGACGTTCGGCGGCAGGCAAAGAACGATTCCTCATGATATTCCTGATACTGACCGTATCGCTGGGACTTTACTTCGCAAATACCGCCCGTGCGCTCAACCGAAACGCCGAGGAACGTGTGTCATACGGCATCGGTGCAGACGTTGTAATGAAAGAAGAATGGTCGAACACCTCGGGCGAACTGAGGGCGCAGAGTGCGGCTGCTGCGGGCGATGCGGCACTTGCTGCGAGGGAGAACGGCACACAGCTTTCAGCAGAAGAAGCGGCGATAGAAGTTGACGAGGATTCAGTCGAGTACACCGAGCCGCCTATTGAGCGATTTGAACAGCTTTCGGGCGTGGAGTCGGTCGCAAGGGTGTTTATCCGCAACCCGATAACCGTTTCGAGCAGCCGAATGAAAGTTCCGAAAGTCTCGAAAGTCAAGGAAGAAGCACAGCGCAAGGAACTGTGGGACGAAGCAGACAGCGCACGCACCACCAACAGCACCGACAACGTGAATCTTATGGCGATAGACCCCGGGGAATTCTCGAAAGTCTGCTGGTTTGCGGACAGACTTCTGCCGTACCATATTAATGAGTATCTGAACGCACTCAGCGAATATCCGCAGGGTATACTTCTTTCGAGCGCATTTATGAACACTTACGGCTTGAAAACGGGGGATACAGTAACTGTAAGCTGGGGCGGTAATGACCCGTTCGAGGCGACTGTACTTGCTTTTATCGACTTCTGGCCGTCAATGAACCCTTATCTTACGGCTAAGGACGGTTCATATATGAACTTCGCAGTTATGAATTTGGACTATGTGAAGATCATGTCGAAGATAGAGCCGTATCAGGTGTGGATAAAACTGGAAGACGGCGCACTGACGGAGGACTTGTACAAGTCGATCGAGGATTCGGACATCGAGCCGACACTGCTCAGAGTGGCAAATCAGGAGATCATCACCGAGAAGAACGACCCGATGCTTCAAGGCATGAACGGCGCTCTGACGCTGGGATTCATCATCATCATGATAATGTGCATCATCGGTTTCCTCATGTACTGGATACTTTCGATAAAGAGCCGCACACTGCAATTCGGCATACTGCGAGCCATGGGCATGAAGTACAGGGAGATCATTGCGATGATACTTTATGAGCAGCTGCTGACTTCGGGGGCGGCGATACTGTCGGCGATATTCATTGGCGGCGTTGCGAGCGAGCTGTATGTTCCGCTGTTCCAGTATCTGTACACGGCGGAGGAGCAAGTGCCCGGATTTGTTGTGATACCGCAGAGGGCGGATTACCTGAAAGTATACAGTATAATCCTTGTTATGCTGCTGATATGTTTTATAGTATTAGGCAGTCTGATAAGGAGGATAAATATCTCGAAAGCACTGAAACTAGGCGAAGACTGATAATAAATAAGAGATAAGAAATAAGAAAGTCAGCACAAATGCCCCGTGTTCGCCGGTCCATATCTCAGTACACGTTAATAAAAAATTTACAAAACGCACGTATAAGCAAAAATTGCAGAACGTGCGTTTTTTATTAAAATACGGTAACACATAAAGGATAATAAATTAAAATGGGTGAAAATATTATAACGGATATTTTAGTATTTGTAATAATAGTAAATAGTCAGGATAATATTTTTATATCCATTGTTAAACCGTTCTGTAATAAATTAAAAACGTGTATATTTACGCTAAAAAATGGCGGCACTTTTTGTGCAAAAGGTATATTGAAAAAAGGCTGAAAATTTAGTATGATAAGTATAATGGAACGGGGGAAGCCCAGATAAATAAGGGTGAAATGCTATGGAGTTCGCTCCGTTCGTCATAAGCACAAGCAATTTTAGAAAATTTTTTTATTGGAGGAAATTACCATGGACAAGATCAAAAGAATTTCCGCAGCAGTTATAGCTATGTCTCTTGCCTGCACGATGCTGGCTTCGTGCGGCGGTTCTGATGACAGCAGTTCTGAGGGCGGCAGCGCTTCAAAGGCTGACACAGCTTCCACAGCAGCAGAGAGCAAGGAGGACGCAGCTTCAGAGGGCGAGGTTTCCGCAGCTGAGAGCGCTGAAAGTGCAGAAAGCACCGAGAGCGCAGAGGACGGCGAAGATGAGGAAGTCGGCGTTATCATGCCTGATACAAGTTTCAAGCCTACTTATGAATATAACGGCTATGACGCATTCCTGATGTTCGGCGATGCGAGCTGGTTCTGGGGCAACTGGCTGTGGCAGGGCGCTGTTCACTCGCCTGACTTTGACCCCAAAGATCCTGCAACTTACGGCTACGGCATCGACGCTGATATAACAGGTGACGGCGAATATACTGTTGCTATCACTAAGGATTCTATCGCTTATAACAACGGTCTTTCTAACCCCAACGTTCTTTTTGATGAGGAAATCGGCGACGGACGTATCGCTTCTCCTGCTGAGGGAACTGTTGTGTTCTGCGTTGATATTGTTGGTCTTATGGACGGTACTGAGATCTCGGGTCTTGACGAGAACGGCGTGTTCCAGCAGGTAAACGAGACTGACGAGGAAAAGGCAAGCGGTCTGACTGACGGCGACAACCACTACGACAAGAACGCTAAGGGCGACTACAAGGTCTCTGACCTCAAGGTAGAAGTTACTTCGATCAAGTGCGACGGTCAGGAGATCGAGTTTGACCCGACTAAGATCCGCTGCGGCAACATCGAGAACAACAACAACTGCTACCGTATCGAAATCTACAATGACTACGGCTCGACTGCGACCGATCCTGCGATCGACCCGTTCAAGATCGCTTTCTTTGATAAGCTCGAGGTAACATTTACTATCGAGGGTCTTGGCGAAGTTAAGACTTTCCCCGAGGTAGAAGCTTTCACTCCTACCCCCGAAAACTGATAACGAACGATATTAAGAACCTGTCTTCACAAGAAATGTGCGTGGATTTTCAGCGAGATTTAGTCGATTTCAAGGCGAAAAACCGCAGTTGTGCTGTCGCACTGCAAGGTTTTTCAACGCAGAAAGCGACTGAATATCGTTGAAAAGACACGTACAGTGTCTTGTGAAGACAGGTTCTAAGCCCTGCACGGAAAACAAGGTCTGTGCAGGGCTTTTTTGTATGTTTACAAAAAATTTAAAAGTAACCCATTTGTAACGCTTTTTAACCAAAAATTCATCACATCAGGTGCTTGAATTCTGAAAATTACATGAAAATTTCGAGTTTTAACGAAAAGTTCACACACTGACGGAGAAAATATGTTACAATTTGTAATATATAAGAGACGTTCGGATCGTGATGATAAAAAAATCTGAAAACTTTTTTGACATTTTTAACACAGACTACTTGAAATTGCGGATTTTTTTTGTTATAATAGTATTATACATTTGTACTTGACCGATTTGTCCGTAAATATATAGTCGGTACTGTAAAAATGATGAAAAGAGGAGATAGTTTATGTCAAACAGATTATTTCAGAACGTGATACATCAGATGAGAGAGACCATCGACTGCACCATAGGTGTTATTGATGAGACCGCAACTATCATTGCCTGCTCCGAGCTTGCTCAGGTCGGCACGACCAATGAGTTCGTGTCATTAGACCTCAGCGATTCGCATGACATCTTCGTCAGGGACGGCTATACATACAAACCGTTCGGAGCGCACATGAAGCCCGATTACGCAGTTTTTGTCGAGGGCAGTGACGAGGTTGCTGCGAAGTACGCAAGCATTCTTGCTATTTCTCTGGCTTCTATCAAGCAGTACTATGACGAAAAGTACGACAGGAACAACTTCATCAAGAATGTGGTTCTTGACAACGTACTCCCCGGAGATATTCACGTCAAGGCAAGAGAACTGCACTTCAACTCCGATGTTTCGAGAGTCTGCCTGCTTATCCGCATCGTTCAGTCAAATGATGTTTCGGCTTATGAAGTTATACAGAATCTGTTCCCCGACAAGAACAAGGACTTCGTGTTCAATATCACTGAGAGCGACATCGTGCTGGTAAAGGAAGTTACTCCCAGCATCGACTCAAAGGATCTCGAAAAGCTCGCACGCAGCATCGCTGACACGCTGAGCGGTGAGTTCTACACAAGGGTGAATGTCGGCATCGGTACTGTTGTTGAGAGCGTGAGAAATCTGTCACGTTCCTTCAAGGAAGCTCAGACAGCACTTGAAGTCGGAAAGGTGTTCGACACCGATAAAGTCATCGTTTCATACGATAACCTCGGCATCGCAAGGCTTATCTATCACCTGCCTACAACACTCTGCGAGACTTTCCTTAAAGAAGTGTTCAAGAAAGGCAGTATCGAGAGCCTTGACCACGAAACACTTTTCACCATTCAGAAGTTCTTTGAGAACAACCTGAACGTTTCCGAAACTTCGAGAAAGCTGTTCGTTCACAGAAATACACTTGTGTACAGACTCGAGAAGATCAAGAAGCTCACAGGTCTTGACCTGAGAGAGTTCGACCATGCTATCATCTTCAAGATAGCACTTATGGTCAGAAAGTACCTTGCGGCTAACCCTGCAAAGTTCTGATAATATCACGTTCCAAAAAGCATTTAACAAAATGGCTGACTGCGCTCAAAGGCTGTTTTCTGCAAACGCCTTAGTGCAGACAGCCATTTGTGACGTTTATGGGAATTGTGAAATTTAGTTGTATTATAAAAGATAGAATGATAAAATTTGTGTAAAAAAACGTGAGACTTTTAAGAGGTGAATCAACTTGGTAGAATTCAAGGACGTATCCGTTACCTATTCGAGCGGTGTTGACGCTCTTAACGGGATAAACCTGAAAATCAAGGACGGCGATTTCGCATTCGTGGTAGGCTCATCGGGTGCAGGCAAGTCCACGCTCATTAAGCTGATACTCAAAGAGATCGACGCTACTGAGGGCACTGTGCTGGTAAACGGCTTCAATCTGTCGAAGCTGCGCCGTGGAAAAGTGCCTGCACTGCGCAGGACTATCGGCGTTGTATTCCAGGATTTCAGGCTTATCCCCACCATGACCGTTTACGAAAATGTTGCATTCGTGCTAAGAGTTATCGACGCACCTGCAAAGTATATCCGCAGCCGTGTGCCTTACGTTATAAGCCTTGTTGGTCTTGAAGATAAGGCTAAGAGCTATCCTACCGAGCTTTCGGGCGGTGAGCAGCAGCGTGTAGCGCTTGCAAGAGCGCTCGTCAATGACCCAAAGCTTATCATTGCGGATGAGCCTACGGGAAACATCGACCCTGCGCTTTCATATGAGATAGTCGATCTGCTGAGGTCGATCAACGAGTGCGGCACAACTGTGCTTATGGTCACTCATGAGCATGACCTTGTGCGCTATTTCGGCGGAAGGATAATCAACATCAACAAGGGCGAGATAGCCTTTGACGAGGTAATAGGAGGTACGAACCGCAATGAAAGCAAGTAGTGCAAGATACCTTGTCGGGCAGGGCATGAAGAGCATATGGAGAAACAGGATGATGTCATTCGCTTCGTTTTGTATCATACTGGTCTCTCTGCTCATGGTCGGAATGTCGGTGCTAGTCACGATAAACCTGAACCGCATAATCAGCGGTATCGAGGATCAGTCCGAGGCGGCTGTCACCATAAAGGACGACATCGGCGAGGACAGGCGCAAAGCTCTCGAAAAACACATCAGTGCTATCTCGAATGTGGCAACAGTCGAGTTCTATTCAAAGGACGAGGCATGGAAGAACATGAAAGAGGACATGAGCGATGAGCAGCAGGATCTTTTCCGCTATGCTGATGACAACCCTCTGCCCGACACTTTCCGTGTGACTGTCAAGGACATAAGCATGATGGGCGACACTGCCGTTCAGATAGAACTCTTAGAGGACGTTGACTCTGTTAAAAGCCCGACACAGTTCGCAGACGTGCTGGTGTCTATCAAGAATATTCTCATGATAATCATGACCTGCGTTATCGCAGCGCTCATTGTTGTATGTCTTATCATTATCTCGAACACAACAAGAGCAAGCGTTTTTGCAAGGCGCAAGGAGATCAATATAATGAAATATGTCGGCGCAACCAACACCTTTATCCGCATACCTTTCTTCATTGAGGGTATGGTAGTAGGCATTTTTGCTGCGGGTGCGGCGCTGTTGCTGACGAAGTTCGCATATGAGGGCGTTTACAACATCTTCAAGAACGATATGAGTCTCTGGTCGATACTTGGCGTGGACAACCTCTATCCGTTCTCAAAGATGTTCATGAAAGTCACAGTTGCATACCTCGCATCGGGTGCAGTTATAGGCGCACTCGGTACTTCGATAAGCGCAAGCAAGCACCTGAAAGTATGATCCGGGATCATGGTTCTTGCGTTTATTGATGAATGGCGTGACTTTTTTGGGGTACTGCTGTATCGGCTGATCCTGCCGTTCAGTATGTTTATACAGATAGATAAACGGACGATGTAAAACATTTTGGAAAAAGTTCAAAGGAGGCGTGCTGTAAATGAAAACAGCAGCAAAAGCAAGGCTTAAAAAAATAGCAGCGTATGCTCTCGCTGTTACAGTGGCAGCATCGGGCTTTACTAATGCCGCTTCGTTAAGAACGGTCGCTAACTCCACTTCCACATCTTCGGAAACAACCGAGACAAAGGATAAAGAGATAAGCAGCACCGAGAACGACATAGCCGAGCTTGAAAAGAAACAGGCGGAACTTGATGCAAAGCTTAAAGAAACGGAGGGCGATCTTGAAGCTCAGGAGGAGCGCAAGAAAGCTGTCTCGGAGCAGATACTCACTATCGAGGAAACACTTCACAAGATCGCACAGTCGATAACCGAACTTGAAGCTTCTATCAAAGAGACTGAATCTGACATTGAGAGCAAGCAGGCGGACGTTGATGCGAAAAAGCAGGAGATCGTTGAGGGTATCGACGGACTGAAAAAACGTCTGCGTGTTATGTATATCGCAGGCAGCGACTCTTATACGGGAATAATCATTGGCGCTGACAATTTCTATGATATGCTCATGAAGCTTGAACTTATCAAGCGTGTTGCAAATCACGATAACAAGCTTATCGATGATCTCATGGAGCTTAAAGATCAGTATGAGACTGAGGAAACAGCCCTCAATGCCCAGAAAGACAAGCTTGAAGACGAACTTGGAACGCTTCAGGAGCGTAGGAACAAACAGGCTCTCCAAAAGCAGAAGCTTGAATCGCTTTACCGTGAGAGTGAACTTACTATCGGTATGCTCAATGCCGACAAGGCTACATATGAAAAGAATAAGGCTCAGGTAGATGCTGAACATGAGCAGTTTGAAGCTGACCTTATGAAGCTGTTCAAGGAGCGTCAGGCTCTTGAACAGGAAGAAACAAAGAAGAAGCAGGAAGAAGAAGCAGCCAAGAAGAAAAAAGAAGAAGAAGAAAAGAAAAAGCAGGAAGAAGAAGCTAAGAAGAAAAAAGAGGAAGAAGAAAGAAAGAAAAAGGAAGAAGAAGAAAAGAGAAAAAAGGAGGAGGAAGAAAATAAGAAGCAGGATGAAAGCAGCAAGGCTGACTCCAAGACTGATTATTCCGAACCCGATTACAGCGAACCTGACGATGACAGTTCATACTATTACGAAGACAGCAGCGAGGATGACAGCTACTACGAAGATCCGTATTATGATGATCCTGAGCCTGAACCTGACCCCGAACCCGAGCCTGACAACAACTATTCATCATCGGGCGATCCGAACGAAGCTTACGGCTATGTCCGCAAGTCTAACTTCACATGGCCTGTTCCCGGTTATTACTACATATCCTACGGCGTTGGCTGGAGATGGGGCGCTTATCATCAGGGCATTGACATATGGTCTGACGGCATAAGAGGTCACAACATCGTTGCTTCTGATGCAGGAACAGTCATTGTTGCATCGAATACCTGTACGCATGACTACGGCAAAGATTACAGCTGCGGCTGCGGCGGCGGTTACGGCAACTACTGCATAATCGACCACGGCGGCGGATGGTGGACGCTCTATGGTCACTCCGAGGGCATAACCGTATCTGTCGGCGATTACGTTGAGCAGGGCGACAAGCTGGGTACAGTAGGCTCTACGGGCTACTCAACAGGTCCTCATCTGCACTTTGAGGTGCGCAAGGACGGCGTTGCACTCAACCCCTCTGATTATGTATAATGACATATTTTGCAGACTGACTGTGATAAGATAAATATGACCCGTACACACGGGGTCTGAACGAAAATCAAACGTTCAGACCCTTGTTGTGCGTGATTTGGAAATTTAAGGAGAAGCATCGGCTATGAACAGATTGAAAGCCATGAAAAGAATACTGACGGTGCTTGTGCTGTGCCTGTCGGCGGCGGTCATTGCACCATCGGCGGGGCGAATGCCTGTTTATGCCGATAACGCTGAAACTGAGGAAAGCGCAGACGACACAAGCTCGGCAGACGGCACGGAAACGGCAGAGCAGGAGACTGACAGCACAGGGGACTACTATGCGAACAGACTGTCGGAGATAGGCATACGTCAGCAGCAGCTTGAAGAACAGCTTGCGGCGGCTGACGAGGGCATGAAGTCGGAGCAGGAACAGCAGATACTTGTTCTTGAAGAGATAAGCGTGCTGAATGAAAAGACTGAGGTCATAAACGCATATCTCACCGAAATGGAGATGAAGCTTGCATCTGAGCGCAGCGAAACGCAGAAGCTGTCTGACGAGATCGACGAGGGGATAGAAGCCTATAAGCGCAGGCTGAGGGCGCTCTATCTCGCAGGCGACATGAGTTACGGGGATATTCTGCTGGGTTCGGGTGATTTCTTTGATATGCTCATGCGTTCCGAACTGCTTAAACGTGTCAATGAGCATGACACAAAGGCGCTTGATGATCTTGTTGACAAAAAAGCGGAGTACGATGCAAAGCTGCTTGATCTGCAAAGGCAGGAGGGCAAGTATGACGATCAGATACTTGCGCTTACACTCGAAAGAAAGCGGCTTGCGGAACTTTATGATTCAAGTGCGGAGATGAAGGCACTTCTTA
Source organism: uncultured Ruminococcus sp. (assembly GCA_947169885.1). Taxonomy (GTDB): domain Bacteria; phylum Bacillota; class Clostridia; order Oscillospirales; family Ruminococcaceae; genus YE71. Next base: position 45,235 of record CAMVRM010000001.1, read on the forward strand.
AAGAGCAGAAGCAGAAGCTTGCAGACGATGAGCGCAAGTTCGAGAATGAGGTTTTCTCGTATGAGGGCATCACCGGCGACCTTCTCAAAGGCACTTACATAACCGAGATAGACGAAGCACAGCGCCTTGTGACCGAGGAGGATGCAACGGCGAAGATAGCCGAATTGCAGGCGGCTATAAAGGCTAAGGAGCAGGCAGGCATCGAGATACCAAAGTCCGAGTGCAGGTATAACTTCAAGTGGCCCGTTGCAGGTCACACCTTTGTGTCCTCAGGCGTGGGCGCACGCTGGGGAAGCTATCACACGGGGCTGGACATTCCGGGCGAGGGCGGTTTCCCGATAACTGCGACCGAAGCCGGCGAGGTGGTGCGCACAAACAACTCATGCACCCACAACTACGGCAAGGACGGCTCATGCGGCTGCGGCGGCGGTTACGGCAACTTTATCATCATCGACCACGGAAACGGCTTTCTGTCGCTCTATGGGCATCTTACGCAGGGGATAGTCAAGGTAGGCGACAAGGTGGAGCAGGGACAGCAGATAGGGCTTATGGGCTCGACAGGCTACTCAACCGGCACGCATCTGCATTTTGAACTGCGCTACGAGGGCTATATCACGAATCCTGCAAATTTCGTGACTTTTTAACACGTTTTAGTAATTACGTGTCTGACACGAATGAATAAAAGCAAATGAGTATGGGGCGGATATGGGTCTGCCCCATATTTTAGCGATATTTACGTTAAAAAAGTTAGATGTTGTTGTGATTTTAAACAACAAAATGTATAAAACAGAAATAAATGGTGTTTCGACAACACAAAACGGTCACAAAGTAACAATAAAAAACAGAAAAAGTGCTAAAAATGAGAGTAATTTACACAGAAAATACCCGAAAATTACAATTCGGTGCGAAAACGATTGAAATAGGCAAAGTGTTTAAAAAATTCATATACTTTTGTGCTGATTACACAGAGTTAAGAGCATATTTACGAAAACTTATATGAAAAATAAGACGGCTCGAAAACCTTATCGGGGAATTATGTGAGCGATTTGTGTCAGGAATGAGACAGCCCGTGAGAGCCCTCGGAAGTAGTTACAAAAAGATTGCAAAACTTCATAAACCATAGTAAAGATGCACAAAAAATAAGCTGAGTTTTAGTGCATTCCTACATAATTTATTACACTACGGAAGAAAATTTGCAAAAACACTTGAAATCTACGAAAATATATTGTACAATTTGATTAACGGAAACGAAAGGGTACTACTCAAACGGAAAACACTTCGACCCGTGGAACGAATCTAATAAAGACACGGCGAAAACGTTTTATGTAAACGTTTGCCTAAATCGTGAAGGGGGAGGTGCAAAATGGTTTCGCTGAAAGACATTTCCGTGCGGTGCGGCGTTTCGATAGCAACAGTCAGCAAGGCGCTCAACGATCACAAAGATGTTAGCACGCAGACTAAGGAACGCATAATCAAAACAGCTAAGGAAATGGGCTACTTCCCGAATTCACAGGCAAGGGCACTCAAAACGAACCGCACCTATAACCTTGGAGTAATGTTCTCAGATGAGGCAGGAAGAGGTCTCACACATGAGTTCTTCGCAAAGGTGCTCAACTCGTTCAAGACCGAAGCTGAACAATCGGGCTACGACATCACTTTTATAAATAAGAATATCGGCGGAAGAAAGATGTCTACATATGAACACTGCCGTTACAGAAACGTTGACGGTATCGTGATAATCTGTACGGATTTTTCCGATCCCGATGTTTATGAAGTGATAAACGGTGAACTGCCTGTGGTGACGATAGACCACATCTTTGAATGCCGCTCGGCTGTTGTTTCAAACAACGAGGCAGGCATGGAAGAACTCGTGAAATACGTCCACAGCCTGGGTCACACAAAACTCGGCTTCGTTCAGGGCAAACGCTCCGCAGTAATGGAAAAAAGACTGGGCGGCTTCTGTAAGGCTTGTATGTCGCTGGGACTTGAAATAGACCAGAGCAAGCTTGTCTGCGCAGAATATCACAGTCCGCAGTTGACTTATGAAGTTACCTGGAAGATGATGCAGCAGCCCGACAGACCGACCTGCGTGTTCATGCCTGACGATTATTCGGCGATAGGCGGATACAATGCAATAAAAGATCTGGGACTAAGAATACCCGATGATGTTTCGGTGGTAGGATATGACGGCATAGAATTCTGCGATTATCTTTCACCGATGCTCACAACTTACAGGCAGAACACTGCCGAGATCGGAGCGCAGGCTGCAAGAAAGCTGATAGCTCAGATCGACAATCCCACAACAACTTTCACTGAGGTGATAATCGTTGAGGGCGAGATCCGTGAAGGCGGATCGGTAAAACCAATCAATTAAGGCATTCACAGAGCAATTCGGCTCTGAATTATAAGAAAGCAATGCAATTTTAAGGAGGAAATTTATTATGGCACAGCTCAAGAGATTTCTGGCAGGTACAATGGCACTCTGCGTTGCAGGTTCGCTCATGACCGCTTGCGGCGGCAGCGATGACAGCAGCAGCAGCGGCGGAAGCACTGCTTCCAAGTCCGGCGATTCCGCAGCAGCTAACAGCGTTGCAGACGTTTCGGCAGCAGATACCGAGAAACTGACAGAAGAAAACGTAGGTAAGAAGTACAACATCTACTGCTGGAACACTGAGTTCCAGAGCAGATTCGAGACTTACTACTGGCCCAACAGAGACGAGGCTCTCTGGGACGGCGTAGAGGTTAACTGGGTTATCAATCCTAACGACGACAACAACTACCAGACCAAGCTGGACGAGGCTCTCGGCAAGCAGAGCGCTGAAGGCGGCGATGACAACGTTGATATGTTCCTCGTAGAGGCTGACTACTGCCAGAAGTACGTAACTTCTGATGCTTGCCTCGACGTTATCGGTGAGATCGGTCTGACTAAGGACGATATGAAGGATCAGTACGCTTACACTCAGGAAGCTATGACTGACGGCAACGGCACTCTGAAGGGTGTTTCGTGGCAGGCTACTCCGGGTCTGTTCCTTTACAACACTGAGTACGCTAAGCAGGTTCTCGGCACTGACGATCCTGCTGAGGTTCAGGCAGCAGTTGCTGACTGGGACAAGTTCGCTGAGACTGCTCAGAAGATGAAGGATGCAGGCATCTTCATGGTATCCGGTTTTGACGATACATACAGATGCTTCTCCAACAACGTTGCAGGTCCTTGGGTTCAGGATGGCAAGGTTGTAGTTGATCCTCAGATCAAGGCTTGGGTTGACCAGACTAAGGAGTACACCGATGCTGGTTACAACAACAAGACTTCTCTGTGGGACGATGCTTGGACTGCCGGTCAGAAGATCGATGGTAAGGTATTCGGCTACTTCTTCTCCACATGGGGCATTCCTTTCACCCTGCTCCCCAACACTCTCGACAAGTCTGCTGACGAAGGCGGCGAGATGGCAGAGGGCAACGGCGGTTACGGCAAGTGGAAGGCTTGCGAAGGTCCTCAGGCTTACTTCTGGGGCGGCACATGGCTCTGCGGTGCATTCGGCTCTGATAACATCGCTATCACCAGAGACATCATGCTCAAGCTCACCTGCGACGCTGACATCATGGCTCAGATCACTGAGACCGAGCAGGACTACACCAACAACAAGGCTGCTATCCAGAAACTCATCGATGCTGGTTACAGCAACCCGTTCCTCGGCGGTCAGGATCACCTGTCTCTGCTCTCCGCAGCTGCTGAGAACATCAACATGAACGGCAAGCTTTCTCCGTATGACCAGGGCTGCAACGAAGAGTTCCAGGGCGCTATGAAGGATTACTTCACCGGCAACGCTGCTTCCTATGAAGATGCTCTTGCAACCTTCAAGACCAACATCACCACCAAGTACGGCGATCTTTCGATGGACTAATAAACGATAGACGATCCCTAGTGATCTGATCATATCAGTAAAAAACTTTGGGGGACTGGGGAGTACCTCAGTTCCCCATATTTTTTTACATCTTCTTTAAATTATTATTGTAGGTGAATTTTAAACATGAAAAAGAAGACGATCAGCTACGCAAAATGGGGTTACATATTCCTGATCCCGTTTTTTGTGGTTTATTTTATTTTCTCGTTCCTGCCACTGATCCAGACTTTTGGTTACAGCTTCCTTGATTATGTTGTAAGTCAGGGTTCTGTTAAGAGTATCAGAAATCCCGGCGGCGGGGCAGACACTATTATCAATAACGGCTTTTGCGGATTTGAAAATTATGCAAACGTCCTCAAGTCAGATGGTCTGTTCACACTTTCCTTCAAGAACACTGTTGTTCTCTGGCTGGTTGGTTTTATCCCTCAGATCATCGTTTCCCTGCTCCTTGCTTCCTGGTTCACTGACATCAGATTAAAGCTCAAGGCTCAGGGCTTCTTCAAGACAGTTATCTATCTGCCTAACGTTATCATGGCATCGGCTCTCTCGCTGCTGTTCTATTCGCTGTTCACTCAGGGCGGCGCTCTTGATGACCTTTTAGGCAACCCCGTACTGCTGACTAAGATCGGCGGTGCAAGAGGAATAGTAGGCTTCATTAACTTCCTGATGTGGTACGGTAATACTACCATACTCCTCATGGCAGCTATGATGGGTATCGACACCTCTCTTTATGAGGCTGCTCAGATCGACGGTGCAAACCCCTCTCAGGTATTCTGGCAGATCACAATGCCCCTTATCAAGCCTATCCTTGCATACGTACTTGTTACCTCCATGATCGGTGGTCTTCAGATGTACGACGTTCCTTACCTCATCGGCGGTACAGCAGGTAACCCTGCGGGCGTTCTCAAAACTCTCGTATCGCAGATCCAGCTTGGTAAGAACTCGTCTATCGGCGCAGTTTCCGCACTTTCTGTTCTTGTATTCATCGTTTCGGCTATCCTCGGCTTCATCACTCTGAAGATCATGGACGACCAGAGCATCAAGACCAGATACGGCAAAAAGAAGAAAAAGTAATAGGAGGTAAAATTACATGGCAAGAATCGAAGGTATTGCTGGCGAGTCAGACAGCCGTACTCAAATAATGGTCAGAAGGATCATAGCTTATGTAGTTTTGGTATTACTCGTAATAATGTCATTGCTTCCTTTCTATCTTCTTCTGATTAACGCAACCCGAGGCAAGGTACAGCCCGGTATCCAGTTCTATCCCAGCACCCTGTTCTTCAAGAACATCGGCAAGATATTCGGCGAGACTTACAAGGCTTACTACGGCAGCTTCGGCAGAGCATTCTTCAACAGCGTGTTCGTTTCGGGTCTTAACACTATCCTTTCTGTTTATTTCTCGGCACTTACCGCTTACGCTATCCACGTTTATGATTTCAGACTCAAAAAAGCTATCCACACCTTTATACTCATCATCATGATGGTTCCGACTCAGGCTGCTGCTATCGGTCTGTACAGACAGCTCGTTAACATGAATCTCACTAACAGCTTCATTCCGCTGACTATCCCCGGAATCGCTGCTCCTGCGGTTTACTTCTTCATGATCCAGTATATGGCTTCTTCGCTTCCTCTCGAAATCGTTGAGGCAGCAAGAATGGACGGCTGCGGCGAGTTCAAGACTTTCAACACGATCATTCTTCCGATACTCAAGCCTGCGCTTGCTGTTCAGGGAATCTTCGTATTCGTTGGAAGCTGGAACAACCTGTTCCTTCCCCAGATGCTTCTCGATGAACAGAGCAAAAAGACCATTCCTGTTATCCTTCAGATAATCAAGGCAAACATCGCTTCCAACCCTATGGACGCAGATGCAGGTCTTATGAATATGTTCATGGTTCTCGCAATTCTCCCTGTTGTAGTTATCTACCTGCTCCTCTCCAAGAACATCGTTGGCGGTGTTTCTCTCGGTGCAGTTAAGGGCTGATATTCGAGTTTCCTTAATCGAAAAAAATCAAGGCTGTGTGGTCGAAAGGTCACGCAGCCTTTTTTGTATATCATCAATAAATAACGCCTGCGCACTTTGTAAGAAAAGTACACAGGCGTTTTTTTAGCCCCAAGGGTTTGAACTTTCGGGCTGGCGAATATCCGCAAGCAAAAACTGCTCCCACAGATACCACTTGCCGTCCTTTGCACGTCTTAGCTGAACGGCTCTCGGACTGTCCGCACCGCCCGACCGCAAATAAAGCTTTGCATAACCCTCGTCCTGATAGGAGTAGGGATTTGAACTAACGTTTATCGTGTAAGGCTGCTGAGGAAGATAGTTGTTCGCAGGCGATGCACCCACAAAATATGAACGTGGAACATAGTCCTTGTCCATAAAGCGGTCACGGATAAACTGCTTTTCGTAGGTAGTCAGCGGCTGAGGTCCTTTCAGAAAGTTGAGCATCGAGTGACAAAGTTCCCTGTCCTGCGGATAAAAACACAGTGCAAGAACTGTAAGCGCCGCCGTACCAAACGGATCGCATAGCGCTGCCTGCGGAAGTGTCTTGAACTGTTCGAGCGTTTCGGGCAGGGCAGTAAATGTCACGCTCACTGTGCGGACGCTTTTGTCGAGCGGCTGTGCGGCAGACTGCGGAGCGGCGATATTGTCAAATAATCCCATGTATATTCCTCCTTTTTTGGGTTTTACTAATATTATACACTTATTTCTGATAATTGGCAATACTTTAAATTATAAAATTATCATACTTGAATTTGTACAAAATGCACAGATTTGACGAGTATATTTCATCGGAAAAATGAATAAAAAAAGTCGCTTTTTGATTGCAATTGATTTTTTTTTCTGCTATAATTAATACGATACTATCTGAAAGGACTGATTTGATGTACAAGCAAGGCAAATATATCATAGCCGAAAAGCGTGCTATCGCCCGTGGCGTGTTCGACCTGACGGTTGACTGCCCGGAGATCGCAGCGCTTGCAGAGCCGGGACAGTTCGCACAGGTGGCTGCTGACGGCTTTTTTCTGCGCAGACCTATCTCGATATGCGACATCGACAAACAAAATGGTACGATAAGGCTGGTTTTTGAGGTCAGGGGCAAGGGGACTGAAAAGCTCTCCGACCTGCAAAAAGGCGGACTTATCGACATTATCGCTCCGCTGGGTCACGGCTTCACGGTGCTTGACGGCAAAAAAGCTGTCTGTGTCGGCGGAGGTATCGGAACTCCTCCTATGCTGGGTATCGCTAAGAAATACGGCGGTAATGCCGAGGTAATAAGCGGTTTCAGGACGGCAGGCATCGCAATTTTGCAGGAGGACTTTGCGGCGGCAGGATGTAAGACCACCCTCTGCACCGATGACGGCACAGCAGGTGTCCACGGTTTTGTTACTTCGCCGCTTGAAGAGCGCCTTAAAACGGACAAGCCCGATATTGTTTACGCCTGCGGTCCTATGCCCATGTTAAAGGGTATTGCGAACCTCTGCAAGCAGTACGGCGTTCAGTGCGAAGTTTCACTCGAACAGCGTATGGCTTGCGGCGTGGGTGCGTGCCTTGTGTGCGTTTGCAGAACGGTGAAGAACGGCGAACAGCTTCTCAGTCACGTTTGCAAGGATGGTCCTGTGTTTGACGGAGAGGAGGTCGATTTTTCATGAGTGAAAGACTTAAAGTGAACGTCTGCGGCGTTGAGTTCAAAAATCCTGTTATCCCTGCAAGCGGAACTTACGGCTATGGCAGGGAGTATGAGAGCCTTTATCCGCTGTCCAAGCTGGGCGGCATATCTGTCAAGGGAACAACCTTGAACCCTCGTCAGGGCAATCAGGGTCCTCGAGTTGCAGAAACGCCTGCGGGTATGCTCAATTCCGTTGGTCTGCAAAACGGCGGTGTCAGAAAGTTCCTCGACTATGAACTTCCGAACCTGCTGACAAAAGATATTCGTGTTATCGCAAACATTGCAGGTGCAACTGTTGACGAGTGTGCGGAACTTGCGGCGCTTATTGACCCGTCTGCGGTGGACATGGTTGAACTGAACATCAGCTGTCCGAACGTCAAGCAGGGCGGTGCGGCTTTCGGCACTGACTGCAATGTTGCGGCGGCAGTCACGGCGGCGGTCAAGAAAGAACTTCCCCATAAGCCGCTCATGGTCAAGCTTTCTCCAAACGTCACGAGCATAACCGACATCGCAAAGGCGGTCGAGGCGGCAGGTGCTGACGCTCTGTCACTTATAAATACTCTGCTGGGTATGCGCATTGACATAAGGACACGCCGTCCGATACTTAAAAATAATGTGGGCGGTCTGTCAGGTCCTGCGGTTTTCCCGGTGGCTGTCAGAATGGTATGGCAGGTCGCAAACGCCGTTAAAGTGCCGATAGTCGGCATGGGCGGCATCGCAACATGGGAGGACGCAGTTGAGATGATGCTCGCAGGCGCTTTTGCGGTGCAGGTCGGAGCGGCGATATTTGCTGACCCGTATGCGCCCGTGAAGATCGTTGACGGTCTTGAAAAATACTGTGCTGACAACGGTATCGCAAACATTTCCGAGATAGTCGGCACAGTTGCTCCGTGGTAAGGGCTATTACAATATATATTAAAAATTGAACGAATGAGCGTGAGACAAGTGTAAGAACCTGTTTTTGCAGGGCACTGTATGTCTCTTGTAAAGACAGGTTCTTACAGAAAAAAATTTATCGGAAACTGTAAAGACGTGATAGGGGGATATGCTGCATGGAAACAGAATACTATTGTTTTGGTGACTTCGAGTTCACCTGCGGAAAAAATATCACGAGAAACACAAGCGAGATCCTGTCGGTCGGGCTTGTGATCTGTGACGATAATTACAAGATCGTTGAAAGCTTTTACTGCACTGCACGTCCTGCGGTCTATCCAAAGATGACTCAGCAGTGTATTGATCTGACTCATCTTTCACAGCAGGAGATATACAATTCGCCGGACAGCAACGCCGTTATGCGGATAGTCTGCGATCTGCTTGACAAATATGACTGCGAAGACCTTTTTGTTTGGGGAAACTTTGACATGATAGGACTTTATTCCGATGCTCATATGCACGGAAAACGCCATATGAACAGTGAATATATCCGTGATGTCGCAGAGAGTATCTATGACATTCAGCGTGATCTTGTTGAACAGCTCGGACTTCCCGAAGCGGTGAACATAGAGGAACTTTCGGGCGTTTTCGGGTTCACGCCCACTGACGGTACATATCATAATGCACTGAACGATGCAAGGGGGCTTTACGAAATATTTAGGGGGGCTTTCACGACCGATCTGAGCAAGAACAAAAAGCTTCAGCTTCTGATACAAAAGCGCCTTGACAGGATCGAAAAACAGCGGATAAAGGCTGCCGAACGCAGACGTAATTATGCGCTTTCAATATCACTCTTTGAAGAAGAAAGGGAATATATCGACAGCTTCCCGAGAGAGGAACGTGACGAAGCCAGAAACAGATTTCTTGACAACAGATATATTGTCGTTAAGGCTATCCTGCATCACCCCGACTTTGAGGACTTTGTGTTCGTTGGTTTTAAACCTCCTAAAAAGCCGCTAGCTGTCATTGATGAAAAATACTCTGAGGAAAAAAATCCCGGCAGTATCTTCACCTCGCCGTTCACAAAGAACAACTTTGCAAAAATGCTGGTGGAATATCAGCGTATTGCTGACAAGGAAGAACTGGAAGTGTGACTTTCAGTCCTAATATGACGAATCTGATAATTTTTTGACAAAAGGCTTGATAAAATGCAGGTCTTGTGTTATAATACTTGTAAGGTATAGTTTGAAAGGAGTGATCCAAATGGCATATAGGGTTGATAAGGACACGATCATCGGAGATATTCTTGACACTGATTTCGATGTTGCGCCTTACTTCATGGAGATCGGTATGCACTGTCTCGGCTGTCCTGCTTCGAGAGGAGAGACTATCGAACAGGCTTGCGAGGTACACGGTGTTGATCCTCAGGAGCTTATCGACAAGCTCAACGCTCATTTCGGTGAGTAAACCACACAACAACAAGAAAAGCTGACTGCGCTTTTTTTAAAGAAGCACGGTCAGCTTTTTATTTTATTCTCTGTTTTTGAGTATCTCAACGGGGGAGATCCTGCTTATCTTTCTGACGAGCATTCTGTTTATCACGATATAGATAAGCAGAAGTGCGCAGTAGATCACAAGATAGAGGTAAGGTGGGAATCCGAGTTTCATGGAGCAGGCAATATTCGGGATAAAAGAGGGGTAGATGCTGTTCATGGCAAGCTTTGCGAGCGGTATCGTCACCAGTCCGCCGACTGCGATTATCGCCGTGTTGCCGTTCAGATAGAGTTTGCGTATCTCGTTAGGGCGGTAACCGAATATCTTTATGAGCGATATGCCCATGGTGCTTCGGTCGATCATAACGCCCAGCATCAGATACATCACCACGCAGAAGATGATAACGCCTGCTGCTATGAGTACAACTATGAGCGATGACATTTGCGAGATGAACACGCCTGCGCTCTTTTCAACATCTTCCTTTGTCGTGACGGAATAGAGCCTGCCCTCGTCGATGTCCAAAGCTTTTGAGGAATACACGGCGTTGAAGTAGTCCTCGTCAGCATCGAAAAGTTCACGCATACTTTCAATATCCATAAAGATCGTGAATCCGGGAGAATATTCGCTTATGCCCGTTACCGTGAAGCTGTGGTCGATGTCGGCGGCTTCGTCAGTGAATGTCACTCTGTCGCCGACTTTATAGCCGTAGCGCTCAACGAGGGAAGTGTTTATGACTGCCTTGTTCTTGCCCTTTTCGGGAACGGCATCAAAATAGCGGCTCTTTCCGTTAAGACCTATGACCGTTACATCGAGCGTGTAGCCCATGCAGTCGGTCGAGAGCGTTTCGATATAAGCGCCCTCGCCGCCTTCGGGGACATTTTTTTCGGGGTACTTGTAGAGATACATATAGTTGTACTTCGTGTCTTCAATAGTATACTTGTTGACCGACTTACACATCACCATGCAGTCAAGTCCAAGCATGACTACCATTAGCGAAACGAACATTCCGAGCGTAACGGTAACAGCCGAACGTGTCTCACGGATAAGCTGTCTGACTGCAAAAAGCCGTGTGAAGCTTTTGGTTTTGAGTTTCAGCTGTTTGTAACTGCCTGCCGACTGTTCGTTCTTTATGAGCGAGAGGGCTGTGCGTGAGAGTTTTTTGTTTATGACTGCCGCATTGACGGCTGCACAGATAACAGGCGGCAAAACGAGCGCATAAACGATAAGATACGGGGGATAGACAACATCGAAAACAGGCGTTGAGAAATAGTTGTAGCTGTCCTCAGTCTGTGTGCCTATACCTATCGGCGAGAAGCCCAGCACCGCACCGATAAGTCCGCCGACAAACGCCATGACCGTCGGCAGGGTTATGTAGTGGCGGAGCAGGTCTTTTTTCTTTACGCCCAGTGCATAGAGCGCACCGATGACGCTCTGTTCACGCTCTATCTGGTGAACAACGAACACCGAGATAACATAAGCAAACAGTGCAAGGACTATCACGCCTGCCGCAAGACCTGCATTCTTGTCCATAACAACATCGCCTGCCGCCGCATCAATACGGATATTGTCCTCAGCCTTGACAAACGAAGTCAGGTTGTCGATGTCTATCTCGAACACTTCATCGAGCAGTTCGGAAGTGCTGTCCTGCATCTCATCTATGCCGTCATTCAGCTTTTCCGAGCCGTCAGCGGCTTTTCCTGCGCCCTCGGTGTAGCTTTCGACTCCCTCTTTAAAGCTCACAATGCCGTCAAGACTTGCTTTTAAAGCGGCGAGATCCTCCGAGTGCGTCTTTTCGATAAGTGCGTCAAGAGTTTCGGAATAATTTTCTTCGGTAAGAGTGATGTTCTGTTTCATCGCCGCAAGAGAAGCACTTGCAGAAGCAAGGTAGCCGTCAAGCAGTTCCTGCACTCCCGAGTTGAGTTTTTCACTGTTGCTGTCAAGTTCTTTCAGCCCGTCAGTTAGTTCCTGTGAACCATCAGCAAGTTCAGCGATGCCGTCCTCTATCTCACGGCGCTTGTCAAGTATCTCGTCTATCGTTTCCTTGAAGTACTTGTTCTCGATCTTTGTGTAGTCAAATTCAAGTGCTTTTATCTTGTCTTTAAGCTGTTCGGCTGTTGAATCGTCCAGTCTGAAAGCATAGGTGTATTCCTCGGCGGTCTGGGAAGTGTTGTCACGGAAATAGCTGTACTGCTCATCGGTCACGAACATCAGCCCAAAGCTTGAATGTTCCACCGCCGTGTCCGAGAACGCCGCAAGCGTCAGGTCATAGTCGGGTGAAGAACCGATACCTGTTACCGTCAGTTCAGCGCCCGAGACAGTGAACTTGCTCCCGACTGACAGCGACTTTGCCTTTGCGTAGTTTTTTTCGAGAACTGCCTCGCCTGTGTTTTCGGCAAGTCTGCCCTCGTCAAGCTGAACAAGGTCGATGTTCTGACGGTTTCTGAACATTCTTATAACAGAGCCGTCATCTGCTTTGAGGTCAAGTGAGAACATTTGTTCTATCTCCGTGCCGTCATCAGAAAGCAGGAGCAGTTCGCTTTCGGTGAGCGGCAGAAAGACTGTGAACTGACCGTCCTCAACACGGTTAATGCTTTTCATGTTCTCAGTGCCTTGTATAATGACCTCTGCCGAACCGACTATCCCGACAACAAGATATATGCCCATGACGATGAGCAGGACAAGTGCAAGATAGCGCCCGAAGTTGGTTTTCAGTTCACGGGGAAGCCGCTTTCTTAAAACGCCGTTCATTATAAGTCCTCCAGTTCTGCGGCAGGCACACGCTTTTCGTTTTCATATTCGCTTTTTACAAGTCCGTCTTTGATGATGATGACTTTGTGTACCATGTTCTTGATCGAGTTGTTGTGAGTGACGATGAGCATTGTCGTGCCGTACTGAGCGTTGACCTTTTCAAGCAGTACAAGAATGTCACGGGAAGTCTTTGAGTCGAGTGCGCCTGTCGGTTCGTCGCACAGCAGAAGCTTCGGGTTCTTGATAAGCGCCCTTGCGATAGCGCATCTCTGCTGCTGACCGCCCGAAAGCTGGGGAGGGAACTTGTTCTGATGTTCGGTAAGCCCGAGAGTTGCGAGCAGTTCGTCCATGTCGAGCGGCTTTTCGGCGATGTGCTGACATATCTGTATGTTCTCACGGACGGTCAGGTTTGGCACAAGGTTGTAGAACTGGAATATGAAGCCGAGATTGTCACGCCTGTAATCCGAAAGTTCGTTAGGCTTTAACCCGAAGATCTCTTTTCCGTCAACTTTCACCGAACCCGAATCCATTGTGTCAAGTCCTCCGATGCAGTTGAGCAGAGTTGATTTTCCCGAACCGCTCGTTCCCTGAATAACGCACATCTGCCCACGCTCAACGCCCGTTGTCACGCCTTTCAGCACCTGAATGTAGCTTGTGTCTTTTCCGTAGCTTTTCTTGACATCTGTCACTTGTAAATACATACTTTTCCCTCCATATATCATTAGCAAATGCTAACTGCTATCCTGTTTAAAAGTGCCGTATCTCAGGCACTTAGTTTACTTGTCTATGAGAATATATTTCATCCAGCAGTCAACGAGCATATCCATAACAGGCTTTATCTCACGAAGCGCCGTCTGTTCGTCCGAAATGTGCGTTATAAGATGCACGAATGCGTTTATCTGCACATGGCTGAACCAGTGGAGCATATACTCATTGACACGCTTGTCGGGGACTGCCGCCGCATAGTGTTCCGCAAGCCTTATGTAATAGCTGTCGGTCATGCTGATTATATCATCGACAACATTTTCGTACTTTGAACCTGCCGACTTGTCAAGCAGGATCATTATCGCATCATGGTCGGCGTAAAGCTTAGGGATAAGCAGGTCTGCAAGTTCATCGTGGTCGCCTTCGACGTGCTTGTAAACACTGAAATCCTCCTCCGCTTCATCGGAGTAATGCTGTTTGAGTACCGCATAGATATTCGCAAGCGGCTCGTCAACGATCGCCCCCAGAAGTCCGTTTTTGTCCTTAAAGAAGAAATATACCGCACCTGTTGTCAGCCCTGCGGCAGAGCTGATACTGCGCAGCGAGGCTTTTGCGAATCCCTTTTCAAGAAATTCCTTTTTTGCACATTCTATCAGCCTTTCACGGCTGTCATTTTCGTATGTCATGCTGTCACCTCTGTTTGTCATAACACTGTTACGTAACAATGTTATCTTATCACATAACAGTGTTATTGTCAATAGCTGTAAATTATTTTTGTCGCAAACAACAAACAGTGAGCGTAATAAAAAGCAATATTTCGGCGAACTGACACAAAAATATCCCCGAAGCGCATCAACACCTCGGGGACATATCATATGATCCGTTGAATGAGATAAAACTATCAGTTGTTAAGTTCACGCATCTGTTCTATCAGACTGCCGAACAGTTCAAGCGCTTTTTTGACAGGTTCGGGAGAAGCCATGTCAACGCCTGCTCCTCTCAGAAGCGAGATCGGGTCTTTCGAGCAGCCGCCCTTTAAGAAATTGTCGATATAATCTCTTACGGCAGTTTCGCCCTCGTTCAAAATGCGCTGTGAAAGTGCGATAGCCGCCGAGTAGCCCGTGGCATACTGATACACATAGAAGTTGTAGTAGAAGTGAGGTATCCTTGCCCATTCAAGGTCTATCTCGTGGTCGATGACAACGCCCTCACCGAAGTACAGTTCATTCAGTTCACGGTAGAGCGCACACAGACTGTCAGCAGTCAGCGCTTCACCTGCGGCGTACATCTCGTTTATCTTCAGCTCAAACTCCGCAAACATCGTCTGTCTGTAAAGGGTGGTGCGGAACTGTTCGAGGAAGTAATTTATGAGATATGCCTTTTCACGCTTGTCATCGGTGTTTTTCAGCAGATACTGCATGAGAAGTGCTTCGTTGCAGGTGGAAGCCACCTCAGCCACGAATATCTTGTAGTCGGAATAGACAACAGGCTGGAACTTGTTGGAATAATAGCTGTGGATAGCATGACCCATTTCGTGCGCCAGCGTGAACATACAATTGAGTGTGTCCTTGTGGTTGAGCAGCACATACGGGTGAACTCTTGCGCCTGCGGAATAAGCGCCGCTCGTCTTGCCCTCGTTTTCGTAGACATCTATCCAGCGGTTCTCAAAGCCCTCTTTCAGTATAGAAAGATATTCCTCGCCCATGACCGACAGCGCCTTGCAGACAGTTTCCTTTGCTTCTTCAAAGGTTATCTTCATGTCAAAGTCTGAAACGATCGGCGTGTAAAGGTCATACATATGCAGTTCGTCCAGACCCATAAGTTCACGGCGAAGTGCGGCGTAATCGTACATATACTGCATATTTTCGTGAACTGCCGAGATAAGGTTCTTGTAGACCCCGACAGGAACATCAGTGCTGTCAAGCGCCGCTTCAAGTGCGGAATCGTAGTGCCTTGCCTGCGAGTAGAAATTGAGCGCCTTGACCTGCGCCGAAAGAGTTGCCGCACAGGTGTTCTTAAAGCCGTCATATGTGTGGTAGAGCGCCTCGAAAGCGTTTTTGCGGAGTACTCTGTCACCCGACTGCACGAGCGGTATATAACTGCCGTGAGTTACCTGGTGCAGTTCGCCGTCCTTGTCGGCGGCATCGGGGAATTTAAGGTCGGCATCCGAGAACATATTGAAAATATTCTCGGGCGAATTGCCCATATCGCCCGACAGTGCGAGCAGGCGTTCTTCCGCATCGGACAGGATATGCGCTTTCTTGCGGCGAACCTCGTCCAGCGCCCTGCGGTAAAGTTCCAGCTCGGGGCAGGACTTGTAAAAGCCGTCAAGTGTTTCATCTGGGACTGCAATAAGTTCGGGCGTTTCAAAGCTCGAAGCAGAACCCAGCGCAACATAAGCGTTCATGAGCCTTGCGACCATTGCCTGATAGTCGGCATTTGCGGTGTTCTCATCGCTCTTTCGCTGTGCATAGTTTGCAAGGCTGTCTGCAAGAACAGCTATCTCGTCATCAAGCCTTAAAAACTCCAGCAGAGTTTCCGCACTCTCGCCCAGTCTGCCCTTGTATGAAGCGACACGCTCGGGCAGAGCAGAGAACTTTTCAAAATCAGCCTCCCAGTCTGCATCTGTCGGATAAATGTCCTCCAGTCTCCACGTATCCTTGACATCAAGTTCCTCACGTTTGGGAATTCTTTCTTCTGACATAAAAAACCTCCTTAGGAAAAATAAGAAATAAGAAAGAAGAAAATCTGACTCAGTCTCCGTATATCTTTCTGATCTTATTGTTGATAACGGTCAGTTCGCCCGTGAGCGGATTGGCGAAATAGGCGCAGACCGAATCCCACTCGCCCGAATCATAAGGTGCAGAGTAGATGAACGGCACTATCGCCATGGGGAAGCCGCCGCTCAGACTTGCATCTGTCGAGGCTTTCGGGGATATGCCCATTCCGTAGCTGTAAACCGCCTTTGAGTCGGGCAGTGCATACGTTTCGGAATACTTCCCCGAAAATGAATTGTCGCACTCGCTCAGGCATTCCAGCCAGCACCTTGCGGAATCGGTGTTCTTGATGCCCTTGACAAGCACCAACCCGTCAACATATGCTTGATAATAGTGCTGTGCGCCGTCAAAAGTCGGCATCGGCACGCATCTCAGCTGGTCACGCTCCTCGGCAGTGTCGCCCTCGAACATCGTTCCCGAATAGAACATCGCACCGTTGTCGAGTGCTTTCACAGGGTCGCCGTAGGGACAATAGCTTACGTGTTCGTTGGCTTTGAGCGCATAAAGTTCGGTCGCAACATTCAGTATGTCCCAGTCAAAACAGTTGTTGTAGAAACCCGAAGTGTTTTCGTCAAATCCCACCAGCGTTTTTCCCGTTGCGATCATCATCGGCTGACCGTACCAGCCTGCAAGCCCGTAAGGTCTGCCGCCGTCATGCCATGTTTTAAGCATCTCGTCAAGAGTGTTGTTCGTCCACGCATTGTTTCGCACAAGTTCTTCGGGGTCTATGCCCGTTGCGCTCCTGACCGTGTCGGCGTAATAATACAGACCGTAAGCCGCACGGACGTTTATCGGCAGAACATAGTGCCAGCCGTTGAGCGCAAAAAGTCTTGCGTTGTCCATGTATGGTTTCCAGCGCTCGCTGTTCAAGTTGAGCGCCATATCCATAGGTTCGATCATGTTCTCGGAAATGCCGTAAGGATACATAAGCCCGTTGTCGAATGAAGCGATGTCAACAGGATTGTCCGCAAGCTGTGCCGCACTTATCATGTTGAACAAAACACCGGTCGAACAGTAGCTGTACTTAACTTCGCCGCCCAGTGCTTCGTATTTCTCCTTTATCTGATCGGCGTTTATGGAAGAATCGGTGCTTAAAAGAACATTGAGTTTTCCGCCGTCATCGGGGGGAGAAATGCCTTGCTTGTCGGTCTTTTTCGGAGTATCGGCAGTTGTTTCGGCAGAGTCGGAAGTATCACTGTCAGTTACCGAAACGGAAGTTCCGCCGGTGACTTCCGCTTTGGAAGAAGAGCTGTCAGCAAGCGAACTGCTGTTCTGAGAACTGCTGTCCGCAGATGTTTTTCCGCCCGAGCCTATTTCATTTGCGCATCCCGAGAAAAGCAGCGCCGCCGCCAGCAGAGCCGCAGTTGTTTGTTTTCTTTTCACTTTACCACTTTCCCAAATATAACGGATAACAGATCACTGTTATCAAAAAGTTCAGTTTCCTGCTTCAACGAATTTGTGGTATTCCTCGTTGAAGTCTTTCAGTTCAGAATCTATCGTAGCCGAATAAGTTTCACGAAGCTGTGTCCATGTGAACTGCTTGCCGCTGTCGTCTTCTTTCATAACGGAAGTATACATATAGGGGATAACAGCTTCCTTGGTCGCATTTGTTGCGGCATCATCGTTCGAGAGAACTGTCGATATGCCGTATCCGGGGTCGAATATCTTTATGAACTTGTCAGAAAGCACTTCCTCGTTGGCTACCTGATACATCTGTTCTGTCCAGTAAGGCTGAGTTACGAAGAACTTCTCTTTGCCTGCCTCGGTGTACTGAGGATCGGTAGCGGCGATCTTTGCACACTCATACCATGTCTTGACAGCCTCGGACTTCTTCGAGCCTTTGACCCACATATAGGCGCTTACGGTTATGGTCGAATAGTTCTGGTCGGTGTTGGGGTCACGGGGCATGGGGACTATCGCCCAGTCGTCGCCCTCTTTCGGTGAAACTGCCCATGTGCCCATTCCGTAGAACAGAACGTTTTTCTTGAAGCAGTCGGAAGCCGAACCCAGCCAGTCAGCGTAATACATATTGTTCTTCTTTATGTCGTAAAGCACGGAAGAAGCTCTGTCAAAGTCGGGGTCGGATATGTTTGAAACATAAGAATCGGAATCGGCATCGTACTTGATGAGCGTTTTGCCCGTGGACTGGAAGATGAACGGTCCGAACCAGCCGTTTACGCCGTAGCGAACATCGTCCTCGCCTGTCGAACCCGAAACGTAAGCATCCATAATGTCATACCATGTGTCCCATGTCCATTCGCCGTTGAGGTACAGTTCGTAGGGATCATCAAGACCATTGGCTTCGATCATCGCCTTGTCGTAAGTCAGAACAGACAGAATATCCTGCGAAACAGGCGCAACATAGTGCTTGCCTGCAAGTGTGAAAGTGTCCGCAAGACCCTTTACATCGCTCCAAAGGTCGCTGTCGAAGTCAACAACATCGTCAACGGGCTGGAACATTCCCTTGACGCAGTAAACGGGGAAAGTCATCTTCTGCTCAAACCAGAAAATATCGGGGGGATCGTTTGAAAGCACACGGTTAGCGAGCTGATCGTACTTTGTCATGGAAGAAGTAGGGGAGTATTTGATACTGCCGCCTTTTTTCTCGAATAGGTCAAGGTCGACACGCTTTTCCTTAGAGCCTTTTGAGGGGTTTATGTCAAAGTAGCTGAGCCATTCGAGTTCAGTCTCTGCGCCTTCGGGGATAGCGTCGACTGAATCTGTGTCCTCTATTTTTACCTGATCGACATATGATTCTTCGCTGTCAGACTTCTTGTCGGAACTGCCGCAGGCGGCAAGTGCTGTCACCATAGCGAAAGCGCATACACCTGCAAGTGTACGTTTGAGTTTTCTCATGATATGACCTCCAAAAGCAGCCGCATTTTTTCACGGCTGTTATTATCAATTATTATTATAATATATTTTGAACAAAAAGTCAACAACGAAATCAAATTTTACCAAATGAACAAAAACGCTCCACGATTATCACTGCGAAGCGTTTTATCAGGGAAGATGCAGAATCGCCGAGAAAAATGTCATATAGTGTAAGAGAATATCGGATCACTTTTTTGACAAACAGAAAAAACAACGCATGATCTTTTATAGCAATACAAGGAAATATCGGCATAAAGATTTCGAGAGAAAATTTCACAGTACAAGGAAAACGACCGCAGTTGGGCTGTCGCCCTGCAAGGGAGTTTGACGCAGTAATGTGGAATTTTATCCGAAAGATTTGTGTTGATATTTTCTTGGATTGCTATAAGTGAAAAAGTGAAGAGTGAATAATGAATAGTACAGAAACGTCCATGCAAGTTGCTGTAAATCATTCGTTATTCACTCTTCACTATAAACTAAGCCCTCGTCACATCAGGTGACGAGGGCGTTTCTGGTGGGGGAAGATGGATTCGAACCATCGAAGTTAAAGAACAACAGATTTACAGTCTGCCCCCTTTGGCCACTCGGGAATTCCCCCATATTTGATTTTTAAGAGCTGGTGGACGGACTCGAACCCCCGACCTGCTGATTACAAATCAGCTGCTCTACCAACTGAGCTACACCAGCTTGTCTGTACGGTCTGTATTTAACTTACGTCCGACAGCTTTAATATTATATCATGGAAATCAGAACTTGTCAAGCCTATTTTGGAATTTCGTGATTATTGACAAAATAAACGAGCTATATTTGTGCATATTGCAAAACAAAACAAAAAGAAAGCACCCTGCAATTATTACTGCAAGGCGCAAAAAGTGGGGGAAGATGGATTCGAACCATCGAAGTTAAAGAACAACAGATTTACAGTCTGCCCCCTTTGGCCACTCGGGAATTCCCCCATATTTGATTTTTAAGAGCTGGTGGACGGACTCGAACCCCCGACCTGCTGATTACAAATCAGCTGCTCTACCAACTGAGCTACACCAGCTTGTCTGTTCGGTGTGTTTTAC
Source organism: uncultured Ruminococcus sp. (assembly GCA_947169885.1). Taxonomy (GTDB): domain Bacteria; phylum Bacillota; class Clostridia; order Oscillospirales; family Ruminococcaceae; genus YE71. Next base: position 65,340 of record CAMVRM010000001.1, read on the forward strand.
TTACGTCCGACAGCTTAATTATTATAGCATGGAAAAACGGTTCTGTCAACCCTTTTTTAGAAATTTGTCGAAAGTTACAATTTACGGCATTTACTGCACGTTTTATATTTGCTAAATATACAAAATTAGACGGCTTACGTCAAATGTTTTACAAAAAATACCAATTTATAGTACTGCACTTGATTTTTTTTCAATAATATGATATAATAAACAGAGCATGAACGAATTGACAGAAATAACAAGCCCTGTCCATGCGTCTTGAAAGATATAGGAGTGATACAAAATGGATCTGCTGACATACATAACCCTTGCTGTGGCGCTTTTGCCGACCATAGTTATAATGCTCATAGTGATAAAAAACGCACGGGCGGAAAAAGAACCGTTCAAAAAACTTGCGGCAGTGTTCGCCATAAGCGCACTTTCGACTATCCCTGCGATAATCTTGGAACTTATCGGTGGTTCGGTGCTTGATCGGGTGCTGGGCGGCTTCGGCATCGCAAAAGGCGCTTCTGATAACGCAACAGCGATATATGAGTTTTTTGAACTGTTTTTCGTTGTCGGACTTTTTGAAGAAGCCTGCAAATATTTTACGTTCAAGTGGATAATCTTCAACGACCGTGACTTTGACAACACCTATGACGGCGTTATCTACGGCGCTTGCTCGGCACTGGGATTCGCAACGCTTGAAAATTTAGGCTACATATTCTTGAACGGCGGCGGTCTGAGCGTTGCCATTATGAGAGCGGTGCTGTCGATACCCATGCACGCGGTAACGGGCATCGTTATGGGCTATCATTTTGGCGTGACGAAATACCGCAGATACAACAACCTTATCGACACTCATCCCGAGCGCAAGGCGTTTGTTTTCTCGGTGATACTCCACGGTATCTATGACCTGCTCGCAACACTTCCAAGCATTTATAATACGATCCTGCCGTTTGCAGGACTGCTGGTCGTTATGATCTTCATTTACGCCACCATGGGCAGAACGATAAAGCGTGCAAAGCGTGAGAGCCACAACATCTACAACCGCTACTACTACGAACAGCTGGGCGGTCAGTATCAGGACATGAAAGGCGGCAAGACCACCTCGAAGAAAGTCTTTGGAATGCCGCTGCCGCCCATGGGAACGGCACGTCAGCAGTTCGACCCTTATCAGCCGTATCAGAACATACCGCAGGGAATGCCGCCCTCGATGACGCAATCGGGCAGTATGGGTTTCCCGAACCCGACTGCGCAGTATGCGCCGCCGCCGACACAGACAGAAAACGGCGGTCAGGGAGTGTATGGCAATGCACAGCAGAATATGCCGCAGCAGCCTGTTTATTCGGGCGGTCAGCCGTATAACGGCGGTAATGCGAACGTTTATAGCAATACCGATAATTACAGCACACAGCCGCAGAGGAGTTATACAGTATCTCCTGTGAGGACAGTTCAGCCTGTGCAAGAGCCTGAGAAGTATTGCGGAAATTGCGGAGCTAAGATGTCCGCAGAAGCGAAATTCTGTCCGATATGCGGAAGCAAAACTTAAAAAAGAAATAAGAGATAAGAGATAAGAAAGAACTGACGTTTATACAATATAATGAGTATAAAAAGACCCAAGGAGTTATGTATGAAAACAAATAAAATACTGGCGGTTGCGTGTGCGGCACTGCTTACTGCGGCGGCTGTTTCGGGCTGCGGTAAAAAGGAAAAGTCTGAAACAGCCCCCGAAAAAACTGCCGCTGAAACGGCTTCAAACGGATACTATAACGCTCAGCCTGTCGATACGGGCTGGGAATGGGGCAACGTTCAGATAGTCGGCGGCGGCTTTATCCCGAATGTTATCTATAATCCGACCGAGGAGGGACTTGCTTATCTGCGTACAGATATTGGCGGCGCTTACAGGCTGGATAAGGAAACGGGCGAATGGGTCTGCATCACTGACTTTATCGGCGGTGATGACTGGAATTTAATGGGCATAGAATCCGTTGCTACCGACCCCGTTGAACCTAACCGAGTTTACCTTGCCGCAGGAACTTATACCAACTCAGAGGGCGCTATGCTTATCTCGGAGGATTATGGCGAGAACTGGGTCAAGGTCGATACCGAATTCAAAATGGGCGGCAATGAGGTAGGCCGTGGATGCGGAGAACGCTTGCAGGTCGACCCGTGCGATAACAGCGTACTCTATTTCGGCTCTCGTGCAGACGGTCTTTTCCGCTCGGAGGACTACGGAAAAACCTGGACGAACGTGAGCAGTTTCCCTACAAAGGGCGGCTATATGGAGGAAGGCTTCAATATCGGCGTGACATGGGTCGCTTTCGATAAGTCCTCGGGCGGCGAGGGTAAACGCTGTCAGACGATCTTCGCAGGCGTGGCAAGACGTGATGACGGAAATGTTATCATGCGCTCTGATGACGGCGGCGAAACGTGGGAGGAAGTGCCTAACCCCTATTACGAACGCCTCAGAGATTCAAAGGGCATGAAGCCGATACAGGGCGAGGTCAGCGCTGACGGCTATCTTTACTGCACGTTCGGCAATAACGCAGGTCCTAATCAGGTGACAAGAGGTTCGGTGCAGAAATATAATATCGCTGACAAAACATGGAAAGAGATAACTCCCGATTATGCCTATACCTGCGGTTACAGCGGTCTTTCGGTAAACCCCGATGACCCGAATATGATCGTTGTGACAACGCTTGATCTGTGGGCGATAGTCGATAATATCTACACAAGTTTTGACGGCGGCGAAACGTGGACGGGCATATGGGATCCCGAGACTACCAAGAAAAACTATCAACTCGATATAAGCGAGTGCGAATGGCTCGACTGGCAGGGACAGCTCAAACCGGGCTGGTGGATGACAGGCGTTGCCATAAACCCTTTTGACCCTGATGAGATAATGTACGGCACGGGTGCAACGCTCTTTAAGACGGATAATCTTACAAAGTGCAATACCGAACCTGTTAATATTTCTGTTGCGGCTAAGGGCGTTGAGGAAACGGCGATATTCCAGTTTGTTTCGCCTAATCAGAACGATGATAATGCTCCCGAACTTTACAGTATTCTCGGCGATCTCTACGGTTTCCGACACGATGATGTTGACAAAGCTCCAAAGGAACATTTCGGCGACTTCAAGTCCACTTCGATAGACTGTGCGGCGCTTGATTATAATTATGTTGTGCGTGCGACTGACGAGGACAAGGGAACTATATGGTATTCGACTGACGGCACGGAAAGCTGGCAGGCTGTTGAGACTCTCCCCGAGGACGAAAGCTACAAGCTTGACAGCACGGGCGGCACGGTGAAACTCAGCGCTGACGGTCAGACGATCCTGTGGCAGCCGGGTATTTCAGGTTCGAGCGTGTGGCTGACGCATGACTTTGGCAAAACGTGGGAAAAGCCGGACATTCCCGGGGGCTGTATCATAGAGACAGACAAAGTTAATCCCGACCGCTTCTATGCCGCACATGACGGCAGGTTCTATGTGTCGGCAGACGGCGGAAAAAGCTGGGAAGTTGCCGCCGAGATGCTCGTTTCAAGCTTTACCTACATGGCTGCTCCCGACACCGAGGGCGACCTGTGGATAACTGTTGGTTCGGGCGGCGTTTACTACCTCGATTCCGACGGCGACAGACAGCTCACCCGTGCGTCCGAGACGATAAACGAGTGTGACGCTCTCGGCATGGGCAAAGCGGCAGACGGTGCAGATTACATGACATTCTATATGCTGGGCGAAGCGAACGGCGAGGGAAAGGGAGTGTATATGTCCACCGACAAGTGCGCCACATGGACACGCATAAACGACGACACGCAGAAATGGGGCAACGTGAATAACTTCATCTCGGGCGACCCGAAGACTTTCGGCAGAGTTTATGTCTCGACAAACGGACGAGGAATAATCATGGGAAACATTTCTTCTAAATAAAAAAAAAGAGATAAGAAATAAGAAAAATCATCGCCGCAGGCGATACAATATTTCTTCTTTCTTATTTAAAAAAAGGGTGGTGTTGCTGTTGGCTGATTCAAATACGACGAAAAGGGCGCTGGCGGACGGGCTGAAAACGCTCATGGAGCATAAGCAGTTCGCAAAGATAAGCGTCGGGGATATATGCGAGACTTGCGGCATGAACAGAAAGAGCTTCTATTATCATTTCCGTGACAAGTATGATCTCGTCAACTGGATATTCTATACCGAGTTCGTGCAGGCGCTGAATTACCGCCCCGAGGATAACGGCTGGCAGCACCTGACCGATGTTTGCGGATACTTCTATGACAACAAGCGCTTCTATAAAAAGGCGCTTCAAATAGAGGGTCAGAATTCGTTCAAAGATTACTTTCATGATATTTTGGAGTCGATACTTCTTGAATATCTTAAACAGTATTTCGGCGGAGAAAAAGAGTCGGTGTTTGCGGCGGAATTTTTCTCCGATGCCATGATATGTTCCCTTATTCGCTGGATAACTTCAAAAGACCCTGTAACTCCCTCGGAATTTACCGAACAGGTGCATAACTGCATGAAAGGCGTTAAAAACAGCAGGTAGCAAAAGCTGACTTCTATAACATGATTTTAAACAATATATCCAAAATTTACCATACAACTTGTTTTATTATTACCAAAAAACAGAAATTATACTAAATATATACAACATACCTATTGACAAAAAAAGTAAAAAGGGGTATAATATATTTTATAATAACTGTCGTTCTTTATAAGTGTTTTTCAGGGCGACCAACGAAAGGGGGAGATGTCTTGAGCGATCATAAGAAGGGCGGCGCTCAGCCGTACCTGTTTGCGATCTACCCCGTTCTCAGACGGGCTGTATACGAGGCATTTGATAAGCAGAATTCTAAAATAACCAGAACACAGCAGATAATCCTTGTAACTATGTCTGACGGCGCAACGCTCAGTATGTCGGAGCTTGCAAGAAAGATCGACACAAGCAACGAACAGGCGACCCGTGCGGTAACTCAGCTTGTGAGTCTTGGATATATCGAACGTTTCCAGAACGAGCAGAACCACAGGATCGTGAACATCAGGCTCACAGACAGCGCCAATGAACTGCTCGCAAACATCAACGCCGATGCTTTGCAGAGCCTTGCGGATGAGTTCGGCGAAGATGATTTCGCTTCCGCTGAAGAAGCTATGAAGCAGGCGGCAAAATTGCTGTTCTGAATAATTCAGAAAAATGAATGGGCTGTGTGACCGATCGTGGTCATGCAGCTTTTTTTGCACATAATAGCCAAAAATGACTGTTGAAAACTTTGCATTTGTCAATTGATTTTTAAATGTATTTATGTTAGAATTATAGCAATACAAGGAAATATCGGCATAAAGATTTCGAGAGAAAATTTCACAGTGCAAGGAAAACGACCGCAGTTGGGCTGTCGCCCTGCAAGGGAGTTTGACGCAGCAATGTGGAATTTTATCCGAAAGATTTGTGTTGGTATTTTCTTGGATTGCTATAAAATGGATAATGCTATTTTCCGAAAGGCAGGGGCAAAGAAAATGGAGACAAAACAGACGTTACAGAACGATATTTCGGAAGAACTCATGCTTGAAGCACAGCGATATGCCGAAGAAAAGCTTTCGGAACTGAACGAAAAACGCCGCAAACGTGTAAGAACGCTCATAAGGGTCGGTATAATGCTCACAGTGACTTCTGCTGTTCTTATCTTTACCGCTGTGCAGATCGTTAATATGTAGCCGAGGACGTTTTGTGCTGTTTGGTTAGTATTCGCAAACTGAACAAAAAGCCGTTCCCGTTAGCAGGGGCATACTTGACATTTTAAACAAATATTACGAAAAAACGACTATTTTTGCAGGTTAGTTCTTGACAACCGTTTCTTGCAGTGCTATCATAAAATAGGTTAGTTATATCTAATCAAAGATTATATTGAAAGGATCGGTAATTATGAATTTGGTAAAAATTGGTTTATTTGTAGGCGGAGTAGCATTCGGAACTGCCGGCTTGAAGCTGCTTTCCAGCCGTGAGGCTAAGAAGGTTTACGCTCACACTGCCGCTGCTGCTATGAGGGCCAAGGACTGCGTTATGAGCGACGTTACAAAGGTTCGTGAGGGCTGCGGAGACGTTGTTGCAGAAGCAAAAGAGATAAACCGCAAAAAGGACGAGAAATGTGAAGCCGAGTGCGTCATCATTGAAGACGAAAGCGGCGACAAAGAATGAGATGCAGCATACTTCATGAATGTCAGGGGCGCATAAGAGTTCATGTTATGCAGCCGCATATGTCGCTGTATGAAGCGGATATGCTGGAGTATTACCTGCGCTCAAAGCCCTTTGTGCGTTCGGTCAAGGTGTATGAGCGCACGGGCGATGCTGTCATAAACTACAAGGGCAGCAGGGCAGAGGTGATAACTGCACTCGCTAAGTTCTCTTACGCTGACAAAGCTGCACAGGCGCTCGTTCCCGAACATACCTGCCGTCAGCTTGACAGGGAGTTCGAGGACAAGCTGTTCAATTCGATAGTAAAGCGCTTTGTAAAGAAGCTGCTGCCTGCGCCTGTGCGTTTCGCTCTGTCGGTCATAAACGCCGCAGGCTATGTGCGTGAAGCGCTCGCATCGCTCAGAAAGGGCAAGCTGGAAGTGGCTGTGCTGGACGCATCTGCCATAACTGTTTCACTCGTAAGGGGCGACCAGAAGACAGCTTCTTCCGTTATGTTCATGCTGGGACTGGGCGAACTGCTCGAAGAATGGACACGCAAGCGCTCGGTGGACGAACTTGCAAGCGTGCTGTCTCTCGGCATAGACAAGGTATGGCTGCATAAGCCTGACGGTGATGTGCTTGTTTCGCTCAATGAGATAAACGCAGGAGATGAACTGGTAGTCCGCACGGGCAGCATGATACCGCTTGACGGCGTTGTGATCTCAGGCGAAGCGGCTGTCAATCAGTCGTCGCTCACGGGCGAGAGTCTGCCTGTCCACAAGAACGAGGGCAGCTACGTTTATGCGGGAACAGTTGTTGAGGACGGCAGTGTGATACTGCGTGTAGACAAAACATCGGGCAGCGGTAAGTATGACCGCATCGTTAAGATGATCGAAGAGTCGGAAAAGCTTAAATCCGCAGCCGAGAGCCGTGCCTCAACGCTTGCAGACAAGCTTGTGCCTTACTGCTTCGGCGGAACGATACTTACCTATCTGCTGACGAAAAATATCGAGCGTGCAGTTTCGATACTCATGGTCGACTTCTCATGTGCGCTCAAACTTGCTATGCCTATCTCGTTCATAACTGCAATGCGTGAATGCGGCGAAAAGGGCATAACCGTCAAGGGCGGCAAGTTCCTTGAAGCGATAGCCGATGCCGATACGATCGTGTTCGACAAGACGGGAACGCTGTCTCACTCAACGCCCCGTGTCGCTAAGGTGATACCCTTCGGCGGCAATGACGAGAGCGAGATGCTGCGGCTTGCGGCGTGTCTTGAAGAACATTATCCGCACTCTATCGCTAACGCTGTTGTTGAAGAAGCAAGGCAAAGAGGACTTGAACACGAGGAACGCCATTCGACTGTTGAATATGTTGTTGCACACGGAATTTCCAGCAATATTGACGGCAAAAAGGCAGTTATCGGGAGCTGCCATTTCGTGTTTGAGGACGAGTGCTGCACTGTTCCCGAGGAGGAGCAGGAGAAGTTTGAAACACTTCCCGATGAATATTCGCTGCTGTATTTAGCGGTCGGCGGTGAACTTTCGGCGGTAATATGTATCGAAGACCCTCTGCGTGAAGAAGCGAGGGAAGTCATCAGCAGTCTGCGTGATCTGGGTATCAAAAATCTTGTCATGATGACGGGAGACAGCGAGCGCACTGCGCGTTCTGTTGCAAAGGCAGTCGGCATTGACGATTTCCATTACGAAGTTCTTCCCGAAGACAAGGCAGCGTTCATAAAGGACGAGCATAAGTGCGGCAGAAAAGTCATAATGATAGGCGACGGCGTGAACGATTCGCCTGCGCTGTCAGAAGCTGATGCAGGCATTGCAATAAGCTCGGGAGCGGCGATAGCAAAGGAGATAGCCGACATAACGATCTCTGCGGACGATCTGTTCTGCCTGCTGACCTTAAAGCGCATAAGCGACAGCCTGATGAAGCGCATCGACAGGAACTATCATGTTATAATCGGGTTCAATTCGGGTCTGATGCTCATGGGTGCGACTGGGCTTATAACGCCTACGCTGTCGGCACTGCTACATAATTCTTCCACGATACTTATTGCGGCATCGAGCATGAAAAACTATCTCGGGAGTGAGGAAGATGAACAAGACGATCATTAAGATAGACGGCATGATGTGTTCCATGTGCGAGTCACACGTCAATGATGCCATAAGGAGCAAGCTTTCGGTGAATAAGGTCACATCGTCACACAAAAAGGGCGAGACTGTCGTGATCTCGGACGAGGCGCTGACGGCACAGCAGATCGAAGCGGCGCTTGACGGTTCGGGATACAAAGTCCTGAGCGTTGACTCACAGCCGTATGAGAAAAAAGGCTTGTTCGGAAGATAAAAACACACAAGAAATATCTGGAAATTCTGCCGCAGATGCCGAAAGTGCGCCTGTCGGCAGAATTTTTTCAGATGTATCGAAAATGTATTTTTTTTAATTAATACTTGACAAAATGATTTCAATGTGATATAATAATAATCAGCGAGTTGGCTGTACGGCAGCGGCGTGCATAATGTGCGCTGAGGAAAGTCCGAGCATCGCAGAGCAGGGTAGTTGATAACGTCAACCGAGGGTGACCTCCGAGCTAGTGCAACAGAGATATACCGCCTTAGTAATAAGGTAAGGGTGGAAAGGCGAGGTAAGAGCTCACCGGGGTGTCAGTGATGACACTGCCATGTAAACCTTACCCGATGCAACGCCAATGGCAGTGATATGTTCAATGGCTGCTCGTCAGAACATACATTGTAGGCGGCTGGAGCTGTGCGGCAACGTGCAGCCAAGATAGATTGCCGTACTCGACAAAACTCGGCTTATAGGTCGGCTCGCATTTATTATATGGTATCAATACGGTTTTGTAGAAAGCATTTTTGGAGGCAGCTGCTTTTAACAAACGCATTTGGTATATATAAATAAATAATTGTCAAAAATGTTGAATTTTAGTGTGCAAATATACAAAAATAAACGTTTTCGATTTGAAACTATTGCATTAATTTGATTTGTGTGCTAAAATAAACGTATCAAAGAATTTTTTGGGAGGAAAATACTATGAAATTCATTAAGGTTATATCTGCTTCGGTAGCTGCTGCTGCACTTGCTGCTTCCATGAGCGTAGTTGCCTCTGCTGCTACATGGGAAGACGCTGTTCAGGCTGCAAAGGATGGCGGCGTACAGGCTCACAACGTTCAGGAACTTTCCAACTTCTTAGAGCCTAATAAGGACAAGTTTACTTCTGCTCAGTACGACGACATGATCGCAACTCTGAAGAGCGTATCTGACAAGTATGTTGCTCCTAACGCTACTAAGCTTTACAACAAGACACCTGCTGAACTGACTGAGGACGAGAAGATCAAGGTCGGCAGAGAACTGACTGAGGCTGAGAAGCAGGAGATCATCAAGACCCTGAAGGATCTCGGCGCTAAGTACAACGTTGAAGTAACTGTTACTCAGGCTAACAAGTCCACTTACAACGTTTCCGCTAAGATGAAGGACGCTGCCGGCACTCAGACCACTACTACAAGTGCTGTTGCTAACACAGGTAACGAGACTGCTGAGTCCACAACAGGCGCTCCTGTTGCATTCGCAGGCGTTGCACTCGTTCTTGCTGCTACCGGTGCTGTTATCGTTTCCAGAAAGAACAGAGCATAAGTTTATACTTAACAACTGAACAATTCGGAGTGGTGATATGAAAAGAACTTCTGCAAAGCATAATGCAGAAGTGCGTCATCAGAAACATTCTTCGTCGAACAAGGTGTTGAGGGCATTCACTTTTGTCCTCACACCTTTTTTGATATTGGTGATAGTGCTGAGTTCGCTTGTCCTTGCACTCTCTAAACCTTACGCACAGTTAAAGCCTTATACAAATCTTGTCTTTGACGTGAGCGCTAAGGAAGCGGAGAGCAAGAGCGTGCGCACTCTCAACAAATACCGTGATGATGATGCACCTTTGCAGATAAAAGAGATACAAGACGATGAGACTAACGAAACTCACACAATGGTCTATCCCTATTACGGCGATTATTACGCCTCGATAACCTGCGAAAACGCAGGCATGAACAACATCAAGGTTTACAGCGGCACGACTGAGGACGTTCTTACATGGGGCGCAGGCTGGTATAACGGCTCTGTCTATATCGGCCATGTTGGTAATGTTGTTATCGCAGGTCACAACCACACGTCATTCTACCGTTTGCCTAACTGCAAGATAGGCGACATCGTGACCCTCGACACCTCATACTGCAAGCTTACTTACATCGTGTCTGACATCGAAGTGTTCCACGAGACTGACTTGACTTACATCAGACCGTCCGACAGAGACATTCTCACGATGTACACCTGCTGGAACAACGGCAGACTCGGCATGAGCGAATATCGCCTTGCCGTTATCTGCGACTGCGTTGAGCGTGAATGGAAAGAGGTGAAGGAATGAAGCGCCTTTACCACTATCCGCTCATGCTGCTGCTGACGGTGCTTGAAGTGCTGTCGCTTATCGGCTTTGAGTGTTCGTATTTTGCACAGAACGTGCTGTTCAAGCCCGACATCTACACTGCGGCGATCTCTGACGAGAAGATAGGTCAGGTCATCTATGACGATCTGTGCGAATATTTCACACAGTTCTCCATGCCGACAGGTATCCCTGCTGAGGTGTTCACCGATGCTCTTGATGTGAATTATCTTGAACAGTGCGCAAAAAATACTATCTCCGACTCGCTGGCATACCTCACAAATCCTAACGCCACCAAGCCGAAGATACAGTATGATTTCACGTCCCTCGACAACAGCATAACTACTTACATCGAGACTTACTCCGATGAAAACGGCATTGAGCGTGACGATGAATACCAGAAACTGCTCGACAACACGATCAAGACTTCGCACGAACAGATAATCACGAAACTTGACGTTCTGCTGCTTTGTCAATTTGCAGATTCGTCACTCGCTCCAAAACTTCACCAGTACTCGGGCTATATCAACTTTGCAGTACTTTGCACGGGAGCGGCTTCTATCTTCTTTCTGCTTGTCATGATAATCGCAGACATCAAGCACCCGAGAGACCTGCCCTATTGGGTCGGCACTATCCTCATGTGCAGTGCTGTGACTATCCTTATCCCTACGATCTATCTGAAAAAGATCAATTATTTCGACTCTTTCATAATAAGGAATATGCACATTTATCAGACGGTCACGGGGCTTTTCCGCAGACTGCTCGATAATGTCATAAACTTTCAGTTCATTACGCTGCTTATCGGCTGCTGCTTTATCATTCTGACGATCATCATTCACCTTTTCTACGTAAGAAGCGTTAGAAAGAAAGCCGCTGCAAGATATGATTATGACGAAAACGAGGAATCTTACAACTAAGTTTGTACAAACTACGGCACAGCAGAGAACAACTGCTGTGCTTTTTGTCACACTCAAATGAAAATACTGTGAAAACTATTGAAATAGCGCCAAAAAAAGTGTATAATATTCTTATGTGAATATTATGATCAAGAGTTAACTACTTTGATAAATTATATAAGGAAAAGAGGGAATAGCAATGTTAATGTGTACAAATTGCGGTAAAAGACCTGCGGTAGTGTTCATCTCGCAAATGAACCAGTCGGGCGGAACTCCGTCTGACGGCGGCAGCAAAAGGCTCTGCATCGTCTGCGCAAAAGAGGCAGGCATCCCGCAGGTGGACGAATATATCAAGAGAATGGGTCTGACCGATGAGGACATTGAGGAAATGAGCAATCTTTCCGCCGATCTTTTTGATGACGGTGAATCATTCGAGCAGGGCGGTTCAAGCACCATGCCTGAGCTGTTCAGTAACCTTATGGGAAATGTTGAGAAAATGCTGGGCGGCTTGAAAAAGTCCGATGACAGCGAGATAAAGGCTGAACTTGCGGACGATGAACCGTCAGGCAAGAGCAGGACCGAAAAGACGGACAAGAAGAATCCACGTCAGCAGAAGCGTGAGATGAAGCTGAAATATCTCGGCACTTACTGCACGAATCTTTCTGAAAAGGCTGAGAACGGCGAACTTGACCCCGTTATCGGCAGAGAACGTGAGATCGACAGAGTTATCCAGATACTTTCACGCCGTCAGAAGAACAACCCCTGCCTTATCGGTGAACCGGGTGTCGGCAAGACGGCTATCGCTGAGGGCATCGCTCAGAAGATAAGCAGCGGTGAAGTGCCTTTCGACCTGAGAGATAAGAAAGTTTATCTGCTCGACATGGCGGCACTCGTTGCAGGAACACAGTTCCGCGGACAGTTCGAGAGCCGCTGCAAGGGTCTTATCGACGAGGTAAAGAAGCTTGGAAATGTGATACTTTTCATTGATGAAGTTCACTCGATAGTCGGCACGGGAGACTCTGAGGGCAGCATGAACGCCTCGAATATCTTAAAGCCTGCGCTGTCGAGAGGTGAAGTTCAGGTGATCGGTGCGACTACTTTCAAGGAGTACCGTAAGTATATCGAAAAGGACGCAGCGCTTGAACGCCGTTTCCAGCCTGTTACCGTTAAAGAACCGACTGTTGCGGACACTGTTCTCATGCTGGACGGCATCAAGAAGTATTACGAGGAACACCACAGCATCAAAGTTCCCGAGAATATCGCCCGTGAGTGTGCAATTCTTTCCGAGAGATATATAACTGATCGTTTTCTGCCTGACAAGGCTATCGACCTGCTTGACGAAGCTTGCGCTTATGCGGCTATCAGAAGCAAGGCTATCGAGGGCTATAAGCAGTCGGCGTCCGATTACGTTGACGCAGAGGGCAAGCTGACCGAGCTGGAGGGCAGCGACACTCCCGATTACGAAAAGATCGGCGAGCAGAAAATGCTTGTGCTTTCTATAAAGGAACAAATGGATAAGTTCAAGGAAGAAGCAGACGCAGCAGAAGTAACCGAGTCGGATCTTGCGCACGTTATCGAGGTATGGACGGGTATCCCTGCCAACAAGATCGAGGAAACGGAGTATTCTAAGATACGTCAGCTCCCGAAGGCGCTCTCAGACCGTGTTATCGGTCAGGACAAGGCTGTTTCGGCGGTTTGTGCGGCTGTCAGAAGAAGCAGAGTACACCTTTCTAAGCGCATAAGACCTGCATCGTTCATTTTTGTAGGTCCTACGGGTGTCGGCAAGACGGAACTTGTCAAGGTGCTGGGCGAAACGCTCTTTGACGAGAACGAGCCGCTTATAAGAGTTGATATGTCGGAGTATATGGAGCGACACAGCGTTTCAAAGCTTATCGGTTCGCCTCCCGGATATGTGGGCTTTGACGAGGCAGGACAGCTGACCGAGAAGATACGCCGCAGACCATACAGCGTGGTGCTGTTCGATGAGATCGAAAAGGCGCACCCCGATGTTATGAATATTCTCCTGCAAATTCTGGACGAGGGCGAGATACACGATGCACAGGGCAGACTTGTAAGTTTCAAGAATACTGTTATCGTTATGACCTCGAATGCAGGCTCGACTGACAGAGACACAGGCGTTGGCTTCAACAAGACTGATGCGGAAGTTAGCAAGGAGAGAGCGATGAAAGCACTCGGAGAGTTCCTGCGCCCCGAATTTCTGGGACGTATCGACGAGGTAGTTGTGTTCTCACCGCTTACCGAAGAGGATTACGCAAAGATCGCAGGGCTGATGCTGGGAGAGATGAAAGAAGCGCTGGAGGAACACGCTATCACCACGGGCTGGAGCGATGAAGCGCTGGCGACTATCGCTCACAAGGCTTACGGTCACAAGCTTGGCGGCAGAGACATTCGCAGAGTTATCCGCACCGAGATCGAGGATAAGCTGAGCGAGATGATCGTTGAAAAGGGCGAGGGCGCTGTCAGCATGGTATTTATCGGTGCTGACAACGGCGAACTGACCATTAAGGCTGAGTAAAAAGTGGCGGAAAAGGCAAAGATCGCCGTTATCGAGGACGACCGTGAAATAAACGGCATACTCACTCAGCTGCTGCGCTCTAACGGCTACGAAACGGTGAGTGCATTTGACGGCGGACGTGCGTCTATTCTTCTTCGTGAGGAACAGCCCGAACTTGTGCTTATGGATCTTATGCTGCCATACAAGGACGGCGGAACGCTCATAAAGGAACTTCGTGAGCGTTCTGATGTTCCCGTGATAGTCATTTCTGCCAAAAGCATGATGGAAACAAAGCTTGAAATGCTCAGAATGGGCGCTGATGACTATATCATAAAGCCGTTTGACCTTGATGAAGTGCTTGTGAGAGTTGAAGTCATGCTCAGGCGAAGCGGTGCGGCAAAGAACAAGAGCGTTATTTCCTGCGGAAAGTTAAAGCTGTTTACCGATGAGAACCGAGCGGAAGCTGACGGAAAGCCGCTGAACCTCACCGCAAAGGAATTTGCACTTCTGAAACTGTTTATCGAGCAGCCGAAACGTGTTCGCTCAAAGGCGGAACTGTATGAATTGGTGTGGGAACAGACCTATTACTGTGAGGACAACACCGTGAATGTTCACATGAGCAACCTGCGTTCAAAGCTGAAAAAAGCAACGGGCAGCGACTGTATCGAAACGGTTTGGGGCATTGGCTACCGCATGAAAGCGGAAAATGCTTGACAAAACGCCGGAAATGTGGTATGATAATCATGTCCGTAAATCGACAACTATTTATAAAAGGAGAAAAAAATACTATGAAAAAGACACTGGCTATCTTAGCAGCACTGACTTTTGCTGTAACTGCTTTTGCAGGCTGCGGAGAAAAAGACGATTCTTCTTCCGAAAAGTCTGACAAGAAGGCTTCCACTTCTTCTGTTGCTGAGGAAACAAAGGAGGAGACTTCCGCTGAGGACGAGAGCAAGGCTGACGAAGAAAGCACTGCTGACGAAAGTGTTGCTGACGAAAGTGCTGCTGAAACAAGTACTGCTGATGAAAGCACAGCTTCGATCGCTGACAGCACAGCAGGCGATGAGATGTCCGAGATGTTCAACGTTATCGCTTCTCCCTCTGACGAGACAGTTGATGCAGCTGCAAACGACTTCGTAGGCAAGTGGGAGTGCTACGCTCTTGATGCTGAGGGCACTTGCTTTGATGCTGTTATGGGTATGCCTCTTTATGCAGTTATCCACATCGAGTTCTATGAGGACAACACAGGCGCTCTCATAAACATAGATGACCCTACAGCCGCAAGCGAGGAAAAGACTCCTATCAAGTGGACTTACGAGGACAACAAGATCGTTGTTGAGTCTGATGACGGCGAAAAGGTAGACTGCTTCATCACTACTGACGGCTATATTCTGTTTGATGACGATACCAATTCTGAAAAGCTTTATCTCAGAAAGGTTGACGAATACACCGAGTTCGATTTCTCTACTCTTGAAAATATGTTTGAAGATACGTCCGCTGAGGACTCCGTTGAATCTATCCCTGAATGAGTTTAAAGTCCCTTATCATAAGACAGCAGCTCAGACAGCTTGCGCATGAACTTGACCGCAGCCGTGAAAAAGGCTATGACCGTCAGGTGCGTGTTGAATTTGTTGACGATGACCTGACAGAACTTGCGGCGGCGATAAACCGCTGTCTTGATTACCTCAAAGCTGCAAAGCTTGAAACTGAGGCGGCGGAAGTCAGCCTGCGGCGTTCTGTTTCGGACATTGCTCATGATCTGAGAACTCCGCTGGCTGTGATAAAGGGCGAATTACAGCTTCTTGAACGTTCGGGTAACTTTAACGATGAGCAAAAGCAGTATCTTGCGACTTGCCTTGAAAAGACAGATACGCTTAAAAACATGACTGACAGCTTTTTTGAGCTGGCAGTTCTTGAAAGCAGTAACGAAGCGGCAGCGCTCACAAGCGTTGACCTGACGGCGGAAATTATGCGGTTTATCCTCGATAACGAGGGCAGGATACGCCTTGCGAATATCGAACCGCAGATAGACCTGCCGAATCGCTCTGTGTTTGTGAATGCCGAACCGCAGCTGCTTGGAAGAATGCTTGGCAATCTTCTCAGCAATGCGCTGAAATATTCGGGCGGCGACCTTTATGTAAAGGTAACGGAACAGGGCTGTCTGAGTTTCTCCAACACCTTTTCAGGCGAACGTCCTGATGTGGAACGTCTGTTTGAACGGAGCTACCGTGCTGACAGTTCACGAAGCGGAAAGGGCGCAGGGCTTGGGCTGTATATCGTGAAGCTGCTTGCCGAAAAGCAAAACGCCGTCCCCACGGCTGTGCTTGACGGCGATAGATTAGTTATAAGCATACAATTCAACTGAACAAAAATAACGCTTGTCGTTCCAAATGAGAGCGGCAGGCGTTTTTTTGTGCTTATTTGAGAAGTTTCTTTATCGACTCTTTTGTGCCGAGTACGAGTATTTTTTCGCCCGGAGAAAAGCGGTGGTCAGGTCCGGGGAGTGCATCGAACTGTGAGCCTGATTTTATCGCAAGAACATTGACATTATACTTTTGTCTGACGTTCTGCTCGATTATCGTCTTGCCGAACCAGCTTTCGGGAACATTGATCTCGTAAAGAGCGTATTCCTCACTCAGCTTGAAGTAATCATTGATACCTGCCGAACCGAACCTCATAGCAAAGCGCTCGGCAGTTTCACGTTCGGTGTAGATCACTTCGTCAGCGCCGTTTCTCAGCAGGAATTTCTTGTGAATATCACGGCTTGCACGGGCGAAAACAAAATGTGCGCCCATTTCTTTGAGCAGGCAGGTAGCTTCGAGTGAACTCTGGAAATTATCGCCGATAGCCACAATGCAGATGTCAAAATTGTTCACACCCAGTTCATCGACAAACTGAGGGTCTGTTGCATCGCCGATCTGCGCATCAGTGACGTATTTCAGAGCGTCATTAACTCTGTCCTCGTTGATGTCTATCGCAAGAACCTCGTTGTTTTGTTTTGTCAGGGTCTTTGCCATATGTTTGCCGAATCTTCCAAGTCCGATGATAAGAAATGAACGTGCCATTTCACTTTCCTCCAAATATAACATTATCTGTAAATATAAACCAAAAGCATAATTCAAGAAAAAAGCTGCAATACTATTAAAAAGTATACTATAGCAATCCAAGAAAATACCAACACAAATCTTTCGGATAAAATTCCACATTGCTGCGTCAAACTCCCTTGCAGTGCGACAGCACGGCTGCGGTCGTTTTCCTTGCACTGTGAAATTTTCTCTCGAAATCTTTATGCTGCTATTTTCTTGTATTGCTATAAACAACAAATCTATTACAACATTTAAAAAGAAACTGTCCTTCACTCACGGACGAGCAATGCTCGCCCCTACAAATACAAATCCGATTATCTATGTCGTCTACTATAAAATATCAAATGGCAAATGTATTAGTAATATCCCATGAAAGCCCCGAGCCGCACTCATGTCCGTCTTAGACAAACTTACGTGCGAGGGCATTGAGCCGTCCGCCCGAGGACCGAGGACTAGCCTACCATTATCTTCTCTTCGGGAAGCTGGGACTTTGAGTGCGCTCCACTGCCTGTGAGCGATACAATGAATGTTATGCCGCCTATGCGCCCGAAGAACATAACCAGCGTTACGATAAGCACCGACCATGCGGATAAGTCAGCCGAAATGCCCATGGACAGTCCGCAGGAACTGATAGCCGATACCAGCTCGAATACAACAGGGGTAAGGTCGATATTGTCTATCGCCGAAATGAGTATAGCACTTACGATGACAACGATCATGTAAAGAGTTGTCACACAGCAGGCGTTCTTGACCGTTTCTTCGTCAATGCGCCTGCCGAACAGCTCAACGCTTTTGCGCTTGCGGAACACGCTTACGATAGTCATTACCATGACCGTGAAAGTTGTTGTCTTGATACCGCAAGCCGTTGAACCCGGTGCGCCGCCCACAAACATGAACACGAGCATCATCATGATAGTCGCAGGTTTGAGGTCGGCAACCACCAGCGGCGCAAAGCCTGCGTCACGCCCCGATGTCACCAGCATTGAGGACACAAGCACCTTGTCGCCGATGCTGTCGAGGTCGCCCAGCGTGTTGTCCCATTCGAGTAACAGCATGAGCGCAAGCCCTGCCACGTAGAATATCAGCGTTATCACAAGCACGATCTTGCTTTGCAGACGGTATTTTTTGAAGTGAAACTTGTTGGTCTTGATGTCGTCCCACGTCAGATAGCCTATGCCGCCGATGTTCAGCAGAATGATGAGCGTTAAGTTCAAAAGCAGGTCTGTCCGTGCTGTTATCAGCGAACTGCCCGGCTCAAAACGCCCCATGAGGTCAATGCCCGCCGTGCAGAAGCCCGAGATCGAGTGGAAAAGCGCATAGAAAAAGCCCATTCCCAGCCCAAGCTTCGGAACGTAAAAAAAGCAGAGTATGAGCGCTCCAACAAGCTCAAAAACGATAGTGCCTTCGAGAATGAAACGGGTCATTTTAACAATGCCGCTGCTGTTTATGCCGCTGACCGATTCACGCATCGTCACACGCTGTTTCAGTCCGATCTTTTTGCTTGTGAATGAGAGCGCAAAGATCGCCATTGACATGAACCCTATTCCGCCTATCTGAATGATGACAAGCATCACGATCTGCCCGAACAGTGACCAGTGGCTGTAAACATCGTGGATCATTAGTCCTGTGCCGCTCAGCGCCGACGTTGCGGTGTAGCAGCATTCAAGGAAGTTTGTGAACTTGCGCTCCCGTGAGCTTATCGGAAGCATCAGAATGACTGCACCTATCATTATCAGCAAAAAGTACCCACAAACGAGGTACTGCGTGAACGAGAGGTTCTTTTTGAAATTGCTTATTTTAGCCGTTATTTTCGATATTTTCTCCATCTCATGCCTATTCCCTTAATATTTATTTGTTTACGGGTATAAACGTTCCTCATAATTATACACCTATGCGGCGAGATTGTCAAGCGAAAAATCGAATCTTTACAAAAAAATGATATGGATGAAAAATCAAAAAAGCAAAAGTTGATTTTCGCTTGTTAAATATCGGTTATTTCAACAGTGCAATAGTGTTGAAAAGTTGGCTTAAACTCATAAAAGTGTTGAAAACCCTGTTGAAACTGTTAAAAACTCACCTGAAAATAGGGGATTACGTGATGTTGGATTTTCAAAGTGTTGTTTAAAGTCGAAATTTGTATTGTTGAAATATGGTGCAAAAAAACGCCTGAATAACGTTTATTTAACATCTGAATTTTAGAAAATCCCGAAAGCGTCAGCAGCCTTTTTTCGTAAAAAACCGATAATGACCAAATAGCGTCAAAAATCGTGGTTACAAAACGGTTACAATTGAAATTTGTACAGTTTGTTTCAACGTCCTGAACGTTAAAAAGTGTTGAAAACCCTGTTGAAATTGTTTAAAACCCTTGCAAATAAACGAGTTTTTAAGCATTGAGTTTTCAAAGCCGTGTTGAAAAGTCCGATTTTTTGTATTTTACGTTACTGTTTTGTAATAAAATTCGTAACTTATTTCCCGAGAAGATCGGCTTTGTCGGTTTAATATTTTTACATTTTTCAAGCGAATATTATGTCGAATGTCAAACGTGTCCATGTGTTTTAACGGTTACAGAGAAGTAACAACCAGATATTTTAAATGTTGAGATCAACTTTGCAAACACAAAAATGTGTTGAAAACTCTGTTGAAACTGTTTAAAACTCTTGAAAATAAACGTGTTTTCAAAGTTTGAGTTTTCAAATGCCTGTTGAAATGTCGTTTTTTAAACTTTCGCTGTAACCGTTTTGTAATCTTTAAAATGTCGTGATGTTGACAATTTTGTTGAATTGTGTTATAATGAGTATACTATTATATTAGAAAAGGTGATACCCATGATAAGGATAAAAAATGCACTTGTTATGCCCATGACAAACGGCATCGAGATCACGAACGGCGAAGTCTGGACTGACGGCAGCAAGATCGCTTTTGTCGGAAAGCCCACCGCAGAACAGCTTTCCACAGCCGTTTTTGACCGTGAGATCGACGCTGACGGCGGCCTGGTGATGCCCTCGTTCAAGAATGCACACACCCACTCGGCAATGACCTTCCTGCGCTCCTATGCCGATGATCTGCCGCTTCAGGAATGGCTTTTCAACAAGATATTCCCCATGGAGGCAAAGCTGACAGGCGAGTATATCTACTACCTTTCAAAACTTGCTATCCTCGAATACCTCACAAGCGGTGTGACCGCAAGTTTCGATATGTATTTTGAGCCTGAATATTACGTCAAGGCGAATATCGAGAGCGGTTTCCGCACGGTCATGTGCGGCTCCATCTCTGACGATAAGTCAAACGTCGACAGGCTTGACGGCTTTATGCAGCGCTTCAACGGTATCCACCCCCTTATACAGTATCGGCTGGGCTTTCACGCCGAATACACCGCAAGCTACGAGCTTTTAGAGGGTATGGCGGAGCTTGCGAAGAAATATCATCAGGGTGTTTCGACACACAACTCCGAGACTGAAAAGGAAGTATGTGACTGCATCAAAAAGTACGGCAAGACCCCTACCGAGCTTTTTGATAGTCTCGGGCTGTTCGAGTTCGGCGGAAGCTGCTTCCATTGCGTGCATCTTTCCGACAACGATATGAGCATTTTCCGTGACAGAGGACTTTATGCCGTGACCTGCCCCGGCTCGAATGCAAAGCTTGGAAGCGGCATCGCACCTATCGTCAAGCTCCACGACAGCGGCATCAAGCTTGGTATCGGAACTGACGGACCTTCTTCCAACAACTGCCTTGATATGTTCCGTGAGATGTTCCTTGTTACCGCTTTGCAGAAGCTTGTTTTTAAAGACGCTGCTGCCTGCCCTGCGGAGTGGGTGCTTGAAGCTGCGACAGTCGGCTCGGCGCACGCTATGGGGCTTGACGACTGCGACGTTCTCGCCGAGGGCAAGCAGGCTGACCTCATCATCATCGACCTGAACCAGCCGAATATGCAGCCGCTCAATTCCGTTGCTAACAACCTTGTTTACAGCGGCTCAAAGCAGAATGTTGCGCTTACCATGTGTGCAGGCAAGGTGCTGTATGAGCGTGGAGAGTTCTTCATAGGCGCTGACCCCCGTGAGATATACGCAAAGGCTAACGAGATAATTAGATCAATGGCTGATTAAGAACCTGTCTTCACAAGACTCTGTACGTGTCTTTTCAACGATATTCAGTCGCTTTCTGCGTTGAAAAACCTTGCAGTGCTAAAAAAATCAAACGCCCCCGACAGTTTCAACACTGCCGAGGGCGTTATTTTTTTGTGTTATTCAGCATACACCGAATCAATGCAGAAGTATTCTTCAAGCGTAAGTCGGTGATCGGTGAGCAGTCGGGCTAATTCCTTGCCGACATAGCGGATATGCCACGGCTCATACATAAAGCCTGTGACATCTTCCTTGCCGTAAGGGTAGCGCACGATAAAGCCGTACTCGGCGCAGTGCTGTTCTATCCAGTCCGCTTCGGGCGTTCCTGCAAAGTATCGGCTCGCATTGTTAAGATCCATTGCAAGCCCTGTCTGGTGTTCAGAATGCCCCGCACGAGCCGAGAAGCGGTCAGTCTCCTCGCCGTTGTAATAGTAATAGTTGTTGTAAAGCCCCTGCTGTTCCCAGTAGGAACGGTATCCCGACACTATGTAGAGCCATATCCCGTCAGCCGCCGCACCTGCCTGCATCTTGTTGAAAGCCTCCTGAGCCTCGGGAAGAAGTCCCCCGGGGTCATAGCTGTCGGGTACGGAATAGGTCTTGTTCACGATAAGAATATCGTCGATGTAGGTGCGCCCGTCTATCTGCGTGAAAGAATGGCTTGTAGGCAGAAGTTCCTCGGGAGTTTCAACTTCGGGGATTATCGTCTCGGGAAGTGTTACCTCATAGAAGTCTATCATGTTTTCTTCGCCGTTGGTTGTTTCCGCTTGTGAAGAAGTCTCGGTAACGGCGGTCGTTTCAGCGGTGGTGGTAGTTGTTTCAGCCGTTGTCGTTACAGTTGTGGTAGTTGTCTCGGCAGTTGTAGTAACTGCTGTTTCTGCCGCAGTTGTTGTTGTCTCTGTTTCGGTTGCCTGCGTTTCGGCAGAAGTCTGCGCCGTGACCGTCACCGCCGCCTCAGAAGCCGTTTCCTGACTTCCGCACGCCGTCAAAGTCACAGCCGCCGCCGCAACAGCAAGCGCCTTGTTGACCAGCATAATTTTGCCCTCCCTTCGGGCTTGAAAAAGGCTCACCCGAGCCAAACAAAATTTCTGTCTTCGTTGATAAAATCAAAGTTGTGTATGAACAGCACCTGATCAGCGCCGTTATCTGCAACAAGCTCGCTTATCGTCCCCGTGTGGTAGTATCTCAGATCGGCAACCCATATCTCAGAGAACTTGTCCGCAAGCATAGGGAGCATCGCATTTGCGTAGCTGTCTTTCACAACAACAAGTTTTCTGCCGCCCTCAGCATTGGAGGTGATGTGCAAAAGCGCAAAATTTCCTCCAAGCAAAGCGCCGTACTTGTCCTTTTTGTCAAGCTGATCTTTGTCAACGAATGTGTCGGCAGTCCTGCCCTCCATGACATACTCTATATTGTAAACGCCCTCGGGGTTGAAATAATAGCCGAAGTTGTCGGGCTTTATCCCTGCCGCCGGAACTTTTGAATAAAGTGTGCCGTAGAAATCATAGCCGCTGATATACTCATAGGGCGCATCTGTGCCTGTTATGCCGCACTCGTCCAGCCACATATCAAGCGTTGCTCTTGCCGCCGAAGCCGTCCAGTGGTGGTCGGTGCGGTAGAACGCCTGAATGCCGTCATTCTGAAGCTGTATCAGCCGCTCATAGGGGTCGATGAACTGGTCAAAATGCGTGGCATAGTTTTCCATTTTTTCGCTTTCTTTAATGTCAAGCTGTTTGTCGGTAACTGCGCCATGAGGGAGTTTGTCAGCGTTTACCTCGATAGAATTCGGCACAAGTATCATGCCTACGGGAACAGAACAGCTGTCGGCAAAATCGCATATCATCTGCATATTTTGGTCGAACTGACTGCTTCTGTCGAAACGCTGGAGCAGATAGCCGTTACTGCCGAAGTATACGCCGTTCTGGAATGTGCGTCCGCTCATGAGGTCGAAGCTTGTTTTGAGCGACATCATGCTGTCTTTCAGGAATATTTGATCGGACATATATTTTTCAGTGCCGCTCCCGAACTCGCCGCTCATGACCGCATCTGCGGAAAACTTCGGCTTTTGCGCAAGCGGACGGTTCTCCATTTCGGAGAAATCCCTGTCTTTGAGCAGGAAAGTCCCCAGCGAGAAAACCGCAAGATAGCCGATGAACACGCCCGTCATTATCTTAGCAGGAAGTTTATTTCGTTTAATATCATCTTTTCGCATAGACAGGAGTTGCGCTCCTTTCCTTATTAATAATAAACAGTACTGTTGGAATTATCTTTAACATATATTATAAAGTCAAAGTTAAACATAATAATGCCAAGAATAGCTCTAAACCCATATGAAGCCCCCGAGCCGCACAAAATGACCGTCCTCATCAAATGAAAGTGCGAGGGATATGAGCCGTCCGCCCGAGGACCCGTCCGCCCGAGGACCCCGAGAACCGAGCATCAAAAGCGGAAGTACAGGAATGGATTGAATGCACTTGAAGCGAGATACGCCGTTGAGAGTATCAGCATCGCCGCCGTGCAGACAGGCTCGATATACAGCTGGTACGCATTCGGGAATTTCTCGTTGAACTTTTGGTGGAGCGTGTCCATGAGCGGCGTTGAGCCGACTATAAGCACTATCATGAGCGGCAGGAACTGCGTGAACCAGAGCGATGTCTGCTCGTTCCAGATCGGCAAATGCCCCAGCCCGAACATATTCGCAAAGTTCGATTTGAGCTGTGCAGTGTCCTCAAATGCAAAGATACCCCAGCCGATCACTATGAAAAACAGCGCATAGATGTGCTGTAACACTTTTGGCAGGGTTTGCAGATGTTTGAGAAGAAGCAGTTTTTCGACCAGCAGAAGCACGCCGAAATAAAGCCCCCACAGCAGAAAGTTCCAGTTTGCGCCGTGCCAGAAACCTGTCAGACACCACACGATCATGATGTTCACGCACTGACGGACTTTGCCCTTGCGATTGCCGCCGAGAGGTATGTAAACATAGTCCCTGAACCATGAGGAAAGCGACATATGCCACCTGCGCCAGAACTCGGTTATCGACTGCGAGATATAGGGATAGTTGAAGTTTTCGAGGAAGTCAAATCCAAGCATTCTTCCCATGCCGATAGCCATGTCGGAATAACCGCTGAAATCAAAGTATATCTGAAAAGTGTATGCGATAGTCCCGAGCCATGCCGCACCTACACTCAGCTTTGAACTGTCGGCGTGGCTTATCTCGTCAAACAGTATGTAGATGTTGTTTGCAAGAAGCGCTTTTTTAGCAAGTCCAACCGCAAATCTCTTAACGCCCGAAGCGAACTGCTCGGCTGAGAATCTGCGGTCGGAATTGAGCTGTTTTTCTATGTCGATGTAGCGGACGATAGGTCCTGCCACAAGCTGGGGGAACAGCGCAACATAAGTTCCAAGCGTGATGAAGTTCTTCTGCGGCTTGACCTCGCCCCTGTAAACGTCGATAACATATGACAGAGACTGGAAGCTGTAAAATGAAATGCCCACAGGTAGCGCTATCTCGGGGACTTTGAACACAGTTCCGAACAGCGAGTTTGTGTTCTCCACGAAAAAGGGTGTGTATTTAAAGAACAAAAGCAGTCCCATGTTCCACACAACAGCAAGCACTGTTGCAGTGAGTGCGACTGTTTTGCCATATTTTTTCTTGTCTGCGAACAGCCCTGTGAAATACGCCGCACCGATAGAAGTCAGCATGAGAAGTATATATTTCGGCTCGCCCCATGCGTAGAAAAACAGGCTGACTATAAACAGGATCGTGTTTTTCAGGACCTTCGGGACTGCGAAATAAAGTGCAAAAACAACAGGCACGAACGCAAACAGGAATACCATGCTTGAAAAAACCATAATATTACTCCGAAAAATTACAGCGGAAGCAATAGATAACTCCCGCCTAGATAAGATAAACAGATAAGAGATAACCGATAAGAGATATGGAGTTCTGCTTCACTCATATTATCTTACCTTTTATCTCTTGTCAATAGTTAGTTTTTATCCGATTATTTCTTTTGCCTTTGCGTTGTCGTTGCTCAGACACATATAAACAGAATTGCCGTTTACGATAAGCACGGGATCGTTGAGTTTCGGAAGTTCATCGGGGTTGTAGCCCTCAACAGCCTTTATCTGAGCGGCGATCCTTGCTTCGCAGGCAGCTTTTATGTCAGCCGCAGCCGCTTCGTCAGCCGCATCAAAGCAGGCGATCTCCTCGGCAGTCGAAACGCCGCCGACATAGACTTTGCCGTCAGTGTACTTGTCCGCAGCGATGCCGTATATCTTCTCGATCATCTCGGGCGAAAGGGGATTGAGCTGGTCGACATACTCGATGCCGTTGAACAGTTCGTCAGCCATTTCGGTCGCAGTCTTTGAAGCCGCCTGTTCCTCGCCGCCCTGATCCTGTGTCTGAGCCTGTGCAGGTTCAGCGCTGCTTTCGCTGCTGCTGTCACTTTCGCCGCAGGCAGTCATCATTGACGCTGCCATAACTGCGGCAGCAAGTACGCAAATGCTTTTTTTCATTTTCATTTTCTTTTTCCTTTCCGTTACACAGCTTTACGCATTGTTCGCCATGGGAACAAGATACGCAAGCAAGTCTATCCATTTTAAGCAGTAATCCTTAGTGAAATGTATGCCGTCAGCTGCTGCGTCCTCGGGGAGCATACCTGTTTCGTCCTTGAAGAAGGAGTTTATTTCGAGGTAATTCGTACCCGTCTGTGCAGCCACCTGCTTGACATACTGCTCGTTGAATGCGTCGATGTTTTCGTTGGTGAATATTTCGTTTTCATAAGCCGCCGCAGGACTTACAGGCAGAACTGACTGGATATAGATCTGTGCAGTTGGCTGAACAGCCTTTATCTGAGTAACAAGGTCAACATAATCGGCAACAAAAGTTTCAGGCGAAGGCCAGCCGAGTTCGTTTATGCCGAACATGATGAAGATCCGGCTGTAAGGCTTCTGACTTGCGCCATCGATGACTGTTCCCATGTTGCCGTTTTCAAGCGTTATGACCTGTTCGGTGAGCGCAGAACTGATGTTCAGACCCTGCGAAGCGTAGAAATCAGCCTTTGCTTTGTCACCGTTGAGTTCAAGACCAACAGTCCTTGAATCTCCGATGAAGCAGGCATCGGAGAAGTCGTCCTTCATTGCAGCGCCTTTGAAAATGTCACCGCCGCTGCTCGTATCGGGACTGCTCTCGGTTGTCTGCGGATCGGCAGCAGAACTTGTGGTGTCAGTCACCGCCGAAGTGTCTGTTTTTTTCTTCTTTTTGGTCTTTTTCTTGCTCTCGGTCTGAGAGGTCTCGGTTGTGCTTTTCTTTGCGGAAACAGGCATAAGACCGTTTTTTCTGCCTGTAACGGCAGTATTTATCGTCCAGCCGACAACGAACACGATCAATGCCAGTGAAACAATTGAGATAATTCCCTGCTGAAGTCTGAGGCGCTGTTTTCTCACTTTATTCATGCGGTAAGTTTCCTTTCAAATAAGAAATATATTATTATTATACCACATTTTTCTTATCAAATCAAGTGCAGTGCAAAAAAATATTTTATTCAGCAAGTTTATTTGCTGTCTGCCTTGATGTCTTCGAGAAATTCACCTATGCGTTTGAGCGCTTCTTTGAGGTGACTGAGCGAATAGGCATAGCTTACTCTGACGAAGCCCTCACCGCAAGCGCCGAAATTGTTTCCGGGGACAACTGCGACTTTCTTTGAGTATACAAGACGCTCGCAGAATTCATCGCTCGAAAGTCCCGTTGAACGTATGCAGGGGAACACATAGAACGCACCCTGCGGCTCAAAACAGGTCAGCCCCAGCTTGTTGAAGCCGTCCACCACAAAGCGGCGGCGCATATCATACTCATTGCGCATTTTCGCAACATCTTCCATGCACTCGCTGAGCGCCGTGACTGCCGCATACTGACTGGTAGTCGGCGATGACATGATGCAGTACTGATGCAGTTTCAGCATATGCTTCATGATACCCTCGGGCGCACACGCAAATCCAAGTCTCCAACCCGTCATCGCAAAGGACTTCGAGAAGCCGTTTATAAGCACAGTGCGCTCTTTCATGCCTTCAAGCTCGACTATCGAGAAGTGACTTCCCGAATATGTAAGCTCGGAATAGATCTCATCGGTAATGACGAATATGTTCGTATCTCTCAGTACCTCGGCGATAGGCTCTAAGTCCTCCCTGCGCATGACCGCACCTGTCGGGTTGTTCGGGAAGGGGAGTATCAGAAGCTTTGTCTTAGGTGTGATAGCGGCTTTGAGTTCCTCGGCAGTAAGGCGGAATTCGTTCTCCACCTTAGTTTCCAGCGGAACGGGTATGCCGCCCATTATGCTGACTATCGGCGAGTAACAAACAAAGCACGGCTCGACCACCAGCACTTCGTCACCGGGGGTAACAAGCGCTCTGATAGCAAGGTCTATCGCCTCAGAACCGCCGACTGTCACCAGTATCTCATGCTCTGGGTCATATTCGGTGTGAACGCTGTTTTTCACATAACCTGCGATCTCACGGCGCAGTTCTATAAGACCGGAGTTCGCTGTGTAGCAGGTGCGGCCCTTTTCAAGCGTTTCGATAGCCGCTTTGCGCACTCTCCACGGTGTCTTGAAGTCAGGCTCGCCAACGCCCAGCGAGATAACGCCCTCTAACTGATTAGCGATGTCGAAGAACTTGCGTATCCCCGACGGCTTCATCTCAACGGCGTTTTTGTTCATAAGTTTATCGTAATCCATGCTCACAGACATACCATTCCTCTCTCGTCCTTGTCCTCAGCGCAGATCTTAACGCCGTTCTGCTTGTAAGCCCTCAGACGGAAGTGTGTAGCAGTTGCAGTAACTGCATCTATTGCCGCAAGTCTTTCCGCAACAAAGTGCGAAACTTCTCTGATGTTGCTGCCCGTAACGGTAACAAGAACGTCATAAGAACCGCTCATGAGCATTACCGACTCAACTTCTTCATAGCCTGCGATCTGCTGTGCTATCTCGTCAAAACCGCTTCTTGACTGCGGAGTGACTTTAAGTTCGATGAACGCCGTCACAGAGTTGGGGTCAGCGGCGCTGTCGTCGATTATCGCAGTATAGCCCTTGATTATGCCCTGTGCTTCAAGTTCGGCGATCTGACCAGCCACCTCAGCTTCCGAAATGCCGAGCATAACAGCAAGTTCGGCGTTGGTAAGACGTGAGTTCTGTCTTAACAGTTTCAGTAAATTATCCATATTTATTTGCCCTCCTTAGCGATCCTTTAAATAATCATTTTCTGTAATATACTCCCAAGCCCATTCAAGAACGGGAAGTTCTCTGTTCGCAATGAGCCGCCCCAAGCGTGTCTCGGAGCATCTTTTATACTCTTTCACAGCCTGCCCGTAAGTAACTTTCAGCATCGAAAGATGATACTTCTCGGCTTCGTCCTGCGTAAGAGCATTTTCTCCCAAGCTTTTCAGCCTGCAAAGATAGTAATTATTGATATTGTGCCGATGTATAAGATTGTAGAAGTCGTTCACGACCCCTATCTTGCAGAGTATCTCAGCATCTGCGCCCAGTTCTTCTTTCAGTTCACGCACGAGTGCTTCGGTCAGCTGTTCGCCCTGCTCAACGCCGCCGCCTGATGTTTCGATAAGTTCAGCACTGCCGAATTCATCATCACGGTGCGCTCTCACAAAGTAAAACCAGCCCTCACTGTCAAAGACTATCGCCCTAACTATCTGCCTGTCGTGATCGGTATAAGTAAAGTCCCACTGAGTATCATTAAGTTCCAGATCCAACTCCACAGCTTTCTCAGCCTCCTTTGACCCTTATATAAAGCAGTCCGCAGACAGCCGCCCAGCCGACAAGCATTATCGGAACGCCTGCCTTGAATTTGAGTTTGCGTATCTTGTGCCGAAAGACAGTCATTCCGAGCGCCGCCCCAAAAGAGCCGAACATAAAACTCAGCCACAACAGTACCCTCTCGGGGATACGGCGGGTTTTTCTGCCGCTTTTTATGCCGTTTGAAACTGCGATCCCCTTGTCGATGCCGTAAGCCGCAAAGGTCAGGATGCTCATGACTGCCGAAGCCGCAAGGAACAGCCAAAACACTGTTTCAGCCGTCTTGCCGTTCGGCAGTAATCTGAACATCAGTTCTCTTATTGTACCGAGCATAAGATAACCGTTTGTATATTTTTGTATCTCTTACTTGAAATACTTCACGCCGTTCTCAAAGATCTGCTGATCCTTTTCGCCGGGAACGTTCTTGCAAACGCCGTTGCCTTTTCTTTCCGAGTGACCCATTTTTCCGAAAACTCTTCCGTCAGGAGAAGTGATGCCCTCGATAGCCTGAACGGAGGTATTTGGGTTGCACTGAATGTCATAAGTGGGAACGCCGTCAAAGTCAACGTACTGCGTAGCGATCTGACCGTTTGCCGCAAGCTTTGCAACTTCCTCGGCAGTTGCCACGAAACGTCCCTCGCCGTGCGAGATAGCGATATTGTGGATGTCGCCAACGTTGCAGGAAGCGAGCCACGGGCTCTTGTTCGAGGCGATGCGTGTGTTGACCATTTTCGACTGGTGACGTGCAATGGTGTTGAAAGTCAGTGTCGGAGAATCATTTCTCATGGGAACTATCTCGCCGTAAGGCACAAGACCAAGCTTGACAAGTGCCTGGAAGCCGTTGCAGATACCCAGCATAAGTCCGTCACGGTTTTTCAGCAGGTCGTGGATAGCGTCTGTAAGTCTGGGGTTTCTCAGGAACGAAACGATGAACTTGCCCGAACCGTCAGGCTCGTCACCGCCCGAGAATCCGCCGGGAAGCATTACTATCTGCGACTGCTTGATAAGCTTTTCCATTTCGTCCACCGACTGTTCGATCATTTCGCCTGTGAGGTTTCTGATAACGAATATCTCAGCCTCAGCGCCTGCCTGCTCGAATGCTCTTGCGGTATCGTATTCGCAGTTAGTACCGGGGAATACGGGGATAAGCACCTTAGGCTTTGCAACTTTTATAGCAGGTGCTTTGCGCTCAGCCGCCTCGAAGGAATATACCTCGGGCTTTTCGGCAGGCTCGTCAACGTGTGTCGGGAATACAGGCTCAAGCTTGTTCTCCCAAAGGCTTTCCAGCTTCATGCAGTCAATGGTATAGCCATTATTAATAGTATAGCTCTCGGCAGTCTCGCCGATGATGCGCATATCAGTCTCAGCACCGTCAGCAAGTTCGATAACGAATGCACCGTAGCAGGGGCTGAACAATTCAGCGGCAGTCAGCTTATCGGTGAACTTGAAGCCTATGCGGTTGCCGAAGCCCATTTTCGCAACTGCTTCCGCAACGCCGCCCTTTGCGGTGGTGAAACAGCTGAGTACTTTCTTCTCGGCAGTGAGCGCTTCGACTTTCCTGAATACTTCTTTGAGCGAATCGAACTTAACAAGTCCGTTCTCGTCATATTCGGGTGCGATGTAAGCAACCTTACTGCCTGCTTTCTTGAATTCGTCGGAAACAACGCTGTCAACATCGGTAACAGCGACCGCAAAGCTTACCAGCGTAGGCGGAACATCTATATGCTCGAACGTTCCCGACATCGAGTCCTTGCCGCCGATAGCCGCACAGCCAAGCTCGCACTGAGCCTTGTAAGCGCCCAGCAGTGCCGAGAAAGGCTTGCCCCATCTTTCGGGATCGTTCTGTGTTCTTTCAAAATACTCCTGGAATGTCAGACGAACGCCCTCATACTTGCCGCCTGCCGCAACGATCTTCGCAACAGACTCAACAACTGCGCTCATAGCACCGTGATAAGGGCTTTGTGAAGAAAGGTAAGGGTCATAGCCCCAGCCCATGAGCGAAACGGTAGTAGTCTCGCCGCCGATAACGGGTATCTTTGCAGCCATAGCCTGCGAGGGTGTGTTCTGATATTTGCCGCCGTAGGGCATGAGGACTGTGCCTGCGCCGATAGTCGAGTCAAAACGCTCGACAAGACCTTTCTGCGAGCAAACGTTCAGGTCAGAGATCATGCTCTCCCAGTGTTCGGGGGTGTCCTCGCCTGCTTCAAAGCCGACAGTCGGAGCAGGAACGGAAACAGTAGTGTGCTTTTCAGCGCCGTTGGAGTTTAAGAATTCTCTCGACAGGTCAACGATAGTGTTGCCGCACCAGTTCATTTTAAGTCTGGGTTCGCTCTTTACTTCTGCAACAAGTGTTGCTTCAAGGTTTTCCTTTGCAGCCTCTGCCATGAACTTGTCAACATCTTCACGGGCGATAACAACTGCCATTCTCTCCTGAGACTCAGAGATAGCAAGCTCTGTTCCGTCAAGACCGTCATATTTCTTGGTAACAGAATCAAGGTCGATAACAAGACCGTCAGTCAGTTCGCCGATAGCAACGGAAACACCGCCTGCGCCGAAGTCGTTGCAGCGCTTTATCATGGAAGTAACGGTGGGGTTGCGGAACAGTCTCTGAAGTTTTCTCTCCTCGGGAGCGTTGCCCTTTTGTACCTCAGCACCGCAGCTTTCGAGCGAATGGAGCGTGTGGGACTTTGAAGAACCCGTAGCACCGCCGCAGCCGTCACGTCCTGTCTTTCCGCCGAGCAGTATAACAACATCGCCCTCGGCAGGTCTTTCACGGCGGACGATAGCAGCGGGAGCAGCGCCGATAACTGCGCCTATCTCCATTCTCTTTGCGGCATAACCGGGGTGATAAACTTCGCTTACGTGACCTGTTGCAAGTCCGATCTGGTTGCCGTAGGAGCTGTAACCGTTTGCAGCAGTAACAGTGATCTTGCGCTGGGGAAGTTTGCCCTCCATAGTGTCCTCAACGGGAACGAGGGGATCAGCAGCACCCGTCACACGCATAGCCTGATAAACATAGCTTCTTCCCGACAGCGGATCACGGATAGCACCGCCAAGACAGGTAGCCGCACCGCCGAAAGGCTCGATCTCAGTGGGGTGGTTGTGAGTTTCGTTCTTGAACATCAGCAGCCAGTCCTCGTCCTTGCCGTTGTTGTCAACAGTTATCCTGATAGAGCAGGCGTTGATCTCCTCGCTCTCGTCAAGATCGTCAAGAAGTCCTGCCTTGCGAAGCTGCTTTGCGCCGATAACAGCAAGATCCATGAGCGTTTCGGGCTTGTCCGTCCTGCCTGCATAGAGATCGGCTCTTGCAGCCTTGTATTCGTTGTAGGTATCCTTTATATAGTCTGCCTTGATGTCGGCGTTGTCGATTATCGTTGAGAAGGTTGTGTGACGGCAGTGATCCGACCAATATGTGTCGATCATGCGTATCTCAGTGATAGTGGGGTCACGCTTTTCGGTGTCACGGAAATAAGCCTGACAGAATCTGATGTCGTCAAAGTCCATAGCAAGACCCAGTTCAGCGATCATTGCTTTGAGTTCGTCATCGTTCTTTGTGATAAAACCCTCAACGGTCTTGACAGTTGTGGGTATCTCATATGTTGCGGCGAGAGTCTCAAAGCGGTCAAGGCTTGCTTCTCTCGACTCAACGGGGTTGATGATATAGTGCTTAATAGTTTCCAGCTGTTCAGCGTTCAGTTCAGCTGTAAAGATATAGACCTTTGCAGACTTGACGGTGGGGCGCTTGCCGCCTCTGAGCAGCGAGATGCACTGAGCGCAGGAATCGGCTCTCTGGTCGAACTGACCGGGGAGATATTCAGCGGCGATAACGTGATCGTTCTTTCCGAGTTCGGGAACGTGGTCATAAGTAACGTCAACGGCAGGCTCAGAGAAAACAACGGGAACAGCCGCTCTGAAATCTTCCTCCGAAAGACCCTCAGCATCATAACGGTTGATGATGCGCACACCCAGCTTTTCAAAGCCAAGTGCCGAACGCAGACTTGCGGAAAGCGAACGTGCCTCAACGTCAAAGCCGGGCTTTTTTTCAACATAGATCCTGTAAACAGACATGGTTAACTATCTCCTTTGCATAAAGCATACTGCTTCATTTTATTACTTTTTATTATAACACACCTCACAGCATTTTGTCAACCGATTACACATTATGTTAAATAAAAATAATAATTTAAACCCTATTGCATTACTGTGAAAATTGTGGTATAATAGATAGTAATAGATAAAGATGATGAATTTTGATGTTCAAATTAACCAAATTATACCAAAACTTATAAAGATATGAATATTGAATATATTTTTATCGTGAACTTTGACGCTCGTGATAAGGCGTTCATAAAATGAATTTCTATCGACCAATATCCGTAAATAACAACAGGTTGGAGGACAGCAAATGAAACAGCTTCAATTCGAGTATACCGACAAGGCAACATTGCAGCGTGACCTTAAAAGAACTTCTCTATGGGCTAAAAATGCAATGGCTTCAAATGTTATTTTTGACATATTCACCGAAACTCTCGACACCAACGAACTTGACACTGTGCTTTCTCTTATTAAAGAGGAAATACCCGATGCCCTCTATCGCGGCTGCACCACCAATGGGAACATAATCGGCGGAGGTCAGTCAAAAAACTGCACTGTTATCGCTGCGACTATCTGCGAGTTCCCCTCGACCCGTGTGGAGATATGGCAGCGTGAACTTTCCGCCGAGACTGAACAGCAGATCACTGACGAACTTATCGCATACGTCAAAGAAAACAGCTGGGTCAAGGGTATAAGTATGCTCGTTACGATCCGTGGTATGTCCATGACAAGGTTCTGCGATGATCTGAGCAGGCTTCCCGAGAACGTTTCTGTGTTCGGCGGCGGCGCTTTCGGTGCGGATATAAACAACAATATCGCATATGTTTTTTCCAGCAGCGGAAAGTGTACAACAGGTGCAGTTGTGTTCACATTAATGGGCGGCGATGATCTGCATATCAAGACCACCCACATCACAGGCTGGAAGCCGCTCGGCAGGGAACTTATAGTTACTCGTGCTGAGGGCAGCATCCTCTATGAACTCGACCACAAGCCTGCGTATGAGACTTACTACCACTTCTTAAAGATACGCAACGATGAGCATTTCTTTAACAATACCCTTGAATTTCCGTTCTTTTATGAACGGAACGGACTTAATATCCTACGTGCGCCCACAGCGGCGAACCCCGACGGCTCGCTTGTTATGACCGCCGATATGGAAACTGACGTTCGTGCAAGGATAGCTTACGGCGACCCATGGACTATACTTGATGAAGTTCGTCACGGCTGTATAAAGATAGGTGAATTTCAGCCCGAAATTATTCACGTTTTCTCCTGCGCTGCAAGACGCACTTTCTGGGGCAGTGAGGCTTATAAAGAAACGCTACCGATGCAGTCAATGGCTCCGACTTCGGGTTTTTACACCTCGGGCGAGTTCCTGCGCACTTCGGGAACGGTCAATCAGCATAACGTGACGCTTGTTGTCGCAGCGCTCCGTGAGGGCGACAGGCTCAGCAGCAGCAGCACCGAGTTTGAGATGACCGAGGAACAGCGGAGTGGGAAAGTCTCCATGATAAACCGACTTGCGACTTTCATCGAAGCGGCGACCGAGGAACTTGAACAAATGGCGATAACTGACGGTCTGACAGGGCTTTTCAACCGCCGTGAGATACAAAAGCGCATATCCCGTGCTATTGACCACCGCTATGAAACGGCGCTCATCATGATAGATGCCGACTATTTCAAGCGTGTCAACGATACATTCGGACACAGCGAGGGCGATGACGTTCTGAAAGGTCTGTCCGCTATTATAAGAAATGCGGCGCTCGATGCAGGGGACTATGCTTCGGCTGGGCGCTGGGGCGGCGAGGAATTCATGGTTTGTCTCAGCGGCGATGCAGCGGCTCGTGCGGAAGAAGTCGCCGAGCGCATACGCTGTGATTTTGCCGATACAGAGTTCGCACTTGCGGGTCATCAGACTGTCAGTGTCGGCGTGACTTATCTGCGTTGCGATGAAACTACCGACAGCATATGCACCCGTGTAGATGAAGCGCTTTATCAGGCGAAAGAAGCAGGCAGGAACAGGCTATGCGTTTTAAAATAATTTCAAACTATCTCCGAAAATTCACACAAAGTTCACACAGAAGTGCTATACTCTGATAAACAAGGGAACTTGCGTTCCCGTATATGAAAGGAAGCTGTTAGATGTCAAGAGCGATCGGATCAAGATACATCGTTGAGCGCTCTCCGCAGGCTCATGAATACCACGAAGCTGTGAAGGACGTTCTCAATAGCGAGGAGGTGCAGGATCTCAAAGACTATCATCATCATCACTGCATGACACGTTTTCAGCATTGCCTGAATGTGTCCTATTACAGCTTTCTGCTTTGCCGTAAACTCGGGTTCAACGCTGAACAGGCTGCCCGTGCAGGGCTTCTTCACGACCTTTACGCCGAATGCCCAAAGTGCGACCGCAGACACCTCACTACCCACCCCGAGACTGCGCTGGAAAACGCACGCAAAAGCTTTCGTCTCTCGAAAGTCGAAGCGGACGTTATCTTAAAGCATATGTGGCCTATCCGCAGGGGCAGACCAAAGTATCCCGAGTCCTATGTGGTGATGCTGACCGACAAATACATTGCGTTCATGGAATTCTGCGTGTACTTAAAGCAGACCGCAGACATGAGCATCAAAAAACATATCTGACCTATTCAGCCGTTCCGACCAACCCCCGGGGCGGCTTTCTTTTTTAAATAAGAAATAAGAGATAAGAAATAAGAGATTAGAGATACGAAATAAGAAAGTTTAAATTTGAGGTAAGAAAGCAAAAAAGAAGAAAAACTCGCTTGCGTGCAAGTCTTTCTTCTTGATAAATAATTTCAGAATATTTCATTTGACAGCCCCGAGCCGCACTCTTGTTCGTCTTATACGTAATGAATATGCGAGGGCTTTGAGCCGTCCGCCCGAGGACCGAGGGCATTGAGCCGTCCGCCCGAGGACACCTTAGACGGGGAGCTTGCCGTTGAGTTTGTCTAGGATAATGGGGAGTTCGGCATCTATCTTGTCGTTGTCAAGCTGACAAGTTCCTGCGTTTGCATGACCGCCGCCGCCGTAGGACAGGCACAGCTCGCCGATGTTGAAATCTGACGCTCTGTTGATTATCGACTTGCCTATCATGACAGCTGTGTTCTGCTTGCGGAAACCCCAAGCAACGTGTACTGAAAGTTCAGTTTCCGGCCACATAGCATACACCATAAAGCGGTTGCCTGCATAGATCGTTTCTTCGTTTCTCAGGTCGATGACTGCGACTTTGCCCTCGATTCTTGTGATGCGCTTTAACTGCTCCTTGAAGAGTTCCTGCTGTTCAAAGTAAAGGTCAACTCTCTCCTTGACATCAGGGAGCGCAAGCACTTCATCAATGCCGTGGTCAACGCAGAAATCTATAAGCTGCATCATAAGGTCATAGTTCGAGATGCGGAAATCGTGGAATCTTCCAAGCCCCGTTCTTGCGTCCATAAGAAAATTCATGAGTACCCAACCTGTGGGGTTCAAAACTTCTTCCTCGGTGAAATCCGCACTGTCGCCCTTGTCGACTGCGATCATTATTTCTTCAGAAACACGCTTGAAAGTTTCAGCACCGCCGTAATAATCATAAACAACACGGGCAGCCGAACGGGCGTTGCCGTCGATTATGTATTTTCCTCTGTAATCTTCCTCCTTGTTGCGGAGAAGTTCACTTTCGTGGTGGTCGAATGCAAGACCTACTCTCGGGTCAAAAGGCAGGTTAGTTGTGATGTCATTTTCTGAAAGTTCGATCTTGCCGTCCTGAACGTCTTTTGGGTGAACAAATTTTATATCATTGATAAGATCGAGTTCCTTTAAGAGCATAGCACAAACCAGTCCGTCAAAATCGCTTCTTGTAACAAGTCTTTTCATTGTAAGACCTCCATGATCTGTATTTAGGCAGTGTTTAAGACGCCATTATAATCTGTTATTACTATTATACACTATTATCTTTTGAAAGTCAATGACTTTTTGGTAAAAGTGTACGTATTTTTTTCAAAAAAGACCTTTCTCAGAGAAAACCTCCGAGAAAGGTCATGTTTTTGTCAGCCAAGAATACCCATATACCAAAGAACACCTGCAATGCCGAGACAAATAGCAACGATGCCGATCGTGACCATGAGCGATTTACGCTGGTTCTTTTCTTCCTGCTTTGCTTTCTGATACTGCTCGATAGCGCTGGGTCCGTAGTTGATGCCCGTGCCGCCTGTGGTGAGCATATCGTCTATCTTGATGTTGCGGTATTTTTCTTCAAGGGTCATCATTCTCGTGGAGGTGCTTGCGAGGTTCTTCTCATCATACTTGCGCATATCTATGTCGTCCATAGAAGCGGTGGTGTGTGACGGCCCTGCCATTTCCTGAGCGCTGACAGTATGTGAAGTGTCCACGCTCTTCATAGTCTCGCCCTTTGCGGCGCTTGAACGAAGCAGCTCAATAAGAGCATTGGCGTACATATTCTCCTCGTCCATTTCGGCAGCTTCCTGCTGTGCGATAGCCTCCTGTTCTGCCTGAACAGCTTCCTGTTCTTTCTTTGCAGCGTCTTCAACAAGCTTTGTGTAACTCTGCGCACGAACAGCCGTTCCCGACTTGTCCTGAGCGGACTGTACCTTGTTTGCATTCAGATCGAAGAACGGATTGTCTGCACTGAATGCGCCGTTCTGCGGCTGAGCAGGCTGAGCGGTCGAATGTCCGCCGCCCTCGGAATTTCTGAGCGAACGTGTGCGTCTGGGCTGCGGCTGAGAACGCTGAGAGGGTGCAGGCGTTTCGGGCTGACGGGGCTGCTGAGGCTGAGGCTTCGGTGCGGAACTTTGGAAACCGCCAAGCTGCAAAGGCTCGCCCTTGTCAGTGATAGGCTGAGTAGCCTGCGGAGCAGTCTGTCTGGGCTGTTCTGCCTGCGGCTGCTGAGGAAGATTCTCACCTCTGCGGCTTCTGCGTGTGGGCGGAGGTGTTGTTGATGCAGTCTGTGTCTGCTGAGGCTGCTGACCGAACATCTGTATAGGCTTTTCTTCGGGTTCGGGGGTGATGTGTATTGGCTGTTCCTGTTCAGGCTCAGGCTGATAAGCACTCTGTTCAGGCTGCTCATATGCAGGCTGTTCGGGAACTGTGTATTCAGGTTCTTCGTAAACAGGTGCAGGCTCTTCCTCAACAGGTTCGGGTTCAGGAGTGATAGCTTCAGCTGAAAGCGGTGCGGCAACGGGCGCATCGAAGGAGTTGCTCTCGTTTGCGGCAGTTCCCTCGCTGTAGGACTTCATGCTTCCGGACGAAATATCGAAATATTCGTCGCCGTATTTGAGCGCAATTTTGAGTTTTGGTGCAGGTTCGCCGTTTTTCGGAGCGTTAGCCTGTGGGATGTCGATAGGCTCGAACTGTTCGTTGATGTCGATCTTAGCACATTGGAGGATCTCCTTTGCGGTGCGGCACTTCATCGAACCACGAACCATCTCTTTTAGCGGCAGCAGGATTATTTCGCAGAAAGTGCTGTAAAACGACTTATATGCGGTCATGTTCTGATCGACCATTTCAGCGGGGAAACGCTGGTCGAAGTATTTTGTCCACTCCGAAGGATCGGACATGATAAGTTTGTCGATATACTCAGCGAGCTGTATCCACAGGTCATGTTCCTCCATGTTGCGGTCATTGATAATGAGCCACATATAGCATCTGAGGAAACAGTCATAGCAGGTTATATCACGGATATTGAGCATGATGTCATCAATGCTGAGTGAAACGGAAAAATCACTGTCAGCATATGCAAAACAGCGGTAGCCGTTTGAAGCAAGCTTTGCATATGCGGTCTTGACCGTCTGTGCCGAACGTGAGAAAGGCGGCAGAGAGTCGAAATCATAAGGGGTCTTGTATGATGTTATGTCACCCGACTCAGCAAGTCTTACGAGCTTGTCATAGGTCGCAGAGATCTCTGCGTGAGTTGCATTGACGGGTATTCCCAATATTCTGAACGGATTATACGCAAAAAGCTCCATTGCGGTAATGCCGATAGATACACTGGACATTTGGTGATCAGCTCCTTGTTTACTTATTGAATTGCTTCAATATTTTAATTTTATAAAGTCTAAACTACTCCCAAAAAATATTCCAAGTATAATTATAACAAATTATGCGCCTGAGTTTATCAATTTTTTGTGAATATACTATATAGGCTTCATGAATATGAAATAAAACCGACAAAAAACGGTAAAATTAAATTTTTTATTAAATATAATACAAAAATATTGCAATTTGCCGAGGTTTGATGTATAATTAAATTAGCTATTTATGATAGGGGCTTTATACCCAATTTAGGGCGGCGAGATAACACTTGCAGCACTTTTATCATATGATAATTTAATATCAAATATAATATATAACGAAAGGGGAGTCTTTTTTAATGGGACTTTTCAGTAAGAAAAAGCCTGCGCCTCAGCCTGCCGTAACGCCGCAGCCGAAAGCGCCTGCCGCTCCTGCCGCAGTAAACCCTGACGACATCTGGGGCAAGCCGAAAAAAAGGACAGCACCGGGAGTTGAATCGACCGAGGCAATGACAGAGCCTATCTCGATAGACCCCGATACTATCAAAAAGAAAATGGTCGCTCTTGAAAAGGAATTGGAGGAGCAGAAGAACAAGCCTGCGCAGACTTATCAGCCTATCTCAGAAGTTAAGGACGATGAAGTCGTTTCGGCTCAGACCAAGTACGAAGAACAGTATCGCATCGAGCATGAAAGATTTGTCGCAACTCATCAGGAGGAAATAGACGAAGCACCGCCTATCGACAGCGAGGTAGACCGCAGGATACACGAGATAGTCGAAGAACGTGACCGCAGAGCCGAGGAGACCAAAAAAGTTCTGGGCGCTATCAAAGAGACTGATGCTGACGCTATCGCAAAGGGAATGAGCGTTCTGGGCGTTGCCAAGGACGAGACAAAAGATGCCGAATATCAGAACATAAGCGCAGTCGGCAGCGATGAGGTCGAAAAGGGGCTGAGCGGTCTGGGCGTTGCCCGTGACGAAACGAAAGAGCCTGATTATCAGAACATCAATGAGGTCGGCTCTGCCGAAGTGGACGCTATGACTAAGGAATTTCTCGAAAAATACGGCGATCGCCGCAGACCCGAGGAAGAACCGAGAACAGAATAACAGATAAATTTTAATAGTTTGGGGCGATCTGATAATGCTTATAAATACCGATAATGCAATAATCAAGTATTCCGACAAGGGAAAGCCTTTCCCTTATGACAAGCTTTTTTATGCGACTTTCGAGCCGTATATACTGGAATTCAAGAATTGCAGGCTGGACAAGCTGACCGAAGAAGACGCTGCAAGATGTCTTGCAAGGATCTTCAAGAGAATGGAGGTCAATGATGTTCCTGTGCTGAAATTCTTCAAGCATGACCTCGAGACTATGAGAGATCAGAGCCAGTACGGAAAAACAACAGGCTTAGTTGAGATAATCGCAAGGGATATTTTCTGCTGCTTCGACAAGAACCGCTATGATGAGAACGGCGAGTTTGCAGTTTGCGACCGCTATTACAGCATTACGGACAAGGACGGCAAAAAGGATTATATCTATGCCGAGGAATACGAAAAAACAGGACACTTCGGAAAGAAGCAGCTCACAGCCGAGTCGAAGTATTTCAAGGAGCTTCGCAGCTTCTACAAGCTGGGTAAGCTTCCTAAGTCAAAAGAGGACTGGGAATAATTTTTAAGGAGTTTTAAGAAAATGGTAGTAATCGAAATGGCTAACGGCAAGAAGATCAAGCTGGAACTTTATCCCGATGCCGCACCTATCACAGTTGCAAATTTTGAAAAGCTCGTAAAGCAGGGCTTTTATGACGGACTTATCTTCCACAGAGTTATCAAGGATTTCATGATACAGGGCGGCGACCCCGAAGGCACAGGCATGGGCGGTTCGGATGAGAAGATAAAGGGCGAGTTCCTTGCTAACGGCGTGAATAACCCTATCCGTCACGAGCGTGGAGTTATCTCCATGGCAAGGTCACAGATGCCCAACTCGGCATCAAGCCAGTTCTTCATCGTTCACAAGACTTCTCCGCACCTTGACGGTCAGTACGCCGCATTCGGCAAGGTAGTTGAGGGCATGGAAGTAGTTGACGAGATCGCAGAGTGCCGCACCAATTTCAGTGACCGTCCTCTCGAAGATCAGGTAATGAAGAAAGTAACTATCGAATAATTCAATAGTACACACATCAGACGGACAGCTTTCCGAAAAAGGGAGTTGTCCGTTTTTTTATTTGCCTTGTAAAGAATTTTACACCCTGTTATCTCGGACGACCCATCAAAAAAAGAGATCGACTTTACAAAAAAGCCGATCTCTCATTAAAATTATCACATCAAACGTAAAAATAACACCCGAAAAAATTCTGAATTATTTTGTGATCAGTGCGAGGGTATCACGGGCGATAAGGAGTTCTTCGTTAGTGGGAACTACCCAGACTTCAACCTTGCTGTCATCAGCGGATATGCGGCAAGCCTCGCCACGAACCTTGTTGCGCTCCTTATCAAGCTT
This sequence comes from uncultured Ruminococcus sp., assembly GCA_947169885.1. Classification (GTDB taxonomy): domain Bacteria; phylum Bacillota; class Clostridia; order Oscillospirales; family Ruminococcaceae; genus YE71. The sequence continues at coordinate 106,973 of CAMVRM010000001.1, forward strand.
GATGCCGAGGAATTCAAGACCCTCGCAGGCACGCTCACGGGTGGGAGCATCGTTCTCGCCGATACCGCCTGTGAACAGAACTGCATCAACGCCGCCCATAGCAGCTGCATACGAACCGATGTACTTCTTGATCTCATAGCCGAACATTTCGTTTACGATAGCAGCACGCTGGTTGCCCTCAGCAGCAGCGGCAGAAACGTCACGGTTGTCGGAGGAAACGCCCGATACACCGAGGAATCCGGACTGCTTGTTCATGTAGTTCGTCATTTCGTCAGGAGAAAGACCACGCTTTTTCTGAACGTACTCAACAGCCGAGGGGTCAACTGCGCCGCAGCGTGTACCCATTGTCAGACCGTCAAGGGGAGTGAATCCCATGGAAGTGTCAACGCTCTTGCCGCCGTCAACAGCAGTAATGGACGAGCCGTTGCCGAGGTGGCATGAAACGATTTTCAGCTCCTCGGGTCTCTTGCCGAGCAGACGTGCAAGCTCTGCCGAAACAAAGCGGTGGGAAGTGCCGTGGAAACCGTACTTTCTTACGTGCAGTTCCTCATAGTCAGCATATGGCAGACCGTAGAGGAAAGCCTTCATAGGCATGGTAGAGTGGAAAGCAGTATCGAAAACAACAACCTGCGGAACGCCCTCGGGGAGTACTTTCTTGCAGGCACGCAGAGCAAGTGCGTGGGGGTGGTTGTGGACAGGCGCAAGCTCAGAAAGGTCATCGATCTTGTCGATAACTTCATCTGTTACAAGGCAAGTCTCCTTGAATACTTCAGCGCCCTGAACGATACGATGTCCGACTGCGGAGATCTCGCTCATGGAGTCGATGACCTTAGCGTCGCCTGTTGTCAGAACTTCAACGAGTTTCTCAAAAGCCTCGGTGTGGGTGGGGAACTCACAGTCAGCTTCAAAGCTTCTGCCGTCGCCTGTTTTGTGAGCGATGTGACCGCCGATGCCGATTCGGTCAGCGTTGCCCTTTGCGAGTACCTTTTCGCCGTCCATGTCGAGCAGCTGGTATTTGAGTGAGGACGAGCCTGCGTTTACTACAAGAATTTTCATGTTTGTATCTTCCTTTTTTCTTAGATTTGATCTCCCTTGACAAAACAGGAACAATCACATATACTATAATTATAACAATATTCGGGAAAATTTGCAAGGGGCATTTGAAAATTTGCTGTTTTGCACAATTGACTAACAAAACTTAACTACATATTTGGGATACTATTAAAAAGGGTGATGTGATGTATCTGACAGGAGTTGTTGCGGAGTTTAATCCATTCCACAACGGACATAAATATCTGCTGGAAAAAGTGCGTGAAAATGGTGCTACGCATATCGTGGCGGCGATGAGCGGCGATGCAGTCCAGCGTGGTGAAACGGCAGTATGCTCAAAGCATGAGCGTGCGGAAAATGCAGTGAAAAACGGCGCTGACCTTGTGGTGGAACTGCCTGCGCCGTGGTCTTGTTCGGCGGCAGAATATTTTGCAGGCGGAGCAGTGAGCCTGCTTTGTGCGCTGGGGGTCGATGCGCTTGCATTTGGGAGCGAGACGGACGATGCGGCGCTTATCCGCAGGGCGGCTGATGCGGTGGACGAGCTTTCCGACTGTGAGGACGTGCGGCGGCTGACGGCTGAGGGAAAAAGCTATCCCTCGGCGCTGTGTGAAGCGGCAAAGGCGCACTTCGGGGAGCAGACGGCGCAGGTCATCGCAAGTCCGAACAGCACGCTTGCGGTGGAGTATGTTCGGGCGCTCGGGCGGCAGGGGAGCAAAGCGGACATCATACCGATAAAGCGTGTCGGGGCGGCGCATGACAGCGGTGAGGGTGCGAGCGGCAGTAATCTGAGAAGTCTGATAGCGCAGGGCTGTGACATCTCGGCACACGTCCCGAGCGGGTGTATCCCGAATAGCGTTTCGCCGTCCGAACGGGCATGGGATATTCTTTACTACGGGCTTCTGACGGCGGAACGTGAACAGCTTTTGAAACTGCCCGAGGTGAGCGAGCCGCTTGCGGACATCATCATTAAGGCAAGGCGTGACCCGTCAGCCGACTTCGGCGAGTTTCTTATGGCGGTCAAGTCAAAGAGGTTCACGCTTGCGAGGATAAGGCGTTCGGCGCTACATTTAGCGCTCGGGGTGACGAAAGCAGACTTTGAGGGTCAGCCGCCGTATTTAAGGGTGCTGTCGTTCAGCGAGAGGGGAGCGGAGATATTAAGGCGTTTCGGCGGCGGACTTCCGCTTTCGACTTCGCTGAGAGACTTGGAGCGTTCATCGGAGCAGGCGGCGCACATCATCGCCATAGAGAATCGGGCTGTGCGCCTGCGGCAGATGTGCGAAAACAGCCGAAGCTTTCAGAACGAATACTCACGGAAGATCGTACTAAATAAGAAATAAGAGTATGGCACAGCATCGGGGGTCAGCGTATATCTGCGGCGTAGGTCGTTCAACTTCATGTCAGTTTTTCTAATGGTTATTATATAAAGCTTAATATTTTCGGTAAGGACAGTTTTTACAAATTTCTTTCCAGTCAATCTTGATTTTAAAAATATCCGGTATATGTTCGTCATTTGTATATTGATTATCCAGACATTCTGTTGGAGTGATCGTTGAATCGATTAGAGGACATATAATATTGATAACACTATTTTCCATATTTTCTTAAAACCTCCATTAGCTGTGAAACTGTTTCTTCATATTCACTTGATAAAAAGGCTGTGCTTATCATATTAGTTGATAAATTTACGAAAGTGACTCCATTATAACTAAAATAGTTTTCAAACATACCATTCCATCTGCTTATCGAAACAGATGCGTCAGTGATGAAAGAAACAGCTTCATCGAAAGAAACATAATGTTCTCGTTTTGCAATATGTCTTGAATCTATCGACAGTTTGTTTATATCTATCTGCCGTGGCAGTATGCTGATTTCTCCCTTTATTCCCAGTTCTCTTATTTCTTCAATTATACCACCATTCTCCCCCCTCTGTCAACAACCCCCGTTTCAGTTCAGGCACTTCGACTTTCGGTTTTTTGACAAGCTTCTGTTCGTTCACGCCTGCTGTGTACGTTCTGCCGCATGAAAAATATGTTCGATCCGTTATCGCAGATTTTTTTTGATGAACTTATTTTTCAGACGTGTTATAATATAATCACAGCAAGGGGGTACGAAAGAGACCCCGAAAAAAGATACCGGGAACATTCTCGCAGAAAATTTTTGATGAAGTTTATGCGAAGATGCGGTATACTTAAAGCATAAGGAAAACGTCAGACAGTTTCGTGAGAAAGCCGCTGTTTTGTTCTGCATTTTGCAGGGCGGCAAACGGTAAGAAAACGTTTTTTATCTCTGTCACTCTCCGCCCGAAGCCTTAGCGATAAGGCTTGGAACAGGCAGAAAGGCGAGTATCACATTCTTGTTATGACGGGCAATTTCGACACGATGCACAAAAAAGAAAAGAGTGCATCGAACAAAGAACCGAACGAAGGGCATCGTTCGTGACGGAGGATATTGCACGGGCTTCTCCGTCCGCTATCCGAATACGCCGTCAAACGGCGTACATATGATATTCACAGGCATTGCGGAACGTCTTTCCAAAGCTGCGGACAGCAAATTTTTTTCTTCTAAGAATTGATTTGACATTAGCTCCGTCTGAAATAGCATAGGCGGTATTTAGAGAGACAGAAACCCTAAGAATTGCAGCTTGTAGTGACTGACGGGAAACTTTGTATGTGAATATCTGTGCGGCAGAAATATCGGTCGGGTATCGGGCGGAGACAAAAAGCCTGAAAAAACACACATCAAGGGGAGAATTATTTTAACGGCTCGAACAGCAAATACGGAGGATATTATTTGGAAATATTTTATGAGCCGTGTGACGAAAGACAGCAACAGCAAAATCATAACTATATCATGTCCCGATATATCGGCTGTCTTGAAAGGAGAAAACTATGTTAGAACTTCTGAAAAAGCAGGCTGCACAGACCTACACAGAAAACGGTGCGCTCACAAATTCAACAACACTCAGCGACTGCCTTGACCTGTTCTTCTGCGCAGGCGCACTGAGAAACGCTGACGATGAAAGGATCGCCGAGCAAGTCCTCAGAGCATACGCCGAAGACCCCGTGAGAACTATGAAGATAGTTTTCTTCGCAAGGGATATAAGGGGTGGCTTAGGCGAGAGGAGATTTTTCAGGGTCGCTGTCAAGGCTCTTGCAGAACACGAGTCTGAGGCGGTAATGAGAAATCTGCCGCTGTTCTCTGAGTACGGCAGGTGGGACGACCTGATCGTTCTTTTGGGTACTTGCTGCGAACAGCAGGCGGTGGCTGTTATAAAAGAACAGCTGGAAAAGGATATTGAAGCGCTCGGCAAGGGGGAGAGCGTTTCACTGCTGGGTAAGTGGCTGCCCTCGGTCAACACTTCCGGCGAGGAAACAAGGGCAGCGGCTAAAAAGCTTGCAAAGCTGCTGGGCATGAGAGAGTGCGACTACCGCAAGACGCTTTCCGCACTCCGCAAGCGCATCGCCATAATCGAGAACAATCTGAGGGAGCAGGACTACTCCTTCGATTACGAAAAGCAGCCCTCAAAGGCGATGTTCAAGTACAGAGAAGCGTTCTTCCGCAATGACGGTGAGCGTTACGGCGAATATCTCGAAGCGGTGAAAAAGGGCGAAAAGAAGCTGAACGCTTCCACACTTTACCCTTATGACATCGTGCGTAAGTGTCTTACCGAGCCTCATCTCAAAAGACGTGAGAAAGAGTCTCTTGACCTTTCGTGGAAGAACCTGCCCGAGATAGGCAATACCGATGAGAACTGTCTTGTGGTGGTGGACGGTTCGGGTTCGATGTACTGGAGCGCCAACAGACCCATAGATGCGGCGATCTCCCTCGGCATATACTTCGCCGAGCATAACAAGGGCGGCTTCAGGAACCACTTCATCACATTCTCCGAATCCCCGAGACTTGTTGAGATCAAAGGCAGGGACATATACGAAAAGACAAGATACTGTTCGTCCTTCAACGAGTGTGCGAACACTGACATTGCGGCGGTGTTCGAGCTGCTGCTGGAAACAGCGGTGGAGAATGAACTTCCGCAGGAGGATATGCCCTCAAAGCTCATCATCGTGAGCGATATGGAGTTCGATTACTGCGTGATAGGCGGCAGACAGGCTTTTGTCTTTGAGTACGCAAAGAGCCGCTTTGAGCAGCACGGCTACAAGCTGCCGCAGATAGTTTTCTGGAACGTTGACTCACGTCAGAACAACTTCCCCGTGAGCGTTTCGGATACGGGCTGCGCACTTGTGTCGGGTATGTCGACATCGCTGTTCGACATGGTGGCAGGCGATGACCTTGACCCCATAAAGGTCATGGACAAGGCTATCATGAGTGAGCGCTACAAGGCAGTAAGCTAAAAGGAAGAAAAAAGCGTTTTCTGTGAACGATCCGCACAGAGAACGCTTTTTTTGATTTTGCGCAAAAATAAAAAAAGAGATAAGAAACATCGTGAATGACATTTCTTATCTCTTGTTAGTTAGCTGTTATTTGGACAAATATCAGTTGTTGATAAGCTTGTCCTCGTCGCTCCAGCTGTAAAGCTTTCTGATCTCCTCGCCGACCTTCTCAGAAGGATGCTCAGCAGCAAGCTTTCTCATAGCCTTGAAGTGTACCTGACCGCCTGCGGGGGACATATCCAGCAGGAACTGCTTAGCGAAGCTGCCGTCCTGGATCTCCTTGAGAACCTGCTTCATAGCCTTCTTGGTGTCCTCAGTGATGATCTTAGGACCTGTGGTGTAGTCACCGAACTCAGCAGTGTTGGAGATAGAATATCTCATGCCTGCAAAGCCCGACTGATAGATAAGGTCAACGATCAGCTTCATCTCGTGGATGCACTCGAAGTAAGCGTTTCTGGGGTCATAGCCTGCCTCGCAGAGAGTCTCGAAGCCTGCCTGCATCAGAGCGCAAACGCCGCCGCAAAGAACAGCCTGCTCACCGAACAGGTCAGTCTCGGTCTCGGTGCGGAATGTTGTTTCAAGAACACCTGCTCTTGCGCCGCCGATACCCAGAGCATAAGCAAGACCCAGCTCCTGAGCATTGCCTGTTGCGTCCTGCTCAACTGCGATAAGGCAGGGAACACCCTTGCCGGCTTCATACTCGGAACGAACGGTGTGACCGGGTCCCTTAGGAGCGATCATAACAACGTTAACGTTCTTAGGCGGAACGATGCAGCCGAAGTGGATATTGAAGCCGTGAGCGAACATAAGTGTCTTGCCCTCGGAAAGGTTAGGCTCGATTTCGCTCTTGTAGGTTGCAGCCTGCTTCTCGTCAGGGATAAGGATCATGATGAGGTCAGCCTTCTTGGTAGCCTCAGCAACGCTGAGAACGGTAAGACCCTGAGCCTCAGCCTTAGCCTTGCTCTTAGAACCCTCGTAAAGACCAACAACAACGTCAACGCCGCTGTCCTTCAGGTTGAGTGCGTGTGCGTGACCCTGAGAGCCGTAACCGATGATAGCAACGGTCTTGCCCTTTAAAAGGTTAAGGTCACAGTCCTGCTGATAGAAAATTTTTGCATCAGACATTTTTGATTCCTCCAAAAAAATTATTTTCATATATAAGTCCGTGGTATACGGATTTATCGGCTAAATAAAGGTTTTTACTTTTTGGCAGCGATAACATCTGCGCCCTTCTGTATAGCGATAGTTCCCGTGCGCACCATTTCAATGATGCCGTAGGGAGCGATAAGATCTTCAAAGCGCTTTAAATGCTCGAATTTGTCGCATACTTCAAGCGTCATGGTGTTAACAGTCAGGTCTATGACCTTGGCGTTGGCGATCTCGCAGATAGTCATTACTTCCTGACGCTTGTCTGCGCCTGCGGAGATCTTCACCAGCAGAAGTTCACGGGCAAGGAACTCGCCTGCCGCAAAAGTCTTTACTTTTATGACTTCGACTAACTTATTGAGCTGCTTTTCGATCTGCTCAACGGTGTAGTCGTTGCCGTCTGCGATTATCGTTACTCTTGAAATGCCGGGGTCTTGTGTAGGACCGACTGCAAGGCTTTCGATATTGAAGCCTCTGCGTGAGAAAAGTCCGCTTATGCGTGACAGCACGCCGCTGTGATTTTCAACAAGAACGGATATTGTGTGCTTCATGATAAACACTCCTTTTTTTGAGTTAATGTTCGACTTTGAGACTTGCAATAAGGCTGTCGAATTCGGGTTTTAAGTCATCGTATCTGTCAACGGGCGCATAGAACTTGATCGTGTAAATATCGCCCTCATCAAAGAACTGATACTGATCCGACTTGACTATCTCGCCGAATACCTTGTTTTTCTCGCAGACATAGACTGCACGTCTTTCGCCGATGTCAGCAGCTTCAACGGAATAGAACTCATAGTCATCGCCCGAATCAAAGTTCTGTTCCATCATGCTCTTTATCATTTCAACATTGTTGTCGACTGCATCTTTTGTATAAAGTTCATTGAAAGCAGGCTTGGAAATAGAAACAACTGCTGTTCCGTCAGAGGAGTCGCCGTCATGGAGATACATGAACTGATCGTCGTCGATGTCGATAAAGTCGTTGTAGTCGATGCTGTCATCTGTACCGTCCTTGACCGAAGCTTCATAGCTTTTCTTATCGAGCCATTCAGAACCGAAGTCCAGCGAAACTTTTGCAGTCGAAACAGGCGGATCGGAAAGGGGACTTACGTATGAAGAAGTGTCCTCGTCCTCCTTTTTCTCTGTTTCTTCCTCAGTTTTCTCAGACTGTGAAGCAGGGCTGCTCTTTTCGGCTGCGGATCTGTCAGCGCTGCTGCTTTCATCCTTTTTGCCGCAGGAAACAAATGATACAGCCATGACAACAGCCGCAATAAATGCAAGTGATCTTTTCAAATCTGATCTCTCCCGTAAGTATTTTTATGCTGTAAAGGTGGAAAGTACTTTTTCATACTCCGCTTCCATTGCAGGAGCAAGCTTGTCGGTCGATGAGAATGTAAAGCTGTACTTTGCGCCTTTGGAATAAATATCATATGTCATTTTTACAAGCACTATCTCGCCGCCTGCAAGGGTGTTTCTGATCGTTTTTTTCAGGAACTTGTTTTCGCCTATCTCTTTTATGCCCGACTCTTCCTCGACAAAATCCATACCATCGACAGAATCATAGAGTTCCTTTTCGGAGCTGAATCCGTCCTCGATACATTCTTCGATGCTGTGCTTGTTGAAGTAGTCGGAACGTCTGGGAGCGGCGATAGTCAAGTGAGGTGTGTCGTAGGTGAACTCACCGTTATCTGCGCCGTTTTTCACAGACGGATCTGTGAAGTAGTAGCAGCCATCGGCATTTTTGCCTTCCAGATCTTCTTCGTCAAATGTATAGCCCTGAGCTTTGAGAGTTTCGATATAGCTGTCACGGTTGACCCACTTGCTGCCTTCTAACATAATGGTGTAGCCATCGCCGGAAAACAGTATATCCTGAGTGCCTGTGTTCTGTGTCTGACTTTCCCCGTTGGCGGAAGTCTCAGCCGATTTTTCAGGCTCGTCCTTTTCGCCGCAGCCTGCGAGCATAGCCGCAAGCATGAGAGCCGTGACACAGGCTATAATTCTATTTTTCATTCTATCTTCTCCGTTTTTTTCCTTTTGTTATCCTATCTTTTTATACGATTTGAGCTTTATATAGCGCTCCTATAATTATACAATCGCTATATGAATGCTTTGTGAATTTTTTAGTGTATCTTTATTAAATTACTTATTTAACCTTATAAAGTAGCAAAATCCTTGTCGACCACAACTTCAACGAGCATGCGTTCATCGGAGTTTGCAAGCTTGGAGATAGCTTCTTTCATGGTCTTTTCATCAGTGACCCTGAGTGCAGGTATGCCGTAAGCATCAGCGAGCTTTACGAAATCGGGTGAACCGTCAAGAAAAACTGCGGTCTGTCTGTCGTCATAGCCCTTTGTTTGAAGTTCTCTTACCATGCCCAGACGTGTGTTCGTCATAACAACAAGTTTAACATTGACATCATGCTGAACGGCAGTCGCAAGTTCCATCATTGACATTTGCAGAGCGCCGTCACCGCATATCGCACAAACGGAACGTTCGGGTGCGGCAAGCTTTGCGCCGATAGCCGCAGGCAGGCTGTAACCCATAGTTCCCATGCCGCCCGAGGTCACGAAACGTCCGCCGCTGCGGAAACGGTAGTCGGTGCAGGTCCATATCTGATTCTGTCCGACATCTGCGCAGATAACGCTGTCATCGGGCATAGCCTGCGAGAGTTCGTCGATAAAGCGCTTGGGGTTGACAGTTCCCTCGGGAACTTCTGCGAACTGTTTTTCGGTGCGAAGTGCGGTCAGGTCTGCGAACCAGCTGTCATGTCTGCACGGTTCTGCGATCTCAAGGAGCTGAGTGAGCACCTGTTTTGCGTCACCGACAAGAGGAAAGTCAACATTTATGTTTTTGCCTATCTCGGCAGGGTCGATGTCGATGTGGATTATCTTTGTGGTCTTTTCCAGTGCAAGAGGAGTGCGTACTGCTCTGTCGCCAACTCTTGCGCCCACAAGGAACAGTGTGTCGCAGTCATTTACCGCACGGTTTGCGGTCTTGCAGCCGTGCATACCCAGCATACCGAAGAACAGTTCATCATCGGAGGGAAATGCCGAAATGCCCATCATTGTTGTGATAACAGGTATCTGCATCCTGCGTGCGAGTTCCAGCACTTCGGGGACTGCGCCGCCTGTGAAAACTCCGCCGCCCAGACAGATGAGCGGTTTTTCGGATTCTTTAAGAGCGGCATAGACACGCTTTACCTGATAGGGATTGCCCTTGACAGTAGGTTTATAGCCCCTGATGTCGACAGACTTTGGATATTTGTACTCGATGACCTCACGCTGAACGTCCATGGGAACGTCTATAAGCACAGGACCCGGTCTGCCTGTGCCTGCAATATAGAACGCTTCTTTGAAGATGCGCGGTATCTGTGCGGGGTCACTGACAAGATAGCTGTGCTTTACGAACGGCTCGGCAGCGCCTGTGATGTCTGCCTCCTGAAAAGCGTCACTGCCGATCTGGTCACGGTTCACCTGACCTGTTATGCAGATCAGCGGAACGGAATCAGCATAAGCAGTAGCTATCGCCGTGATAAGGTTGACAGCACCGGGGCCCGATGTTGCGATACAGACAGCAGGTCTTCCGGTTATCCTTGCGTATCCGCTGGCTTCATGACCTGCGTTCGCTTCGTGTCTTACCAGCACATGGCGGATGTCGGTGTCCATAAGTGCATCGTAAAACGGGCAGATAGCTGCCCCGGGATAGCCAAAGACGACCTTTATGCCCTCTTCGGTCAAACATTTAGCCATAGCCTGTGCGGCTGTGATTTTCATAAACGATCGCCTCCGAAAAAAATTATCAATTAAAAGATTCATTCTATTATATCACATAAACTGAAATATGTCAACCAAAAATCTATATTTTATTTTCAAAAATGCAACAAAATTTCAGCAAAGCATATTGACAAAAATCCAGTGTACAAAATTCATAGCAAAAGCTGTGTAAAACATACATTTTTGTAGATTATGTATTGACATTTATTAAGAAATGATGTATAATAGAATGTGATACAGGTTTTTATGTGCAAACTCCGCTTTTGGCGTTATTTTTCGCATAAATCGCCTTTTCCAAAGCAATCTAGTTTTTAGGAGGATCTTCACAAATGGCTGAATCCAGATTTATCAAAACAGTGACCTTCGGCGGTTACGACAAAAATGACGTTGACAAAAAGCTTGAATATCTTTATACTCAGGTGTACGAGCTGAAAAATGAACTGAGAGTCACAAAACTCAGTCTCGATGAGTTAAGAAAGGGCACTGACGAGGAAAAGGCTCATGAATCTATCCTTGCTGCCGAGCGTGCGAAACTTACACAGGTGCAGGTGCAGAACGAGACTCTGAGCGAGAAATACAAGGCGGCTGATGACGAAAACAAGCAGAAAGATAACACTATCGCCGCTCTCAAAGCAGAACTTGATGCTTTCAAGACTGCTAAGGAAGAAGTTGAAGGTCAGCTTAAAGCGCTTTCGGCAGGAAGTGATGCTGCGGCGCTCAGCACCGTGTTCATCGAAGCGCAGAAGTCTGCAAATCTGCTGGAAGAGACCGCAAAGAAAAAAGCGGCAGAACTTGAAGAAGATGCAAAGAAGCTGGCTGAGGATACTATCGACGAAGCTAACAACAAGGCTATGAAGATAGTTTTCGAGGCTGAGACAAGAGCGGCTGAGATAGATGCCGAAGCAAAGAACAGGTCTGAGGAAATGGATGCCGCTTCCGACAACCTGAGAGCAAACCTGCTTGCTGATGTTGAACGTTTTTCGGCTGAGGTAGAAAAGCTGAGAGATGTGTTCGACACGTTCCGCAAAGAAGGTATAGAAAAGCTGGACGAGAGCGAAAAACTGCTCCGCTCCGCTGACAAGACACTTAAAGCAGGCGGCGTTCCGACGTTCAGAGACCCGAAGAAGTTCGATCCCGAATATCCCGAGGCTCCCGAATACAAAAAGATCAATGCTGTTTACGCTTCGGACGAGAGCGAGGCTGAAAAGAAGAAGAAAGAGGAACTTGAAAAGCTGGCTGCAATGGCGGCTTCTCTTGATGACGGCAGCGCTCCTGCTCAGACAGCTGAGGTCAAACCTGCGGGCGGCATTGACTTAGCGGCACTTGCGGCACAGGCTGAGGCTCTTGACGGCGGCTCTGACAAGAAAGAAGAAGCAGAGGAAAAAGCACCTGCTTCGGGCGGCATCGACTTAGCGGCGCTCGCAGCACAGGCGGCGGCTCTTGACAGCTGATAAAGCCGCATCGCAAAAAAAGATAACATCAAGTGTTCAAGGGGTGCGCTTTATGCACCCTGCGGCACGTTATGCACATATGATTTTTAAAGCAATAATGACCAAAGGAGTTGTATTATAAAATGGCTGATCTTATTATCGTAAGACCTGACAAGTGCGTAGGCTGCAACGCCTGCGTAAGAGCCTGTCCCGCAACGGAGGCTAACATCACAAAAATACTTGAGGACGGGCGCTTTATCACAAGCGTCAACAATGAGCGCTGCATCGCCTGCGGTGAGTGCGTAAAGGTCTGCAACCACGGCGCAAGAGAGTATATCGATGACACTGAGGCTGCTATGAGCCGCATGAACAGCGACAAACTCGTTATCCTTGCTTCGCCCTCGATCAAGGCAGTTTTCCCGACCCAGTGGAAAGGTATTCTCGACTGGTTCAAGAAGAAAGGCTGCATCATATATGACATCGGTTTCGGCGCTGACATCTGCTCGTGGGCACACCTCAGAGCTATCCAGAACAAGAAAGTCGGCAACATCATCACTCAGCCCTGTCCTGCTATCGTAAAGTATATCGAGACATACCAGCCAAAACTGCTGCCTAACCTTTCACCTATACACAGCCCGACAATGTGCGAAGCTACATACGTCAGAAAATACCTCAGAAGAAATAATCCTATCGCTGTTCTTTCGCCTTGTATCGCAAAGAAGAACGAGATCATGGACACAGGGCTTATCGAGTACAACATCACTTATAAGAAGCTTATGGAGTACTTCGACAAAAATGACATAAGGATACCGACCAACTCCGCACAGGATCTTGAATATCCTTTTGACGATCAGCAGGGTCAGCTTGGCAGCATCTACCCTCGTCCGGGCGGACTCAGAGACAACCTCTGGGCTTTTGACCCCGAGATAAACGTCACCACTTCCGAGGGTGTTCACAGGATATATCCCGAACTTGATATGTATGCGCTTATGCCCGAGTTCAAGCACCCCGAAGTGTTTGATATTCTTTCGTGTGAATTCGGCTGCAACATCGGTCCTGCATCGGGCACAAATCAGACGGTATTTGACGTTATGACGACCATGAAAGAAGTCGAGAAGAACGCTAAGAAGCGCCGTAAGACCAGCGGTGCGTTCAACAGGGGCGAGGACAAGCTTTACAAGAAGTTTGACGATGAACTGAGACTTGCTGACTTCATGAGAAACTATCGCCCTCAGAAGCCTACTCCCGTTCCTACCGACAAGCAGTTAGAGAGCGTTTACGAACTCATGGGCAAGTACACAGAGGCTGACCGCACATATAACTGTCATGCCTGCGGTCACAAGAGCTGCCGTGAAATGGCTATCTCGATTTACAGAGGTCTTAACACTCCCGAAAACTGCATAGTTCATGCTAAGAATGTTCTGCTTGCAAGACACAGCGCTTTGCAGGAGCAGCACGAAAAGCTTGCGGAGATCACCAGCGAGTGTCTTGCTCTGTCTGACAAGCTGAAAACTGACGTTGACATGATAACCGAAAATATGTCGAACATCGGCGAAGCAAACTCCAAGACCCACGAAAGAGCAGGCGTTGTTAACAATCTTCTTCAGAACGTTGTTACTTTCTGCAAGGGCAACCCGACTATGGACGCAGGAAGCGTTCAGCAGCTTATCGGCATTCTTGAAACGACTATCAAGGCGTTCGGCGCACTTGACGAAAATGTTACTAAGACTGCTGAAAGTTCGCAGCTTATCACCGAGTCGGTAAATCAGATAACTCAGCTTGTTGAACAGCTCAACGAAACACTGCACAAGACAAACGAATCATCTGCCAAGAAGATCGAAACCGAATAAGGATAATGAGCCGTCTGTGAGAAAGTTTGCAGACGGCTTTTTGTATATACGAATATATTTTTCTGTTATGCACAAATCGAGAGCTGGAAATTTATAATTGTTGCATAAAAATAGGGCTGTTTGGGGAACTTTTGAAGTTTTTTGCATAATTTATTTACCAAACTTGCAGATTTTTACTAAAAAGGTCTTGACTTTAATGTGGAAAAGTTATATAATATAATATGGTATTATCGGTAAGTCATATTGCCGATAAAATATATACTATGTCAAATTATACATGGAGGTTTTTACAATGGGCAGAGTTTACAATTTCAGCGCAGGTCCTGCTGTACTTCCCGAAGAGGTACTGAAAGAAGCAGCAGAGGAGATGCTCGACTATAAGGGTACGGGTATGTCCGTTATGGAGATGAGCCACCGTTCCAAGGCTTATGACGAGATCATCAAGGACGCTGAGAAGGATCTCAGAGAACTGATGAACATTCCTGACAACTACAAGGTCATCTTCGTACAGGGCGGCGCTTCGCTCGTTTTCGCAGAAGTTCCTATGAACCTGATGAAGAACGGCAAGGCTGCATACATCATCACCGGTCAGTGGGCTAAGAAGGCTGCTGCTGAGGCTGAGAAGTACGGCGAGGTAGTAAGAGTTGCTTCCTCCGCAGACAAGACTTTCTCCTATATCCCCGACTGCTCCGACCTCGACATCCCCGAGGACGCAGACTATGTTTACATCTGCGAGAACAACACCATTTACGGCACAAAGTTCTGGGAGCTGCCCAACACCAAGGGTCACGAGCTTGTAGCTGACCTTTCCAGCTGCTTCCTGTCTGAGCCTGTTGACGTTACAAAGTACGGCGTGGTTTACGGCGGCGTTCAGAAGAACGTTGGTCCTGCCGGCGTTCAGATCATCATCGTTCGTGAGGATCTTATCGCTGACGGTCCTGCATTCAAGCAGACCCCGACCATGTGCGACTGGAAGATACAGGCTGACAACAACTCGCTCTACAACACTCCTCCCTGCTACGGCATCTACATCTGCGGCAAGGTATTCAAGTGGATCAAGAAGATGGGCGGCCTTGAGGGCATGAAGGCTCACAACGAGAAGAAGGCTAAGATCCTGTATGACTTCCTCGATGAGAGCAAGCTGTTCAAGGGCACTGTTGAGAAGAAGGATCGTTCGCTCATGAACGTACCTTTCGTAACAGGCAACGATGAGCTGGACAAGAAGTTTGTTGCTGAGGCTAAGGCAGCAGGCTTTGAGAACCTCAAAGGTCACAGAACTGTCGGCGGCATGAGAGCTTCTATCTACAACGCTATGCCTATCGAGGGCGTTGAGAAGCTTGTAGAGTTCATGAAGAAGTTCGAGGCAGAGAACGCCTAAGGTGCTCGGGCGCACGGCTCATATCCCTCGCACGTAAGGTAGTGCAGAGTTGTTAGTTTGTGCGGCTCGGGGCTTTCATGAGTTTTGGGCTTTTAGGTTTTTGGGCTTTGGCTCAGTTAACGTGTTTTATGGTTCGGATTGCGGACTGTGAAAATTACGATCAATTTGCATTATGGGAGCAGACGGCGTATAAAAACACGTCTGTCTGCTCTTTGTGCTTATATTCTTAAAGAAAGGCTGTGACGTTATGGAACTTACATTCAACGAAAAGGCAGATTCTACAAAGCGCTTTATCGTTTCGGCATCGAACGGAACTGACAACGAGTTTCAGGAGATAAAGGTGCTTGTTGACATCATCACAGGTGTTAATTACCTTTATGTAAGAGGAAGCGGTGAGGGCGCAGGTCTGTCGGTAATGGTTGACGGAAGCGGAAAACCTATCGTCACGCCCGTTAATCATTGAGGTGATAACTATCGGCTGCCGATAGTCACTGCTATAAATGGTTATAACGAATAATAATACAGAAAGGTACGAAGTAAAATGTTTAATATTCTTACTCTTAACAAGATCGCTGCTTGCGGAACTTCGATCTTCGATGACAAGTACACCGTTGGCGATGCTGTGGAGAACCCCACAGGTATAATGGTTCGTTCTGCTAAGATGCACGACATGGAGTTCGGCTCTGACCTGCTGGCTATCGCAAGAGCAGGCGCAGGCGTTAACAATATCCCTGTTGACAAGTGTGCTGAGCAGGGCATCGTTGTTTTCAACACTCCCGGTGCTAATTCTAACGCTGTTAAGGAGCTGGCTGTTTGCGGTCTGCTTCTTGCTTCGAGAAAGATCCCCGAGGCTATCGAGTGGGCTAAGACCTTAAAGGGCAAGGGCGATGAAGTTGGCAAGCTGGTAGAAAAAGGCAAGTCCAACTATGCAGGCTGCGAGATCGCAGGCAAAACTCTCGGTCTTATCGGTCTGGGCGCTATCGGCGGCAAGCTGGCTAACATTGCTATCTCGCTGGGCATGAACGTTATCGGTTATGACCCGTTCCTGTCGGTAAACGCTGCTCTGAACTTAAAGCCTCAGGTAAAGGTAACAGCAAACATCAACGACATCTATGCAGAGAGCGACTACATCTCGCTGCACCTGCCGTACAACGCTGACACCAAGGATACCATTAATAAGGACACTCTTGCACTTTGCAAGGACGGCGTTCGCATCCTGAACTTCGCAAGAGGCGAGCTGGTAAACGGCGCTGCTATCGTTGAGGCTCTTGGCAGCGGCAAGGTAGCAAGATACGTTGTTGACTTCCCCAGCGATGAGGTTCTCGGCGTTGACGGCGTTGTTGCTATCCCTCATCTGGGCGCTTCCACCGAGGAGAGCGAGGATAACTGCGCAGTTATGGCTGCTAACGAGCTTATCGCTTACATTGAAAAAGGCGCTATCATCAACAGCGTCAACTTCCCGAACATCGAGCTTGCTAAGACAGGCGATGCTTTGGTTTGCGTTCTGCACAAGAATGTTCCTGCACTTATTTCTCAGATCACAACTGCTGTTGCTGACAAGGGCGCTAACATCGAGAACATGGTAAACAAGTCCAAGAAGGACTGGAGCTGCACCATGCTGGACGTTAACGGCGAGGCTGACATCGAAGCTATCAAGGCTATCGACGGCGTTGTAAAGGTAAGAGTTCTTTAATGACAGAACTTGCGGAGCTGGTACTCTGGTCGGGGCTGCCAATGGCGGCTGCATGGTTTCTGTACCTGCTTGCAGACCGAATTTTTTCGGTAACAAAGCACCTCACTAAGCGTACTACATTTTTCAGTGAGCGCAAAGCGGCGTTTCAGCTTGCGATACCGTTCGCTTTTATACTGCTTTTCGGAGCGGTGTGTTTGCTGTGCGGACTTCCAAAACAGCTGTACTATGCAGTTTGCGGAGCGTTCGTAGGTCTTGACTACGGACTTGCGGCTGAAATAATGCGTAACGAACAATAAAAAATCTCCCTTATTCCTCTTTTTGGGGAATAGGGGAGAACTTTTTTTATTTGGAATTATCAACGTATTCAAAGTCGACACGTCCGCTTGAAACGTCAACTGCGGCTACTTGTATCATGACACGCTTGCCGACAGTGAATACTTCGCCTTTGCCGTGGCGCTTTATGGAGAATTTTCCGTCATATTCATAGTCGGGCATGGGGAGCGAATCAAGGCGCACAAGCCCCTCGCAGGTGTTGTCCAGCATGACGTACATTCCGTGCGGAACACAGCTTATGATAACGCCCTCGAACACTTCGCCGAGCTGTGATTTAAGATACTCAGCCTTGTAGCAGTCCTCGCAGTCACGCTCCGTCTGCATTGCGACAAGTTCGGTATCGGTCGCTTGTATCGCCGCCGAGCAGGAGAACTTTCCGAACAGTTCGCCGCAGCGGTCAGCGTCACCGCTTGCAAGAAATTCCGTCATGATGCGGTGTATCGCCAAGTCGGGATAGCGGCGGATAGGCGAGGTGAAATGTGCGTAGTCTTTCAGCACAAGTCCGAAGTGACCGAGCGGTTCGGCATCGTAGCGAGCCTTAGCCATTGAGCGCAGAACAAGATTGTTTACAACAGGGAAGCGCTCAGTTCCACGCTCCCATTCAAGTATCTCGCTGAGCGTCTTAGGCTTAACGCCGCCCTCAAAATTATAGGGGATATTCAGCTCAGTCAGACCTGCTTTGAGGTATTCGAGCCTGTCGGCAGGCGGGTCTTCGTGGACACGGTATACGAAAGGCAGTCCGTTCTCAGCGCCGAAACGTGCGGCACATTCATTGGCGCAGAGCATGAAGTCCTCGATAAGTTCCTGACTTATGCCGCTTTGATGCGGTTCAACGCCGATGCAGTAGTCGTTGTCATCTATTATCAGCACGCTCTCGGTGGTGGAGATCTGCGGAGCGCCGCGGTGAATGCGGTTGCCTTTGAGAATATCCGCAAGCTCTTTCATGACGGGCAGACAGTCCATGACTTCGGCGTATTTTTCGCAGAGAGACTTTGCATTGTAACCCTCAAGAAGTTCATTTATCTCACTGTAAACGCCCTTAACACGTGAACGAATGACCGACTTTGCGAACTTGTAGTCGGTGATAAAGCCGTTTTTGTCAAGTTCCATAAGTGCGGAAAATGCAAGTCTGTCCTCGTTGGGGTTAAGCGAACAGATGCCGTTGGAAAGTTCGGTGGGGAGCATCGGGATAACACGGTTTGCATAGTAAACGCTCGTTCCACGCTTGTAGGCTTCGGCATCGAGCTTTGAGCCGACAGTGACATAATGTGAAACGTCCGCAATGTGAACGCCCAGTTTGTAGCCGTTTTCGGTCTTTTCAACGGAGATAGCATCGTCGATGTCCTTGGTCGCCGCACCGTCTATCGTGAAGATAGGCAGGTGACGCAGGTCAAGGCGGTTGGGGATCTCGGCGTTTATCGAACGGTAATCGGAGACTTGCTTTGCTTCGGCGATGACCTCGGGAGGAAAGATAGGCGTAAGCCCGTTCAGCCCAAGCACGCTCATGGCACAGACGCTTGCTTTGAGTGAACTGCCGTAAGTCATGATGATCGTGCAACGGTGGTCAGCGTGACTTGCTCCACGAATGCTTATCTCGGCGAGAACCTTGTCCCCCTCACGCAGGTCGAAGTGACAGGGCTGTTCGATCGTCATGGCATACTTCGAGAGCGTGTCGGGAACGACTTTCAGTTCGCCCCACTCGTTCACGATGTTGCCTGTGAAGCGTGAAAAGCTTTCCTCGGTTATCTCGATGACCTTGCCCTCGATCTTGTCATCACGTCCCACATAAGTCTGGACTTTCACGATGTCCCCCGGAAGTGCGCCATTCAAATATCTTCCTGCAACAAAAAATTCCTCATCGGTGTCGAGGTCACGCACAAAGCCGAAAGTCTTTTTTATGTGCGAGACTTTGCACTTGCGCAGTTTGTCGCCCGAGGTGAGTATGTAATTTCTGCCCGTGTTTATAAGTTTGCCCTTGCGTGACATTTCTTCAAGACCTTTGTCGAGGTCACGCTTTGACAGGTGAGCTTTAAGGGGCTTGTACAGCTCATCGAACGTCAGACCCTCTTTGTGTTTTTTCAGCCTGTCAAGTATAAATTTTTCAAATTCTTTTCGCATGATATTCCTTTCAAAAAAACAGCCCTGCCGACAAAAGCAGGGCTTACATGATTGCGGTTACTTCTGGAAATGAACGATAACGTTCAAAGCAAGAGTAATGATAAAGATCAGCGCCGCCGAGACTTTTGTTAAGCGACCCAGCTTTGCGTCTTTTGTTCTGGACATATTGCCTTCATAGAAGCTTTCGTTATAGCCGCCGCCGATAGCAGAGGTCAGACCGTCGTCCTTGTTCTCCTGAGCAAGCACAACGAGAACTATGATGATACTGCACAGGATAAGCACAGCACCTGCAACTATCTCTAAAACGCTCATGGTGGTTATTCACACCCTTCCTTTTCGGTTGTTATATAGAATATTATAACATATTACGAGAAAGATTGCAAGGGCTTACGAAAAATAAATGTTAATTTTTTGTGAAGTTAATTCCACTTTACGGAATAACCCTCATGGTTCAGCAGTTCGATGATCTTATTTGCGTGCTCGTCCTGCATCGTGCAGGTGTTGTCTCCGCAGGAATAGAGCCTGACAAGTTTGCCGTCTATGACCGCATAAGTCGTCCACTGTCCCGCATCGCAGGCGGTGTGTTTTTTGGTGAACTCAGCGGAAGTATCGACCTGTTCGGCTTCGAGCAGGCAGGCTTTCAGCAAGTTTTGGTCAGCTTTGGTAAGGCTTTGCGGCTTTGCGAACTTCTTTTCTTTTTCGAGCCGTGAGAGCAGGTCATCCTCCTTTATGTATTCTTCATCGGAGAAATCGAAAGAATACTGCACGCCGCCGCAGGTCAGAAAGCTTGCTGTGTAGGTAGCCGCCCATGCGTAGTTCTGATAGGTGAATACAAAAGCGATGTCCTCGGGGTCTCTGTTGAGTTCTGTGTTTGCGGCACTGTCGAGCGATTGCCGATAACGGCTTTCTGCCGCAAGCGGTGCGACTTTTTGCGGCAGAGTTGCCGCTGATACCATAAGAGTTGCCGAAATAAGTCCGATAAGTATTTTCATAAGTATGACCTCCTGTTTGGTGGATATATGCAAATAATTTTCATGATAACAGACCTTAGATAAATTGTGCTGTTACAAATATAGACGCTGAACAACATTGCAATATTACACCAGAAACAAAAAAATTCGGCACTCGCAAAAAACGAATGCCGAAAAAATCAGTAAAACTATAACTCATGAAAGCCCCGAGCCTCACAATTTAAAAGACTAGCACTATCTTACGTGCGAGGGCAATGAGCCGTCCGCCCGAGGACCGAGGGCATCGAGCCGTCCGCCCGAGGACCGAGGACAATGAGCCGTCCGCCCGAGGACCGAGGACTTACCAATACATAACTACGGGCGTTCCCATATCAATGTTTTCGTAGACGTATTTAGCCGCTTCAAGGGGCATATTTATACAGCCGTGCGAACCGTTGACGGTGTATGCCGTGCCGCCGAAGTAGCTGTGCCATGTTGCATCGTGCAAACCGACACCGAATGTCGAGATGTTGTTCCAGTAGGTGACGGGCGTTGACCAGCTTTCGCCCTCGGAGGTCGAGCCTGTCAGCACCTTGTTCATTTCCTTGTACCATATCTTGTAAACGCCGCCTGGGGTGTTCCTTGCGGCAGTCGGCAGACCCGAAACGATGTCGCACTCATATTTCTTCTTACCTTTTTCATAGTACCAGAAATGCTGTGCCGCCAGATCTACTTCGCAGTAGGTGTCACCGATGTCTGACTCGGCGGTGCGCTCACAGGGGCAGGTGTATTCATAGCCTGTGTCGGGATTTTTGTAGTAATAGGGCTTGACTTTTGCGGAAATGCCGTCCTTGACAAGATCAGCAAGAAGCAGAGCTGTTTTGTCACGGTCGATCCACCAGCCGTAATCGCCGTCACCCTGCTCAACTGTTATGTCTCCACGGGTGGTCGAGTGGAACGGACGTGATTTTCCGTAGCTGTCATACTTTTGCCCAAGTTCCTCAACATACTGCTTGACTTTATCCTCATCTACCGAGAAGCCGTCAAGAGGGTCTTCCGTCTGAAAAGTGATCCAGTTTATGCACTCAGCACCGCTCAGCTTTTCGGTGGTGTAGCCAAAGTCGAACGTGAACTCAACGTCATACAGCGCATCAAGTTCCGCAAGCTGTTCTCTCAGGTCAGAAGCCTTGACCTCGGGAAGAGCGTAGCAGTTGCAGTTCGTAAGGTCTATCGAGTATTTTCCTCTGTCGAGAAATCCCTGTATATAATCGTAAAGCGCCTGAACTTTGTCATCATCGATGCTTGTGCCGACAACTTCGGGGACTATCTGAAAACCGCTGGTCGTCTTTTCGATGTAAGCGTTTTTCGAGACATCAGTGCTTTTGACGTTTACGATCTTTGTTTCTACCTGCTTGTAGAATTTGTCCTCGTCAAAGTTGAATTCGACTTTGAAGCTGTATTCCGACGGCTGAGTTTTAGCCTTGAACCAGCCGTTGTGATCCTGCGCATGATAGAGGTCTTCGATGCTCTTGTCGATGTTGTCAGTGCCGCCGATGTCTTTGAGTGCTATCCTTACATCTGTTTTGTCAGGCTTGGTGAGGGTTATAACATCAGGAGTATCGCTGCTTTGCCTTACTTCGACAGATGCTTCTTCGGGAGTCATGCCGCTGACATTTGCACCGTTTATGGTGGTGTTTTCAAGAAAGCGTCCGTCATATTTTGCCTTGCCTGCGGAGAACCAGAACAGTCCGCCTGCACCTGCGGCAACAAGAAGTCCTGCAAGCGTGATGCCGCCTATCGCAAGCCGCTTCATGTTCTGCTTTTTGCGCTTTTTTTCAAGTTCACGGCGTGCCCTTTCACGGGCGGCAGAAGTGCGTCTGTAACGCTGACCGGCGGGGGTCGAGTGGCGCTCCTGCGGTCGGCGGTTTCCCTGACCGTTCCTGCGCTGACCGGAACGGGGAGCAGTTCTGTAAACATCGTTGTAGAAAACGGGGTCAAAGCTCTGCTCTGCATACCGCTCAAAAGTGTCGGAAGAATTGCCGGGATATTTTGGCACTCTGTTGCTTTCAGTGTCTGAGGAAACGTCCGCAAACTGCATCTCTGCGTTGCTTCTCTGAGTCGCAGCCTCTCTGATCTTCATTGCAAGTTCCTCTTTTGAAAGCTTGCGCTGAGTATTTTCCTCACTCATATTTTTATCTATCTCCATTCAATATTTTTGTCAAACATCATTATCGGACAAATGACCGTCCCTTATCATAATACATTTATCGCTATTTAGTTGCGCTTGCCGTCCATGAAACAAGATCTATGAAAGTCCTCGGGTTCATGACGGTGAAATACATATCTGGGTAAGTGCCGTTGTCAGCCTTATTTTCATCGGGATATATCTCAGTGAAGCAGTAGCCGTCAGGCGAAACTGTTCTTGTCCAGCGTGTGTTTTCGGCAAGTCCGCCTTCTATCCTGATGTAATCCGAACCGCCGGAATGTTCGGGTGCATCGGTGCGTTCTTCCGAACCGAAAGAACCTATGAGCGTTTCAAGATCGTCGTAATCATCGGGGTCGGTGATGTAGCATTCGCAGTAATCATCGCCGATGTGAAGTTTAACTTTTGCATATTCTGCTTCGTAAACAGTGAGATTGCAGTATCTGTCGAAAACAAGGTAATATGCTCCTATGCCGTTCCATGCCTTGTATACAGCGGCGCAGTCTTCGGCAGTATCGAGCGACTTTGGGTCAAGTTCCTCATAGCCCAGCCACTTGCTTTCATAGAGCGTTTCGCCGTCAAGTGCAATAACAAAGTGCTGAGAGTCATACATATCGTCTTCGCCGCCCATCAGCTGTTCAAAGCTTATGCGGCTTTTGTCGAAGCTGACACGTTCTTCCGAAATGCTGTCAGCTGATATGCGGTAGTAAACTGTTGAGTTATCGGTATATCTGACGCTCAGTATCGTAGGAGCAACGGCAGTTATTTTTTTTACACCGTCTGAGGGTATCAGAACGTTTCCCTTGCTGTCCAGAAGTCCGTAGCCTTTATCGTCCTTGAAGATGTAGCAGCCGTCAAAAGCCGCAGTGCATTTGTAGCCGTCAAAGGGCTGTGTTTCAGGCTCAACGATAAGAGAAGCAGCATCGAATGTTGAATAAACGGCGTTTGTCAGAACGTCAGCTTTTGTCATGCCGCGCAGCTGCTCGGGGAACTCGGCGTGTTTTTCGTTCATGCGCACGCTGCTTTCCGTTGGGGTCTTGCTGGGAGCTGATGTGCCGCTTGTGCTTTCACTCGCACTTCCCGAACCCTTAGAGCAGGCTGCAAGCAGCAAGGCAGCGGTCATAACAGGGATTATTCTTCTAAGCTTCATAATGTCCCCTTTATATTTTGTCAAATAATAGTGATAATATTCTTATTCTATTATAACTCAGTTTCTCAGAATTTTCAAGAGCTTTGAGCAGGTTTTCATCAAAACTTGAAAAACTATCACAGATCATGCAAAAACAGGAGATATTTTATCATGAAAAAGGATAATCTGCAACAAAAGTTTCAGCCGCTTCGTCAAGTTCCGTCTGACCGTAGTACCACAAGTCGAACAGTCGGAAGAAATCCTCGATACGTGCAGTGTCCTCGAGTTCGGGAGCCATTAGTTCCATATCCTGTCTGTCGGTGATCTTCATGCTTGCGTCATAAGAAACACCTGTCAGCATATTGCTGACATCAAGCGTTTCAAGTGCCGATTTTGAAAGCGGAACGCCTTTTTCTGTGCCTTGCAGACGTGCCATTTTTTCGCTGTTGAGCAAAAAGTCGACAAGCTTTGCAGCCTGTTCGGGGTGCTTTACCGAACGGCTTATGGCATAAAGACAAGTAGGTTTGACGTACCAGCCGAGGCGCTTGCAGTCAGGCTCGCAGATGTAATCTCCGACTGTGACTGTGCCGCCCCTGTCTTCGAGCGGAACAACATAAAACTGTGCATCGGACACCCACCTTATAACGCCTGCCGATTTTTTATCAAGAAATTTTTCCTTGTTGTTATCTTCTCTTGAAAAAACGCCCTCGTTGATAAGCTGTGCTTCAAACTCGAACATCGACTTTACGTTTTCGACATCAAATTCGCCGAAAGCTTTTTTGCCCGTTATCTGTTCTTCATGGGCGACAAGAGTTATCCACTGGTTTTTCTGCGACGCATCGAACAGCAGAACACCCGTTGGTTCAAGCACATCGGCGCAGGCAAACAGATCATCCCATGTTTTCGGGACAGTAAGTCCGTTGTCTGCAAGGATACGTTCGTTGTAATAAAAGGTCATGGCGTTGAGCGAGATAGGGATAGCGTTGAGTTTGCCGTTTCTCGTTCCGTATTCGAGTTCAGCTTCCGAGAAGTTGCTCAGGCGGATAGTGTCGCTGAGTTCGTTCAAGTCATAGAAACCTTCGCCGTCAGGGGAATATTCGTCCAGCCATGCTGAATTTATTTGCAGCACGTCATATTCGTTGCCCGACATCATGAGCGCATCAAGGTTCTCCTTGTATCCCGTAAATTCGTTGGAATATGGTCTTATGGAGATGTTATCGTTATCTTGCTCGAATATTTCGATGCCCTCCATTGTATAGTCACTGCGCATCTCGCTGCCCCACCATGCAAAGGTTATCTTGTCGGGGCGTTCAATAGGCTCGTGTATCTCTCGGCTTTCAAATGTGCAGCCCGAAAGAGCGAGCACCAAGAGTATGCACAGCGCTTTTTTTGCGGAAAAATGCTTCATATTATTGCTGTGCCTCGCTTTCGTATTTTGCAGGATCATACAGAACAAAGCTGTCGTCAGATGCTCTGTTTGCTTCGGAAAAAGCCTTTGATGCCTTTTCAAGCAGCGAATCAAAATCCTCAGCGTTGTCGGGGTAAACGCTCACGCCGACATTTACGTGCAGCTTGAAAGAGTTATCATCGCCGACTGCAAGATCTTTGAAGGAATTGAGGAAATCAGTGCAGTTCTGTTTCAGGTTCTGATGTGCTTTGGATATATCGAATTCGGAATAGTTGACAAATATGATGATCCTGTCACCGGAAGTTCTGCCGATGAGGAAGTCCTTGCCCTCGAAAAAGCTTTCAGAATACTCTATAAGCTTTGTGCGTGTGTCGTCCCAATATTTTGCGGAGATCGCACTGCGGACCTGATCGGCATCTTTGACACCCAGCATTATGAAAGCGTAGGTACTGCCGACAAGGGAAGTTTCAAGAGTTTCGCTTATGTTCTCATCAAGACCGTATTCGTTGAGTCTGCCTGTCTGCGGATCGGTGAACTCGCTGCCCTCAGACTTTATCTCTTCGAGCCTGAACGGTGCAGCCGCCGCAAGCCCTGTAAGCCAGCAGATAACGATAATGCTTACGAAGAAAATGGTCGAAATGAGCAGAATGCCGTTTATAGGCAGGTCATCGACGGGCGCAGGAGAGACAAGTATGATCCTCCAGCCCGCATCGACTGAGATAGATGCACCCAGCAGACTGTCTTTCACAACTGTCTCGCCGTTTTTGTTGACGAACAGGCTGTTTATGTCATCTGAAAGCTTTGAGCCTGTTTTTAACCCTGTCTCATTGGAAACAATAACAACATCGTTATTATTGACCAGCGCATAGGTATTTTCAGAAAGTTCAACATCGTAGAAAAGTGTTCTCAGTTCCTCGGTGTAGAACGAAAGGACAAACAGCGAATGGTCGGTGGCTCTGCGGACGTAGTAGACTTTGGAGGAACTTACAGCAGGGGAGTAGAACCAGCAGTCACCGCTGCCGCCCAGTCTGTCGCTGAACAGGTCATAGCCCAGACGTGAGATAAGTTCCGATGTTCCCGAACTGACTTTTCCGACTGTATCGGAGTCGGAGAACAGCACGAAAAAGTCATTGTAATTCCTGCCTGCGGAAAGCGAGAGCAAACGGTTTTTCATGTCGGTCTTGACGGTCTGTGCTTCGTAATCCTTGATGAACGATGTCACGGGGTCATAGTCGGTGATGCAGCCCTGCCTGAAAGCCTCAGTGCAGTCAAGTTCGGCATATGCGGTGAAATTGTTTATCGTTGCAGCCATTTGCAGGTCAAGTGCCGTTACCTGCGGACGTGAATTGTTGATAGCGGAGCTGCGGACGTGGCAGTATATCAAAATACTTCCTGTGAATACGATGACGAGCATGAGCAGTATGAAAAAGAATGTCATTCTGCTGCGAATACGTCTTACGGTCACAGATCTTTTAGGGGGTTGTGACATTATTTTCTCCTTATGATAAAATATCGAACGTATGTTCTTGAACAAGACATATCTTGTATCAGTTCAACTTATATTATACCATTTTTTCCTGCTCATTGCAATAAGAATATTCCCTTTTTTACAACTTTTTTAGCATTTCACAGCGAGTTAAAATATTGGTAATGAATTATGCTGAAAAATGTCTTGAATAATATTGTGAAATATGTTATTCTAATAGGGGTAACTTATTTAATATAATATAGATATAAAGATCGGTCAAGGGAGGATCGCCACGAATGAAGAAGGAAAGCTCTGCGGCGCAGGCGCTTGCAAGCAAGCAGGTCAGACGTGATCGGGGCAAAAAAATTGCGGCTGTTCTAGCAGGCATCGCAGTTATCGGGATCGGTGCGGTGAGCGTTGTTACTATCAGCAGGCTGAAACAGAATGATACGATATTGCTGGCGCAGAATCTTGTGTCGCAGTTTGAGATCAACACGACATACCGTGAACCTGAGCTGGCAGACGATGAAGATAATGACGGCGACGGGCTGACTAATGCCGAGGAGAAAAAACTGGGCACTAACCCTCTTGACGAGGACAGCGACTCAGACGGAGTTCCCGACGGCATTGAAGTCGGGCTGGAGACTGATCCGCTGAACCCCGATACCGACGGCGACACACTGCTTGACGGCTATGAACTGATACTTGGGCTTGACCCGAAAGAGGAACGCTCTGACGGAATAACCCGTGATGTTGTGCGGTTAATGAAATACTCGGTCAATGAGGGACAGATAACCGTTGACATGAAAGGCACTGCAAACATTGCAGATGTGTCTGTGACAGAACTGAACCTGTTCGGCATAAGTTCAAACACGAGCATCGTCAGCAAGGCTTATGACATAATCTCAGACTATAAGTTCGACTATGCTTCCGTTACTTTTCAGGTGAGCAAAGACAGACTGCAAAAGCAGGGGATAGATATGTCGGATCTGTCGGTTTTGCGTTTTAATCCTGCGAATCAGCAGTACACAAAGCTTGAAAGCACCTATGACGTTGACAAGGCTGTTGTCAAGGCGAATATCAACACCTACGGAACTTATGTCGTGGGTGTTGAAGGCTCGGTCAACAAAGCTCCGCTGACACGGATAGCGTTCCTGCTCGACAATTCCGGCTCGATGTACCCTGTTGAAAAATGTGCGGTCTCGCCCGAAAACGATGTAAACTTCAAGCGCCTTGACTTCACACGAAGCCTTATCAGCAAGATCGAGGGCGCAGGCGATTATCAGTATTCTATCGCAAAATTCACGGGCAATTACAAGCTTATGCAAAGCTTCACCACAAACACTGACAAGCTGAACGATGCGCTCAAACGTATCAGGAGCGATGAAGAGGTGTTTGACGGTTCGCACATCGAGACGGCGCTTGAAAAGTGCATGGGTTCTTTCGACAATACGAAATCCACCAACACAAGGAACATCATCGTTCTGCTGTCAGACGGCGCTTCGGACGAGATCGGCGCTAAGAGCATTGCACAGCTGGCAAAGCTTGCGGACGAAAAGAACATAATCATCATGACGGTCGGTCTGGGACGTGAGGCGGACAGGAACTGGCTCCAGAACGTTTCGGCGGAGACAGGCGGAAAGTACTACTCGGCTTCCGATGCTGATGCACTGGAAAACGTTTACCACCAGATAGTGACTACACTTAATTATGATATAGTTGACTACTCAGAGAGCGAGGAGGCTGCTCAGGGCTATTCGCTCTACAACACGGGCTTTGACCCGATGAAGAACGGGCTTTCGGTGAAGAACTTCCGTGCATCAAAAACGCCAAGTCTTGACTATGGCATAGCACTTCTTGCAAGAGACTGGTATGTGGGCAGACTTCCAATGAAGCTGGGCGGCATCAAGCCTTTTGAGGAAAGCAAGCAGAAGTATGAAGCCAAGGGTTATGACTTTAAAGGTACGGACGTTGAAAAACGGTTCAATAATCATCAGCCGCTTTCAAACCTTGTGCCGAAGCTTATGAGCGGTGAACTTGCGGACGTTAAGCGTTATCTTGATTACACTTCAATGGGCGGCACGCTCAGGGTCAAATCGGAACTTGAAAAGAAAGCCGAGAATCAGGGCTGGAAAGTCAAGGAATACAAGCTCAACGCAAACAATCTTCACTGGAACAGAGTTGAACTGCTGTCGCTGGACATCGCAGGTTCTGAGGACAAGGTGAGGTTTTCCAGTTCCGACTGGGAGGCAGAACTTTACAAGGCGCTCTATCGTCTGAACGCTGTGCAGTGGGCTGATGACGGTGCGACTTTTGACCTGAGAAACGGCGATGAGGGCTTTGATAACCTCAAACGTCTGCTTGCGATAGGCGAGCCTGTTGTGACGATGATAGACGGTTCGCACACGGTCAACGCTACGGGTCTTATCCAGGACAGCACCGACCACAGAAAATATATCCTCACGATATATGACAACAACTATCCGGGCGTGGAAAAGAAGCTTTATATCACAAAAACTATCGTTGGCGACTTTGGCATTTCTGACGGCAAGAACGTTGACCTGCGCAAAGTCGGCGCAAAATACACCTGCGAGTATGAGGGCAAGCAGGTGGGCGTTGAGTTTTCTGATATTGCGGTACAATAATGACACGGAGAGAGGGCAGATGTGTGCCCTCTTTTTTTATGGTCGGTGCTGTTAATTTGTGAAAAACGTGGAAAAAGTAATCGTTTTCTATATAAAATGAACAAAATCTGTGTGAAAAATTTGTGATAAATTTGAGCATCAAACTAAAAGAAATTTTGCAAAAAGCCTTGATTTTCGGGCAAAAGTCTGCTATAATAGAAGAAGGATCATCGGGATAACTATATGTTTTCCCCTGAACCTCTTTTATGAGAACGATCTTTTTACAATATGGAGGAGATTAAAATGAAAATTGCTAAGATCATTGCCGGTATGTCTGCTCTCTCTATGGCAGCAGCTATGGCAGCAGTACCTGTTTCCGCTGAGGAAGCAGTTGCAAACAGCTTTTACCCTGCAACTTATGACGTTACTTATGTTTATTCGGGCGCAGACATCGCAGCAGTAGCAGGCGATGCTGTTGTTGACCCTACTGAGGATGCTCTTAAGGACAAGAAGGCTCAGCTCGTTGGTTACACAAATGCCGAAACAGGCAAGGTAGACACCTATAACCTCGGATTCAACATTCAGGTAGGTCACATGACCAATGCTAAGCTGACTATCGAAGTTACAAGTTCGACTAACAACATTTACGATGGCACCGCAGGCACAGGCTCGGGCTTTATGTACACCGTTCAGCCTTCGTGGAACGGTAACTCGCCTAAGGATGATGAGCAGGGCTGGAAAAAGTATGAGTACGAAGAGGACGGCACCACCCAGAAAATGGCATGGGGCGCTTGCGACATCAACAATATGTCCACAGGTAAGGGCAAGTTCAACGGTGAGTGGGCTCAGATCACTCTGACCGACACCGATGTTTCCGCTCTGACTTTCACCGTTCACGTTGACTGCTCCGAGTCTACATGGGAGTATCACCCTTATTCTGCCGATGAGCCGCAGAATAACAATTACAGAGTATTCAGCATGACCGCAGGCACTGTAAAGCCTAACAACGTTGATACTTACGTTGAGGATCCTGAACAGGGATTCTGGGGTATCGTTGACATCGACGAGATCAACAAGCAGATCCCCGGCGGCGTAACAAGCCCCGAAGCAGGCGACTCCAAGTCTGACAGTTCTTCCACTGCTGACAGCAGCTCCACTTCTTCAAACACAAACTCGAGCAGCAGCAGTTCTTCTTCTAGCAACACTAGCAGCAAGACTTCTTCTACCACCACAACAACCAGCAAGACTACCACTACCACCACAACAACTACTACCGCAAGCACAGCTTCCACAGCTGCTTCCGACAACACCGAGAATGCAGCAAGCGGTGCAGCAGCAGGCGTTGGTCTTGCTATCGCAGCTCTCGCAGGTGCAGCGATCGTTGTTTCCCGCAAGAGATAATTGGCTGAGATAATAAGCTGAAAATCAAACATAAGAGACTGTTGTTCGCAGCAGTCTCTTTTTTGGTTATGCGGATAAATAATAAAAAAGCCCTCGGCTTGTGACCGAGGGACAGTGTGATGTTTGTGTTTTTACTAAATTATTCCTTAACAGGAGTACCAAGATCCATGTCCTTGTAGCTGGTGATTATACCTGCTTCGTCACGGGTGATAACGCCGTCAGGGAGAATATCGGTGTTGTCCTGCTGTTCGTAGGAAGCGCCGCCGGGGATATTCTCAGCAGGAACGGGGATAACGTTTCCGTCCTCGTCCTCGAATACGATGTCAGCAACATACCAGTCAATGTGGCTCTTTACCTTCCATGCCATCATGGTCATGTAGTTCGTCTCGTACTCAGCCTTGAACATTGCGCTGTCCTTCAGACCGGGACGAGCCATTACCTCAGTGTATGCCCACTGGTTAGCCCACTCAGTTTCGCTGTCCTCGCCGCTCATAATAGAAGCGCAGCTCCACTCAATAAGGTTGCCGTCCCACTTGTCGTTGTTGTTGCAGCCGAATGCGCCGCCGTACCAGCCAACAGTTACAGGACCCAGACCAGCCTCGCCTGCGTTCTCGTCATAAACAGCCTGATCTCTTGCGATGCACACAAAGTCAGCTTTCATGGTGAATATCTTCTCCATGTCTTCCTCGTGACCTGCGAACAGCTTGTTCATGTCAAAGCGGATTTTCGGGGTCTGGTAATTGGGCATACCGTGGGAGAAAGTGTTCTCCTTTTCAAACAGCTCGTTGAGCTTGAGCATAGGAATGCCTGCAACGTCCTCAACAGTCAGTTCCATGCAAGCCTCATCGCCCATATCGTAGTAACCCTCATCACCGGGGTGCTTGCCGTTTACTTCCTCGTTGAACATCTCAACGAAAGCGTTAACATCGGTATCAGCAGCGAATTTAAGGGAAGCGTTTTCGTAGTTCTTCAGAGCATCAGCCACGCCCGAGATAGGAGTGAACTGTGCGCCTGCGGAAGCAGTGCTGTCAGACTTAGACTCGTCAGCGGTGCTTTCCTCAGCTTTGGACTCCTCAGCGGTGCTTTCAGCAACGGATTCCTCAGCACTGTCAGCAGCCGACTCCTCGGTGCTTTCAGCAGCGCTCTCAGCAGCCTTTGTTGTAGTGGTGGCAGCAGTGCTTGACGAATCGGAATCGTCAGAGCCGCAGGCTGTCATCATAGAAGCCGCAAGGATAGCAGCAACTGTGCAAGCTAAAAACTTCTTCATAAATAATAACCTCCGTATAATAACAAATAATCAAACTTCTTTATAGTCAATTATAGCATAACTAAGGGCTTTTTGCAATATGCGCTTTATACAATAATAAATAATGCTTTTGGTGATTTTGTATAGAAAACGTTTACAAAACCGTGCAGTTTATACAAATGGAAGTCAGATTTTCTTGCAGTCGATGTCGATCCATGAGGGCTTGAAACCGCTTGCAAGGGCGATCTTCTGAGAGTGGTAATTTCCGACAGCCGCCCCGTAAAACGGCGTTTCGCCCAGTTCGATGATCTTGTTTTTGAGCAGAGTGACAAGAGTTTTGCCCACGCCTTTCGAGCGGTACTCGGGAAAAACATCAATGCCTATCTGCAAGAGGTGGGGAGCGTCTTCCGAGCAGCCTGCCATGCCCATTATTCTGTCGCCGTCATAAGCACAGACGGCTATACGGTCGGGACGGTTCGGGTCGAACTCGGGGCAGAGTGCGTGCGCAAAGCGTTTCTCGGCGTAAAACGGCATGATGTCCTCACCGAAGAACCATTTGACGGGAAAATCGGGCGTGACCTGCACCTCACGGCAGGGGAGGAACATATGGTGTGTCTGCGTGAGTGTGTAGCCGCGGCGTTCAAGTTCGGCGTTTATCTTCATAAGGCTGTGAAGCTCGAAAAGCCAGTGACTGTGTGTATTTTCGAGCATTTCGTGAAGAAAATCATGAAGCGAGGGGTCGGCAGTTATGACGGAATTTCCGCCGAAAGTCACCATTTGGAAGAACGGGCACTTGCTGATGTAGACACGCCGTCCTGCGTTTTCGGCGGCAGTTGTGAGAACGTCATTGCTTGCGAAGAAGTCCTCGGGTGAGCAGTTTAGTTCGATGCTGAGTTGTTTGGTGAATGTTGAGAGATATTTTTGATACATTTGAGTTTTTTCCTTTATGTTCTGACTGATTTTGCAGGCGAAACGGGTTTCCTTAACATTCGTGGACGGCGCTTTATCAGTTCGGCGAAAAAGCTGTACAGAATACACACTGCCGAAGTGACGGTAACGGTCATCAGAAATACGAACGCCGCACAGCTATATCCCTCAAATCTCAGCGACAGCGCAAGCATTTCGGCAAGTGCAATAGTCGGGACAGGGGGATAGTGAAGCACCATGATGAGCATGGAATTGCGCCCTAAGAATTTGAGCGGCAGGATATTTTCAGGGAGCAGGGTGCAGAGAGAAACTATCATGATACTGCCTGCCATGCCTGTGATGATAAACGCCGCAGTGTTGTCAAATTTCATTTTATAGAGGTTCGCAGCCGAGGGGAGCAGGATATTCACCGCCGCAAAAACTGCCGCCGACACAGCAAGAAGTGCGCTTTTGCGGCGAAGGTTTTCTGTTCTTGCGCAGGTGAAAGTCCCGCTCATGACACAGCCTAATGTTACGAAGAAAATGCAGGGGAACAGGCGGTAAAATGCAATGATCGGCAGGCGCACATAATAGCGGAACACGCCGTAAAACACCTGAACGGCACTGCCGAGCGCTATCGTCATACTGCCCGAAAATGCGAGCAGATAAAGCTTGTTCATGCCGAGTTTGTAAACGAGCAGGATCACCAGCACCTCTGCCATGAACAGCGCTGAGAGAAACCATAGGGGAGCGATGCCCCTGAACGTCAGGACGGCGGCGGAGTTGCGTTTGATGATGCGCAGGATACCCTCGCCTGCAATGACACATTTGAGCAGAATATAAACAGCGCTCCACGAAAAATAGGGGATAAGCAGCCGCTTTGCAAGCTTTTTTATGTCGGAGCGGCAGGGGGTTCGGCTTAGGTATTTTTTTTCGAGCGTCAGTCCGCTGACAAAGAAAAACAGCGGCATATGGAACGAATATATGATGTTCGTCAGTGTCCTGAAAGTCTCGCCGCAGCCCAGCAGCTGCATATGTCCAAGCACAACCAGCAGTATGCCGATGCCTTTTGCGTAATCTATACCGTCTGAGCGTTTATTGTCTGCCATGTTCAACACCACACTTTTTGATCCGGAATGGTTGGCCGTAAACTGTTTTTTATTATAACGTTTGATAAGTGATAAACTTATGCCACAAAGTTACATGATTTAATTATAACACTTATAATTGTAAAATGCAAGTGGATATGTATGATTTTTTTGATAAATAAGGAATTTTTGGAAAACTATTGACATACGATATTGTGTGTGTTATAATATATGTGCTTTTTAGCAATTAAAATAAAGGAGCGGACAAAATATGGAATACGAATTTGACGATATGCTCGGACTATCATCGCTGGGACTGGATTATGAGGCTTATGTCGAGGGCTTTGACGGTGAATGCTTTCATTACAGCGTTTACTTTGAGAATGACCCCACCGAGGAAGATGAAATAAAGGTCAGCGAGGCGCTGAGCAGCTTTTTAGAGCCTTACAATGAAAAGGATATCTACTTAGGCTATATTGATACTTCTCTTGAAGACGACAAAGTGAATATCGAACTTGACCTCGGAAATGTTGACCCCAAGTATGAGGACACTGCTATTCATGGCATACTCAATGCACTTAACGGCGTTTCGGGACTTGTGAAAGTTATCGTTAACGAGGGCTGTGATTTCTGATAATGAACGGCTGACCTGTACGGCTCATTTGGGGCTGTGCAGGTCTTTATCTTAATTTTTTGTTAACAGGGTTGACATTAAAGCGAAAATGCGTTATAATAAACTTAATATATATCTTAAAAATGCTATGATAGGAAGAAAAGCGCAGGTGCTTCGTCCCAGAGAGCCGCTGTTTGGTGTGAAGCGGCACGCAAGTCTGTGTAATAACTCGTCCTTGAGCAGGTTCGCCGAAGCTTTTGTAGTAGGCGGTCACGGGCGCTCCCGTTACAGAGCAGCGCATTCGCAGTCAAAAGCCGATGCGGCAGAGGTGTACGGTGTGAGCCGTGCATGAATCGGAGTGGTAACACGGGTCTTGCTCGTCTCCCTATGTGTGGGGAAACGGGCTTTTTTAATTGCAGGAGGACTTTTGATGTTTGTATATTCTGCTTTTACCGACAGGGCTGTTGATCTTTCACATTTTGACGAGATGATGATCGGTTATTTTGACAAGGAAGGTCACAAATGCGGCTACACAACGGCAGATTTTTTTGAGCTCAGAGCGTGCAAAATGGTCGAGGCAGGCAGTGTTCCTGCGTGGACACCGCTGTTTCAGACTAAGAGTTACCGTGAATGTTCAGACGTTCTTCACGGATTGCTGACGCTTATCAAAAAAGGCGTGACGGTCGCCGAGATAACCTATAAAGACCCCGAGATAGCAGATTATTCGCCGACAGTCCGTGAATATCTGACTGTTGAGGACGAAAATATGCAGCTTAGAGACAACGAATAAAGCTGTTTAACTATGTAAATAATTATCAGGAGGAATAGATATGGCAAGCATGAACCACGAGGGCAAGTACAGCAGGGGTTATTTCATGCCCCCTTACGAGTGTCTCAAATGGACAAAAAAAGAATACGTTGACCACGCACCTGCATGGTGTTCGGTCGACCTGAGAGACGGAAATCAGGCGCTCATTATCCCTATGAGCCTTGAAGAAAAGCTGGAATTCTATAAAAAACTGCTCGACATCGGCTTCAAGGAGATCGAGATAGGTTTCCCTGCCGCAAGCGAGACAGAGTATGAATTCTGCCGCACGCTTATCGAGAAGAACATGATTCCAAAGGACGTTCGCATTCAGGTACTCACACAGTCGAGAGAACACATCATCAAGAAAACTTTCGAGGCTATCAAAGGCTGTGACAATGCGATAGTTCACCTTTATAATTCAACTTCGGTGGCTCAGCGTGAGCAGGTCTTCCGCAAGTCGAAAGAGGAGATAATCGAGATCGCCGTTTCGGGTGCAAAGCTCTGCAAGCAGTATCGTGACGAAATGGGCGAGAACAATGTTATCTTTGAGTACAGCCCCGAGAGCTTCACGGGAACTGAGCCTGAGTTCGCACTGGAGATATGCAATGCTGTCCTTGACGTTTGGCAGCCGACAAAGGAAAAGCCTGTTATCATAAATCTGCCTGTTACCGTTGAGATGAGCCTGCCGCACGTTTACGCTTCGCAGATAGAGTATATGTGCGAGAACATGAAGTATCGTGAGAATGTTATCGTTTCGCTCCACCCTCACAATGACCGTGGCTGTGCAGTTGCGGATTCCGAACTGGGTCTGCTCGCAGGTGCTGACCGTATAGAGGGTACTTGCTTCGGAAACGGCGAGAGAACGGGAAATGTTGACATCGTAACGCTTGCGATGAATATGTACACTCACGGCGTTGACCCCAAGCTGGACTTCTCGGATATGCCGACACTGGTGGAGATATACGAGCGTGTTACACGTATGAAGGTGTATGAGCGCAGTCCTTACGCAGGTCAGCTTGTGTTTGCGGCGTTCAGCGGTTCGCATCAGGACGCTATCGCAAAGGGCATGAAGTACAGGGAGGAGAAGAAATCCGAACGCTGGACTGTTCCTTATCTGCCGCTTGACCCGAAAGACGTTGGCAGACAGTACGACGGCGACGTTATCCGCATAAATTCCCAGTCGGGCAAGGGCGGCATCGGTTTCCTGCTCCAGAAGCAGTACGGCTACACACTGCCTAAGAAAATGGCTGAGGACTTCGGCTATGCTGTCAAGAGCGTTTCCGACCACAAGCACGCAGAACTCCAGCCTGCTGAGATTTACAGCATCTTCAAGGAGAGATACCTCAACAAGACTGAGCCTTGCAACATCACAGAAGCGCACTACAAGCAGAATGAGGACGGCACGATAACTGCAAAAGTTACGGCGAAGATGAGTTCGGGCGAGTTCCGCATCTGTGAGGCAGACGGAAACGGCAGACTCAACGCTGTTGCGAATGCGCTCAAAGATGTTCTGAGACTTGACTTCACTCTCGAAACATATGAGGAACACGCACTTGAACGCCACTCAACTTCCGAGGCTGTTTCCTACATCTCGATAGTTCACAACGGCAAGACCTACTGGGGCGCAGGCAGACACTCTGATATAATCGTCAGCGGTATGAAAGCGCTCGTTTCCGCAATAAACAACATCGACTAATAACAACTCAAAGAGCTTTGCTGACAAAACGGCAAGGCTCTTTTTTGCGCCAAAAAAATCCCTCTCACTGAACGTTTGTCCGATGAGGGGGATAAAGTTTTTTATGTGTTTCAGCGCTTGTCCTTGTCGATAAAGTTCAGCGATATCATTGAAAGACCTGCAAACAACAGCGCACAGAATATAAGATTTCCCCAGCAGAAGGCGATGTTTTCGGTGGTGGATTCGTAATCCTGTTTTATGTTCTGTTTTCCGCAGTATTTCTCAAAAGCATCCTTTTTGCCTTGTTTTTTCATTTCTTCAAGAATGTCCTTGACAGTTTCAAACTTGTTGCCATATGGAGTTTGATTTTTAAATTCCTGTATCATTTCCTGAGCGTTTGCAATATTTTGGGGAGAAGTTTCATTTTCGTTCAAGTCTGCGAGCTGGGTGCTGAGGTCTTCAAGTTTGATGCCGCCCATTTTGTCGAGCGATTTCCAGACAGATGTCATAGGCAGGTCGTTGTATCTGCTCTGAGAACAGATCGCATTGATGCCGTATTTCGATAAAGTGAAGTCTGAGGCATCTTTGGCAACGCCTTTGAGTGAGAAGAATGTTCCTGCAAAGACCAGCTGGAATATCAGCAGGAAAGGCACGACTGTCATAGCTGTTGTGGGATTTTTTACCAGCGAAGAAACGAACATTGCGAGCATATCCGCAGAATAGGTTATGAAGAAGAACGTTAGCAAAAGGTCAGTCAATGTTGAACCTGTTACTATGCCTGTTTCGGGGAATTTCATTTTTGAGTAGTGCATAACGAGAAGCATTACTGCCGACTGTCCGAGACAAAGCACAGCCTGATAGATCATGTGCGCCAAAACGTAAGAGGATATGTGCATTCCAGAACGATGCTCACGCTTGATTATAGCCCTTTCACGGCATATGACCTGAATGGAGTTGAACATTCCGTTCCAGATGCAGATGCAGGAGAGTGCAAATGCGCCTTTGACAGTGCCCTCCATGTTAACGAACATATTTTTCGAGATAACGAACACGACTATCTCGGTTATGACTGCCGCCATTGGGAAAACTTTCCAGTCATTCTGAAAGACGAACATTCTGAACAGCTTGCCCAAGTAAATGAGCGTTTGCTTGAAACGTCCGCTGTATCTGAGTTTTTCTTCCATTATGCTTCACCTCCCACAGCGGCGGTCTGCACAAGGGCATTGTACTTGATGAGCAGTTCATCGGCTCTGCCCTCGCCGCCTTCTTCCTTCTGATTTATCGCAAGGAGCATACCCTCAAAGGAATCCTTGCCGAAGAACTCAAAGGAATCTTCAACAGGTCCGAAGTAGGTAAGTCTGCCCGATCTGTCGTGGTCTTTTGCAAGTACAATAACATCGTCAAAAAGGTCACGCACACGGTCGGGAGTGTGGGTTATTACGATAACGATCTTGCCCTGATCGGCGATCTCACGGAGCTTCTCGAACAAGCCTCTTGCAACAACGCCGTCAAGTCCCGAGTCAGGTTCGTCAAGAATGAACAGCTTAGGGTCGGAAATAAATTCCATAGCGATAGACAGCCTTTTGCGCTGACCGCCCGAAAGCTTGTCAACAAGGCTGGTTTTGAGCATACCGAGTCCGAACAGGTCAAGAACATCGTTGATGCGCTGTTTTCTTTCATCGCCCTTGATGTTGGTGGGAAGTCTTAAAGCGGCGGCATCTGCAAGCGTGCGGTAAACGGTGTCAGTCCCACGCATAAGATCCTGCTGCGGAACAAAGCCGATGTTGTGTTTAAGGGTCTTGTACTGCTTATAAACATTGTCAGTGCCGAGGATTATCTCAGCGTCAGCCATTTCGTAGCCCGTTACAGCGTTTAAGAAAGTAGTCTTGCCTGCGCCCGAACCTCCGAGCAGAAGTACCATGTGACCCGGCTTTATGTTGAGGTGAATATCTTTGAGCAGAGTGCGCTTTGAGAAAAGACTTTTTACGGTGCGTTCTTTGATGTTGATAGTCAGTTCCTTGCCGCTGCCGACAGTGTTTATGCCGCTGACGGGAACAGCTTCGATGTCATCTTCTTCATCTGCAACGTAAACGATCGACTTGCTGAACGCCCAGTAGAGCGCTGCGTACCATTCAAAAAAAATCCAGCAGACAGTCCACCTTTTGCGTTTGCCGAAGCGTTCGCACAGACCGAGGTAAATTCTTAAAGAGAATATGAAGTACGGAACAGCGGTTATCATAACGAGAAGAATGACCGTAGTGTACTCGCTCGAATCCTTATCGAAAAAATAACGAAAAGTATACAGAAAAGTGTTGATAAGTCGGAAAAACAGGAATCTTCGTCCGTCATTTTCTCTGTTTGCAATGATGCTCAGCTTGAAGTCACGGAAACCCGGAATAAGCGCATACCAGCACTTTACTCTGCATTTTTTGAAAAAGAACCAAAGACCAATAATATAGCCTAAATTTGTAAAACTTACTAATGTATCAAATATTGTCTCTAATAAATCCAATGTACGATCCCTCCATATTTTGATTTAGTGATATTCACCTGTTGATTATAATTATAACATATTTATGTCACAAAGTCAACAGAAAAATTTAAGTTTTTTACGAAAGGAAGCAAGTTTTATATTGGCGCTTTAAGCAGTTTGCACCATTTATTTGTCGGCACGGGGCGGTCAGTTC
Source organism: uncultured Ruminococcus sp. (assembly GCA_947169885.1). GTDB lineage: Bacteria > Bacillota > Clostridia > Oscillospirales > Ruminococcaceae > YE71. The sequence continues at coordinate 146,335 of CAMVRM010000001.1, forward strand.
CCCAGTCATCGGGGACATTTTCTTCGGCAAGTTCAAAGCCTTTCTTTGCGAGCGCCTTTCCCGAGAATATGTTTTCGGTCATAGAAGCGGCGGTGAGATATTTTATGTCGGTGTTTTGGCTCAGATAGTCGGCGACAATATCCAACAGTTCAGATGCTATTCCCATGTTCCAATACTTTTCGAGAAATCTTGCACCGATACTTACCGACTGATGTTCCGCTTTATAACCGTACAGCTCGCAAAGTCCGCAGAAACAGCTGTCTGCAAACACGCCGAGTATCAGCGAATCTGCGATGTTTTCAGTGTAGAGCCGACTGATGACAAGGGAAGTGTCGGCGTATTTCTTCTCAAAGAGAAATGTCGGAAGAAAGCGATAGACACGTTCACTGCGGGTGAGTTCCGACAGACTGTCAGCATCATTTTGCGTAAGCCGTCTGAGAGTTATCCGCTCACCCTGCAAGTCAAAAATTTCCGAAAAAAGCTTATCCATGACGTTGATGATCCTTTTTAAGAATTATTATATTTATTATACCATATCAAAAACGAAATGTTAATATCTTTTAGTGAACCTTTGAATATTTTTGTAAGAAATACACAACAAGAAATATAGAATTTGTATCTTTTGACAGTTCTTGGCATATCAAAAAGCGGCTGAACTTTTGTGTTAAGCTCAGCCGCTGTATATATATCAATGTTTAATAATTATCAATTAACCCCAGTATTCTCTCCAGATAGAGAACCAGCCGCCCCAGGGAATGCTGTAAACATAGCCTACCTTATAACCCGACGGGCAGTAGTAGGTGTTGCACCAAAAGTATACGTTTCTGTCGTGGGGGATGCTGTCGACCTTGATCTTGTCATAAACTGCGCCGTAAACAGCGTTTCTTACAAGATTGGTGGTGTTAGCATAGGTAGCGCCGTCAGCTGCAAGGCCTGCATCGCTCATGAATCCGCCGCTGTAATAGATGATATTCTGAATGGAAGTGTAATTTCTGTAATAGGGAGCCCATGTGGGATCGTCAAGATACTTTGCAGCCTCATACTGGTTTACAATGCAGTCTGCAACGTGAACGATAGGCTCGTTCCACATGGAATCATTAACGCCGCCAACTTCGTGGTAAACGATGCGGCACATTGCTTCCCAGCCTGCCTTGTCGAAGTCTATTCTTGCAGTTCTGAGTGTCTGAACATCTGAGAAAGAACCGTAGCAGCCGCTTGCGGAAGCTCTTACTTTGAACTTATATGCTGTGTCTCTGTTGAGGTTCTTGACGGTGAAAGCGTGCTTTCCTGCAACAAGGGTCTTGACTTTTGTCCAGCTCTTGTACTGACCGCCCTGTACCCATACTTCATAATTTTCGGCGTTGTCAACGGGAAGCCATCTTACCTTGATAGAACTGGTCTGTGCGCCCCACGGGTGAGTTTCGCCTGTGTTATATTTTATCTCGCCTCTTATTGTTACCTTGCCAACGTTTACATATTTCCTTCTGATTATAACTTCATTCTTGCCAGTGCCGGATTCAGAAGAACTTGTTTCATCTGTCTGTACGGATTCTGTCTGATCGTCTGTGCTATCGGTGTAATTGTAATCATAGTTATTGTTGTTTTCAGTGTCTGCCGAAGCGTTTATCTGCGGAACCGCCGCACAAGCTGCGATAACAACTGCTGCCATTGCCGAAGTGATAGTTCTTCTCAAAATGTCCTTTAATTCAATACTGCCCATGTAATTTGCTCCTGATGCGTTATATTTTTTTGCATATCAGTTACCGTCAATGATCGGTAAACTGCAAGGAGCTGACTCACGACCTTTCTGTAAAAAATATTTTTTGTTGCCTTTTGTAACTCTTAGCCTGATTTATTACGACTCGGTTACAATTTACTACGTTATTGTAACACTGATTCGTCATTTTGTCAAGCACATACGAAAAATTTTGTAAATTCTGACGATAATAGGATTTTTCATTTGGTAGTTTTATGCACAATTGATGCAAAATAATGTCATATTTATGTCCCAAGTAATAATAACAGCGTTTGGAACATATAAATTCATCAAAGCAAAAAACACAGCTGAGCGAAAAAAATACGACCGCAGAAGTGCTTCTGTAATATATTTGTAATCTGTACTGTATGCGGAGAAAGAGGCTAAAAAATGCAAAGATCATATCCCGAGGGAAAACTTTTCGGCGAGAAAAGCAACCAGAGAACGCTCTCCTCGCCCGAACTTATGCGCAGAGCTTTTGAGGAAGGCAGGGTGCTTGAAGCGCAGGCGCTAATGTGCGATGCGGCTCATGACCTTGTTGTGGACATACCGAATGCAAGGGGCATCATTCCCCGTGAGGAGGGAGCAGTCGGCATTCGTGAGGGAACTGTGCGTGACATTGCGCTGTTGTCCCGTGTCAACAAGCCTGTCTGCTTTGTGATAACGGACATTCGTGAGGAAAATGGACTGCCGCTCTATATCCTGTCCCGTGAGCGTGTTCAGCGGCGCTGTCTTGACGAGTATATAAGCAGTCTGGATTCGGGGGACGTTATCCCTGCAAGGGTAACGCACATGGAACCTTTCGGAGCATTTGTGGACATAGGCTGCGGTATACCGTCACTCATTCCGATAGATGCTATCTCAGTGTCACGCATATCTCACCCGAACGACCGCTTTTACAACGGGCAGAATATTTTTGCCGTTGTCAGGAGTGTGGAGAACGGGCGTGTCTGCCTTAGTCACCGTGAACTGCTGGGAACGTGGGAGGAAAACGCCGCACGTTTTGAAGTCGGCTCGGTAGTCCCGGGGGTGGTGCGTTCTGTCGAGAGTTACGGCATATTCATCGAACTTGCGCCGAACCTTGCAGGGCTTGCAGAACTTCGCAGCGGCATCGAGGCAGGTCAGAGCGTGACAGTCGGCATAAAAGCCGTCAGACCGGACCGCATGAAGCTTAAACTGACTATCGTTGATGTTGGAAACGGCAAAGCGCCGACCTCGGCGTTCGATTACTTTATCACCTCGGGACACATCGACAGGTGGCAGTACAACCCGGAGGGCTGTCAAAAGACTGTTATTACGGAGTTTTGCTGAATATCGAGAACACAACTGTACAAAAATATGTATCTGAAACGCCTGAACCGGAAATACACTGCCTTACATTATGACAAGAGTTCATAATTTGTTAATATGGTCGAACATATGTTTTATACTATTATAATATTATAAGAGCAAATACTTGTTCACAGTACAAAAAATCGGACACTAAAAGTCCGATTTTTTTGCTTTTTAAAGTGGGTCGACTAAAAAATATCGGAATATCGTGATTTTTTATGAAAAAGGGTATTTTTAGCGTTCATGAACCGAAAAAAGGTGTGTGATATGCTGTCTCACATGAGGTATACGACATTAGTTTTTTGTGGCATATTTTGTTTTTCAGTTGACAAAACCCACTTTTTGATGTATAATATATTAGAATGCACATTTGCGCTTATTTTGCGGCATACGGAGGAAAGATATGGTTGTTCAGAGGGATTTTTCAGGCGAAGATAAACAGCGTGACGGTCTTGAATACCTGAAAAAATATACTGCGGCTCACGCTGAAAGATTTGGAGTGCCGCCGCTGTGCATGGTACATTCTTTCGGCTGTCAGCAGAATGTGAGCGACGGCGAGCGGCTTTTGGGAGCGCTTGCGGAAGCGGGCTTTGAGCCGACAGATGACTACAAGATAGCACAGCTTTTGATATTCAACACCTGCGCTGTCCGTGAGAATGCTGAGGACAAGGTGAGGGGAGTTGTGGGCGACCTCAAAAAGTTCAAGGAACAGCACCCCGATGTGATCTTGGGCATCTGCGGCTGCATGGCGCAGGAGAAGAAAAGCGCCGAACGTCTGCTTTCTACTTACGGTCAGATAGACCTGATCTTCGGGACGTTCGCAAACGGCGAGCTTTATGCCATGCTTGCGGAACTGCTGAAAAACCGTGGGCGCATACTCAACATCGAGGAAAAGCCCACCGACCCCGACGCACCGTTCACACAGCTGAGAAAGAGCAGTTATTCGGCGTTTCTGCCTATCATGTACGGCTGCAACAATTTCTGCACCTACTGCATCGTGCCTTATGTAAGAGGGCGTGAGCGCAGCCGAAGTCCCGAGTCGGTCGAGGCGGAAGTGAGACAGCTTGTCGCTGACGGCTACAAGGAGATAATGCTGCTGGGTCAGAATGTCAACAGTTACAGCTACGGTTTTCCCGAACTTCTGCGGCGGCTCAACGGTATCGAGGGGGATTTCCGCATACGTTTCATGTCGAGCCACCCGAAAGATGCGAGCCGTGAACTTATCGACACGATAATCGGCTGTGAAAAGGTCTGCAAGCATCTGCATCTGGCGCTCCAATCGGGAAGTGACCGCATACTTAAAGCCATGAACAGGCGATACACTCATGAGGATTTTTGGAAGATCGTGGAATATGCACGTTCAAAACGTCCCGACTTTTCCTTCTCGACCGATATAATCGTGGGATTCCCGGGGGAGACTTATGAGGAGTTCTGCGAGACGAAAGAGTTTGTCAAGAAAGTGAAGTTCGATAACATCTATTCGTTCGTCTATTCGCCGAGATCGGGGACAAAGGCGGCTGAACTTGACGACCCTGTGAGCGAGAAACAGAAAGGCTTGTGGCTGAGAGAACTGCTTCTTGAAAACCGTGAAGTCGCTTCCGAATGGATGAAGCGTTTTGTCGGGCGCACCTGCCGTGTGCTTGTTGACGGCGCAGGAAAAGAGCAGGAAACTCTTACGGGGCACAATGATGAAAATATCATCGTGAATTTTTCGGGAGATGAAAGCCTTATCGGAAAGTTCTGCGATGTCAGGATAACCGATTCCATGAACTGGGCGGTAAAAGGAGAACTGGTCTTATGAAAGAGATAAAGATACCTGTCAGACATGAGACAGGCAGTTTTTTGGTAAGTGAACTGAGCGGCGGCACGGGCGAATTTGTCATGCGGTCGGAATACGGCGATGTGCTGTGCTGGAATGACGGCGGCTATGAGATGCGGCTGTATAACATTCCCGAGGAAGATACCGACAAGCTGACGGCGCACTATGACGAGGATTGGCGGCTCTCGGAAGTGACGCTGGGGGACAGGCTCGTTTATATCTCGTATGCGGACGACAGTGAGGCTTGGAACGCCATACGTGAGTTTGCGGCGGCTGAGGGCAGAAGGATCGCCGATAAAGTTGCGGCGGTCGAGGGCAAAGTCGGCAGAGTTTTCGTTGAGTATTACAAGGACTGGGAGAGCTTTGACTTTGGGGTCATAGTCGCTTCGGAAAAGGAACTCTGGAAAGTCGCAGCGGCTGCCGAGGACGAGGACTGCATAAACATGAGCGGCGAGTTCAGCCACCAAAACAAGATATGCGCCGATAACGCACGTTTTTCGGTGATGTTCGGCTGTCTGCCAAAAGGATTGACAGTCGGGCTTATGGGTATGAGCATCGAGATCATGACAGAAGCGGTCAGATCGGCGTGCGACAGGCTTGATAAGTCGGCGGATTTTGACTTTATCGCCGAAGCTTATGATTAAATTTGATAAAGGGTAATTATTATACAGGAGGAAATTTAAAAATGGATATTATTCAGATGACAAGGGAGCTTGGCAGAGCTATACAGTGTGACGAAAGATACATCAATATGCAGGCTGCTGCTGCAAAGACCGACACAGATTCAGATGTTCAGAAGAAGATAGGCGAGTTCAATATGCTCAGACGTGACCTCAGCCTTGAAATGGCAAAGGCTGACAAGGACGGCGAGCGCCTGACCCAGCTTGACGATGACATCAGAGCGGTGTATGACGAGATAATGAATATGCCGGTCATGACTGAGTTCAACGCCGCAAAGGAGGAGTTCGACAAGCTCATCAAGAGCGTGAACTTCATCATTGCGACTGCTGCCGAGGGCGGCGACCCCATTACCTGTCCCGAGACTGCACCCACCTGCACAGGCAGCTGTGCTTCATGCGGAGGATGCGGCTGAGCCTGAGCTTTGGCATGAACTCAGCAGATAGTAGATAAATGATAACAGATATAATTATTCGGATACCGTCCGCTGAGCGGACAGCTTTTTCTGTTATCTGTTAACTATTATCTTTTAGCAATTGTTTTGGAAAGAAGAAGGAGTTGGAAAATAAATTGTTGCCCGAGATAGATGAGAGCAGGCTTTCGCCCGGTATGCAGCAGTGGCTTGCGGTCAAGAAGAAATACCCGAATCATGTGCTGCTTTACCGTATTGGCGATTTTTATGAGATGTTCTTTGACGATGCTGTGAGAGTTTCAGGTGAATTGCAGCTGGTGCTGACAGGCAAGGACTGCGGACTTGACGAGCGTGCGCCGATGTGCGGAATACCGCATCATGCGGCAGACGTTTACATAAAAAAGCTGGTGGATAAGAACTACATGGTGGCTGTCTGCGAGCAGACGGAAGACCCTGCGCAGGCAAAAGGACTTGTCAAGCGTGAGGTAGTCAAGGTGCTGACTCCGGGAACTATCACTGACGGCGACCTGCTGGACGAAGGCTCGAACAACTATATCTGCTCTTTCTATTCGAGGGGTGACGAGTGTGCGCTCGCATTTGCGGATGTTTCAACGGGTGAAGCACGGCTTTACAGCTTTTCGGGCAAAGACATGACCGACCGCTCGATAAGTGAACTTTCACGCTTTATGCCGAGTGAACTGCTTATCAACGAGGGCTTTCTTGCAATGAGAGAGGTAAGCACCTTTGTACGAAAGACGCTTAAACCTACTGTTCAGCTGCTTGACGAGAACGAGTTTGTTCCCGAACTTCACGCTGATGAAGCGGCGGCACAGTTTGAGGCGGCGAGCATCGAAGAACTGGGCGTTGACCCCATGTCTGTTGAAGCGTATTCGCTGTGCGGACTTATGGGTTATATCCACGCAACACAGCTTGCACTTGTCAAGCGTTTCACAAAGCTGATACGTGACGGCGGCGAACCTGTCATGACGATAGGTTTCACGGCTCGCCGCAACCTGGAACTTACCGAAACGCTCCGCACAAAGGAGAAAAAAGGTTCTCTGCTGTGGGTGCTTGACAAGACAAAAACTTCCATGGGACGCAGGCTGATACGCAAGTATCTTGAACAGCCGCTCGTCAACCCGACAGCTATCATGGACAGGCTCAACGCCGTTGAAGCACTCACAAAGAACCCTGTTGCATTGGGTGACATAACGGCACAGCTGCAAGGCATCTATGATATTGAGCGGCTTATGACAAGGGTCATGTACCAGACGGCAACTCCGAGGGACTTGAAATCGCTGTCGCTGACGGCACTCAAACTTCCTGCACTGAAAGAACTGCTTAATGATGTTCCCTGCAAGCTGATAGATTCACTTGCAAGGAGAATGTCAACGCTTGAACCTGTCTCAAATCTTATCGAGAATGCGCTTGTTGACGAACCGCCTGTTCAGCTGAAAGACGGCGGAGTTATCCGTGACGGATACAATGACGAACTGGACGGTCTGCGCGGGATAATCGCAGGCGGTCAGGATATAATCAGCGACATCGAAGCAAGAGAGCGTGAACGGACGGGCATCAAGAGCCTGAAAGTCAGCTACAACCGTGTGTTCGGTTATTACATCGAGGTAACACGGACTAACCTTGCACTTGTTCCCGATAATTACATCAAGAAGCAGACGCTCAAAAACTGCGAGCGTTTTGTTACGGAAGAACTGAAAATAGCCGAGAACTCTATCCTCGGTGCTTCGGAAAAGATAGTCAGCCTTGAAACGGAGATATTCTCTGAGATAAGAAAGGCTGTTGCTTTACAGCTCGAAATGGTCCAGCAGACTGCCGATTCGGTGGCGGCTGTGGACGTGCTGTGTTCCTTTGCGAACATCGCCGTTGCGAACAACTACGTCAAGCCCGACATTGCGATAGACGGCATAATCGACATAAAAGACGGCAGACACCCCGTTGTTGAACTTATGCAGAGCGAGGAAGTGTTCGTCCCGAACGACTGTTACCTTGACCTGACCGACAACCGCATGACGATAATCACAGGTCCTAATATGTCGGGTAAATCCACCTACATGAGACAGACGGCGCTCATAACGCTCATGGCGCAGATAGGCTGCTTTGTGCCTGCATCTTCGGCAAAGATCTCGGTAGTCGACCAGATATTCACACGAATTGGCGCATCGGACGATCTGACATCGGGTCAGTCGACCTTTATGGTGGAGATGAGTGAAGTTGCCGACATCGTAAAGCACGCCACAAAGCAGAGCCTTGTTATCTTAGACGAAGTGGGGCGAGGAACTTCGACTTTTGACGGCATAAGCATCGCACGTTCGGTATGCGAGTTCATCTGTTCGCAGAAAGGCTTGGGGTGCAAGACGCTCTTTGCGACCCATTATCACGAACTTATCGACTTGGAGGGAGAGATAAGGGGCATTAAGAACTGCTCGATAGCCGTCAAGCGCAAGGGCGATGATATTCGTTTCCTGCGAAAGATAGTCCCCGGGGGCGCTGACGACAGTTTCGGTATTGAAGTCGCAAAGCTCGCAGGTCTGCCGCCTAAGATAATCACCCGTGCAAAACAGCTTCTTAAAGAAATGGAAGCGGAAGCCGCATCGGGCAGAAAGGAACAGTCTGACAGCAGTCAGGTATCGTTTGAGGCTATGGGCGGAGATGTTATCAAGCAGAAACTGCGTGAAACGAACATCGGCGAGATGAATGATAGCGAACTTAGAGAGTTCGTTTCGGAGTTGTATAAGTATCTGTAAAAATAGAAAGGCAGCAACAGATGTCAAAAATAAACGTCCTTGACAAAGAGGTATACGAACTTATAGCGGCAGGAGAAGTCATAGAACGTCCTGCATCGATAGTCAAGGAACTTATCGAGAATGCAATAGATGCAGATGCGACTGCTGTCACTGTTGAGATAAAAAACGGCGGCAGGAGTTTTCTCAGAGTGACCGACAACGGCGGCGGTATCACGCATGATGATGTTCCGAAAGCGTTCCTGCGCCATGCGACCAGCAAGGTAGCCGAAAAAGCTGACCTTGAACACATCATGACAATGGGTTTTCGTGGTGAAGCGCTGGCTTCGGTGTGTGCGGTCGCAAGGGTCGAGATGTTCACACGTCAGCCGGGGGAGGTCTATGGAACTCACTATGAGATAGCCGCATCGGAACAGCAGACTTATGAAGTAACGGGCTGTCCCGAGGGGACGAGCATAATCGTGCGTGACTTGTTCTACAATGTTCCCGCACGTCTGAAATTCCTCAAAAAAGATGCCACCGAAGCTACACGCATCCAGGAGCTTATGAGCAGGCTTGCGGTATCACGTCCCGACATTAGTTTCAAGCTTATCCGTGACAACAAAAACGTGTTCGTGACGGCAGGCGACGGCAAGCTTTATTCGGCAGTATATTCGGTTTTTGGGCGTGAGTTTGCAAAAGGACTTCTGCCTGTTGATTACAGCCGCGGGAGTTTTTCGGCAGAGGGGTTTGTTTCTAAGCCGCTCGATTCACGCACCAACCGCAAGTTTCAGGTGTTCTATGTAAATGGGCGCTACGTTCATTCGGAAGTATGCTCGCAGGCACTGGAAGAAGCCTATAAGAGCCGCATGATGGTGGGGCGTTTTCCAATGTGCGTTATGAAGCTTGATCTGCCGCCCGATATGCTCGATGTAAACGTTCACCCTGCAAAGACGGAGATACGTTTTTCAGATAATCGGTTCGTGTTCGATTCGGTGTATTTTGCCGCAAGGCAGGCGCTTGACTGCGAGGACAAGCCGCAGAGACTGACGATAGGCGAGAAAAAGCGTTACTCCGACAGTGAGTTATACGCCGACAACACGCCGAAAGCGGAGCAAATGGTGTTTGCCGAACCGAAGTCAGAGCCTGCAAAGACTGCTGACACGGCGGCATTTGTCAAGTCTGCAAAGCCTGTCGGGAAAAGTGACGACACGGGAGATGACCTGTTTTTAAAGTCGCTGAATGAACAGACGGCTGAGAACAGACTTGAAGATGATTCTTTCGTGAAGATGCTGGACGGCATGACAAAGCAGGCGCAGGCTGATGAATTTGAGCCGCCATTGCCGCCTCCGCCCGAAGATTTGCAGTTTGATCAGGCTGTTCCGTCGGAGGTCAGCGGTTATCCCGAGCAGACGGAAGCTGTTCCGGAAGATGATGTTCGGGAGGAAAGCGGCGAGAGTTTTGAGGAACAAACGCAGGCGGAGGATAATGCTGACGAGCCTGAGCAGGAAGATACACTGCTTGAGAATTTCAGTTTTGTGACGGCTGAGGACATGAAGCGCCGCCGTCCCGTGAGGATAGACCCTGTTATCCCTGAGAGCGAGCAGAAACAGCCGCCGGAGAAGCCGAAAGTCATCGGCGAGCTGTTCAAGACATACATTGTGGCGCAGGTGGGCAAGCAAATGGTGCTGATCGACAAGCACGCTGCGCATGAACGGCACATTTATGAGCAGATACGTTTCGGGTCGGGGACAGTCACGGCACAGCTTTTATTAGAGCCGATAATGGTGATGCTGTCATTTGACGAGTATGATGCGATTGCGGCGAACGTTGATAAAGTCGAGAAGTTCGGATTTGTGATAGAACCTGACGTTGCGCCTGCTGTGGCAGTTAAAGCTTTGCCGCAGTTATTGAAGCAGTACAACCCGACCGAAATGATAGTCGAGATAGCGCAGAAGCTGATACTCGGGGGAAATGCGATGCCGCAGTTATATGATGACATATACAGGTCAATGTCATGCAAAGCGGCGATAAAGGCACATGATGACAACACGATCGAGGAGTTACAGCATTTAGCGGAGCTGGTTTATAGTGAGGATCTGAGATATTGTCCGCACGGCAGACCGATACGTCTGGAAATGAGCGAATACGAGATAGAGAAGCACTTTAAGAGAATAGTCTGAAACAAATAAAAGGAGGTGGCAGAATGGGAAAAGAGAATAAGATACCATTGCTTGTGATAGGCGGTGCGACTGCTTCTGGAAAAACGGCGCTGTCGGTCGAAATGGCTAAGGCGTTTGACGGCGAGATAGTCTGCGCCGATTCTATGCAGGTGTATAAGGATCTTCAAATAATCACCGCCCGTGTGACCGAGGAGGAGATGCAGGGAGTGCCGCACCACCTGACAGGCTTTCTGCCGCTGGAAAAAAGCTTCTCTGTGGCGGAGTGGGCTGATATGGCTAGGAAATGTATCGCCGATATTCGGCAGAGAGGAAAACTCCCGATCGTCTGCGGAGGTACGGGGCTTTATATCAGCACGCTTATCGACAATATCGTGTTCGAGGATAACGGAGCTGACCCGAAACGCCGTGCAGAACTTGAACTTTACGCCGAGGAAAACGGCAGACACGCTCTTTGGCAGATGCTGGAAAAACTTGACCCCGAGTCTGCCGCTGTTATACATGAGAATAACGTTAAACGTGTGGTTCGGGCGATAGAGGTCTGCGAAAGCACGGGTCAGGGCTTCTATGAACAGCGCAGGCAGAACCTTAAAGGCGACAGCCCCTATGACGCTTATGTTATGACGATAGGCTATGAGGACAGGGCTGACCTCTATGACCGCATAAACCGCCGTGTTGATGTTATGCTGAAACAGGGCATGGTCGATGAGGCAAGACGTGTCTATGAGGGGAGCGACCCTGCTACCGCTTATCAGGCTATCGGATATAAGGAACTTATCCCTTTCCTTAAAGGCGAAAAAACGCTGGAAGAATGCGCCGAAAATATAAAGCTGGGTACTCGGCATTACGCTAAAAGACAGCTAACATGGTTTCGGCGGATAGATGGCATAGAGACATTTTATTATCCAAAAGATGAAAATAATAAAACTTTTTTTGAAAAAGTTAAAAAAGGTATAGCCAAATCAAACATTTTGTGCTATAATAAATAATGAATATCCGAAACGAAGCGGATAGATACAAAAAATAAAAAATAGAAGAAGCATTTTGGAAGAAAAAGGTATTTTCTAAGGAGTGACTGGAAATGAACAAGAATTTGAATTTACAGGATATTTTTCTCAATCAGGCAAGAAAAGAAAAGGTACTCGTTACTATGATACTTGTCAACGGCTACCAGTTCAAGGGCGTTGTCAAGGGCTTTGACAGCTATGTTGTTATCCTTGACTGCGAGGGCAAACAGAACGTTGTTTACAAGCACGCTATCTCGACTATCGTGCCTACCAGAGCTATCAATATCCTTGACAGTCAGGAAAAGGCTTGACAGGCTCTTTCTGCGTAAGGAGAAAGAAGGGAAAGTATAAAAGCGTATGAGATCGGGTCTGTTCAATAAGATCACTGCGAGAGTTCTTGTACTGCTTATCACTGTGCTGTTTGTTATAATCATAGGCGGTCAGATATATCGCTATATGAACGATCGGCATGATACTATGGAGGCTGCGCTCTGCACCATAAATGAGGACATCGCTTTCGAGGGGGTCATCATAAGGGACGAGCGTGAGATAGATTACGGCGGAGAGGGCGTTATAAGCTACACTTATCCTGACGGGAGCAAAGTCTCAAAGGGAGACACGGTGGCAAAGATCTTTTCAAGTACCGAGGAGGCTTTTGCGGAAAAAAGGCTCAATAAGGTCACTGACGAGATAGATATGCTCGAAAAGGCTCAAAGCCCGGGAACTATCAACTACGTATCTCCCGAATCCATAAGCCGAAAGATAGATGACCATTACAAACAGCTGATCGTCTGCTCGAACAGCGGCGATTACGAAGGCTTTGCTGAGCAGAAGCAGAACATCTCGCTGGTGCTCAATATCTATAATATCCTTTCGGGGATCTCTGCCAACTACGATGAAAGGATCGCGATCCTGAATAAGGACGCAGATTATCTGAGGGCGCAGGCTGACAGGGTAAAGGACAGCATAAAGGCAAGCGAAACGGGGTATTTCGTTTCTTTTTGTGACGGATATGAGTCAAGGCTCACAACTGAAAAGGCAATGACGCTCACACAGAGCGAGATCGAAGAGATCATAAACGGCGCTGATGCGGTAAAACAGGGTGTTTCGGAAAATGCTGTCGGCAAGATGTTCGATGACTACACCTGCTATATCGTCGGCGTTATCGACGAAGATCCGAGAGTTGCAGAGGAAGCTTCACTGCGCCTTATGCTCGACAGCTCGGATAAGGTATACGATGTTACAGTCGTATCGGTGAAAAAGGCTGATGAAGAAGGAAAGAGCGTTGTGGTGCTTTCCTGCGACAGCCTTGATGAATATATCTGCACACAGCGTGTGCAGTCGATGCAGCTGTTATTCGATGAGTACAGCGGCATTATGGTGCCTTCTACCGCCATAAGATTCCGTGGCGGGCAGAAAGGCGTTTACGTCATACTGGGCGAGAATATAACCTTCAAGAAGATCGACGAGATCTATAACGGTGACGGATTTGTTATATCACGAAACACCGCTCAGGAGGATCACCTGCTTTTGTATGACCAGATACTTCTTGAGGTGGTGAATGAACAGGATGTACAGCAGCAACCTGAACCTGAGCCTGACGATGCCGACACAGACGAGGTATCCTCAGACGGCGGAGAATCTGAAAAGGATAGCTGACAATGCGGCAAACGCTGCGGCTAAATACAGAGGCTCTGATGAAAAGATCGACATCATGGCAGTTACCAAAACTGTTGATCCTGACAAGATAAACTTTGCGATAGAATGTGGTATAACACTGCTGGGTGAGAACAGAGTGCAGGAGTATCTGTCGAAAAAGGACAGTTACGACAAACGTGGACAGGTGCAATTCATAGGTCACCTCCAGACCAACAAAGTCAAGTACATAATCAACGATGTTACGATGATACAATCTGTTGACAGCTTAAAGCTTGCAGGCGAGATAAACAGGCTTGCCGAGAAAAACGGCAGGGTCATGGATATTCTGCTTGAAGTGAACATCGGCGGAGAAGAAACAAAGAGCGGCGTTGACAAAGATCAGCTTTTTGTACTTGCGGAGCAGGCGGCAGAACTTAAAAATCTTCGGCTCAAAGGTCTTATGGCGATACCGCCCGTGGGCTGCGGAGAGGAAGTCTTTGAACAGATGCGTGAACTGTTTGAGGCTTTAAAGTCGAAAAAGCTTGCGAACGCTGATATTTCCGTGCTTTCTATGGGAATGTCGGGAGATTACGAGACAGCAATAAAGCACGGTTCAACGCTTGTGAGGATCGGAAGTGCGCTTTTCGGAGCGAGAGATTATACAAAAAAACAGTAATGTAAAAAATTGGAGGGTATGACGAAATGGGAATCTGGCAGGGCTTAAAAGAAATGTTTGTCGGTGAAGAGGAGATAGACGAGGAGTTATATTCCAACTTTTCTCAGCCCAAACAGCAGCAGGTTCAGCCGACAGTTCAGCCTGCCGAGCAGACACCGCCGCCTCCGCCCCGTGCTGAAAAGCCGGATCAGGAGAGAGCGGTGAGAGATGAGGCTGCATCGGCAAGAAGACCGCAGGCTCAGAATAATCCTGCTTCACGCAGGCAGCAGCAGACAGCGTATCAGTCGGCGGCAAGAAGTGACCGCCAAAGTGCAAAAAATGACACTTACGGCAGCAGCGCAGGCACAAGCCGTGATGACAGTTCAGGCAGTCAGAAAAGAAATACAGAAAGAGAGAGTGACATTCACATGGCTCATATGGCTACAACAGATCAGTCCTCGTTCGACCTTGTTCTTGCAAGACCGAACAACTTCAAGGAAGTCGAGAAGATCGGCAACGATATAAACAACGGCAAGACCGTTATTCTGAACCTTGAACTGGTCAAGCCCGAAGACGCAACAAGAATACTTGACTTTATCTGGGGCGTTGCCTTTGCGAACCAGTGCGAGATAAAAATGATGGCTCAGAAGACTTATGCCATCATTCCCGGAACAGTGAACTTCTCGGGCGTTGATCTGGTAAGCGAACTTGAAAACAACGGATACAGCTTCACGAACTGAGCTTTCTTTCCTTCATGGACTGAATTCTGAGGACAGCTTTCTGGCAGGCAGCATAGCCGACAAGATCGAAGCGGCGGTACATAAAGACAGGACTGCTTTTACAGGCTTTCTTTCGGAGGGCAGGGCAGAACTTGCAAAGACTGTTGCGGCGGCTTATTCTTTCGGAAACTTAATGCTCTGGGGCGGCTATGAGGGCGCAGAAAGGGTCATGTTCGGGGCTTTTTCAGACTATGAAGGACCGTCTGCCGAGAGTTTTCCTATCAAG
This sequence comes from uncultured Ruminococcus sp., assembly GCA_947169885.1. Taxonomy (GTDB): domain Bacteria; phylum Bacillota; class Clostridia; order Oscillospirales; family Ruminococcaceae; genus YE71. The sequence goes on from CAMVRM010000001.1 coordinate 161,558, forward strand.
GCACTGACTTTCACATTCAGAAAGCAGGACAAGCTGACACACAGAGATGTTCTGGGTTCGCTCATGGGGCTTGGGCTGACGAGAGAAAGTGTTGGAGATATACTAATGAGCGATGACAGTGCGGTGGTCTTTTTGACCGTGATCGCCGCACAGACGGCAGAGCGTGAACTGGCGAAGATCGGCAGGGCAGGCATCGGGATAACCGAGGGTTTTGACCCTGAACGTCTGCCGAAAAAAGAGTTTGCCGAGATAAAGGGCACAGTTTCGTCACTGAGGGTGGACTGTGTTGTGGCTTTGGCGATAAGATGCTCACGGACTAAGGCTGAACAGCTGGTAACTCAGGGGGCTGTTCTGATAAAGGGTCATGAGCCAAACTCGGGAGCAAAAAAGCTGAGTGAGGGCGATACTTTCACGGTGCGGGGGTACGGGAAATTCATTCTCGGCAGCATTGACGGAAGCAGCAAAAAGGAAAGAGTAAAGATCACGGTCAGGAAATTTGTTTAGGAGGGTATAAATATGCTTGAACCCGATAAGATCAGGAACAAACGCTTCGGGACTTCCAAAAACGGACTTAATCCCGCTGACGTTACGGAGTTTCTTGGGGATTGTGCAGATGAGATAGAGCGCCTTAAAGCGCAGAATGCCGAAAACGAGGAAAAGATCAAGATGCTCGTTGAGAAGATCAATGAGTACCGCAACGATGAGGACGCTATCAAGTCGGCGATGATCCACGCTCAGAAAGAGTCGAACAAGCTTATCGCTGATGCAAAGGCAAAGGCAAGAGACCTTATCGACTCGGCTAAGACTGAGCAGATAAGACTTCAGGAGACAAACTCCGAGGAGATCGAGCGCATCAAGAAAGAACATCACGATACAGTTGACGGACTTATCGCTAAGCTCAAAGAGGAAACTTCGGCTGAGATCGAATCTATCAAGGCGGAACTTGCGGCTGAACAGGCAGAACTTGAAAGGGTCAAGGCTGAGACTACATACTTCAAAAGCCACCTGCTTGATCTTTATGCGTCGCAGATAAAGCTTATCACCGAAATGCCCGAAATGACTGACGAGGAACTTGATGAGTATGAGGCGAAGTATGATGATGAGTACTACGATGACGAATATTACGACGAGGAATATGACGAGGAGCAGGCTGAGATAGACGAGGAAGCCGAGAAGCAGAAGCACTATGATGAAGTTATCAACACCGCTTCGTTCTCGCCCGTTATAAATCTGCCGACAAGAACTGAGGAACTGCGCTTCGGCAGGTTCTCGACAGACGAAAAGCGCTGATGTTCATAGCGGCATTGGTGATAGCGGCGGCATCTGTCGGCATCGACCAGCTTATCAAGTGGTACATAAACGCAAATGTCGGGCTGAATGAAGTGAGGAAATTCATACCGAGCATCATCAGCATAACCCACATACGCAACAAGGGCGCAGCATGGAGCATCATGTCGGGCAAGACGTGGTTTCTCATTGCGCTGCCCTGTATAGTTGTTGCCGCTGCTGTATGGTATATGTACAAAAACAGGCACGGTTCAAAGCTTTGCCTGCTGTCGCTGGGGCTGATACTGGGCGGCGGCATCGGTAATCTTATCGACCGTATACGTATGCACGAAGTTATCGACTACATAAAGTGCGACCTGTTCAGCTTTCCGATATTCAACTTTGCGGACATCTGCGTGGTAGTCGGAGCGGTCATGTTCTGCATTTATATGTTCTTCTTTGACGAGAATGCGAAAAAGGAAAGCGAGCCGAAGGAGAAGAAAGATGCCGAGTGAACGCTTTGAACTGCTTGCGGACGAACAAAGCACGGGTATGCGGCTCGACAAGTGGCTCGCTTGTCAGCTGCCCGAGCTTTCACGTTCTCGGATAGAGGGACTTATAGCTGACGGCACGGTGACAGTAAACGGTGCAAAGGCTTCAAAAAGCGGCAAGCTTAAAGCTAATGACCTTATCTGCGGCGAGATACCCGAACCGCAGGAACTCAAAGCCGTGGCGCAGGATATTCCCATTGATATAGTCTATGAGGACGAGGAACTGCTGGTGGTGAACAAGCCGAAAGGAATGGTCGTTCACCCTGCGGCGGGAAATCCTGACGGAACGCTCGTCAATGCGCTGCTGTTCCACTGTAAAGGGCGGCTGTCCTCGATAAACGGAGTGATCCGTCCGGGGATAGTCCACAGGATAGACAAGTTCACCAGCGGACTTCTGATGGTCGCAAAGACCGATTCGGCGCACAGATGTTTAGCCGAGCAGATAAAAGCACACAGCTTCACAAGGGAATACAATGCGATCGTGTGCGGTGCTTTTTCGCCCGAGAGCGGAACTGTTGATGCGCCTATCGGCAGGAGCAGATATGACAGGAAGAAAATGTGCGTTACCGAACAGAATTCAAAAAATGCAGTTACCCACTATGAAACGATAGAACGCTTCAAGGGTTATTCATGGGTGAGGTTCAGGCTTGAAACAGGCAGGACCCACCAGATAAGAGTACACAGCGCCTATAAGGGACACGCAGTTCTTGGCGATGATGTGTACGGCAAGCCATACAAGGGCATAGAGGGACAGTGCCTTCACGCAAAAAAGATAGGCTTTGTCCACCCTGACGGCAGATATATGGAGTTTGATTCCGAACTGCCGCCTTATTTTCAGAGATTGATCGAAGAATTGAGGAAATAGATTTGTTTGAGGATATTTCAAAGGTACTGCTCATAACCGACATGGACGGGACTTTTTTGCCGTCAAGCAAGATACCCTCGCCCGAGAACATCGCAGCAGTCGAGCGGCTGATGAACGCAGGCGGCAGGTTCTCGATAGCAACGGGACGCAGCTTGCAGGCTTCAATGCAGTATTTTGAGCAGGTGCGTGTCAACTGTCCGATCATCATGTGCAACGGCGGAATGGTCTATGATCTTGCAGACAAAAAGCAGATATATGACGTGTTCCTGCCTGAGAGCGCAAGGGAACTGACAAAGGAACTGCTTTCACAGCACCCCGAAGTCGGCTGCGAGTGTCTGCCGCTTGAGGGAGTTTATGTTCCGCAGATGACCGACATGGAGCGTGAACATTGCAGGATATGCAAAGTCAAGCCCGTGGAATGCACAGTTGACGAGATACCGAAAAACTGGTACAAGGTGCTGTTCGCAAGAGAACCCGAGCATATACACGAGATAATCGGCAGCGTGGACAAGGTGAGGGAATATTACCCCGAGATAGATTTTGTTATCTCAGCGCCGATGTATTACGAGATGCTGCCTAAGAACATCTCAAAGGGTTCGGCACTCAGAGAACTGAAAAAAGCCTGCGGCATGGAGGATTTCACCATTGTTGCGGCAGGCGATTACAACAACGACATCGAGATGCTCCGTGAGGCTGACGTCGGCATTGCTCCGTCAAACGCCGCTGCGGAGGTGAAAGCTGCCGCCGACATAGTGCTGGGCGTTTCATGCGAGGAAAATGCGATCGCTGCGGCAGTTGAGTATATTTTTGACAGTCTTTCGGCTAACGGTGCTTTGTAAGACAGTCGATCATTGCTGAAAAATTTGCACACCGAAAACGGTCTCACATAAGTTTGCGGTAACAAATTTTATATATTATTACTGGAGGTATAAAACCTATGGATGCTTCGCTGAAAAAACAGCTTGAGATCACAGCCTGCAAGGTGAGACTTGGCATTCTCGAAGGCGTGTTCAACGCCAAGTCGGGACACCCGGGCGGCTCGCTTTCTATCGCTGACACGCTTACTTATCTTTACTTCGCAAAAATGAACGTTTACCCCGACAAGCCCGATGAGCCGTCAAGAGACCGCTTTGTGCTTTCAAAGGGTCACACCGCTCCTGCGCTTTATTCCGTTCTTGCTCAGAAAGGATTTTTCAGCACTGAGGAGTTAAAGAGCCTGCGCCACATCGGTGCAATGCTTCAGGGTCATCCCTGCATCACTATCCCCGGCGTTGATATGTCCTCGGGTTCGCTGGGTCAGGGCATCTCCGTTGCAAACGGCATGGCGCTTTCGGCAAAGATCTCGGGCGACAGCTACAAGGTCTACACCGTTTTAGGCGACGGCGAGATCCAGGAAGGTCAGGTCTGGGAAGCTGCAATGTTCGCAGCTCACTATAAGCTTGACAACCTCACCGCTGTCATCGACAACAACGGCTTGCAGATAGACGGCAGAGTTGCTGACGTTATGTCTCCGTATCCTATCGCTGACAAGTTCAAGGCGTTCGGCTGGCACGTTATCGAGTGCGATGCTCATGATTTTGATGCTATCGAAGCGGCTTTTGACGAGGCTGAAAAGATAGTCGGTCAGCCTGTTGCTATTATCCAGAAGAGCATCAAAGGCAAGGGCGTTTCCTTTATGGAGGACAACGTTTCATGGCACGGCGCAGCACCCAACGCCGAGCAGTACGCACAGGCAAAGTCGGAGCTTGAAGCACAGCTTGCAGCTCTCGAAGGTTAAGGAAAGGAACGGTGAGAAAAAATGGCTGATGTTAAAAAGATAGCTACCCGTGAAAGCTACGGAAATGCGCTGGCTGAACTGGGCGACAAGTACCCCGATCTCTATGTTCTTGACGCTGACCTTGCGGCTGCGACAAAAACAGGCATCTTCAAGAAGAAGTTCCCTGACCGTTTCTTTGATTGCGGTATCGCAGAAGCAAACATGATGGGCGTTGCAGCAGGTCTTGCGGCAACAGGAAAGATACCATTTGCATCGACTTTCGCAATGTTTGCGGCAGGACGTGCTTTTGAGATCGTGAGAAACTCTATCGGTTATCCGCATCTGAACGTAAAGATCGGCGCTACACACGCAGGCATTTCTGTCGGCGAGGACGGCGCTACACACCAGTGCTGCGAGGACATCGCTCTCATGCGCACTATCCCCGGCATGACTGTTATCAACCCTGCTGACGATGTTGAAGCAAGAGCCGCTGTCGAAGCTGCGATAAACTATGTCGGACCTGTTTATATGCGATTCGGCAGACTTGCAGTTCCCGTGTTCAACGATGCTGCGACTTATAAGTTCGAGTGGGGCAAGGGCGTTAAGCTGCGTGACGGCAAGGACGTTTCTATCGTTGCAAGCGGTCTTATGGTCGCTGAGGCTATCGAGGCTGCAAAGGCGCTGGCTGACAAGGGCATAGATGCTGAGGTAATAAATATCCACACTATCAAGCCCATTGATGCAGAGCTTATCGCCGCAACTGCTCAAAAAACGGGCAAGGTAGTAACAGTTGAGGAACACAGCATCATCGGCGGACTTGGTTCTGCGGTATGCGATGTGCTTGCTGAGACTTGTCCTACAAAGGTCAAGAAGATCGGCGTGAACGATGAGTTCGGTCACTCGGGTCCTGCGGTTGACCTGCTGAAACAGTTCGGTCTGTGTGCTGACAATATCGTTAAGACTGTTGAGGACTTTGTTAAGTAATATTCCATAAATAAATTATGCAGGGGCGTATCTTAAAAAGGGGTACGTCCCTTTTTTGTATGATCCCAATTCTGTTATGTATCGCTGATATTAAAAATAAAATCATGTAGGGGCATACACATAGGTGCGCACATACATTAGCAATATAGAACGAAATTGGGATAAAAAATATGCCCCTCAGCATCACCGCTTCGGGACATAGTATTTTATGCGTATATTTTTACTGTATATTCATAAGCAGTCCTGCGATGTGTACCAGCAGTGCCGCAAACCACGCCGCCGCACACTGTACCAGCACAACGCCCACTGCCCACTTGTTCCCGAGTTCACGCCTTATGGCGGCGATCGCCGCAACGCAGGGGGTGTAGAGCAGCGAAAAGACCAGCATACACGCCGCCGAAAGCGTGGTGAGCGCCGCCGCCGCACCGTTTGTGTACAGTACTTCGAGCATCGAGACAACGCTCTCTTTCGCCATAAAGCCGCAGATGAGTGCGACAAGTATCTTCCAGTCGCCGAGACCTATCGGCTTCATTATCGGCACGAAAATGCCTGCCGCTTTCGCAAGTATGCTCTGTTCGGGGTCGGCGGTAAGTCCCAGACGCAGGTCGAAGCTCTTTAAGAACCACACGACTATCGAAGCGATAAGTATTACCGAGAACGCCCTTTGCAGGAAGTCCTTTGCTTTCTCCCAGAGAAGCTGTGCCACATTTCTGACAGCAGGCAGGCGGTAGTTTGGCAGTTCCATAACGAACGGAACGGCTTCGCCCTTAAAGACAGTGCCTTTATATATGCAGGCGGCAATGACCCCCGAGATGATGCCCAGCAGGTAAAGCCCAACCATGATAAGTCCGCCCCACTCGGGGAAAAATGCGCTGACGAAAAAGCCGTAGATCGGGAGTTTTGCGGTACAGCTCATGAACGGAGTGAGGAGTATCGTCATTTTTCGGTCACGCTCGGAGGGGAGTGTTCGGGTCGCCATGACCGCAGGGACTGAACAGCCGAAACCTATCAGCATCGGCACGATACTGCGCCCCGAAAGTCCTATCTTTCTGAGAAGTTTGTCCATGAAGAACGCCACTCTTGCGATATAGCCGCTGTCCTCAAGGAGTGACAGGAAGAAAAAGAGCGTCACGATTATCGGCAGGAAACTCAGCACGCTCCCGACACCCTTGAAGATGCCCTCGATGATAAGCCCGTGAAGCACATCGTTCACGCCCATGGAAGTAAGGCGGCTGTCGACTGCGGCAGTAAGCTTGTCAACGCCGTTTTCGATAAGCCCTTGCAGGAATGCGCCGATGACGTTGAACGTCAGGAAGAACACTGCCGCCATTATCCCGATGAATGCAGGGATAGCTGTGTATTTTCCCGTGAGTACTTTGTCGAGCCTGCGGCTTCGGATATGTTCACGGCTCTCGGAGGGTTTCGTGACTGTTTCCCTGCAAAGCCGCTGAATGAACGAGAAGCGCATATCTGCAACTGCGGCACTGCGGTCAAGTCCACGTTCCTTTTCCATTTGCATGATTATATGTTCAAGCGTTTCAAATTCGTTCTGATCGAGTTTAAGAGCGGCGATAACGGGCGGATCGTCCTCGATGACCTTGCTTGCGGCGAATCTGAGGGGAAGCCCGACTTTTTCAGCATGGTCTTCGATAAGGTGGGAAATGCCGTGTATACAGCGGTGGACTGCGCCGCCGTTCTGCGACTTATCGCAGAAGTCGTGTCTGACGGGACGTTCCTGATACTGAGCGATGTGGACAGCGTGTCGGATAAGTTCGTCAACGCCCTCATTCTTTGCCGCCGAGATAGGCACGACAGGCACGCCAAGCTGGAGTTCAAGCTCGTTCACGTCAACACTGCCGCCGTTAGCGGTGAGTTCGTCCATCATGTTGAGGGCTATGACCATAGGTCTGTCCATGTCGATAAGCTGCATGGTGAGGTAAAGATTACGTTCGATATTGGTAACGTCAACGATGTTTATGATAGCGTGCGGTTTTTCCTCAAGCACGAAATTTCGGGAAACGACTTCCTCGCTTGAAAAAGGCGACATGGAATATATGCCGGGCAGGTCGGTGACAAGGGTGTTGGGATAGCCTTTTATCTCGCCGTCCTTGCGGTCAACGGTCACGCCGGGAAAATTGCCGACGTGCTGTTTTGAGCCTGTGAGCTTGTTGAAAAGGGTGGTCTTGCCGCAGTTCTGATTGCCAACGAGCGCAAATCTCAGCACCGTGCCGTCGGGGAGCGGGTCGCCGTCCTCGGGAGCATGGAATCTGCCGCCCTCACCCAAGCCCGGGTGTTCTTTTTTGCGGCGTGGGGCGCAGTGTTCTTCCTCGGTATCTGAAATTTGCGTGGGACAGACTTCGATCTGTTCGGCATCGGCAAGTCTGAGGGTGAGTTCATACCCTCTAAGCCGAAGTTCAACAGGGTCGCCCATAGGGGCATATTTAACAACGGTCACGTCAGTCCCGGGGATAAGACCCATATCGAGAAAGTGTTGTCTGAGCGCACCGTCACCGCCAAGCTTTTTTATCCTGACGGTCTCGCCTAAAACTGTGTCTTTTAGTGTCTGCATATTTTTCTCCGTAATAGTTTTTTTTCATGGGTATAATTTCTATTATAACAAATCGCAGATGAAAAGTCAACTGCGATATAAATAAGAAATCAGAAATAAGAGATAAGAAATAAGAGATAAGAGATGAGAGATAAGAGATAAGAGATAATAAATAAGAAATAAAAAATAATGTGTTCGCTTTGTTCACGGGTCTAAATAAAGATAAAAGATGAAAAATAAAGTTCTGTAATGGCGTATTTTTATACGCCGTTTTTGCGCCCATACGCCTGACCCATACGCCAAAAACCACGTATTTACGCCACTTATACGCCTATACGCCGTAAACAGATATTAGATAATAAATAACAGATAAGAGACAATAAATAAGAGATAAGAGATGAGAGATAAGAGATAAGAGATAATAAATAAGAGATAAGAATTTATATAAATATTTTAAACCGTTCGTTATTTTGACAAAGGGGCATTTTCTTATATATCCGCTTTTTTCGGCTTTATCGGCTCAAAACATACCAATATTAACTTCAAATAGGTCTAGATTACTGTTTTTGATGTAAAACAGCTGAAAGTGTGAATATTCATATATTTAAAATTCATGAAAAATCACCTATTTACTTTTTTGAGTATGATATTACTTGAAAGAGAGGCAATGATATGTCGATATTCAATATGGCAAAAGAACTTGTGGACGTGCCTGCTGACGTTCAGCTATCATTCATAATATATACTGACCGTCAAAAACGGCGTATAGGCGTATAAA
>CAMVRM010000002.1 GCA_947169885.1 uncultured Ruminococcus sp.
GCTGTCTTTTCCACAGGGGCAGCATAGAAGTTCAAGGTCATTGCCCTTTACAGCAAAGAGTGCGCCGTCAAAGCTGATGAAAGAGTTATTGCCCTCAGCGACATTTATGCTTTTAAGGTTTGAGCAGTATTCAAAAGCTCTTTGTCCGATGTAATCAACATTTTCGGGGATATACAACTCTGTCAATGCCGAACAATGGCTGAAAGAATTGGAATTGATCCGCTTTAAATTTTTTGGGATATTTATTTTCTTTAGTTTAGAAGCACAATTAAATGCAAAAGGTTCTATCTCTTTCACACTTTCGGGGAGTGTTAATTCTACAAGGCTACCGCAGCCTGAGAAGGCTTCATACGTAATCACTTCAACGCCCTCGGGAATGTTGATATTTTCAAGTGCGTGACAGTTGCAGAACGCATCGGCGCCGATATTTGTGATAGTATCTGGCAGAGACACACTCACTATGTTATTATTATTTCTGAATGCCAATTTGCCGATGCTCGTTACCGTAACGCCGTCTATCTCGGCAGGCACGGTAACTTCGGTCTCAGTGCCGTTGTAAGCTGCTATCTCGGCAGTGCCGTCATCGAGCAGGCGGTAATCAAAACTGCCCTCGGTGAGCAGTTCCTCGGCACTTGCGGCAAAAGCAGTCTGAGGGACGAAAGCCCCCGTCATGTTTGCAGGTGCGGCGGCTGCCACGCAAAGGATAGCCAATGCTCCTGCGAGCGAACGTTTAAATATCATGTTCATATTGCGTTTCCTCCTTTGGGTCATTAAAAGTCGTCTGACTTGTATATATTATACCACAAAAGCAAACAGCTGTCAATATAATAATAGCGAAATATACAAAAAAAGCGGCAGTTTCTTCCAGAAGAAACTGCCGCAAAAAGGAGGAAGAAATTATTTAACTGTAACAGTAACAGCTTTATTGACAGCGGATTCAATGTCCCACTTGCCGTCTATCTTAGCCGCAACTGCGATCTTGTAAGATGTGCCGGGAGTGAGGTTCTTAGGTGTGGTGAAGCTTGTGACAGAAGAGGGGATAGCCTGTGTCTGAACTCTCCACTTGCCTGCGAGGAAAACAGCTATGCCGTACTGTTCAGCGTCGTCAACAGGCGACCAGTTTATGCGTACCTGATGATATTGCTCGCTGTACTGAACTTTGGTGATGTCGGGAGAAGTGCAGCCGTAATGAACAGTTGCTCTTTGCAGTTTATAGTTGTAATTGCCGATGACGACATTATTTTTCCAGTCGGTCTTACTTCCGCCGTAATAAACGTTTGTGAGGTAGTCGCAGAAATCGAAAGCATTATCGGCAACTTCTGTTATCGAAGCAGGGATAACGACCTTTTGGAGTTTCTGACAGAAATTGAAAGTCTTATAAGGTATCTTTGTCATACTGCCCGAAAGCACAGCAGATTCAAGCTCATCGCAGTCCGAGAAAACACTTCTGCCGATAAGGGTAACGCTGTCGGGGAGAACAACACTCTTTAAGGCGGCACAGCTTGAGAATGCTTCATCGCCTATCTCGGTAACTGTGTCGGGTATCTTGACGCTTGTGAGTTTACGGCAATATATGAATGCCATATCGCCGATAGACTTTGCAAACTCAGGCACTTCAAACTCGGTCAGACCGGTGGGGCATCTGTAAAGTGCATCATTGCCTTTGGTATACATAACGCCGTCAACGGAGTAGTAAGTCTTGTTCTCGGGGTCAACGTTCAACTCGGTAAGGTCATTTGAGTGGCTGAAAGCAGTCTGTTTGCATTCTGTAACGCCTTTCGGGATAGTTATGCTTTTAAGGGACGAGCAGTAAGCAAAAGAAGCAATACCGATATATGTCAGGCTGTCGGGCAGGCTGACTTCCGAAAGGCTCTCGCAGTACTGGAAAGTAAAATTATAAATGGTCTTGACACCCTCGGGAACACTTACCTTAGTGAGAGCCGAGCAGTAGTCGAAAGCATATGCACCTATGCGGTTCACAGTATCGGGAATGTTTATCTCGGTCAGATTTAAGCAGCCACGGAAAGCGCTGTCTGCTATGCGGAGAACATTATCGGGGAATTCGATGCTGTCTTTTGCTATCGGGCAGCAGATAAGTTCCAAGCCGTTATCAAAATAAGAATAAAGAACATCGTCAAAGGCGCAAAAATAATTATTGCCCTCAGCTACTTTGAAACTTTTAAGGCTCGTACAATTTTCAAAAGCGTGCTGACCGATCTCTTCAAGATTTTCGGGGAGACATATCTCTGTGAGTTTTTCACAGCTGTTGAAAGTATAAGCCCCGATACTTGTTACATTTTTGGGGATATTTATTTTCTCCAGATTTTCATCCAGGAAAAACGCATAAGTACCTATCTCTTTCACACTTTCGGGGAGAGTTATCTCTTTAAGGCTGCTGCAGCAGGCGAACGCCTCATATGAAATAACTTCAACGCCTTCGGGTATGTTGATATTTTCAAGTGCAAAACAGCCCGAGAACGCATAGCTGCCGATCTTGGTTATCGTATCGGGCAGGGTCACGCTGATTACATTACGGTTGTTTTTAAAAGCATCACTGCCGATACTTGTGACAGCTGCGCCGTTTATCTCGGCAGGAACGACAGCTTCTGTTCCGTCTCCTCTGAGCTTTGCGATCTCAACAGTGCCGTCATCGAGCAGGCGGTAATCGAAATCACCCTCGGTGAGCAGTTCCTCGGCACTTGCGGTAACAGCAGTCTGAGGGAAGAAAGCCCCCGTCATGTTTGCAGGTGCGGCGGCTGCCACGCAGAGAATTGCGAGCGCTCCTGCGAGCGAACGTTTTAAGGTCTGGTTGTTCATTTGTTGTTTCCTCCTAATATAAAATTTGTAATTATAATAACACAAATGAAATATTTTGTCAACGGTCAATATATATATAATAACTATGTTTTTTTGTGCAAAATAGTTAAAACCTAAAATATACGATATTACGCACTTTTTTCAGCACGCCCGAAAACTTTGTAAATACAGCGCTTTCACATATATGCAGTTTTATTTTTGCATATCCCATATAAATTTCGGAATAATGGTTTTCGTGTATTTTCTTTTTTTACTTGAAATATTTATCCCGATATGCTATAATCATTATGTGAAAATAATCACAGCATCTCAATACGGAGGAATTAACTATGGCAATTTTATTCGATGAAAAAAATCAAAGCTTCAAGCTCACCGCAAACAACACCTGCTATATGCTCGCAGTTGCGCCGGGGGGCTACCTTGCTCACGTCTATTTCGGAAAGGCTCTCCCCGATGACAGCCTGAACTATCTGCTCAGACTTGACGAGAACCCCTTTACCCCCGAGACAAATGACCGTGACCGTGCCTGCTACATGGACACTCTGCCTTTTGAGTATCCCTGCTACGGGCTGGGCGACTACCGTGAACACGCTTTCTCGATAATCGACAAAAACGGTGCAGCGACCTGCGACCTGCGCTATAAGTCTTACCGCATTTATGACGGCAAGCCGAAGCTTTCGGGTCTGCCTGCAACTTTCGTAAACAGCCCCGATGAAGCGCAGACGCTCGAAATAGTCATGGAGGACAAGCCTGCAAACCTTGAAGTAACGCTTATCTATACTGCTTTTGAAAAGCTGGACGTTATAACACGTTCTGCCGTTGTGAAGAATGTCGGCAGTGATAACGTGAAGCTTACCCGTGTTTATTCAACAGTCGTTGAGCTTGACGATGATAAGCTAGATATGATAACTCTTAACGGTTCGTGGGCGAGGGAACGTGCGCCCGAAAGATGCCGCCTGCACCACGGCAAACAGCTTATCGACTCCATGAGGGGCGAGTCCAGCCACCAGAACAACCCGTTTATGGCTATCTGCCGCAGTAATGCCGATGAGGACAGCGGTGAAGTATACGGTTTCAACCTTGTTTACTCGGGAAACTTTGTCGCAGAAGCGGAGGTCACTCAGCATAAAAAGACCCGTGTGCTTATGGGTATAAACGGCACGGATTTTGAGTGGACGCTCGAACCGAATGATGTGTTCACCGCTCCAGAGGCTGTTATGGTATATTCCGACAGCGGTCTGGGCAAAATGAGCCGCACTTTCCACGACCTTTACAGAAACAACCTTATCCGTGGGGAATACAAGGACAAGCGCCGCCCGATACTCATAAACAACTGGGAGGCGACCTACTTCAACTTCACCGCAGAAAAGCTTGTGCAGATAGCGGAGCAGGCTTCAAAACTGGGTATCGAGATGCTCGTCATGGATGACGGCTGGTTCGGTCACAGAGATTCCGACAACAGTTCGCTGGGCGACTGGTTTGTTTACGAAAAGAAGCTGGAAGGCGGACTTAAAGCGCTCGTTGACAAGGTGAATTCTCTCGGCATGAAGTTCGGCATATGGTTCGAGCCTGAAATGGTGTCGCCCGATTCCGAACTTTACAAGGCGCACCCCGACTGGGCTATACAGGTCAAGGGCAGACCGCTGACCCTCTGCCGTGAACAGTATGTTCTTGATTATTCGAGGAAAGATGTGCGTGACTATGTTTACGGCATGATGCGCAAGATCCTGGACAGTGCGAATATCGAGTATATCAAGTGGGACATGAACCGTCAGCTTACCGAAGTGGCTTCAAACGCTCTGCCTGCCGACAGACAGCGTGAACTGTGGCACAGATATGTGCTGGGCGTTTATGAACTTATGGACAGGCTCACTACCGATTATCCGCATATTCTTCTTGAAAACTGCTCGGGCGGCGGCGCAAGATTTGATGCAGGTATGCTCTATTATTCGCCGCAAATATGGTGTTCAGATGACACCGATGCGATAGAGCGCCTGAAAATACAGTATGGTACAAGCCTTTGCTATCCCTGTTCGGCAATGGGTGCGCACGTTTCCGACTGCCCGAACCACACTGTCGGCAGAAGCACGCCTTTCACTACCCGTGGACACGTTGCAATGGTGGGTACATTCGGCTATGAACTTGACGTGACGAAGATACCGCAGGAGGACAGAGATGCTATCCCCGGTCAGATCGCCGAATTCAACAAGTACAACACCCTTGTGCGCACGGGCGACCATTTCCGCATAGGCAATATGTTCGAGGACAACCTCTGGGACGCATGGATGTTCGTATCTAAGGACAAGAGCGAGGCGCTGTTCGAGTTCGTGCAGGTGCTTTGCCGTCCCAACGAGCGAAGCCGCCGCATAAAGCTTAAAGGTCTTGACCCAGAAGCTTATTATTACGAAGAAAGCGCCCCCGAAGTCAGACTTTCGGGAGCGGCTCTCATGCAGTGCGGTATAAATATCGGAGGTCTGTGGGGCGACTATCAGTCGAAGATACTGCACTTTATCAAAGATAAGGGATAAAATGCTCTGATGTTGCCTTTACTTGTGTTCGAGGAACTTTACGGCAGGGATACGCTTTATGACAGTTTCGTAAAGCGTTACCGAGAAAACTGCACCGCCTATCGCCTGAACTGTGTTCGAGGGGATACCGAGCAGTGCCGCAGACACCGAGCCGTAAAGAAAGCCCTCGAACAGCGAGTAGCCCGTGACCATGATAAGTTCAGCGGCGGCAGCTGCGGTTATCCTGCCTGCAAAGCCGCCGATGTGCTTGCTTGCGTGCTTGTAAACAAAAAACGCCGCAGCAGCCATGAGCGCTTTTATCACAAATGTGGCGGCGGCATAGACTGCGTATCCCGAGATAAGGTCTGCGAGCGCAGAGCCGATACCTGCGGCAAGCGAGCCGTAGAGAGGTCCTAACAGCCAGCCTGATATGTTCACGAAGCAGTCGCCTAGGTTTATATAGCCTTTGGTGGGCGTGGGTATGCGTATCAGCATCGTTGAAAGGGTCACTATCGCTGCGAGCAGTCCTCCGAATACCAGCTGAGTTATCAGCGAACGATCGTTTTTGTTTTTTGTCATAAAAGATCACTCCTTTTTTTATATCATTATTCCATATCGGAATAGTGTGATTAAATTATAGCAGTCAATTTCTGATTTGTCAAGTGAATTTTCTTTTAAGGCAGAAAATGGCTGATGCAGTGAACATTAATTAAGAAAGAGCAGGGAATATGGAAAAGATAAAGCTTGACAAAGCAGTTGTTGTTGAGGGAAGATATGACAAGATAAAGATAACCTCTATCGCCGACTGTGTTGTTATCACAACTGACGGCTTCGGTATCTACCGTGACAAAAAACTGCGGCGGCTCATAAGGCAGTACGCCGAAGCATCGGGACTGATAGTCCTTACCGATTCCGACAGGGCAGGCAGACAGATACGTGCATACATCAAGAGCATTCTCCCGAAAGAACTGCACAGCCGTGTCTCGGAAGTGCATATACCGCAGATCGAGGGCAAGGAACGCCGCAAAACTGCGCCCTCGAAAGAGGGAACTCTCGGGGTGGAGGGTGTTGATGCGGATATTTTGCGGCGGCTTTTAGCTCCCTTTGCGGAACAGGAACAAAACATCAGAAAGACCGAACCGCTCACCAAAAATGATCTGTTCATGCTGGGGCTTTCGGGAACTCCCGATGCTTCCGGGCGCAGGAAAGAACTCTGCAAAAAGCTTGAACTTCCCGACGGGCTTTCACCCTCAGCACTTCTCGACCTGCTCAACACTCTTTACGAACGTGACGAGATAATAGATATTTTAAACAGTGACTGACTGCAAAAAAGAAAAGCGAGGTGATGCCGATTGCAGCTTTACAGTTTTGTATATCTGTTCTTTTTTCTTCCTGTTTTTATGGGGCTGTATAAACTCACGCCTGCAAGATACCGCAAGTGGCTCATAGCGGCGGCGAACCTGTTCTTTATTGCCGCAAACGGTGTGAAAGGGCTTGCGGTGTACGGCGTGTGTCTTGCGGCGGCGTTCTTCTCGGGCAGGGTGATAAGCAGACAACAGCATGACCCTTCGGGCATCAGCAGGTGCAGGGCGCTCATCTGTGCAAACTCGCTCCTGAACGCTGTGCTGTTCCTGTTCTTTTCGCAGGGGCGTGGGCTTTCGGGCAGCATAACGGCGCTCGACACGCTCTCTGTTGCAGGCGGCGGAGTTATCTCGCTGCACTTTGTCTCGTATCTCGTGGACGTTTATCACGGCTGCAAACCTGCGGACATCGGCACGCTGACAGCTTACTCCTCATTTTTCCCGCTCATGAGCACGGGACCCGTTCTCCGTTACCGCAGAGCCACAGAGTGCTTTGAATGCCCCGAACTGAATATCCGTCATCTCGGAAAGGGCATACGGCTGTATGTTTTCGGGCTTGCGGAATATCTCATCATCGCTTGCAGGCTCAGCAGCATCTGGCAGGAGATAACTCAGACTGCCGTTAAAAGCAGGGGCGGTGCGGCGGCATGGCTTTCACTGCTCGTATGGTACGGCGCATTTATAAGCGCTGTTACATCGCTGCTGATAATGGGGCAGGGAACTGCACTTATGCTGGGCATACACGTAAGACAGCCGTTCCGCAGACGCATATTCGCTGACACTGTTTACAGCAGGCTCGTCGGCATAAGCGTTCATCTGACCATGTGGATAAAAGACTATATCGTGCTGCCAATAAAGCAGGCGTTCGGGAAGCGATACTTAGCGGCGTTCGCAGGAGTACTTTTCGGGATGATGTGGTTTTGTTTCGGCGCAGGAGGGCTTGTGGCAGGCGTGACAGCAGGGCTTGCACTGGTATTGCAGATAAAGCTGACGAGCGCCGAAAAAGCCTCTAAGTTCGTCATAGGAGTGGTGTTCACAAAGTTTGCGACAGCGATTACGGCGGCGTGCCTTGCGGTGTTTGCACTGCGCCCTTACGGACTGCCGAGTTTCAAGCCCGACTTTGCTGACGGCGGTTCTGAGGTGTTTTCCTATATGATAAGTTCGGCGTGGCTGCCGCTTCTCGCAGCGCTGTTTGTCAACGGTTCGGTGCTTCCGACAGCGCTCAGGCGCATGAACACACGCTGGCTGAGTTTCATAATGCCCGTTATAGAACTTATCCTGCTGGTGCTTTGTGCGGCGTACATGATAAATAACAGCATTTAACAAATAACAAGATCCCCGAAGTGAACTGCTCACCTCGGGGAAGTTTTTTGTTTAAAAGAAAGACAGCTGACCGTCAGTCCAAGGGTCTTGACGAGCCTGAAAGACCTGTTCGCCATCGTTCAAGTGACCAACAAGCAGGGGAGAGTGCGGATCGTGGAGCTTCATATTTTGGAGAACGTTTGTTCTGTTGTAGTTGGCATAGCAGTACTTGCAGAAATGTCCGCAGGTATCATAAGCCCCGATGTCAGAACCGAGAACACAGCCGCATTCTTCACGCTGGGACTTCTTTTTCGGAACAGTGAGAAAACTGCCGACAGCCGCTTCAAGAGTCTCTTTTGTCATACAGCCGCCGCAGTCTATGCCGAACTGTTCAAGTTCGTTCCCCTCGGCGCAGGCTTTTATCTTTATGCCATAAGTCCTGCCCGTTTCGGCGAAGACCTTGCCGATATGCAGGCGTTCGGAGCGGCTGACCTGCCTTGCCTGCGGAAAATTGCGCTTTACTTTTTCGTACAGGTCGATAAAGCTGATGACACAGCATTTAGTGTGACCCGAGAGCGTTCTGCACATCTGTTCAAAATCGGCGATGTGCCTTTCCACGGTGTAAACACTGTCGAGAAATATTGGGTCGTATCTCCAGCAGATGCAGTCAGTCCCGACTTTTTCCGACAGTGCGATAAAGCTTTCCATGACGGCTTCTTTCGGTGGAACATTCGGTTCGATGTCCCTGCCGTAAGGAGTTATCGTGACGAACCAGAACTGGTGAAAAGCGTCAAGTTCGTCAAGATATTTGAGCATAGGTTCGGGATTTTTTGTGCAGAAAGCAAGGCAGTCGACAACGTTCGGGTCAAGTTCATACCTTGTCACACGTTCGGGACAATAGGGATTCCGCACCAGCACGAAGCCCTCATGCACCCTGTTTATCAGCCATTCGGGATAGAACGCAGGAATATCCGTCCGCATACCCGTGTTTATGAGCATAGCAGTTCTCCTTTAATATGTAAAAAGGGGAGACAAGAAAGCTGTCTCCCTGATAGTTTGAATTATGTTAAATAAGGTCAAGTTCCGAAGCCTTGAATTCTATCCAGTTGCCTGATTTTGCTTCAAGAATGACTGAGCCAAACCCCTCGGCGAACTCGCCCAGACGTATAGACGAGGTGAGCGCATTCGGTCTGCCGAGACGCGCGGTGCGTTTGTCGAGGTAGCAGAGCGCCGAAGTGCGTGCATCGTCACCCGTCCACTCGAACTTTTCAACATCGATGTCCTGCGTCAGGTGGCGCACGCCGTTTTCATCGGGGCGGGGGAGCGTGCCTACCACATAGACGAACCTCTTTCTGAGCGCCTCGAACGCCTGTTCGTTTGTGATCTCGCCAACTGCACGGCGGTACAAAACTTCATAGCCTTCAAGCAGTTCTTTTATTTCCTCGAGGTCACGCTTTGCAAGCACCTGACGTTCGCCGTCAAGCCCAATGAGGAACGCCGCACGGCAGTCCTGACGGTCAAAGACCGATCTCAGCGCAGTGCCTAAGCGCATGATAACTGCGGAGACAGTCTCGCCCTTTTTGGAGCGAAGTTTTTTCAGGCAGTCACCGACAGCTTGTCCGCTGAAACATATATAGATGCCGTAGTCGATAAAATGGTCAAGACTGCCCTCGCTCTTGATGATGACAGAGATATTCTTGTCCAGCAGGCTGAGGATCTTCGGGTCATCAGCCTTCATTGTCGAGCGGTATTCGGCATCATCGAATTTTTGATCTTTGATATTGACTTTTTCACTTCTTACGGTCTTTTCTGTTTCATTTTTATTTCCGAATCCAAACAAGCCCATTGTGATCCCACCTTTTTGCTAACCATGTTATTTTTATTATAAACCATTTCTACAAAAAAGTCAATCATTTTTTTTATTTTATATCGTGTAAAAGAGGTGTGTAAAAAGTGTGTAGATTTTCGGTACAGATAGGAAAAATATGGACGAACAGTGAAATATTAAACTTCAATTTCAACCTGAATTTATATCAATATTGTTTTATAGACTAATAATATTCTTACATATACCATAGAAAAAACTACACAATACTGTACTTTTAAAAATAAGGCAAAAGAAAAAGGAGACATGAATTTCTTCATATCTCCTCAGAGGCGTCACCCAGATTTGAACTGGGGATCAGGGAGTTGCAGTCCCACGCCTTACCACTTGGCTATGACGCCGAATATAAGAGCGGATTACGAGGCTCGAACTCGCTACCTCCACCTTGGCAAGGTGGCGCTCTACCAGATGAGCTAAATCCGCATATGAAGTGCCTCCGGACGGAATCGAACCATCGACACGAGGATTTTCAGTCCTCTGCTCTACCTACTGAGCTACAGAGGCAAGACCTCGAAAGCAGTAAGTAAAGCTTTCGTGAATGCCGCACTTTATGTGCTTTGAGCGACCGGAATGGGGCTCGAACCCACGACCTCCAGCGTGACAGGCTGGCGTTCTAACCAACTGAACTACCCGGCCATATGGAAACTATAGGGCTCGAACCTATGACCCTCTGCTTGTAAGGCAGATGCTCTCCCAGCTGAGCTAAGCTTCCATATGAATGGAAACTATAGGGCTCGAACCTATGACCCTCTGCTTGTAAGGCAGATGCTCTCCCAGCTGAGCTAAGCTTCCATTTTTTTGAGTTTTTGTTTATCGCTTCAAGCGACTATTATATTATACACTAAGATTCAGGGTTTGTCAAGCGTTTTTTGAAAAAAAATCAGAAACGTGACTTTGCACAAAGAACAAATAAATCACGTTACATTTACTTGTTAATTTCGCACAAAGAATAACGTTCAAATTCCTCTTCCGAGCCGTAAAACACGTTTAAGTCGATATATTTTTCTTCACCAACATAACCGTCAAGAAGTCCTGTGCAGGAGTACTGCCAGAATGTCCAGCCGTCTTTCGGGGTAAAATAAACGTCACGTATCCAGATGTCATTCTCGTCAAAATTGCCCTTGACGTACATTTTGTATGCCGAGCCTGTCGCATAGATAACGGGCTTCACGCCGTATTCCGCTTCCAGATCGTCCAGCATACGTTTGAGCTGCGGCACGACTTCATCGGCAGGCTTGTGATCCTTGATATACTCGCCGTAGAACTCAACGTCCACAACGGGCGGCAGCATCCTGTCATAAGCCTTGACGTGTGAGATAAAATTCTCAGCCTGTGTGTCGCCGTCGCTGTCGAAGCTGAAAAAGTGATAAGCCCCCACACGCAGTCCCGACTTCTGACCCTCGGCGTAATTGTATTCAAAGCGAGTGTCGAGGAAAGAACTGCCCTCAGTCGCCTTGATGTACGCAAAATCCAGCCCCTGCGAGAGCGTCCCCCAGTCGATGTCGCCCTGATAGTTTGAAACGTCAACACCTCTGACGGGGTATTTTTCTTCCGAGGGGGTGTTGATGCGGATAATGTGTTTGTAAAACAGCAGCATGAAAACTGCGCAAAGAATAATAACTGCCGCACCGACAATGATTGCAGTGCGGCTCTTTATAAGCTTTTTCATTCGGACGATTCACCTATAAGTTTCAGAATATCTTCGGACGTGAAGATGTATTTCTTGTCGCAGAAATTGCAGCAGATCTCTGTTTCCGCATCTTTTGCAAGTTCTGTAAGTTCGTTTCTGCCAAGTGAAATCAGCATACGCTCGGTGCGCTCACGGGAACAATCGCAGACATAGTTCACCTCGAAGTCGTCAAGCACGTTCGGTTCAAGACCGTCAAGCATTTTCAGTGCGATGTCCTCGGGGGTCATGCCTTGTTCGATCATAGCGGTAACGGAAGTCACGCCTGAAAGGTTCTTTTCAAGCTGTGAGATCGCTTCCTCGGGGGCAAAGGGGAGTACCTGTATAAGAAAACCGCCTGCACACTTCACGGTGAGGTCGGGGTTTATCAGCACGCCCAGCGCACACGCACCGGGGGTCTGTTCGCTGACCGCAAGGTACTGTGTTATATCTTCGGCTATCTCGCCCGTGTAAATAGGTATCTGACCCGAATACGGCTCTTTAAGACCCATATCCTTAATGACTGTCAGCGTGCCGTCCCTGCCGACTGCGCCGCCCACGTCAAGCTTGCCGACGCTGTTGAGCGGAAGTTCCACTATCGGGTTCTGTATATAAGCCTTGACGTTTCCGTAGCTGTCCGAAACGGCTATCAGCACGCCGGCAGGTCCGTCACCGTCAAGACGCACGGTGAGCGAGTCTGTGTCGTTTTTCAAGCCGAAGCCCATGAGCGAAGCGCCCATTGCCAGCCGTCCCAGCGCAGCCGTACAGACTGCCGATGACTTGTTTATCTGTTCTATCCTTGAAACGATGTCAAGTCCGTCAATGGCACTGCACACCACTGAAGCATCCTTGGTTATCGCTCTGACGATCCTACTCATTTTACTTACTCCTCAGTTTTTATTTCATTAGGTATCCTGCGGCAGACGTATACCGCACGTTCGCTGTCATCTTCAAGCGGCGTATCGGAATAACCGCCGAACACGCCGAGTATCTCAAAGCCTGCATCTGCGAGCAGTTCCGTCAGCACTTCATGCGAGAGGTATATCTCACGAAAGTCCTCGGAATATCTCTGCCAGCTGCCGTTTTGTTCCTCGAAGAAATCAAGCCATATGTGAACGGAGCTGTCTGTTTTGTCATATTCGTTCTGCCAGCCGCAGTACAGTCCGTCAAGATTATAGACAAAAGCATTGTCTGCAAGCACGTCACGGTGTTTATGGAGCGTATTTACGTCAAAAATAAACATACCGTCAGGGTACGCAAACAGCGAAACGCACTTAAAAGCTTTAAGTGCGTCCTCTTTTGATGAAAGATGATCCACGCTGTCGAGCGTGCAGACGGTAACGTCTATCGTGCCGTACATATCAAGACTGCGCATATCCTGACGCAGATACTGAATATCAAGTCCGCTGTCGAATTTCTTGTCGAGAGCGGCATTGAGCATATCGTCCGAGCTGTCAACGCCTATCACGTCATAGCCCAGCCGTGCAAGTTCCATACACAGCGAGCCTGTGCCGCAGGCGGTGTCGAGCAGTATGCCCTTTCTGCCGCCGAAGCGTTCCACCCAGCTGTCTATCTGATGCGCCATGCCTTTGTAATCAACGTTTTCTGTCAGTCTGTCATAGAAGTATGCGAAGCTTTTGTAGCCGCTCACTTTTTCTTCTCCTTGAGCCTTTCAAAAACGATGCTGTAACCGCCCGAACCGTCATACGCAAGAGAGCGGTTGACACGGCTGATAGTTGCGGTCGATGCGCCTGTTTCTGAAACTATATCACTGTAAACGTGGTTGTCGGTCAGGAGTTTTGCCACCTGAAATCTCTGAGAGAGAGCTTTCAGTTCGGGAACTGTGCAGAGATCCTTGAAAAACAGCGCACATTCCTCGGTAGTCTCCAATGTGAGGATAGCTTCATAGAGCTGTTCAAGATTTTTGATCTCGATCCTTTCTTTCATTATAATAGTTACCTCCTTCTAACTCTGATATTTCAAGTATTAAAGTGTTAAATCAGCTATTGTAATTTTAACATATTACTTCCATTAAGTAAAGTGCCGTTCTTAAATCTTTACAATTTATTAACATTTGACCGTTTTTAACGCTGTTATGACTGATTTTGAATAACTTTGCGATGATGTTACATATAAAAACATGGTTTATCACGAAAAAATTGTTAAAAATATATCAATCACGATTTAGCAGAAAAAACTATACCGTTTGAGTTTAAAAAGATTTTACATAGTATGGTTGTTCATGCACTTGACAACAACTATATATTGTGGTATTATTATAGTAGGATATATTTACCAAGGAATAATCATATTCCAAATGGCATATACCTAATGGAAAACATATTGCGTGAGTGCAGCAGCTCATTAATATCGGGAAAGGAATGATTTTAGTGGCAATGGAATTTTTTCCTGAATGGGAAGGCTTTACTCCGGGAAGATGGAGCAATGCTTCGGTAAACGTGGGTGATTTTATCAAGAGAAATTACACCCCCTATGACGGTGACGAAAGTTTTCTTGCTCCTCCCAGCGAGCGTACTAAAAAGCTTTGGGCAAAGGTGCTGGATCTTTTTGCGCAGGAGCGTGAAAAGGGCGGAGTACTTGACATGGACACAAGCATAATCTCGACAATAACCTCTCACGGAGCAGGTTATATCGACAAGGAGCTTGAACAGATAGTCGGTTTGCAGACTGACAAACCCTTAAAGCGTGCGCTCATGCCTTTCGGCGGCATAAGAATGGCAGTCTCAGCCTGCGAGCAGAACGGCTACCACGTTGACCAGAAAGTTATAGACATTTTCACAAAGTACAGAAAAACACACAATCAGGGCGTTTTCGACGCATACACCCCCGAGATGAGGGCTGTTCGTCACGCAGGCATCATCACAGGTCTGCCCGACGCTTACGGCAGAGGGCGCATCATCGGCGATTACAGACGTGTTGCACTCTACGGCGTGAACAGGCTCATCGAGGATAAGCAGGAGCAGATCGACACCTCGCTCGTCCGCATGACCTCAAAAAACATCAGACTTCGTGAGGAACTCGCAGAGCAGAAGCGTGCGCTGGGCGAACTTATCGAACTCGGCAAGATATACGGCTGTGACATTTCCCGTCCTGCCGCAAACGCCAAGGAAGCAGTTCAGTGGCTCTACTTCGGCTATCTTGCGGCTGTCAAGGAGCAGAACGGCGCAGCAATGTCTCTCGGACGCACCTCGACTTTCCTCGACATCTATATCCAGCGTGATATGGAGAGGGGCATTCTTGACGAGGAAGGCGCTCAGGAGCTTATCGACCACTTTATCATGAAACTGAGAATGGTCAAGTTCGCACGTACTCCCGAATACAACCAGCTGTTCTCGGGCGACCCTCAGTGGGTAACTGAATCTATCGGCGGCGTGACCGTTGACGGTGAGCATATGGTAACAAAGAACAGCTTCCGCTATCTGCACACCCTCGAGAACTTAGGTCCTGCACCCGAGCCTAACCTGACCGTTCTGTGGAGCGTCAAGCTTCCTGCGGCATTCAAGAGATACTGCGCTAAGATCTCGATCAACACTTCCTCTATCCAGTATGAGAACGATGACCTTATGAGAACAACTCACGGCGATGATTATGCGATCGCCTGCTGTGTATCTTCCATGAGAGTCGGCAAGGAGATGCAGTTCTTCGGCGCAAGAGCAAACCTTGCAAAGTGCCTGCTCTATGCTATCAACGGCGGTGTTGACGAAAAGCTGGGCTTGCAGGTAGGACCCAAGTACCGTCCTATCACTGACGAAGTGCTGGACTATGACACCGTTATGGAGCGCTACATCGACATGATGGAGTGGCTCGCAGGCGTTTATGTCAACACACTTAATGTTATCCACTATATGCACGATAAGTACTGCTATGAGCGTATCCAGATGGCTCTGCACGACAGAGATGTCAAGAGATATTTCGCAACAGGTATTGCAGGTCTTTCGGTAGTTGCTGACTCGCTGTCGGCTATCAAGTACGCAAAGGTAAAGCCTGTCCGCCGTGACATCGAGATAAAGAACAAGAAAGGCGAAGTTGTTGACATTGCCCGTGATGTTGTTGTTGATTACATTGTTGAGGGCGATTTCCCGAAGTACGGCAACAACGATGACCGTGTTGACCAGATAGCAGTCGATCTTGTACGCACATTCATGAACATGATAAGAAAGCACCACACCTACCGTGACGGCGTGCCCACAATGTCTATCCTCACCATTACTTCCAACGTGGTATACGGCAAAAAGACAGGCTCGACCCCTGACGGCAGAAAGATAGGCGTGCCTCTCGCACCGGGCGCTAACCCCATGCACGGCAGAGATACTCACGGTGCGGCGGCATCTCTTGCATCTGTTGCAAAACTTCCGTTCAGACACGCTCAGGACGGTATCTCCAACACATTCTCCATTATCCCCGATGCTTTGGGCAAGGACGATAAGGTGTTCATGGGCGACCTTGACATCGCAAGCATTTCCGACGCACTCAGAAACGAGGACGGCGGCGAAAACTGATGAGGTGACCAAAAAATGGGACTTATCTTAAAGGAAGAAAACAACAACGGCGAACCCGAGGATCTGGTTTCGGTCATCGACAAGCTGATCTCTCAGGGAACCGGACATTTAGTCATCGACTTAGACGAGGAGGGCGAGGGCATCAAGTACACCACCGTTCAGACGAATGACTGCGGAATGGGCGCTTGCGCACAGCCTACCGAGTTTCAGGACGAGGACTTTGACGAATAAGCTTTGAAAGGAAGATGTATCATGGCAGCAACAAACAATCAGATCGACAACCTTGTAGGACTGCTCGACGGCTATGTTGAAAAGGGCGGTCATCATCTCAACGTGAACGTATTCGACCGTGAGACACTTATCGATGCTCAGAAGCACCCTGAGAAGTATCCCCAGCTGACAGTACGTGTTTCGGGATATGCGGTGAACTTCGTGAAGCTGACTAAGGAACAGCAGGACGATGTTATTTCCAGAACTTTCCACGAATCTATCTGATAAGACGTGACATAAGCATTACAGTCGGCTTGGACTCATAGTAAGAACCTGTCTTCGCAAGACTCTGTACGTGTCTTTTCAACGATATTCAGTCGCTTTCTGCGTTGAAAAACCTTGCAGTGCGACAGCACAACTGCGGTTTTTCGCCTTGAAATCGACTAAATCTCGCTGAAAATCCACGCACATTTCTTGTGAAGACAGGTTCTAAAAAAGACCGCTGAGGGAAGAAAATTCTCTCGGCGGTCTTTGTGTTATTTTCTCGGCATATCGAATATTTCCTCTGAGATGTTTTCGGGCGCTCCCGTGTAATAAGCGATAATAACGTGGTCGATCCGCTGGATATAGCCTATGTAATTTTTCGGGAAGTCCTTCATGCGGTAGGAATCATTCGGGTTAAAATGATAAATGAAATATTTCAGTATCGTCTGATAGGTGTCGGTAATGAGCCTTGTGAGTTCGGGAGTTTTCTCGTTTTCCGCAGTAATGAACGCCGCAATACTGTCGTAGTATTCCCAGAAAGCTTTTTTTGAAAAGCGGTCACGCTCATGGATATAATAGATAAAACTTTCGTTTTCGGCATTGCGGTTGTCGAGCAGTATCTGTTTTGCTTTTTGTGTGTCCATAGATTTTATTAGATCTCCTTTGATTTGCGATATATCAGACTTATAGCAATCCAAGAAAATACCAACACAAATCTTTCGGATAAAATTCCACATTGCTGCGTCAAACTCCCTTGCAGGGCGACAGCCCAACTGCGGTCGTTTTCCTTGCACTGTGAAATTTTCTCTCGAAATCTTTATGCTGCTATTTTCTTGTATTGCTATATTTGTGCGCCCCGACAGTCAGTGAACAAATCTATTATAACATATTTGTTTATATGAGTCAATAAAATTAGCTATTTTGACGAATGACTTTTTCTGAAAAAAATGTTATAATAAATATGGAAAATTGTGAACAGACTTTTGGCAATGAAGAATTGGTGTCCATGAACATATCCATAGAAAAGAGGTATTGCTATGAAAAAAATCAAAAAGGCACTCAGCGTTATGCTTTCGGCGTGTCTGACGATCAGCGGTATACCCTTAAATGTATTATTTACAGTGTCAGCGGAGGAAACTGCCGACTATCCGATAGTGGTGTCTCTCGGCGATTCTTACTCATCAGGTGAGGGTATACTTCCGTTTTGCGGACAGGAAAAAGACCCCGAACTAAAAGTACAGGACGATGACTGGCTTGCTCATCGTTCTGAAAATGCCTGGCCGGGACAGCTGAGGATAGGCGGTGATGAGCCTCTCGCCGCTTACAAAAACAGCAGGTGGTTTTTTGCCGCTGCCTCGGGTGCAAAAGCCGCAAATGTCAGCAGCACTCCTCTGAAAAGAACATATGACTATAAGGGCTATTCGGGAAGCAAAAATCTTCCTGCACAGCTTTCTGTCATAACTGACAATGACCTGAAAGGCAAGGTTGATTATGTCACCATTACGGTAGGCGGCAATGACATCGGTTTCACGTCTTTGATAACCGATACCGCTTTGGCAAGCAATGCAGCACTTCAAAAGGAAATAGACGAAGTGTGGGCGAAATTTGATGCTGTCGGCGGCACGGGCGATAACATAAAACAGACTTATTATGACATAGCAGAAGCCGCAGGAACTCAGGCAACTATCATAGTTGCAGGTTATCCCACACTGTTCAGCAACAGCGGTATAACAAGTAAAAACGGTTATCTTCCTGTCAGCGCCGAAAACAGCGTCACACTCAATAAAGCCGTCGGTGAATTTAACGACAGACTGGAAAACCTTGTCAATGAGTGTCAGCAGGAAGGAATGAACATATGTTTTGTTGATGTTCAGGACATTTTTAAAGGTCACGAAGCAGGCACTGACGATCCTTATATCAACCCGATAAAATTGGGCAGAGGCGCTGAGGATCTGAAATTTTCTCTTATAAACTCAAATTCCGTACACCCTAACGAAAAGGGTTCTGCTGCTTATGCGGCTGCGGTGCAGGAAAAGATCGACAGTCTCAGTGATCACACGATAACTGTTGAAAAGACCTGTCACGGCAAAGTCGAAATAAGCAGAAACATTGCTGAACCGGGGCAGTATGTGGACATGACCGTTACTCCCGATGAGGGCTATGAGCTTGATACACTAAGAGTATGCCGCAAGTCTGACAGCAGAGAGATGAAAGTGACTAAGCTTGAAGATAACAAGTATCGTTTTTTAGTGCCTGTTTCTGTGGACAGTGATTATTATGTCGCTGCACAGTTCAGATTTGCAAATATTGCGCCCGTGGGCAGGTTTGAAGGCGCAGGCTTCGAGACTAACGTTATCGGTGAGGGCACACTCACCACCAATGTTTCAGATCTTGGTTTAGTAAAAGAGCCGCTGCTGCTCAAAGCTGAGCCTGCGGAGGGCTATGTGCTGAAAAATATCACGGTCGTGAGCGATGACGGCAGGTATTGTCTTCCTGTGGAAGAGGGGAGTTTTGACAGCAATGGTCATTATCACAGGATAAATGTCGGAAGCTATGATGATTATTATAATTTTATCATAACTGCTGAGTTTGAAAAAGCCGACAGCCCTTATTCCGTCAAGATAGAAAATTTTGACAGAACTCAGTCGGGAAGTTGTGTTTATGCTGACAAAACAATAGGTCTGAAAGCAGGAGATACAGTTGCTCTTACTGCCGAATGCGCCCCCGAAACTCATGTCGATTCGATAAGAGCATATTATTTTGACAACGAGCATAAGAAACGTGAACTGTCTCTCGTCAAGACTGATGCAGACGATTATTCTTTGACAATTCCCGATACCATGGGCAATATCTTCACAACTGTCTATGTTGAAGCTGTGTTCAGCAGATCGGAGGGCGAGTATTGCACCATTACCGTTCCCGAGGAACTTCAAGACACGAAGAACATCTGCATAACACTTGACAGAACAGAAGCAAGGGTCGGTGAACAGGTAACAGCAACTCTGACAAAGGCGAAAAACGTCAAAGGCGAGGCAGTGCTTGATGCTCCTTACGGCTATGAGTTTGATTCTGTTACACACATTCAGAACACCTATCAGGACGTGACTCAATATACCTTTACGGTTCGCGGCGATCTGACCCTTTCGGTAAGCAATTATGCTTTAAGAGAGCATAGCATTGATGTTGAAATCGAAAATACTGAGGGCGCAGCACCAACTGTTGAACTGAACATAGCAGGCATAGACATCGTGTCGAGTTTTATGGAACAGAGAGCGGATAAGGGCGAAAAGGTAACAGTTTCAGTTATCACGAACGGCACACCCGAGCAGTTTCTGAACGGCATTACAGAGGTGTATTACACTGCGGCGGGCAGTGATGAAAAACATATGCTTGCAATGAACACCGATACGAACGGAAATGTGGTATGCGAGCCTTTTGATATGCCCGATGCCGATATTACCATTCACGTTAAGGCTGAAAGAGCTTATTCTGTTTTAGCTGCTGACGGTGTAAATGCAGTCATTAGTTTTGAAGGACAGGACTTGACAGATAAAAACGCAAAGAAGATGCCCGGTGAGAAGGTCAGGGTCAAAATGACAGCTGATCCCCTTAAATTTGCAAGTTTTGCAGAACAGGTATGGGAGATCACAAGCAGCGGTGTTCCCGTTGAATATACCAAGGATACTGACGGAAATATTGAATTTACGATGCCCGAGGGTGATGTTCTGGTAAGTGGATATTACTGTATCGGATATGTCAGCAGGAACTGGGACAGCAGCAGTAACAGCATCGCTGAAAAAGAAGTGACGCTCTATTCCGCCGAACCTCTGTCTGATGCAGGCAGGGAACTTTCAGGCGGCTGTTATGTCCTCGATGAAGATATTCTTACAGACGGCTATACTCTGACGGGAGATGTTGAACTGATACTTACAGACGGAAAAAAGCTTACATCGACCGACTGCATAGATCTGAACGGTCATAAACTGACGATCTATGGTCAGAGCGATGGCACAGGAACTCTTGTCGTTAAAGGCAAAGACGGAAAATCAGGTATAAACGTTCCCGATAATTCAACGCTGAACATCTGCGGCGGTGTGGTAAATGCAGAAGGCAGCAGGAAAGAATGGACTCAGGAAGAAAAAATTTCAGACAATGACGATAAAACAACTGCGGTATGCAGAAGCGGCGGCGCAGGTATCGGCAGTTATGGAACTTATGCGGCTTATGGAAACATCAATATCTACGGCGGCGAAGTTACCGCTCAGGCAGGTTACGGCGCAGGCATAGGCGGCGGTATCTTTCAAAAGAGCGATATTTTATATTCGCCTGAAAAAAATGACTGCGGAACTGTAAGTTTTTACGGCGGAAAAGTCACGGTATCTTCCTTGGGACATTATAAGACAGTAAGAGATGTTCCGGCAGTGGGTTTTCTGGATCCGGAAATGAAAAAGCAGGGAAATATCTATCTTGCATCTCAGCTCAAAGCTGCTCACGGAAATAATACCTATGAAGGCAGTGACCGTGTTGATGCCTGCCGTAATAAGGGCACAGTAATTATCGGTGAAGATGCGCATGGTAAGTGTGTGATAACTTTTGATACGCAGGGCGGAAGTGAGATAGACAAACAGACAGTTGATACAGGCACATCACCTCAAAGACCTGCCGACCCCGTAAGAGTAGGCTATATCTTCAAGGGCTGGACGATAGGCGACACAAATACCGAATATGATTTTAGCACGATAAGCAAGGACATCACAGTTAAAGCAAAGTGGGAAAAGGTTGAGAAAAACTGCTATGTCGGTTATTCTTTGTCGCTGGGCGGATCGATCGGTATGAACTTATATGTCATACTGACAGAAGACATTGCAAAGACAGGCTATGCTATGGTAAAAGGTCCCGGTGATGCCGAAGCGGTAAGGTATGATTTCAAGGATATGGTACTCACGAAAAACGGATACAAACTGACCGCAGCGGTCTATCCGTATCAGATGCAGGAAAAGCCGGAATTCAGGATCTATGATAAGAATGGAGAAGAAGTCAGGCTGGCGGACAGCAATGACAGTCTTCCCACATCGGATCAGAGCTGTGAGATCACTGTTGAAAAATACTTAATGACCACTTTAAGATCAGATGATGCTAAGCTCAGGGCGCTGGGTGAGGCAATGATGGATTACGGTGCTTATGCACAGGCGTTTTACGGTATGGAAGAAGGAAGTTATCAGCCGATGGTCCCAACGTCTGACGGCATCACAGGCGTTACAAAGGCAAGTGTTTCAGAGTATCAGGCAAAGCTTGAAGGCACAAAGCCCGAGGGCTTCGGGTTGTCAGGCTGTTCGCTGGTACTCAAAGACATGACAACGCTCAAACTCTATTACAAGACTGCTGACGGCGAACCTCTCGAAAACATAACGCTCAACGGGAAAACGCTTGTAAGCATTAAAGAAAACAACGGCTATTCGGTATCCGTCGCAAACATCGGGCCTCGTGACCTGAATACCATGTATACGATAGATTTTGACGGCTTCAAGGTAAGCATAAGCCCAATGAGTTATGTTTATAACGTTCTGTATAAGTATGACGGCGATGATTCACAGCAAAAGCTTGTTGACCTGTGCAAAGCTCTGTACAAGTATTCCGAAGCCACTGATTCTTATTTTGACACACGGGATAAGGGCTGATCTTTAAGAACCTGTCTTCACAAAACTCTGTACGTGTCTTGTGAAGACAGGTTCTTACTTCCAGCCTTCAAGAAATCTGAGCGCTTCTTTCATGCTGTCCTCACGTGCCTTGTTGCAGGCGGCTTGGTCGGTGTATTCTGCCTGTAATATCTTGCGCATTGATTTAAGATATTCGGGTGAGGAACTGAGGTCGCCGCACAGCAGATGACTTCCTTTTTTGTAAACAGTTGCCTGAACTCTGTACGGATAATGATTTTTCTCCAATATTTTTTTCATTCGGGGAACAGCCTCGTCAGAGGGCCAGCAATCGTCATAGGCGGGGCACTGCATAAGTATGTCGGCGTGCATATTCTCGACTTTTATCCTTGCTTTTTCGGTCTGCACATTTTCGTCATAGCTTCCGCGGAGCATACGGCGCATACCGTATTTCTTGGAAAAAGCCGTGCGGAAAAGAACGCTCACGATGTTCCTGTGAAGTGTAACAGTCGGGTCAAAGGGGAGCGGTTTCCCACGCCACGAAAAAGTAGATTCGTTAAGCGGTTTAGTGCCTTTGAAAGCCTCGGTGGTGTAGTCAAAGGGCGAACCTGCGATAACAAGGCTCACATCGGGGATAAGAGAAGCCGCCGTTATAGCAAACTTTGCACCTGCGGAGATGCCGTACATTGCTATCTTGTCATAGCCCGAGTTGAGCAGGGCGTTCACGGCTTTTTCGGCATATTCCACGGGGGCAAGCACGGGGTCTTCGGGAAGTCCGTCCCAGCCTGCAAAGCCTACGATCAGACAGCTCCAGCCTGCTTTGCGCAGAAATTCCGAGCCTTTCTTTGTGAGTTCGTAATCAGCGCCCGACCCCGGGAACACTATTACCGCTCTGCCCTCATGCTGTCTTGACGGGTGCCAGAATCCGACAAATCCGTCCTTTTGAAGTGTGTATCTTTGTTTCATGATAGAGATCATCCTTTCAATCGCTGGTTAGCATAAGCTAACTAATGTACATATAATATGATAGCACATTTTTGTCATTAAGTCAAACAGGTGATTTTTGAAATTGTTAATAAAATGAATTTTAGTTCGGATATTTTCCGTATTTCGTTCAAAAGAAAATAAAAACATTGCAAAAAACTATTGACATTTTGTCTGAAATATGATATATTAATAATGATTAGACAAACCGTTCAATAAAGTTTTACATATGTTAATATAAGCGTAACTTGCGTTGTGGATAGTGCGCTTTTATTGTATAAATTATTAAACTAGGAGGTTCAAACCATGAAAAACACAATGAAAAAAACTTTTGCATTCCTGCTTGCTTTCTCGCTCGTGGCAGGAACGGCAACTGCGGCAGTCAACACAGGCGGTCTGCCCGACACTTCGGTAAAGGCGAGCGCAGAGGGAACAGAAACAATGGTTCATTTCGAGAATGGCGAATTACTTAATATGCCGAAAACCGATTCCAAATATACAATGGAAAAAGACGGCGTTGTTCTTACAGCAGATGAAATAGTCAATGGACCGCTCTATTATGGTGTTAATATCAGTGAACATGGGGCATATTTCACAATAACTGCTCCCCAGGGAAAGGTTCTGAAAGAAGTTAATATGACTTTTTCTCTTGGCAGCATGGATAAGATCTTTATGGACGGAGATACAGAAGCGACATCTTTTGACAATAATGTTAGAAACGCTGTATTCTCAAATATAAACAAAAACTCCGTTACATTTAGTAATACATTTGGCGATGCAGTAATTGATTCTATTGAAGTTACATACGATGATGCACCCGAAGTTGTTTCCGACTACACAATATCTATCCCCTCGACACTTGACGTTGCTCAGGCAGGTTATAACGCTACCGAGGGCGTGACCGCAAAGGGCACACTTGCTAAGTACGATAAGCTTGTTATCACGGCTGATTCAGACGGCGAATTCGCACTCACTTCGGGCGATAACAAGGTTCGCTATAACCTTATCAGCGAAGAAAAAACAGAAGCCGTTTACAGCGATACAGCCGAAGCCCCCACATGGGAGTTCACGGAACTGACAGATAAAGGTGTAAATCAGCCCCTCGGAGTGGTCGTTGAGAACTTCGATGACAAGCCCGCAGGCGAGTATACCGATACTGTTACGTTTACGGCTAAACTGGAAGATGCTCCTATTCCGCTCCAGTCTATTTCACTCAATAAGTCATCTATGGTTCTGTTGACCGATGACGGCGACAAAACCGAACAGCTGTCAGTAACTTTCAGCCCCGAGGACACTACCGATGACAATACAGTTACATGGTCATCAAGCGATCCTGCCGTTGCAACAGTTGACGAAAACGGCGTAGTAACAACAGTTGCAACAGGCAGTGCAGTCATCACCGCAAAAGTCGGTGACAAGACAGCCTCCTGCAATGTTGGCGTGAATATGGTGACTATCACAAACAGTGAAGCACCTTTTAAAGACTGGGATACTAACCCAATACCGGAGTTCATAAAAGACGGAATTGTAAAAGTTTCATTTAACTCCAATGATGATTATTGTGCAAACCGCCATGATGATTATGGTTGGCATTTCAACGGCTATGGTGCTACTGTTACCGTAACATCGGAAGTTCCTGATTTACAGATCACGAAGGTAAAATTCTACACAATGAACGGCTCTGCTGAGGTAACACAAGCACCGTTTACTGTTTATAGTTATGGTTGTAATATGTATACAGATCCTAACGAAACAGGCACTTGCTTTAATGACTGGGGCGTAAACAAGATCGAAGTTTATCTGGAATCGGGCGGCACAGGTGAGACAGGCACTGAAACCGCACCAACACTTCATAGGCTGACTTTAAACGGTTCGCGTTTGAAATTGGATGATTCAGGTAATGACGTAGAAATAAATATTTCTGAAACTATCGAGTACACAGATGATGATACTTGGGCAGATATGGTAGAAAAATACGATTGGCTCGTGACATATGATAATAGTAATGCTCCCGACGGCAAAGTTATCCATCACAAAACAGATTATTATTTTCGAGTAAAGAGTTCCGAATCACAGCATGATTATAATCTCGTCAGCATAAATGATAAAGTTTCTGCTTACTCTGCTGAGAGTTACAGTTTTGATTATTAAAAGTAACATCAACACAACACAGAAAGGTCGTGAATAAGTGAAAAGACCCAATAAGATGTTTGCGGCTTTTCACATTTTGGACCTTTTCAAAAATATGTTTTTGGGCGTGCCTTCGGGTGCGCCCTTTTTTTCGTGATGAAAACTACTTGCAGACAAGGCACGTATTTGTCAATTTTTTTACCGTTTATTGTGTTATACTCCACAAAAATTGCGATTTTTAGTAAAAACTCTTGACAAATATGCTGAGATTATGCTATAATTTAATTAGATTTTTTCTTGGAGGGATCTCAATATGAAAGTAGATTTGGTAAAAAAACTGTCAGCCTGCGCACTCAGCGCCGCTATGACCTGCTCGGCAGTTCCCGGCACTGTTTATGCAGTAACGGCTGACAACAGCACTTCCGCAAGGGTCGTTTCATCAACAAGCAGCAGCACAGGTGTTGCTTTCTCGACCGACTTTGAGGACGGGGACGCTTCGATGTTCTCTAAGCGTGGTGACAGTGATACTTCTGTCATCAAGGTCATTGAAGACTCAAATGCACCGAGCGGCTCAAAAGTCATGTCCGTTTCGGGACGTTCAAAGAACTGGAACGGTCCGTCGCTTGCGGTCAAGG
The DNA here is from genome assembly GCA_947169885.1 of uncultured Ruminococcus sp. GTDB lineage: Bacteria > Bacillota > Clostridia > Oscillospirales > Ruminococcaceae > YE71. The sequence goes on from CAMVRM010000002.1 coordinate 25,936, forward strand.
GCGTTCTTGAACCGGGTGTTAAGTATGACATTTCGGTAAAGGTAAAGGCTGCGTGGTATAACACAGTTTGCGTTTCGCTCCAGCATACCCCCGCAGGTTCTGATGCGGCACAGTATTCCAACCTTGTAAAAGGTGTTTCACAGGGCGATTATATTGAACTGAAAGCAAGCTTCTCTTACGGAGCAGATGAAAAGGACGTTTCTATCTATATCGAAACATGGGGCGATGCAAACGATCTCTGCATAGATGATTTCACCATAACCGAGTCTCCCACAAATCTTGATATGAGTGCGCCCTCGCTGAAAAATGTTTACGGCGATATGTTCAAGTTCGGAACTGCCTGCACCGTTTCCGAGTTAGCACCCAAGGCTACAAAGGAGCTTATCAAAAAGCACTTCAACAGCATTACAGCAGGCAACGAACTCAAACCCGACAGCGTTCTCGATAAAGAAGCCTGCCTTGCACTTGCGGCATCGGGCGATGACGAGAATCCGCAGGTAACGCTTGAAAATGCAAAGCCTATCCTTGATTTTGCTCGTGAAAACAATATCCCCATGCGTGGACACGTTCTTGTTTGGCACCAGCAGACACCGCTCTGGTTCTTCAAGGAGAACTATGATGAGAACGGCGAATGGGTATCAAAGGAAAAGATGCTCAGACGTATGGAAAACTACATCAAGAATGTTTTCGCAGCTGTCGAGAAGGATTATTCCGATGTTGACTTCTATGCGTGGGACGTTGTGAACGAGTGCTTCACCGATTCAGGCTCGCCCAGACAGGCAGGTTTCCCCGAGGAGTCGAACGGCTATCAGTCCTCGCCGTGGGTCAAGATATTCGGCGATAACTCATTCATCAAGCCTGCATTTGAGTATGCTAAGAAATACGCTCCCAAGGGCTGCAAGCTCTACTACAATGACTATAATGAGTATATGCAGAAGAGCGATGCGATAGTTCAGCTTTGCGCTGACATCAACTCAGACGGTCACTATATCGACGGTATCGGTATGCAGTCTCACCTGAACGTTACCAACAACGGCGGTTCTGACCCGTTCCCGAGTGTTTCGACTTACAGAAAGGCGCTCGAAAAGTTCAGTAAGACAGGTCTTGACATTCAGGTAACTGAGCTTGACGCAACTGTAAACGACAAGCGCTTTGACTTACAGGCTAAGTATTACAGCGACATCATGGACGCTATCGTTGATTACAAGGACTATATCTCCGCAGTTGTAGTATGGGGCACGACCGATGACCTCAGCTGGAGAGCTGACCGTGATCCTCTGCTGTTCAATCAGGATTACTCCGTAAAGCCCTGCTTTGAGTCTATCGTTGACGGCATTGAATACACTGAGCCTGAGGATGATATTGAGATAAGCGTTACATACGGCGACGCAAACGCTGACGGCGTTGTTAATATGTCGGACGTTATCCTTGTGAAGAAAGCAGTCAAGTATCCTGCTAAATACGGCGTGAACGGCACAAACTCCGACCACATCTCCGCATACGGTGCGCTTGCGGCAGACGTTGACGGGAAGTCGGGACTTTCTGACAGCGATGTTGAAGCTATCCAGAAGTTTGTTACAGGTTCGCTGACGGCACTTCCGCTTAAATAATTAAGTATATGTAATACGAACAAATGTTCCTCCCGAAGCAGTAAAAAACGTTTCGGGAGGATTTTTTTTGCGTTTGGTTGACTGTTTAAGCGGTTTATGGTATAATATTGTTGATGATTTATAGAGAGGAGAACAACATGAAAATTTTTGACAGCCTGTTCGCTGAAAAAACAGATGAAGCACCAATATCAGAAAAGCTTAAAACGTTGCGTGAGCAGACGGAACAGAAAAGCTCCGAACCTTTGAAAAAAAAGCCGTGGGAGTGTCTGCCGCAGGATTTTGCCGTGACTGACACCGAGACTGCAAGACAGTTCTTTTTTGCGTGTAACGGCAGCCGAACTATAATGGAAAAGCATTTTCCGAAAGAAGTAACAGAAGCGTTCGATGCGCTGACCGAAAGCAGTATGCGCCGTGCTTTCACGTTGGAATATGCGCTCGGAAAGTTTGATGCTCTGCTTGACGGCAGTGAGGAGGATATACCCTCAGTCGCTCATGATGTGATAGCGACCGCAGGCTACTGGGGCATGGACTATTATGACCCTGTGTTCATCGAAAAGCTTATGGCTGTTGCTGCACTGTCGAACAAACGTTCACCAAACACGGCTGACCGTTTCGGCAGGGAATATCCCGTTCAGGTCCGTCATGACACATGGATAAAAGATTATCTCAGACGTTACAATAACGGCGGAGAATATATCCTGAAAGTTAAGCCGCTCGTTGAACAGACTTCCGACTATATGAATGCGAAATATTCACCGCCCTATGAGCATTTTATCGGCGAGGTCATAAGCTTATGCAACACTCTGAAAGGACTTCTGCTAGAAACTCAGCTGCCCGACAGTTCTCTCAGTATGGAGTTTGCGCTCGCAGACGATGAGATCATCGACAAGATACTCGGCGAATTTTCGGCGCAGTGCAAGGGGAGTTCGGGACACATCAAGGGCATGATACATCAACTCAACTGCACATACGGCATCAGAACTCCCGAATTTTTCCTGACTGCCGCAAGCGATGCAGTCGATCGTGAGAGCAACAATTCATGGGACACGTTCAGATTTGCGGCGGTGTTCTTTGCAGAGGACGTAACAGCAGTTTTTGAGTGCCGCCGTGATAAAAACGGCTATTTCGTTCCCGAAAAGAAATACGAAACACAGTATCCGATTCTTTGGGGATACAGTAAAAAGATCGCCCGGGCTGTCGCTCTTTACCGCAACCGTTCTGCCAAAGAGGATTTCCAAAACAGCCACGCTGAATGCTGTTTGCATTCGGCAAATTATGACAGGCAAAAGGAGCTGTGCAGGCGTTTCGGCGACTGCTTCGGTTTTATGCGTGAACGGATAAACGGGCAGTCTATAAGCGAAACGCTCACGGAACTTATCGACTGCTGTGAGGAAGTTTCGCCGATAATCGGTATCGACCAGACGACTTTCAACGAGCCTGCGACAGAAGCTGAGATAATCGAATGCGAAGAAAAAAACGGCATAAAGATACCCCTGCCCATGCGTGAGTTTCTCATGTTCTCGAACGGTGCAAGCCTTTTTGAGTATTCCACAACGGTTTACGGCACTTCCGAGATAGGCAGTATAACTCTTGACGGCTACGATGACGAAAACGCCGAAATATATATACCGATAGGTGACTTTATCGGTGACGGAACTATGTTCGTGCTGAACAAGACGAGCGGTGAAGTCGGCGAATACGATCACGAAACAGGCGAAGTGACGCTCTACGGCGATTTTGAAGTTTTTCTTGCCGAGGTAATGGACTTTCACTGTTCCGACTATATGGACTAAATAAAAAACTCTCCTGCCGCTCAAAGTGACAGGAGAGTTATTTTTGTGCGAGGGGGGGAGGTCTTACTTCTTGCCCCTTGCAGCGATTATCTGTGCCATTTCGCCAACGTTCTTCATGCCCGAAACTTCGCCCATTTTGAAGCGGACACCGAACTCGTCCTCAACTGCGCCGATGAGGTTGATATGCTCCATGGAATCCCAGTCCTCGATGTCGTCAGCAGTCGTTGAAGCGTTGACGGTTATGCTGTCATCGTCAAAAACGTCCCTGAAAACTTCGTTAAGTCTGTTGTAGATGTCTCTTTCGTTGAGTGCCATTGTTTTAATCCTCCGTTATCTCGATGTATTTTGTTTTGTATTCGTAGCTGTCGGTAAGAAGCTCATACCTGCCGCCGCCAATATCGGTGAATCCGAAAACGTCAGGATAAAGCCGCTCGACCATTTTGTTCTTAGCAGTCGGCAGATAAACGCCCACGATGCGCTTGACACCTTTTTCCTTAGCCCTGCGAACAAGCACGTCAAGCATTGCAAGTTCCATTTCACGTTTGAGAACACGGCAGCTCATGAGCCACAGCGTTATCTCCATCTTATCGCCCTCTATCTCGCCGACTACCACCGAAACAACGCCGTTGTCGCCGCAGTTGTCGGTCAGCTTTCCATAAAGCGTGATGTGCTTGTCGGAAGCCTTGAAGCCATCCAGCTGTTCGGCGGTGAAGCGCCTTGTGGTGAGGTTGAACTGATTGGATTTGTTAGTCAGCTGTGCGATGCGTTTGAGATAAAGTTCCTTGAATCCGCATATCTCCGCTTTCATTTCAAGGCTTTTGAGGTATTCGCCGTAGTCGCCTGCGTTTGCGGCAAGTTCTGCACGCTTTGCATTTCGGCGGTACATCTCGTTTCGTGCAAGGTCATCAGCGCTTATTGCAGTAGGTTCAAAGTGACCGCCTGCGCTTATCGTCTGAATGTAGCTTTCGGGTCTGTCGCCGTCAAGATCGGGAACAGCCGACTCGGGGATAGTACGGTTCACTATCGCACGTTCGGCAGGGTTATCGTCAGCAAACACGATCGCAGACGGGAGCAGGTCAAGCTGCTGGACAGTTTCGAGCAGATTTCTGTCTTTTGGTTCCCAGTTAGCCTTTATAAGCGCAAAATCCTCGGGACGAACTGCACCCTCGGGGTGGTTCAGACCTGCAATAGCATTTTCTTCCTCATTCTTCGAGCAGACTGTCAGAACTGCGCCAAGTTTTGTCAGATCCTTGACATACTGCTGGAATTCGTAGTAGCTCTGAGCCGTGCCTGTTTCCTGACCTATCTCCAAGCCGTCAACACCGTCATCGCCGACAATACCGCCCCACATCGTATTGTCAAGGTCAAGAGCGAGCAGTTTGCGGTTCTTGCCGAAAATGGACTTGATGATAAGTGCAAGCTTGTAGCCGACAGACGGCATTGCATCTCTTGCGCACATATACTTGAACATATAGTAGCTGCTTCTGTCATACCAGCGGTCAAGACCGTATTCCGCAGCGGTGCGGTTGAGGTCGAGCAGAAGTATCTTTCCCTGCTGAGCCGCTTCCGCAAAGCCCATGTTAAGAGCGTTCACAGCGTAGCCAAGACCTCTTGTGTCCCAGCTGTCCATGTTGCCCATGAGTGTGTAGAACGGTGCGTCAAAGTTGTTCTGGATAATGGGACAGCCGAAACGTGAAAGCTTATCCCAAAGCAGCTTGTAGCGGTCGAGTTCGGCGTTTATGCGGTCTTTTGCTTCGTCAGGCGAAAGGGAAGGGTCGGAGCGCATTTTCAGGTTGACGGAAGAAGTGCATACCCACACGATGTCGGGGTCAAAAGCGTCAAGTTCGGGATTGCCGAAAACGCCGTCCTCATAGAATTTGTTGTATTCGCTTATCCAGAATTCAGTCTCGATTCCGTAATTGAGCAGGAACAGTTCAGCCGCCGACACAATATCGTCAGCAGTCGAGCCTCCGAGAACGGCTATGCGCTTTTTTATACGCTCGCTGCCGTCAGCAGTCAGTTCACGCTTTATGCTGCGGCGTTTCTTTAATATATACTGAGCGTCAAAGGGATATTCAAGCTCCTTCATTTTTCTCTCTCCAATTATTTATTTTTTACCAGTTTTCATAGCCGTCATCTTCGCCGTAATACTCATCGTCAGCGGCTTCGTCCTCCTGCGGCTGTTCAGCCTGTGCTGTTTCGGTAGCAGGTGTGGGAGCGTCAGGCTCAACATAAATTTCCTGACCGGGGTTCTGGATGCGGATATTGCCGATCATGTTGACATGACCCTCGGTGTGAGCAGCGCCCAGCGATACTGCAAAGAGCAGGTCGGTTGCGCCCACTTGTTCAACAAAGTCAACAGCGTTGAGCTGGAAGAAACGGAAGTCGAGAACATAGATCTTCTCGAAGCCGTGCGTCAGATAAGGTACGAGCGCATTTCCGAAGCTGTCCTTGATGATGACAAGCTTTCTGCCGTTGTGAACATCGGTGTCGATCTCAGCAATGATGTCGTCAGTACCTAAGATGCAGGAGTAGCAGTTAATGCCTGAAGCGTATTCGTGGAACAGCATACCCTCAGTTTTTCCGCCGAACCATTCGTCATAGTTATAGGTGGTGATGTTGTTGATGTTGTCGGGCTTGTGGTAGATGAATGTGTCGGGGTTCTGGTTCAGTTCCTCATCATAGTCGCTGTAAGCGTACATCGTGCCGACAAAGTTATCTATCTTGCATTCCTCATAGGTGGAAAGCTCGGGGAAGTCGAACTTTGCCTTTTCAGCGAACACCTGTGCGGCGTAGTAAGCGCCGAGAGGCTGCCAGTGGTGGTCGGTGCGTGAGTAGATATACTCCTTGACGTGCTTTGCAAGTGCGTTGTAAACGTCGATGTTCACGATGCCGTCAAGGTTATTGCCGATGTTCGTTATGCAGTCGTGCTGTGAAGTGAACTGGTCGGCAAGGTTCTTAGGCATATAGTAAGCGCCTGCTGACGGCATATTCATCGTGTAAACGTTCACCGAATCGCCGAGGTCAGCCTTGTATTTGTTAATTGTCTGAGCGTAGAATTCACCTGCGGCAAAAGTGCCGTTGAAAGCGCTCATAGCTCTTACGTCCTTGCCCTTGCCCGAAACGACAACACTGCCGATCCATTCGCCGTCATCGAGAACTTCGGGAACTTCCGCAAGTTCTTCGGTCGTGGTGGACTTTTTCTTTTTCTTGGTAGTGGTCACTTCGGTGGATTTATTTGTGAAGTCGGTGTTTATGGTCACTTCGGTGGTGGTGACAGCTTTTTCGGGGTCAAGAGTCTCTTTCTTTGTAGGAGCAAGACCGCCGTTGCTTATCTTAACATCGTCCATGTGTATTCCGAACAGGTTGTTGAATTTTGAAGAAACAGGTTTAAGTTCCTCACGCCCGGGGATAGTGTCTGTGTACCATTTGGTAAGGTCAGAGAAGTAACTGCCGTCAAGCACTGTCGAAACTTTGAGTTTCGGCTTTTCGGCAAGGTTGCGGTTCTCGGAACTTATGAAGCCTTTCTGTCTGTTGCAGAACAGCAGGAAAAGTCCCAGTCCGAAGAATATTGTACAGCAGACGATAACGTTGACTATCGCCGACTGTTTTCTGCGTATCTCATCGGGTGAGAGCGTCGATTCCGAAGTTTTTGCAGGAGCAGTTCCGAAATCGTCGATAACTGCCGCAGAAGTGGGGACAGCCTTGCGCCTGTTAGGGTCACGGGGTTTGCCGTTCGGTGCGCCCTGAGCGCCCTGCGGAGGTCTTTTCCTCGGAGGAACAGTACCGCCCTGACCGGGTGTCGGGGGACGTTTGGTATTGGGTGCGCTCTGAGGAGAAGTTTGTGTATTCTCAGCATTTTTTCTCTGCGATGTGTTTCGTCTGCTGTTTTGTGCAGCACCCGAACGAGCCTTTTCCTGTATCGCAGTTCTTTGCTGAGGTGTAAGCCTTTGCATTTCGATAGTTTTGGGTTCGGCTGACGGTTTGTTTGAAGAGTTTCTTGACTGCTGACCGTCAGACCTCTGTCTGTTCCCTTTATTTTTTTCAGGCATAACGATGTGTATCTCTTTTCTTTGTTCGGTTTTGATATTAAGTGTCAGACTGCCGCCGCTGTTGAGTTCGGGAAGATTCCAGATGTCAGCGATCTGATCTAACATCTTGTTCTGATTATCCTCACGGTCTTTTTGTGCTTTAAGCAGACGTTTGCGCTTTTCTGCCTCGGCACGTTCACGCTGGTCACGCTCAAAGTCGAGCCTTGACGTTTCTTCATCGTGTCGTTTGGGCTTTTGAGTTTTTTCCTGCGGTGAACGTGAAGTCTTCAAGCCGTTGAACACAGGCTCATAGCTGTTCTTCCCCTCAGTGCGTGCAAGCTTGCCTGTGTTTCTTTCAGGCTGGGGAGCAGACTTAGGAGTATAAGTTTGCCCGTTTAGTTCAGCGAGCATCTTTTCAAAATCCTCATCCGAGCGGTGATCTTTTATTTCCAGTTCGATCTCGTCTGAGCCGTCATAAAATTCGTCATTATCATGTCTGTTCATTTCGTCCATATATCCACCTCGTCAGAATCTGAAATAAAGGAACGGATTGTTTGTCGTGTTAAGAAGAAGTATAGTCGAGAGCAGCATCAGGACTGCATTGCAGACGATGCCGACAGCCGATACCGCAGTTTCGCCGTTCTGAGTTTTGGAAGCACGCTTCTTGACCGCCGAGATAACGGGGAATGTGAAGATAACTGCCGCTGCGAACAGGAACACATACTGCATGAATATCCTGTTGGTAACTGCGTCCGAAACGCCGCCCTTGCCGACCAGCGCCTTGAAGAACTTGCCCATTGCAGGCATCTTCTCAAAGTAGAATATGCCGAAGCCCACAACGATGACCAGCTTTGTGTAGATATGTGCGATGAGTGCAGGCATCTTTTTGAGCTTTTTCTTGCCGATAAGTGTTTCGATGAATACGAACATTCCGTAGTAAAGTCCCCACAGAACAAAGTTCCAGCTTGCGCCGTGCCAAAGACCTGTGCAGAACCAGACGAGGAACAGTCCGCCGTATTTTCTGCGCTTGCCGAATATGGGGACATAGAGCAGATAGTCACGGAAGAACGAACCGAGCGAGATGTGCCACTTCTGCCAGAATTCGCCGATAGTGCGGCAGGTGAAAGGATAGTTGAAGTTCTCATCAAAGTGGAAACCGAATATGCGTCCCAGACCGATAGCGATGTCGGAGTAACCCGAGAAGTCAAAGTAGTACCACAGTGCGACCAGTGCCGCTCCGTACCATGCGCCTAAGAGGGTAAGGCTGTCAGCCGCCTTGTAGCCGTCAGAAGCTTCACCGAAGCAGGCTGTTACCGCAAGGTTAAGGTTGTTTGCGATGATGACTTTCTTTGATATGCCGATGATAAGTCTTGAAAATCCTTCGGAGATGTCCTCAATGGTGGTGCGGCGGTTGTCGATCTCCTCGGCGATGACCGAATAGCGGACGATCGGTCCTGCGACCAGCTGAGGGAACATGGAGATATAGAGCAGATACTTGCGGAAGCTTCTCTGTGCAGGTGTTTTGTCCCACCAGCAGTCGAGTGTGTAAGAAATGTTCTGGAAAGTAAAGAAAGAGATACCGATAGGCATTCTGACTTTCGGTACGGGGATATTCATGAAGGGGAGCAGGTTTATGTTCTCTGCGATGAATCCTGCGTACTTGAAAACGACCAGCAGACCGATATTTATGACAAGCGCAAGGGTCAGATACTTTTTGCCCTGTTCTGTGTCTCGGTGCTTTTCGAGAAGTCTGCCTGCAAGGAAGTTCACCAGCGAACTGCCTAAAAGCAGCAGCACAAAAAGCTGTTCTCCCCATGCGTAGAACAGCAGTGAAAAGAGTATCAGCACATTGTTCTTCATCTGAATTTTCGGACAGATGAAATAAAGTGCCAGACACAGCGGTAAAAACAGGTATAAAAACAGATTGTCAGCGAAAACCATTCCTATTATGCCCCTTACTTAAAAATATCATACTTCCCTATATTGTGCTATAAAGATACATATTATAGTATAACACTAACGGAAAGTTTTGTCAATCTACGTTTTGTACAAAAAAAATCCCTCACATTAAGCCGTGTGAGGGAAGTTTTTGTTTTATTGATATAACGCAGTCAGGAGGTCATGCGTTGAGCCATGCGCAGGCGATGTCGAGCGCTTCGTAAAGGCTTGTAACGTCTGCGGTTTTGTCTATCTTCGGGGGCATAGTTGTTGCCATGCGGCGAAGCTTCACTTTGTCAGCAACTTCAAGCTTGCCCTGCTTTGCGGTGCTTTTGATCTCTATCATAACAACGTAGTCATCGTACATATTGCCGAAATAGATCGTATTATCCTTTCTTACCAAGGGTTTTCCTTTGTAAGTGAAAAACTTTTTTTCTTCTGCCATGTCTAAATGCCTCATTTCTTCGCTGATGTATATCCATACTCCCGACAAAAATGCAGCGATCCTTTTGGTCGGGGTGTTATTCTATCCGATAAAACAATTATAACATAAAAATTATCTTTTGAAAAGTCTTTTTTATAAATTATCGCCAAATTTTCATTTTTTGTATGTTTTACCGAACATCTTCATTATAACATATTTATTTTGCAGAAAATGTCAAAAAACGAAAGAACTAAAAAAATTTATACTTTTTTAATAATCTTCCTCGACCGTGCCGCCTGTCTTGACTGCTTCAACATTCTTTATCAGTCTGTCCACCCACTTTGACTGGATACGGTAGGAAACTCTTCCGTTGAGCTTGACGATCGAACGGCGGTCTGTGTCTTTGAACAGTTCGATCTTGTCGGTGTAGCTTCCGCAGTCTATCTCGATAGTCTGATAAGGTTCGCCCTCAACGTCCTTAAAGTATATCTCCTGATTAGTCGGGCAGGTCAGCACATACTGATACAGCGACTTGAACAGTTCAACGTCAGCGTCCTTGCCGTCACACTTGACTGCCGAGAGTTCTCTGTCATCGCCCTCGCCTGCTGATGTCAGCGCAAACGATGCGTTTTCCTCGCCCGTGAAGCGAAGTTCCTGAACGTCTACCACCATGTTCCAGGTCATGAGCGTTGTGATAACGTTTATGGGGTCAAGGTCTACCCACGGCAGGGCGGTTGCGTCTATCTTCCAGATGCAGTCCTTGCCCTCAGCGCCCTCGAATGTGCAGTAGTAAGCCGAAGCCGCCGACTGTTCATTGCCTTCTTCGTTGACATCGTGATACTCGCCGCCGATAGTCAGCTTGTAGTCATAGCCATCGCCTGTGAACGTGACAGTTGCGGCAGGATCGTCAAGTCCGTACTCCGCAAGCTGTTCCTCAGTCGGGAAAATGACTTCCGCTTCCATAGCTGTCAGCCCGTAGAGCGCATAGATAACGTCTGTCGAAGTCGTGCCGTTAAGATAAGAGAAGATAGGTTCGGTCATGACCTGCGCCGAGGGCATATTCTCGTTGGAGCGTTCATAGCTTCCGTCATCGCTCTCGAACACGATGTCATAGTCAAGATCCTTTCTCGAAACGGTCAGCTTTCCGAAGTTGTCCTCGTTGTCGGCAGGGGTGGGGAGCAGAGTGGTGTTCACAAGGTCTTCCTTGCGCCCCAAAAACGCCGAGATAGTCGACTCCATGACCATATAAACGTCACGGCTGCCCTTTTCGCAAAGATAGCGGTAGCGGTTCTGATGAGCCTTTATTCCGATGAGGAAAGTCCGCTCACTGCCGTCCGCAAACTTGATGACAAACTCCGACTCGGGTTCTTCAAGCCCATACTTTGCAAGGTCGGAAGCGTCCTTTTCCGCAAGCTTGTAAGCGGTGAGCTGTGCGGTGTCCTCGCCGATGTCGCTTACTTTTCTTGAAGCAAGTTCCAAGCCTTTAAGTTCGGTTATCGAGGCGTTTTCTTTTCCGCTGTCAGATGCGCCAACATAGGTGAAACTGCCGTAGCTGTTGGTAACGTCTATCTCTTTTATGTCGGAAGAAGCGCAGTCTAACAGCTGAACGCTCTCGTCCACTCTTGAACTTGCGGTCGATGCTTTTGACGATGAACTTTCGTCAGTCTGCACCTTGTCAGCGCCCGTGAGTTTGAGTATCCCGAACGTTCCGCCAAGCGCCGCAAGAACCACCGCTCCGATGACAATTCCTTTTACCTTTTCGTTCATTTCATCACCGATTCTTTCTTCTCAGCCATATAACAAGACCCGTACCGAGCGTCAGCACAGGGATAACACCGATGAAAATTATTTTCAGGGTGCGTATCTGTTCGGCGGTTATGTCGAAGATGTTTGCGCTGATGACTTTGGGTTCGATAGTCATGCCCGTGCTTGTCTTGCCTGTCATGCCGTTGATAAGGCTCAGGATATACGCACGGTTCTGGAACTGGTTGAACATAAGGAACTGGTCGGAAACCATTTCCGAAGAACCCAGCACTAAGATATTGGAGTAAACTGCGCCCTCGTCCTCAAAACTTGCTTTGGAGGAAAGGACAACTAAGTTCTGCTTGCCGTTTTCGAGTGTGTCGCCTGTTTCGGTGTTCATGATACAGCCCTGATCGGTGGTAGTGACGAGCGCTTCAACTTTCTGCTTGCCCTGTTCCTCGCTGATTATCTTGATCGGACGTGGATAAGCCATGATAAGCTGAGAATCCGTAACGTCTATGCTTTCGGCAAATGTTTCGGAAATGCTGTCTGCGATAGTGTAGATCTGTCCCTGACCTGTCATCGTGAAGTGTGACTGATCGGTTTCAAATGTGATGCCGTCAGCAAACTTGATGTAGTATTCCTCAAGAAATTCGTCGATGTTGGGAGTTGACTGCTGTGCGTAGTTTGCGATGTAGATAAGCTGTTTGCCCATTTTGCCGTCATTTGAAACGAAGTCATCGACTTTCTTTATCTCCGACTCCATGTAGTCGTTCTTAGGCGCAGGCATGATGCACATATCAGCGTCCGCAGGTATCTCCTCGGTAGTGATGTTGATGTCCGTCACGGTGTAGCCGTTAGCCTGTAACAGCTTTCTGAGGTAACTGAGCGGTGCAAGCTCGTTTCTGCCTGTCAGCACGCAGACGGTCATAGGGTCGGGGTCGGTGACTGCCATGAGCGCCGAGATGAACGCCTGATCCGCAGTCGATGCCTGAACAACGTTGTTTTGGACTGCGAGCATGAAAGCAGTTGTTTCGTCACCGCCTGCATACTGGGTAAGGTAGTCGCTTCCGCTCATGCCGTAGCCCTGTGTCTGCTGTTCAAAATCGTCTGTGAGCGTGATAAGGTCGAGCAGTGACACCTGACGTATGCGCTTCAATGCCTTGCCGTCCTCGTCATACATGGCGTTTCCGTTTGCGTCAAGTGACGGAGACTCAACTATGATGCTGTAAGTCGAGATGTTATAGTCGGAATATTCGCTCACGATGTCGGGGTTTGAGTCGATGTCGATATATTCCGCTTTGATGTTATTGTTGTATTCGCAGTAGCGCTTTATGACCTCAGCCGCCTGCTTTGTGTAGTCATTGACCTCGGTGAAAGCTTCTTCCTTTGCGAATATCTTGATAGTAACGTCAGCATTCACGCCCTTGACGTAATCCTCCGATTGCTCGGAAATGCTGTACTTTGAGTTTTTTGTAAGGTCAAGGCTCAGAGGGTATCTCTTGAAGATCATACCTGCGATCATGTTCACCAGCACGACTGCCGCCACAAAAATAATGGTTATGACAGTTGCCATTGTGCCGTGTCTGAGCTTCTTGTGGTCTTTTTTTGTCTTGGCGGCTTCCGCTTCGGCAAGAGTATCCTTTTCATTTTCAGCCATTGGATAAATGCCTCCTTTGCGTCAAGCCCAGCGGCGCTTGTCTAAAACTCGCACCGTAAGGAACAGGAAAATAACTGCCGCACTTATAAAGAACAGCACGTTTGAAAGATCGAAAAGTCCGAATGTGAAGCCCGAATACCGCTCATAGAAAGAAAGTGTGGTGAGCAGTTTCTGAACAGGCTCCCACGGAAGAAGTGAACCGATTATAGAAAGAATGTTCACTGCAAGGATCGTGATGAAGCTTACAACTGCCGCAACTACCTGACTTTCGGTAAGGCTGCTGCAAAAGATGCCGATAGCGATAAACGCCGCACCGTAAAGCTCCAGACCCACGATGTTGCCGATTATAACGAGCCATTCCACTTCGCCGTAAGCCGCAACGATGACCGCATAGACCACCGTTACCGCAACTGCACAGGTGTATACCACGAATGCCGCTAAGAATTTGCCTGCAACGATGCCTCCTAAGCTAACGGGTGCGGTCAGCAGGCACTGGTCGGTCTTTGTGCGCTTGTCGTCAGCCATGGTGCGCATGGTGAGTATGGGGATAAGCACCACAAGTATTATCATAAGGTTGCCGAACATACCTTTCATGTCGGTGCTTCCTGCCTGTATCGACGAACTTGTGAAGAAGAACGCCGAGAACAGATAGAATGCCGCAAGGAAGATATAACCGATAGGCGAGGTGAAATAGCTTTGCACCTCACGTCTGAAAATTGCACCCATGTTATTCCTCCTCCTTTGCACTGCCGCCCAGAGTCAGCTGTAAGAAGATGTCTTCAAGGCTCATCTCTGCGCTCTTTAATTCGAGAATGGGGCAGGAAAGCTTTGCCATTTCGCTGAAAAGTTCACGGCGTATGTCTCTGCCTTCTTCGCTCTCGATGCGGTATTCGATAACGCCGTCACGTTCGTTTATCTGCTTGCACAGTTCAACGCCCTCGATGTTAAGTACCGCCTTTGCGACTGTTTCGTATTCGCCCTCGATCTTTGCCGTAAGGATATGCGAACCTTGCAGTTTGTCGGAAAGTGCAGTCTCGGTGTCGTCAGCGACTATCTTTCCCTCGTTGATAACGATTATCTTGTCGCAGACCGCCTGCACTTCACTCAGGATATGCGAGGACAGTATGACCGTGTGGTTCTTGCCTAAGCGTTTTATGAGCGTTCTTATCTCGATTATCTGCTTCGGGTCAAGTCCGACAGTCGGCTCGTCAAGGATAAGCACAGGGGGATTTCCCACCAGCGCCTGCGCCAGTCCAACACGCTGACGGTAGCCTTTCGACAGGTTGCCGATTATGCGCCCGTAAACGTGGTCTATCTTCACAAGACTGCAAATGTCCTTTAAATGGGACACTCTCGGCAGCTTGCATTTTTTCAGGTCATAGATAAAGTTCAGATATTCCTTAACGGTCATATCCATATAAAGCGGCGGCAGTTCGGGAAGATAGCCGATGTTCTTCTTTGCTTTTATCGGGTTCTCGAGAATGTCAACGCCGTCTATGAGCGCTTTTCCGCCCGTTGACGAGATATAGCCCGTGAGCATATTCATCGTGGTGGACTTTCCTGCGCCGTTAGGTCCTAAGAAACCCAGTATCTCGCCGTCATTTGCGGTGAACGAGATACCGTCAACAGCGTGCTTGTCGCCGTAATGCTTTGAGAGATTTTGTACCTCTATCAAGTGAATCACTTCCAAAATTGTTTATTGCCTATAAATAATAACTCACTGCTGTGACAGAATAGTGACAGCACAGCGAAAGATAATCACAGTATCTTGCTCAGTTTTATGATAACTATGCTTATCATTATTGCGACGAGCAAAGCTATTACTTTCACTGTTGCGTCCGAACGTGCATTGGCTTTCTCGTTGCGCTCAACGGGAATATTGCACCGTTCCAGCCATGCCGCAAGCTTATCGGCGTTGTCATATTCGCCGAGAGAAACGGTGACTATCTTCTTTTCGGCGTGGCGCAGGGTGAGCGTACTCATTGTCCCGAGCTTTGCCGAGGTTATGTCGGAGCAGTGGTAAACCTTGTTTTTGTAGATAAGTTCACTGCCTTTGACATATATCCGCTTTTTCCTGAAAATAACAAGACATATCGTCATGAACAATATCATAAAGACTATGAATCCTGCACCGATTATCAGCGCTCCACTATTGTAGTTCATGCCCATAAGTGCTTTCACAGCGTCTTTAAATGTGATCCTGAACGTTCCAAAAAATATCATGCCGACGATAGCGAACATAAGTATGTAGCTGTCCTTTGAGGCTTTGACCTCAAACTCCGTGTGTGATATGTCCTCGCCGTCAAGAGCGTGCCCTAAGTTGTCGAGTTTTTCTTGCAGATCTTTTTTCTGTCTTTTTACAGCGTCTTGCAATTGTTTGTCAATTTCGCTCATTTTATCATCTCATTGTCTCAAAATATCTCTTTGTAAATTCTGTGTTCCTGCCTATCTCCTCACGAAGTTCCGCAAAGCTGGAGAACTTTTGTTCGGGACGGACAAATTCATATAGTTCTGTCGTAAGTTTTCTGCCGTAAAGATCGCCCTCAAAACCTATGATAAAAGACTCAGCAAGCGGCTTTTCCGTGCCGCCGACAGTCGGTTTTATGCCTATGTTCGTCACAGAGGAAAACCACACGCCGTCAACGCATACCTTTGAGCAGTAAACGCCGAACCTCGGAAGAACTAATCCCTCGGGGATAGTCTGGTTTATGGTAGGGAAGTTCCACGTCCTGCCTATCTGCGCACCGTGTTCGATCTCTGCGGTTATCCCGAAGCGGCTTCCGAGCAGTGCGTTTGCGTGAGCTATCTCGCCTTTTTTTATAAGAGAACGTATGTTCGTTGAGGAAACAGGTTCGCCGCCTATCGTCAGCTGACTGACTTTTGCAGTCTCGATACCTCTTTTGGCGCAAAGCCTTGCAAGATCGTCCGCATCGGCAATTCCGCCCTTACCGAAAGTGAAATCCTCGCCGCACACCGCACAAACGCAGTGCAGACGTTCAACGAGTATCCTGTCGATAAATTCCTCGGGGTCAAGCCCTTTCAGCTCGTCAAAATCTGCCTCGCAGACATACTCCGTTCCCAGCTGTTCAAAGCGTGAAAGCTTGTCCTCATCGGTCAGCAGTGCTTCAAGCCTGCCTTTTGAGGTGACAGACAGCGTTTTAAATGTGAACACCGCAGGCAGAGCATGAACTTCGGCGGCTCGTTTCTTGGCAGCCGAAAGCACACGCCTGTGCCCTAAGTGAACTCCGTCAAATATCCCGAGCGCCGTGACTGTGTTCGCACCAACACGCTCGTTACCGTCAATAATAATCATGTCATTTAGTAAAAATTAGTTTTCTGCCGAAGTTTATCGTCCGAAAAATATGCAAGTCCCAGCATAAAGCCATCAGCGCCGTAAACACGGTAAAATTCCGCTTGTTCCGCATTTTTTGCCTGCCTGCGGTCAAGCTTCACGCCGTTTTTGTAAAGCACCGTTTCACGCTCACCCAGACGTATCTCGGGATACGCCCCGAAAACGCTGTCAACAGGGCGCAAAAGCCCATGCGGTATGCCGTCTTTGCATATCTCGGACAGTTCTTCTATCGTGTGACATTTGTCAAGTGTTATGCCGTCAGAACGTGTCCTGACAAGTCTTGTCATTGTACCGCCGCAGCCTATCGCATTGCCTAAGTCATCAATGATCGTGCGGACATAAGTTCCGCTGCCGCAGTCGATCGTGAGCGTTCCCTCTCGGGTGTCCTCATTATAATCGGTCAGAACAAGGCTCGAAACTACGGCTTTTCTGGGCGTTCTTTCAACAGTCTTTCCCTCTCTTGCAAGTTCATACAGCCGCTTTCCGCCGACTTTTACAGCCGAGTACATGGGCGGCAGCTGAGTTATCTCGCCGATAAATTCGGGCAGACGTGCTTCGATCATTTCTTTTGTTACAGGCATATCACTTGTTTCGAGCGTTTTGCCCGTGATGTCCTGAGTGTCGGTGGAAAGTCCCAGCCTGAAACCTGCGGTGTAGCTTTTGTCGCTGTCGGGTATAAGTCCGAAGCACTTTGTAGCTTTGCCGACAAGCACAGGCAGAACGCCCGTTGCCATGGGGTCAAGCGTTCCTCCGTGTCCTAAGCGTTTCATGTGAAGAACTCCGCGCAGTTTGCCGATAACGTCAAAGCTTGTCCAGTCCTGCGGCTTGTTCACCGCAAGTATGCCGAGCGGTTCTCTGATGTCAGCCATTTTCACTTACTCCCAGCACATCTGCAACAGCAGCGGTTATCTTTGCCTTAACTTCTTCAAGAGTGCCCTTTATCTCGCAGCCTGCGGCTCTTATGTGACCGCCGCCGCCGAAACGCTTGCAGAACTCCGAAGCGTCCACCTCGTCAGTTGTGCGGACACTCAGTTTGAACACCTGTTCGCTGCGCTGCTTGATGGTTATGCCGATAACAACACCCTCAACCGAGAGCGGCAGCTGTGCAAGTCCGTCAAACTCCGCAGGGTCTGCGCCGCTTTCTTCCATAAGCTTTGTGGTCATGGTTATCATGGAGCATTTTCCGTCAAAGTAGAACTCCATATCCTTTGCCATAAGCTGCTCAACTTTAAGCCTTGCACGGCTTTTCAGCTCGAACATACGGCGGTTTACCATAACAAAATCAAAGCTGTACTGCATGAGCCGGGCGGCAGCCATGTGGGTCTTTGGAGTAGTGTTGCCGAACTTGAAACAGCCTGTGTCGGTGGCAATGCCCGTGTAAAGGCACATAGCCTCATGGTCTGTCAGCTTTATGCCGCATTCGGCTGCAAAGTAAAAGATGACCTCAGCCGCCGCCGAAGCGGAAGCATCAAGAACTGTGTGCTTTGCGAAGTATTTGTTCGAGATGTGGTGGTCGATGCAAACGTCCACCTTGCCTGCGTACTGCGCAAGTCCCGAACCGAAAAGCTGTTCATCGGCGATGTCGACCGCAACAACTGTTTCAGGCTCAAAATCCTGCACATAGTATCCCTGATAGAGAAAATCATATCTCGGTGGGAAAGGCTCGGTGTTGACAACGTTTGCCTGCTTGCCCATGTTCCTCAGTATGCTGCAAAGCCCGAAACCGCTGCCGACTGCATCACCGTCAGGGCTTCTGTGGGTGAGTATGACATACTTGTCATGTGACTTTAAAAAGTCGAAAAGTTCTGAAAAATTCACGAATTACTCCTCATCTGTTACGTCAGTCTCGCTTGCCTGACGTTCATCAAGTTCCTTGCCGATCTTTTTCAGCTTGTCGAATATCCTCTGTGAACTTTCGCCCGAATTGTCTGCGATGAATTTAAGTTCGGGGCATTTTCTCAGCCCGAGGACATTTGATATTTCACGCTTTATGATGCCTGTTGCAGAGGTCAGCCCCTTAACAGCATCGGCAGTCTGCTTTTCGCCGCCGAAGCCCGAGATATAAACCTTGCAGTAGCTGCCGTCATGTGACACCTCGCAGCGTGTTACCGTGAGCTGTTCGCCGCCGCCGATGCGTGGGTCTTTCAGCTCTCTCATTTTTGCGAATACTATACGGCGGATGTCCTCCGCCATTCTTCCTGCTTTGTAGCTTGGCATCTGGTTCTCCTTTTTTATTGTGGATAGTGCTTTTCACAGCTCATGTCACCGTCAGTGAACGTGGCTGAATAGCTTTCTGCTTTTCCGTCTTTGACAACAACTGTACAGCTGAACTCGTCGATTTGGCTGATATATTCCTCGACCTGCGTACTGCCGTAACCCAGTTCCGAAAATTTACGCATCATAGTTTCAACATTCGTCATGAATCCACTGCCGTCACCCGATGAATAAGTTCCGTCAGCAAGTTCCCGATCAAATGTCAGCCCGAATTCCTGATCTGCGGAATCGGGAGCCTGATAACAGCTTGTGACATAACGCAGAACAAGTTCAAGTGTTGTGTAATAGATATTTGTGTATTCATCGAACTTTATCCGCAGGAAGTCGGCGGCTTTTCTGCCGTCAAGATACCTGCAAATATCGTCTATCCTGTATTCACCGTCGGAATATTTCACAGCCATGAAGCATTCGACGGGTTCGGGCTGAGAGTCACGTTCGATCGTGAGCCTGAGAACTGACAGTTTGTTTCCGTTTTTGTCGGTCACAACTGCACGGTCATCGTGGAATGTAAGCCTGTTATGCTCGATATTCTCGCCGTCAGCAAGCGTATCATAGCCGTAATATTCGGTCAGAGACTCACTGCAAAGAGCGCTCATTTTTGAATACTCGCCCTTGTCCGCAAGTTCAAAGAACTGTTTTACGGTCTCCTGCGCCGCCGAGAGCATCTCCTCATCTGAGGGCAAACTTTCATCTGACTGCGAAAGGGAAGCGGTGCTGTCGGGCGTACTCACTTCCGAACTGCTGACCTCACCGCATGAGGACAGGCAAAGCAATGCTATGACTGCCGCTGAAACTATCTTTCCCCGAAAACCGCAAAGGCTATCCTTGTTAAAACTGTACATTTTGCTATCCTTATAAAAAATGTTCATCCGCAATCAAAACGGCATATAAGGTGAGGGCAAGCCCCCACCGAAAAATGCCTGCGGACTATCCTGAAAAAACTATTGATAAACTCAAAGAAAATATCTCTTATCTGTTATCTGTGATCTTAGTCACGATATTCTTCCTTGATGTAAGCCTCGAAGATGTCGCCCTCCTTGAAGTCGGAGAACTTTTCAAGAGTGATACCGCACTCAAAGCCCTCTGCAACTTCCTTTGCATCGTCCTTGAAGCGTTTGAGGCTGGACATCTTGTCATCAGCGATGATTATACCGTCACGTACTACGCGGATAAGATCGTTCCTGCCGACTTTGCCCTGCTGAACGTATGCGCCTGCAACTGCGCCGACACCTGTGATCTTGTATACCTGACGAACTTCGATGCGTGCAGTGTCGACTTCACGTACCTTGGGAGCGAGCATACCTTTCATGGCTGTCTCGATCTCCTCGATAGCGTCATAGATTATGCGGTAAAGACGAATGTCAACGCCGTTCTGCTCTGCGCTTTCCTTTGCAACAGGATCGGGACGAACGTTGAAGCCGACGATTATCGCATTTGAAGCGTTAGCAAGCATAACATCGCTCTCGCTGACAGCACCGACTGCACCGTGGATAACTCTTACACGAACTTCATCATTCGAGAGTTTCTCCAAGCTTTGACGAACGGCTTCCACCGAACCCTGAACGTCCGCCTTGACGATGATAGGCAGTTCTTTCATCTCGCCCTCGGTTATCTGACTGAACAGGTTGTCGAGCGTTACCTTTGTGTAGCGGCTGAACTGTTCTTCCTTAGCCTGCTGTTTGCGCTGTTCAACAAGTTCTCTTGCAAGCTTTTCGTCCGAAACTGCGTTGAACTGGTCGCCTGCGCCGGGAACTTCCGCAAGACCTGTGATCTCAACAGGTGTGGAGGGTCCTGCCTTGTCGATAGAACGTCCCTTGTCGTTGGTCATGGTACGCACTCTGCCGACAGCTGTTCCTGCAATGATTATGTCGCCCTTGTGCAGTGTGCCCTCCTGAACGAGAAGCGTTGCAACAGGACCCTTGCCCTTGTCAAGTCTTGCTTCGATAACAGCACCCTTTGCAAGCTTGTCGGGGTTTGCTTTAAGTTCCTGAACGTCAGCAACGAGCAGGATACTTTCCAGCAGGTCTTCGATGCCCTCGCCCGTCTTAGCAGAAACGGGAACGCAGATAACATCGCCGCCCCATTCTTCAACAACAAGTTCATGCTCGGTCAGCTGCTGCTTGATGCGCTCGGGGTCAGCGCCCTCTTTGTCCATTTTGTTTATCGCAACGATGACCTGAACGCCTGCTGCCTTTGCGTGGTTTATAGATTCGATAGTCTGGGGCATGATACCGTCATCAGCCGCAACAACAAGTACTGCGATGTCGGTGATGTTAGCACCTCTTGCTCTCATGGAAGTGAAAGCTTCATGTCCCGGCGTGTCTAAGAAAGTTATCTTGCGGTTGTCGTGATATACCTGATAAGCACCTATGTGCTGAGTGATACCGCCTGCTTCGCCGTCAGCGATGTGAGCGTTTCTTATCCTGTCGAGGATAGAAGTCTTACCGTGGTCAACGTGACCCATGACAACAACAACAGGGCAGCGCTCTTTCAGGCTTTCGGGAGCGTCCTCTTCCTCAGAGATAAGTCTTTCTTCAATTGTAACGATAACTTCATGCTCGACCTTTGCACCGAATTCCTCCGCAACGAGCGAAGCGGTGTCAAAGTCGATAGTCTCGTTGAGCGAAGCCATAACGCCCAGCATCATGAGTTTCTTGATGACCTCGGAAGCGGTGACTTTAAGGCGTGAAGCAAGTTCACTTACCACGATCTCGTTGGGGATCATGACTTTCAGCTGCTGTTTTCTTGCTCTTTCAAGCTCTAAGCGGCGGAGTTTTTCCTGCTCAGTCTCTTTCTTGTGCGAGAATCTGTCCTTTTTGTGCTGCTGGGACTTCTGGTTTATCTTCTGCTTCTTTGTAACATTGTCATGCTTTTTGCCGCCGCCCTGCTTTGCGTCAGCCATGTTGTCGTACTTCTCGTTATACTTGTCAAGTTCGATGTAGCTGCCACGGGTGTCGACAGTGTGATAGCTGTCCTGTTTCTTGGTGCTTTCGGAAACGGTGTAGCCGCTCTCGTCCGAACTGCTCTTGCCGATAAGAGTTTTCTTCTCGCCGTGTTCCTGCTTTTTAGCCTTCTGCTTTTCGGGCTTCTTGGACTTGTTCTCGGGTTTAGGCTCGGGCTTTGTCTCCTGCTTAGGCTCGGGTTTTGTCTCCTGCTTAGGCTCGGGCTTTGTCTCGGGAACGGGCTTGGGAGCTTCTGCCTTTACTTCGGCAGGCTTTTCCTCCTGCTTTACAGGTTCGGACTTTTTCTCCTCAACAGGTTTCTTTTCTTCCTGCTTAGGCTTATCCTGCTTTGCAGGCTCATTCTTGACAGGTTTCTCAGCCTTGACAGCTTTTTCGGTCTTGTCGGACTTCTTTTCGTGCTTTTTAGTCTCCTTAGCAGGCTCAGCCGCTTTTTCGGCAGGCTTTTCGGGAGCAACTTTGTTTGCGAAATAATCGTTAAAGTCCTTTACCTGATTCTGCTGGGTGAAGTATTCCATAACATAGCCTACTTCCTCGGGAGTAAGCGTTGAGCCTGATTTCTTAGGCTCTGCGTTGAGATCCTTGAGACACTCGATGATGTTTGCAGGATCGGTCTGTATGTCCTTTGCAAGCTCTGTGAGCTTGATCTTTATAGTCTTTGGTTTCATAGGCAGCCTCCTTATTTACTGGTCAAAAAACTCGTCTATGTCGGCAGAAACGTTTTCAGCGCCTTTTGCAAGGCTTTTTGCAAACCCTGCGTCAGTAACTGCGATGATCCCCGTGACCTTGCCGACCGCAGCCCCTATCTGCTGCATAGTCATGCCGAGCCTATAAACGGGCACGCCGTTTTTTGCGCCGCAGTAGCGCATCTCTTTCAGCGACTTTGCCGAAAGATCGCTTGCGGTGAACACTCCCTTAGCCTCGCCTATGTCGCAGGCAGACTTTGCAGTGTCCATGCCGAGTTTCATCTTGCCTGCCTTGCGGCAGATGCTCATAAGTCCCGAACGGTCATTGGTCATTTTCAAGTTCACGCTCCATTCCGTCATAGATGTCGCCGCTTATCATGCAGGAAAAAGCGTGCTCGAAACGCTTTGCTTTTCTTGCTGCACGAAAACACTCTGTACTGCGGCATATATATGCGCCCCGTCCCGACTTCTTTCCTGTCAGGTCAAGAGAGATCTCGCCATCAGCGCTTTTTACCACTCTGATAAGTTCACGCTTAGGTTTCATCTCGCCGCACCCGAGACACATTCTCATGGGTATTTTTTTCTGCTTCATTATTCCTCGCTGTTCTCCGCAGCGTCAGTCACAGCTTCTGCGGTCTCGGGAGCAGTCTCGGCAGCTGTTTCTTCTGCGGCAGTTTCAGCAACAGCAGCAGCTTCCTCTGCTTCGGCAGCTTCTTCGGCAGTCTCCTCAGCGGCTTGCGACTCCTGCTGCATTTTCAGTTCGTTTGCCTGAACATCCGACATGATGTCGATCTTGAAGCCTGTAAGTCCTGCCGCAAGCTTTGCGTTCTGACCCTTGTTGCCGATAGCGAGCGACAGCTGATTTGCGGGAACTACCACCTTGCACTCGGGAGCTTCGCCTTCCTTAGTAACAGTAACGCTGATGACCTGTGCAGGTGCAAGAGCCTTTGCGATGAATTCCTCGGGATCGTCACTGTAATGGATAATGTCGATCTTCTCGCCGTTTAGTTCCGAAACAACTGCTGAAATTCTTGACTTTCTGGGTCCTATGCAAGCGCCTATCGCATCAACGTTCGGGTCTTTGCTTCTTACCGCAAGCTTTGAACGTGAGCCTGCAACTCTCGATATACCCATTATCTCAACGATGCCGTCATGTATTTCGGGCACTTCATTCTCGAACAGTCTCTTGACTAAGTTCTTGTGAGTTCTCGAAATTTTCAGCGAAGGCTTCTTGTCGGCGTTTGCGATGCCGACAACGTATACTTTTATAAGGTCGCCGGGGGTGAGTATCTCGCCGGGTATCTGCTCCTTGTGAACAAGATATATCTCGCTCTTGTCCATGCTGAGAAGTGCATTTCCCGTTCTGCCCTCGATGCGCTCTACCCTTGCTGTAACACAGTCATATACCTTGTCATTGAACTGCTCGATTATGCGCTCTCTTTCGTGGTTTTTAAGTTCGTGCTTTATCTGCTGTTTTGCATTCTGGACTGCAACTCTGCCGAATGCCGCAGGCGAAACTTCGATAAGGCACATTCCGCCAACGTGACATTTCGGGTCAATGGTGCGTGCTTCTTCGATGTTTATCTCGTTGTAATCATCGAGCGGTTCGTCATCAACAACAAGCTTTAAGATGCCCATTTCAAAAGTTCCCGTTGTGGGGTCGATCTCGACTCTGATATTGTCACAGTTGGGGTTTTCTTTCTTGATAGCCTTGACGATGCCCTGCTTGATTATCTCTGCAAGCTGTTCGGGTGCAAGTCCGTTATCTGCACCCATATCTTTGAGTGCCGAAAAGAAATCTACGTTCATTTTTTTTGACCGATCCTTTCTGTTGATCCGTGTCCTTTCTGACCTCGGATCATTGTTTTTAGTATAAGCTGCGTATCAAACGCTTTTTGCTGTCAGAATAAGTCCTGATCGTCGTTTAAGTTGACCGACGAACATTCTTTATAGAGAAAATCTGCCGTTTCAGTCGGCTTGCCCTCGTCATCCACCTCGAATGCGAGCGTGAATCCCTCAGCGGTGCAGCCTGCGAGCAGTCCCATGAATTCCTTCACGCCGTCTCTCGCCTTGTAAAGCTTTATGCGCACCTCATCGCCCTCGCATACCTCGAAGTGTTCGGGACGTGTCAGCTTTCTGCCAAGCCCGGGGCTTCCTGCTTCAAAGATGTAGTTCTGTGTGATGAAGTCCTCAGCGTCAAGCACCTCGTTGTACTCCCGTGAGAATTCCTCGCAGATATTCATGTCGATGCCGCCGTCACGGTCAATGAATATCCTCAGATACCACAGCGCTCCCTCTTTCTCGAAGCGAACGTCCCACAGATACAGCCCGAGCTTTTCGCATATCGGTTCGGCGAGCTGTCTTGCCTTTTCGACTGTGTTCATTCTCTGTCCTCCTTATAGAAAATCAAAAGACCGGTCTTTCGATCGGTCCTTTCTTTGAGATATTGTGGTTATTATACCACAAAATCACAGCAATTTCAAGTCCCCGAGCGAAATTTTCAGCGTTTTAGATGAATAATCAATTAACTGCGAGTAAATTTTATTGATCTTCTGTCTTTTTGCCGCTCTTTGCCTGTGATTTTGTTGCCTCCATGATGTCGTAAAGCTGCTGCTTGAACTCATTGGAGGGGGTGAAATGTTTGTCATCGCTCCAGTTTCCTGACGGAGTGACCGCTTCGGCAGGAGTGATCTGCTTTTCGAGCATAGCCTTGATGTATGCCCTGTGTTCCTTATATTCGTTCTCTGAAAGGTTGGTAGCGCTGTTGGCGCTGATCTTTCCATAGATCGTGTCAAGGCTTGCGGATGTCATCTCTACCTGATCGAAAGCGTTGTTGACAAGCTCGGTGAGTGCAAGTCCCAGAAACTCCGTGTTGCCCTGTCTGCCCGATGAGAAAACAGGTGACTGGAGAATAAGCCTTATCTGCTTGCCCGAAAGCGCAACAGGCTTGTTGGGACGCATCGAAACATCGTTGTCGCCCTTTTGGTCGATGTAGTAAAGTTCTTCCTCGGGAGCGTAGGTGAAGCCGCCCACGATGTCGCAGATGTCCTCAAAGGAACTGTTGGAGATAGTTGCATAATAGTCGGTGCTTATGCCGAAAGTGTTGTTGACAGCCGTCTGGAGTTTTCTTATGCCGCCGTCAGCATAAACTTCACGGAAGTTCTTGCCGCCGTCAACGGAACTTACCGTATATGAAGATATGGGCACTATGATGATCCTTGACTGCTCGGGGCATATCCTCAGCACGAACAGGTCGGCAAGGGTGTCCTGAGCGTTCACTCTTGCATATAATGTGTTGTATGAGTCGATATAGGTGTCGGAAACGTCCGCATCCAAATTATGCCCTGTCGAGAGCTTCTCAACGATCGTCTTTGCAAAAAGTCCGAATACTCCGAGGAATATCAGCAGTGTGGTAAAATAGATAAGTGCCACGGGTGCCTGCGAACGTTTTTTCTTCTTCTTTGTTTTATTTGCCGTTAAAGCCATTTCTCTATCCTTGTCCTTTCAGCGCTTCTTCTATCTGATATTTATAGATCACATTAGTTTGCAGCTCAGCTTTTTTTGCCATATTTATTGTCTGAGCTGTTCCCGAACCGTGATTTTCGGGGCTGTCCATGTAAGCGATAAGCGAAGATGAGCAGTTCACCATGAACTGGTTTCTCACACGGTAGCACTTCGGGGAATATTTCCCGAAAAACACCACCGAAACATAAGCATTCTGCGCAGCCTGCTGATAGATCATAAGTTCCTTCTGAGTTTTCATCTCTCTTGCCTGATCCTTGTATGGAACGGCGCAGATAAGCTGCATCTCTTTTGAAATATCGGGAGTGTTGAGAAGTATATCGGCGGCAAGAATATCAAAACCGCTCGACATTCCGGTCACGAAATGATCTATACCTTGTTCCAGCTGCCGCCTGATATGCTGTTCGGTCATCTTTCTTAACATGAGCATAGAGGGGCTTGATTCCTTGCCGCTGTCGGGAAGTTCTTTTCTCCTGTGACCTGTGAAGCAGCAGGTCCTGTATCTGCCGATATTTCTCAGCTGAATAGGTATCTCATCACTGCCGTGTGCATCTATCACGTTGGGGATCTTGTTCATCTGTGATTCACCTCATGGCATTACTCATATTATTATAGCACATTCTTCCGCACATTTCAATAGCTAAACAAAATTTTTTTTTGCTGTGAGCTGTGTCGGGACAAACTGAACGGAAAATATATTGTTGACAATAAATAGTAAGCTATGCCTAACATACAGTAAAAAAAAGCTGTATCTGTTCTTTTTTGTGTGCATATCTTATTATAATATCATTGCATTGCTTTCAACAATGGTATTGACAATTATTGAGTTTTATAGTATAATTAAAAAGTACTTTTTTAATTTTTTTGTTTCATGAAAACGAAGGAGGACTCATGGCAAATATTGACGAAATAATTAGTAAACTTGCTGATACGCTTGTAGCTGACTATCAGTGCGGCAGGATAATCGACGAATTTAAGGTCCATGCCCAGCCCGACAAGAAAAAGGTCATAGACATTCTTGAAAAGCTGAGAATGATCGTTTTCGCAGGTTATTTCCGCAACGGAATGTATAAGGTATACACCGTCCGCAACAACATCACGATGCTTCTTGAAGATGTTACTTTTAACTTAAAACAACAGATAGCCGTTGTTCTGCGTTCATCGCCCGAGTATGAGAACGCTTATACCGAGGAGATCGAGAACGCCGCCGAGTATCTGACTTTTGAGTTTCTGGGCAAGCTCCCGAAGATAAGAGCGCTTGTTGAAACTGATGTCAAGGCGGCTTATGACGGCGACCCTGCGGCTTTCTCGACCGATGAGATAATCTATTCTTATCCCGGGCTTTATGCGATAGTCACCAGCCGTATCGCCCATGAACTGTTTCTGCTTCAAGTGCCGCTTATCCCCCGAATGATGACCGAACACGCTCACAGCCTTACGGGTATCGACATCCACCCCGGAACAACTATCGGCGAATATTTTTTCATCGACCACGGAACGGGAATAGTTATCGGCGAGACGACTGAGATAGGCAACAACGTCAAGATCTATCAGGGCGTGACGCTGGGTGCGCTCTCCACAAGGGGAGGGCAGTCGCTCAAAGGTCACAAGCGTCACCCAACTATCAAAGACAACGTTACCATTTATTCGGGAGCTTCTATTCTGGGCGGTGACACGGTGATAGGCAAAGATGTTGTTATCGGAGGCAATGCGTTCATAACCTCCTCTATCCCCGACGGCGCAAGAGTGAGCATCAAAACTCAGGAACTCACTTTCAGATATTCGGGCGACAAGACAAAAGTCGATGATCCTCACGCCACTATCGAACGCCGTGAGATCGATGACGAAACATGGTTCTACATTATTTAGATTAGATATGAGATAAAGTGTGCGGTTTGTGACCTTTGGGTCTGAAATTGAAAAAGGAAAGTGAAAATGGGTGCTTTTGTTGAATTTAAGAATGTGAAGAAGGTATATAAGACGGGCGAAGTTGAGATCGAGGCGCTCAAAGATGTCAGCTTTAAGATCGGCAAGGGTGAATTCTGCGTTATCATCGGCGCTTCGGGTGCAGGAAAGACCACTATCCTCAATATACTGGGCGGCATGGATACGCTCACATCGGGCACGGCTTCGCTTGACGGCGTTGACATCTCAAAACTTAACAAAAAACAACTCACCGCTTATCGCCGCTATGACGTGGGGTTCGTGTTTCAGTTCTATAACCTTGTTCAGAACCTTACCGCCCTTGAAAATGTTGAGCTTGCGGCGCAGATATGCAAAGACCCCCTCGATGCAGGCGAAGTGCTGAAACAAGTCGGGCTTGCAGAACGCATGAAGAATTTCCCAGCACAGCTCTCGGGCGGTGAACAGCAGAGAGTTGCTATCGCAAGGGCGCTTGCAAAGAACCCGAAGCTTTTGCTCTGTGATGAACCGACAGGTGCGCTCGACTATAACACGGGCAAGGCAGTCCTCAAACTTTTGCAGGACACTTGCAGAAAGAACGGCATGACAGTCGTTGTCATCACTCACAACTCTGCGCTTGCGGCTATGGCTGACAGGATAATCACCGTCAAGAGCGGCACTGTTGACAGCATGAAGCTTAACGATAACATTGTTGATGTTGAACAGTTAGAGTGGTAAGCCGATGAGATCAAAGATGAAACTCTCGGCTGTCAGGGAGATAAAAAGCAGTTTCGGCAGATACATGGCTATCCTTGCGATAATCGCACTGGGCGTTGGATTTTTCTCGGGAGTAAGGATAACCACTCCGACTATGATCTACAATATGAACGGCTTTTTGCAGGAACATAAGCTGTTCGATTACCGCCTGTTGTCAACTCTCGGCTGGGAGCAGGAAGATATTGACGAAATGGCAAAAAAGCCCGATGTCAGGGCAGTTGAGGGTGCTTACACCGCTGACATTCTCTGCACTGACAACACGGGTGACAGGGATTTTGTATTCAAGGCGCATTCGCTGACTAAGGAACTCAACACCGTCAAGCTTTCAAGCGGCAGAATGCCCGAAGCACCCGATGAATGCCTTCTTGACGTAAAGCTCGATGTCATGGGCAGTTCGGAAAAAATGGGCATAAAGACCATATCGCTGAAAGACGGGAACGAGCAGGATACTGTCGATATGCTGCGGTACAAGGAGTTCAAAGTTGTCGGTTACTGCTATTCGCCGATCTACATACACTTTGAGCGTGGGACGACTTCGCTGGGAACGGGAAGTGTTTCGGGATTTGTGTATTTTCAGCCCGAAGCGTTTGACAGTGAGGTATTTTCAGAGGTCTACGTCAGGTTTGATGAGGACGAGGAGATATATTCCGATGAATACAAGGAATATATGGACGCTCATGAAGATGTGTGGGAGGATATAGCACAGGAGCGTGCAGATGCACGTTACGAAAGGCTCTATACCGAGGCTGATGACGAGATAACTGACGGCGAGAATGAACTTGAAGACAGCCGCCGTGAGGGTCAGCAGAAACTTGATGATGCTAAGGCTGAACTCGAAGACGCACGCAAAACTCTTGACGAAACAAAGGAAAAACTCGATAAGGCAAAGTCAGGCATCGACAGCGGCAGGGAAGATATAAAGAAAATAAGAGAACAGTACGGATCTGCGGCAGATGCAATGGTCAAGCCGCAGGAGGAAGAACTCGACAAAGCCGAAAAGGAATACAAAAAGGGTCTTGAAGAATATGAAAAGGGCGAGACTGACTATGAGGACGGTCTTGCGGAATATGCCGAGAACGAGGAAAAGTTCAACACCGAGATAGCTGATGCGGAAGCGGAGCTTGAAGATGCAAGAGAGGAACTCTCAAAGCTGAAAAAGCCCGAGACTTTCCTGCTTGATCGTGGAACGAACATCGGCTGTGCCTGCTTTGAGAACGACTCGCAGATAGTGGCGCAGGTCGCAAGGATATTCCCGATATTCTTCATACTGGTGGCGGCACTTGTCTGCATGACCACCATGAGCCGAATGGTCGAGGAACAGCGCACACAGATAGGCGTGTTCAAGGCGCTGGGCTACTCAAACGCTGCGATAATGGGTCGTCTGCTTTTCTATTCGGGAAGTGCGGCGGTCATCGGTGCGGCGGCAGGCTATACTATCGGAACTATCCTTTTCCCAAGGGTCATCTGGATGACATATCAGCTTATGTACATTCCGCTTACTATGGAATATATGTTCGACACGGAGCTTGCTGTCATCTCGGGAGCAGTGTCGCTCATATGTTCTGTCGGAACAACGTGGGTCTCCTGCCGATATGAACTGGGCGAAACTGCGGCATCGCTCATGCGCCCGAAAGCACCGAAAGCAGGAAAGCGTGTTCTGCTGGAACGCATACCGTTCATATGGAACAGAATGAGATTTTTAGTCAAGGTCTCGGTAAGAAACATCTTCCGCTATAAGAAACGTTTCTTCATGATGATAGTCGGGATAAGCGGCTGTACGGCTCTGCTTCTTACGGGCTTTGGTCTGAAAGACTCGGTAGCAGGCTTTGCAGATGTGCAGTACGGAGAAGTGTTCCTGACCGATGCTTCGATGACCTACGAACCGAAGGACGGCGAAATTCCCGATGAGGTAAAGACTCTTCTTGATGAACACACCGGCGGCTATAAGATAAAACGTGAAAGTGCATGGGATCTTGTCACCGATAAAAAAACAAAGAGCATAACCCTTGAAGCCCCGGAGAATTACGATCAAATGGACGATTTTGTGCGCATAAACGATCTTTCGGGCAACAGGATACCTGCTCCGAAGTCGGGCGAAGCGATAGTCAGTCAGAGCCTTGAAGAGCGCTTTGATGTTCACAAGGGCGATACGATAACTCTGCGTGACGAAAAACTGAACGAACTGAAACTTAAAGTTATCGGTGTATTCGAGAACCACGTTTATCACTATGTATTCACGAATATCGACACGTTCAAGGATCAGTTGGGCGAAGCAGGGGAGTTCAACGGCGCTTACCTGAACTTTGAAGAGGGCGCTGACGAATACAAGGAGTCGGCGGCTATCGCAGGAAGCAAGGACGTAAAGAGCATTTCGGTATACTCCGAGATGCGTGAGCGCATGAGCAAAACGATGAAGAGCCTTGACTATGTGGTACTGCTCATAATCGTGAGCGCTGCGGGACTTGCGTTCATCGTTATCTATAATTTGACTAACATCAACATAACCGAACGTCTGCGAGAGATAGCAACGATAAAAGTTCTGGGATTTTTCAGGCACGAAACAAGCGCATATGTTCTGCGTGAGAACATTGCACTGACGGCGCTCGGAACGGCTGTCGGTCTGGGGCTGGGCATTCTGCTGCACAGATTTGTCATGCAGCAGATCGT
Organism: uncultured Ruminococcus sp.; assembly: GCA_947169885.1. GTDB lineage: Bacteria > Bacillota > Clostridia > Oscillospirales > Ruminococcaceae > YE71. Next base: position 57,275 of record CAMVRM010000002.1, read on the forward strand.
GGTCGACATGGTATCGTTCAGAGTGCGTATCCTGCCGATGAGTTATGTGTACAGTATCGTGTTTACGTTCATATTCAACTTCCTCGTTGACCTTGTTATGGAGACAAAGCTTGAACGCATAAACATGGCAGAATCGCTTAAATCAGTAGACTGATACGGAGGTCTAAAAAATGAACTTTGACAGATTGAATGACATAATAACAAACTGCATCGAAACCCGTTCGGAAACGGGTGCGGCGGCAGTCATCACCAAAAACGGCAAGCCTGTTTACAGCTTTTCGGCAGGGCTTGCAGACGTTGAAAACAACAGGCAGTTCAGAACTGACACGATATGCCGTGCGTTTTCCTGCTCGAAGATAGTGACTTCAACCGCTTGTATGCAGCTTATCGAGCGTGGAAAGCTTGACACCTCATGGGAAGTTTCGTGGCTGATACCGGAGTTTGCAAACGCCAAGTTTATCCGTGACGGCAAGGAGATACCCTCAAAGCCCGTCAGGATACGTGACCTGCTGAACATGACCTCGGGCGTTGCTTACCCCGGAGATTGGCACGAGGGCGCAGAGGGCATGAACGACGTTTGGGGCAAACTTGACAAGAGCATACAGAACAAACGTTCGATGACAACTCAGGAATTTGCGGCGGCGGCAGGAAGTGTTCCGCTGATGTTCGGGGCTGGGGACGAGTGGATGTACGGTTCATCGGCGGATGTGCTGGGCGCAGTTGTGGAAAAAGCGGCAGATATGCGGTTCTCGGAGTATCTGAGCAAGAATATCTTTGAGCCGCTCGGCATGGCTGACACGGCGTTTTACGTTCCTGCGGACAAGCGTGACAGGCTCGCAGTTTTGTATGACGGCGCAGGCGATGACAGAAAACTTCCGACATACGTTAATCTTTGCATTTATGACTATGAACAGCCGCCTGCATTTGAGTCGGGCGGTGCAGGGCTTTTCACGACGGCTGATGACCTTGCAAAGCTCGGTGCTGAACTGAGTTTCGGCGGAAGCGGCGTGATAAGCCGTGCGGCAGTCGATTTCATGCGCTCGAACGGTCTGAACGAACAGCAGCGCCGCACTTACAACTGGGATTCGACCCGCGGTTTCGGCTACGGAAACCTTGTGAGAGTGCTGGAAGACAAGAATGTTTCGGGTCTGTTTGCAAACGAGGGCGCATTCGGCTGGGACGGCTGGACGGGAACATATCTTCTCTGCGACCCTGCCGAGGGAATGTCGATAACCCTGTTCGTACAGCGGTGCGGTGCAGGCACTACTCAGCTTTCCCGAAACCTCGTCAATGCGGCATATGCTTTTCTTAAATAAGAGATAACAAAATTAACTCGGTGCTGTTTTTATGCAACACCGAGTTTCTTTATACGCCGAGGGCGTATCTGATTCCTTCGTCAGAAGCTGTTTGCGGCGGCATAGGCTGTTGCCCATGCGATCTGGAGATTGAAACCGCCTGTGTATGCGTCAACATCAAGCACTTCGCCGATAAAATACAAACCGCTGACAAGCTTTGACTCCATGGTTTTCGGGCTGACCTCGGAGCAGTCGACACCGCCCCTTGTGATGATCGCTTCTTCAACGGGGCGCAGACCTTTCACATCGAAAGTCAGGCGCTTTATTGCGGCGATAAGTTTATTGCGTTCCTCACGTGTTATCTGGTTGACCTTTTTCGCAGGAGAAATGCCGCTTCGTTTGATGATAACGGGAATTATGCTTGCAGGCAGCAAACGTCCGAGAGAGTTGCCGAAATCACGGTTCGGCACATCACCGAAATCACGGAGTATGCGCTCGTCAAGTTTTTTCTCGTCAAGTGCAGGCTTTAAGTCGATCGAAAAAGTGTAGCTTCCCTTTTGTATTTCGTGCATATGTGCCGAAGCGGAAAGCACCAGCGGACCGCTCATGCCGAAGTGTGTGAAAAGCATCTCGCCCTGCTGTGAAAATACCGCTTTTCCCGTGCGGCAGTCGGTAACAGTCAGACCGCAGTTTTTGAGTGACAGCCCCATAGCCTGCGCACACTCGCCGTAAAGTTCAACGGGAACGAGCGAACCTTTGCATTCGGTAACGGTGTGACCTGCCTGACGTGCGAGCTTGTAGCCGTCACCTGTCGAACCTGTTTTCGGGTAAGACAGACCTCCGCACGCCACAACAGCGCATTTGCAGAGGTATTCGCCTTTTTTCGTCTTAACGCCTGCAACTGTGCCGTTCTCGATGATAAGCGACACAGCCTCATCACGCACGATCCGCACGCCTGCATCTTTTGCGGCATTGATGAGCGCCCCCGAAATATCCTGCGCCTTATCGCTCACGGGAAAAACACGGTTGCCTCGTTCGGTTTTCAGTTCGATACCCAGTGTCTCGAAAAACGCCATAGTATCCTCGGGAGCAAAGCGACTGAGAGCCGAGAACATGAACTTTGCGTTTCGTGGGATATTCGCCATGACCGTCTGAACGTCGCAGTTGTTTGTCACGTTGCAGCGTCCCTTGCCTGTGATGTTGAGTTTTCGGCAGGGCTGTGATTCGTGTTCGACAACAACAACATCGTGTCCAAGCCATGCCGCCTGAACTGCGCACATCATACCTGCCGCACCGCCGCCGATTATTACTATTTCTGTTTGCATTTTTTCACCGCCGTTTGTTTGTATCGTCCTTTTCTGCATCAAGAGTAAGCGCCAGCAGGACAGCCGCCAGCATATCGTTGTTATCGTAGACAGTCAGCTTATATGTATCGGTAAAGGACATCATTTTCTTTTCAACGCTTGCAACAACCCGTCTGTTATTCATTATGGTGTAATCCCAGCCGAAAACATCGCCCTCAATACGCCAGCCGAGGTAATCAATATGGAACTTTGTTGTCAGCAGAGTAAATTCCTTTCTGACCGTTCCTGCGAAGTGACCGTTCATGGTTATATCGTAGGCAGGCATGAACGTTAGCAGTCTGCGGTCTATCGTGCCGACCTCGTTATCTAAAAAGTCATAGACGGTCATGCTCCTGCCGAGCGAGAAGTTTGACTTCACGCTGTAAACAAGTCCGCCGTTTGTATCGCAAATATCGTAGCTGTCGAGCAGCGAGAATGCACGCTGTTTCAGTATCAGTGTTATCATAGTTTTGTCTCCTGTTTTGTATATCTATGTTTTTGGTTAAATGTGGTGTTGGTCGAGATGTCCTTGTCGGACATTTGAGTTTTTTTCGGAATACGCTTACGCTGTTCCGAAAAATTAAAATCGGCATATTGGTGCTTCTAACCTATTGTGTGTTAGTCTTTCATTGGTGTACTTTTGGATAGTGTGTTTTGGTATGCCGATTTTAGGCGTAGACTTTACGTTTGTACGCTTTATCTTTATTTGGTTTTGACTGTTCTTGCTATCGCCCCCGAGGGGCGAATGAGGACTTTGCCTTGCCGTGCGCAGCTAAGGCGAAACTCCCACCAAAGGGAAAACCTTTCTGAAGAAAGGTTCTTCCCTCTGGACTCTCTTTCCAAAGACTTTTGATCCTCTGGCGCTCACACTTCATTTGTTTTGTCTTTGTACGGTTTAACGTCAGTTCTTTCTTATCTCTTATCTCTTATTTCTTATTTAATTTGAGTGTTTGTTTTCCGAGTATACTTCGTACTTTTCCCATATTTCTTCCAGACGTTCAAAACTCTGCCTTACCGTGTCTGCCGAACTTATCGACAGCGCCGCAATAAGCGCATTTATCAGCGACAGGGGGGCAACCAGTGAATCCGCAAAACTGTTCATGTCACTTCTTGCAATGAGAAGATCGTCCGCAAACTGCGCAAGCGGTGACTGCTCCGAGTCGGTCAGTGCTATGACGTGCGCCCCCTGACTTTTCGCAAATTCCAGCATCTTCGCTGTCTGCCTTGAATACCTCGGGAACGAAATGCCTATCATGACATCTTTGCTGTTGATTCTCATCACCTGCTCAAAAAGCTCGCTTGTGGTCGTGTTCCTTAACTGCTTCACCTGCGGGAACATCCTCGAAAGATAATACCCGAGAAATGATGCAAGCGGCTCTGCACTCCTTGCACCTAGGATATACACCGTTTCGCAATGCTCTATCGCTCCCACAGCATTCGTGAACGACGCTTCGGAAGTCTCCTCAAGCGTGGTGCGTATCTTCTCGATGTCGCTCGTCAGCACCTGCCCCAAAACATCGCCGCCGCTCAGCCTGTCATTCGTGACTTCTATCCGCTGTACGGCTGTAAGCTTGTTGCGCATAAGTTCCTGCAATGCCTTTTGAAGCGCAGGATAACCGTCAAACCCAAGCATCGAAGCGAACCTCACAACTGTCGATTCGCTCACGCCGACTGTTTTGCCGAGCTTCTGCGCCGTCATGTAAGCCGCCTTGTCATAATGCTCGGTGATGTATGCGGCGATAGCCTTGTGACCCTTTGAGAATGAGTTCATCTGCTCGTCTATAAGCGTAAATAAGTCCTTGTCCATTTTGTGACACTTCCTCATTAAATATAAGTTTCAGATCCTTTATCTCTTGCTGCGTTTCTTGTTCCTGACGTTCTTCTGCGAGTGTGCGCCGTTCCTGCCTTTTGCCTGTGAAGAACTGCGCTTTGCTTCACGTTCACGCTGTTCTTTAAGGTAGATGCTGTCAGGTTTTACCAGCTTGTCCGAACCGTGTCCGATAAGGTCACGTCTGCCTGCTTTTTCCAGCGCTTCGATAACACGCCGCTGATTTTCGGGCTTGTAGTACTGCAAAAGCACTCTCTGCATTGCCTTTTCTTTCGGGTCTTTCGCAACGAAAACGGGCTGTAATGTGTAAGGGTCAAGCCCTGTGTAGAACATACAAGTCGAGAGCGTTCCCGGGGTGGGGTAGAAGTCCTGCACCTGTTCGGGACGAATGTGGTTCTCTTTAAGGAACATCGCAAGTTCAACAGCATCTGACAGCTTTGACCCCGGGTGCGATGACATGAGGTAGGGAACAAGATACTGCTCCTTGCCCTGCCGCCCCGTTATTTCGTAAAAGCGCTTTTGGAAACGCTTGTATGCTTCGATGTGCGGCTTGCCCATTTTGTCCAGCACTGCCGCCGAACAATGCTCGGGTGCGACTTTCAGCTGACCGCTTATGTGGTGAGCGATAAGCTCGTTCATGAATTCGCCGTCCTTGTCCTCGATAAGATAGTCGTAGCGTATCCCCGAACGGATAAAGACTTTCTTTACTTTCGGCAGTGCCCTGAGCTGTCTTAACAAATGCAGATATTCCTTGTGGTCAACGTGAAGATTCTTGCACGGCTCGGGCGCAAGACATTTCTTTCCCTTGCACAGACCGTATTTGAGCTGTTTTTCGCAGGAAGGTCCTCTGAAATTCGCAGTAGGTCCGCCTACATCGTGTATATAGCCCTTGAAGTCTTTCATCTGCGTGAGTTTTTTTGCTTCCTCGATAACGCTTTCCTCACTGCGGACGGTGACACGCCTGCCCTGATGAAGTGCGATAGAGCAGAAGTTGCAGAAGCCGTAACAGCCACGGTTGTGAGTGAGCGAGAAGCGCACTTCCTCGATCGAGGGAACGCCGCCCTGACTTTCATAGCAGGGGTGGTAAGCACGTTCGTAGTCAAGCGAGTAAACAAGGTCGAGTTCCTCGGTGGTGAGGGAGAGCGCAGGGGGATTCTGTACGAGCATCTTATTTCCCTGACGCTGTATTATCGTCTTGCCGTAAACTTCGTCCTGCTGGTCGTACTGCATACGGCAGGCTTTCGCATAAAGTTCCTTGTTCTCGCTGACTTCCTTGAACGAGGGACACTGAACAGCACCGTATGGCGTTTCTTTCGGGTCGCACAGATAGCAAGTCCCACGAACATCTCTTATACTGCCGACAGGTTCGCCGCTGTTCAGGCGTTCGGCTATCTCACAAATAGAATGTTCGCCCATACCGTACATGAGAATATCCGCACCCGTGTCCACAAGCACCGAGGGCATTACCTCGTTTTTCCAGTAATCGTAATGTGCAAAACGTCTGAGCGACACTTCAAGACCGCCGACAAGTATCGGCAGTTCGGGCGCAGCCGCACGGCAAAGCTTGCTGTAAACGGTTGCGGCTCTGTCGGGACGTTTGCCGTTTCTGCCGCCTGCGGAGTAAGCGTCATCGGAACGTGGCTTTTTCGCAACGGTGTAATGTGCCACCATGCTGTCGATGTTGCCTGCGGTAACGAGCCACGCAAGTCTGGGCTTGCCGAGCCGCAGGACAGACTTGGGGTCTTTCCAGTCGGGCTGTGCGATGATGCCGACCGAAAAGCCCTTGTATGTCAGCAGATGCGAGATTATAGACGCTCCGAAGCTTGGGTGGTCAACATAAGCGTCCCCGATTATATACACGAAGTCGCACTGTTCGATCCCACGTTCGGTCATATCCTGTTTTGAGATAGGCATAAACATAAAAAGCACCGCCTTTGTTAGTATCATTTCAGAAATAACAGCTTCCGCCAATACCCTGCGAAAGCTGTGGTGTTTATCTTTTGTAGACAGTCTCGGAAATAGCCTGCTTACAGGCATCGAAGTTGAGATCAAGTGTGCTTTGACCGTCATGACTGCCTGCGAAATATGCGCCCTCCTGCGGAATGCGAAGTTCGTTCGTGTCGTAGCCCATGGAGAACAGCAGTTTGTAGAACATAACGTAAAGTTCAGCCCTGCTCATGTTGGTGTTCAGCTCGCCGCAGGATATTTTGAGAAAGCTGTCAAGTTTAAGAGGACTGAGCGTTTTCGCCTTTGAAACGATCGTGGAGATAACTCTGCGCTGTCTGTCGGTGCGCTCAAAATCAGCGTTGCCGACATATCTGAGCCTTGCATATGCAAGCGCCTGATTGCCGTTAAGGTGCAGACCCTGACCGCCCTGTGTGAGATAGTCAGTGCCTTTTTGGTTGCCGAGATATTTGTTCTGTTCAGCCATAGGGTCGGTCATGCCCAGCGCTTCTTCATCGGTAACGTCAAGTTCTATACCGCCCACAGCGTCAATAATGTTTATGAACGAAAAGAAACTTACGTACACATATCTGTCAACAGCAACGTCAAAATTATGCTCTATCGTGTCCATAAGAAGTTCCGCACCGCCGTAGCGGTAAGCGGCATTGAGCTTGTCCCAGCCGTGGTCGGGGATCTCAACATAGCTGTCACGCATGAGGGAAGTCATGGTTATCTCGTCCGACTTGCGGTTTATCGAGAGGAGTATCATCGAGTCGGTGCGGCCGAGTTCTTCATCGTCACGGGTGTCACTGCCGATCAGCAGGACATTTGTGACTTCTTTTGCGGAAAGGGAAGCGTTCGTCACCAGCCGCTGACCTGTTTTTGTTGTGTTCACAAGGCTTATGTACCTGAGTATCATCACCTGCATGATAAGCACGAGTATAAGTATAACGGTGAGCAGCCAGCGGAGTATGCCGCCTGCAACTCTTGCACCGGTGCTTTTTTTCTTGTTGAAGCTGTTGTTGCTGCCAAATTTGACAGGCTGACCTCCACGGTGTTCCTTAGCCTGCTTTCGTGCTTCACGGCGGTATTGTTCCGAAGCGGAACTGTCAGCCGCACGCCGTCTTCTGTTCTGAGCGTCCGGGTGCTGACCCACGCCTCTTGCGGCATCGAGCGGATCAATGGGCGCATTCTGCTGACGGGTACGACTGCGGATGTTCTGCTGTCTTGCCTGTGCCGCAACTTCTTCCTGAGAATAAAAGTGCAGGGTGTCGTCAATCGGAGAATGATCCTTATCCATATTTTCAAATTCCCGAAGCTGTTTATCGTACATTTCCGCATAAAGCTTTTCGGGAGATTTTCCATTTTTTCTATTTGCCATTTATCAACTTTCCTTAAAGTTTTATTTTTCAGGATCAATTGCTGTGATTATAAAAAATAAGCAGTAAGGCTTATGTGTTTTTGTTGCTATTGCATAAATATCTTTCAATACAGTATTCTATCAAGTTATTATACCACACCAAAACCGATTTGTCAAGGCACAGTCAGAGATAATAAATAAGAAATAAGAGATAAGAAATAAGAGATAAGAGATAAGAGATAAGAGATAAAGTTCTGTAAAGGCGTATTTTTACACGCCGTTTTTGCGCCCATACGCCTGACTTATACGCAAAAAACCACGTATTTACGCCACTTATACGCCTATACGCCGTTTTTGACGGTCAGCATATTATTGGTAGCTGGGCGGCGGCAGGCACGTCCGCAAGTTCTTTTACCAAATTAAATATCGACATATCATCGCCTCTCTTTCAAGTAATATCATACTCAAAAAAGGAAAAAGTAAATAGGCAATTTACATGAATTTTAAACATATAAATATTCACACTTTTCAGCTGTTTTATATCAAAAACAGTAAATTAGACCTATTTGAAGTTAATACCGATATATTTTGAACCGATAAAGCCGAAAAAAGCGGATATATATGAAAATGCCCCCGTCAAAATAACGAACGATTTAAAATATTTATATAAATTCTTATCTCTTATCTCTTATTTCTTATCTCTTATCTGTTTTATTATCTCATATCTGTTTACGGCGTATAGGCGTATAAAGGGCGTAAATACGTGGTTTTTGGCGTATAGGTCAGGCGTATGATTCTTATGACGGCGTATTTTTATACGCTATGTAGGGGCGCACATTATTTCTTATTTCTTATTTCTTATTTATTATCTCTTATCTCTTATCTCTTATCTAAAAAAAGTTCCCCCGAGCCGCAGACCCGAGGGAACAGTGTGTTTAGTGGATATCAGAGTAAAGTCCGATGTAGAGTTCTGCCGAACGTTTCCAGCTGAAATCTTCACGCATTGCGTGACCGACCAGTGCGCTCCAGCGTGACTTGTCATCGTATGCAACTCTTGCACGGGTGACAGCATCAAGCATATCATGAGCGTTGTAGGTCTTGAATGTGAAGCCGTTGCCGTTCTCGCCGCCTGCGTCCTTGATAGAATCACGCAGACCGCCTGTTTCACGGACTATGGGGATAGTGCCGTATCTCAGCGAGATCATCTGTGCCAGACCGCAGGGTTCGCTCTGAGACGGCATGAGGAACATATCAGCACCTGCATAAATGCGCTTGGACAGCGGCGGAACAAAGCCTATCGTCACGCCAACTCTGTCGGGATAGCGGTACTGCATCTCACGGAAGAAGTCCTCATAGATCTTCTCGCCCGAGCCTAAAATGGTGAACTTGCAGCCAAGTCTTACCATATCTTCAAAGACGTACTTAACAAGGTCAAGACCCTTGTGGCTCACGAATCTTGTAACGATGCCGATGATAGGCTCGTCACCCTGCGCAAGCCCGAATTCTTCAAGAAGCTTTTCCTTGCAGATCTTCTTGCCGCCGCGGTTGCTGAACGAGTAGTGAACGGGAATGTTGGGGTCTGTCTCGGGGTTGTAAACGTCCTGATCTATGCCGTTCAGGAAACCGCACAGCTTGTACTGCTTCTTGACGAGTATCCTGTCAAGTCCGTAGCTGTACCACGGGTCGAGTATCTCCCATGCGTAGCTGGGTGAAACTGTTGTGATCTTGTCGGCACATTCGATAGCTGCTTTCATGAAGTTCACATCGCCGTCGTATTCGAGCAGGTCGGTGTGATAGAGGGGTATGCCCATGAGGTCGTTGATTATTTCAAGACCGTAGCGCCCCTGATACTGGATATTGTGGATAGTGAAAACTGTCTTAATATCCTCGTAGCCGCCCTGATAGCGGTAGAAGATGTCGTAGTAAACGGGAACTAACGCAGTCTGCCAGTCGTTTGCGTTGATAACGTTCGGCTTAAAGTCGATGTATCTCAGCAGTTCCAGAACTGCACGGGAGAAGAAGATGTATCTCTCGGCATCGTCATAGAAGCCGTAAAGCCCGTTTCTTGCGAAGTAGTATTCGTTGTCCAGCAGGTAGTAGGTCACACCGTTCACGACTGCCGTGAAAACGCCGCAGTACTGGTTTCTCCATGCAACGGGTACGGTGAAGTTGGTAACGTAGGTACACTGATCTTTCAGCTCCTGCTTGATCTGACTGTAATATGGAATGACAACTCTGCAATCGTGTCCCTCGGCGTTGATAGCCCTCGGCAGAGAGCCTGCAACGTCAGCCAGTCCGCCCGAAGCGATAAAGGGCAGAGCCTCGCTTGCTGTGTAAAGTATGTTCATTGTCTGACCTTCTTTCATAAGAGGATATTTGGCAGGGCAGGCAAGCGTTCCTCACCTGCCGCTGACCTTGATAAGACTTACAGGCTGGCACCCTTTCCGACATACATCGGGTAGGAGGGTGAGCTTGTGAGTATGCGGTTCTTACCGATATTGACGTTCTTATCGGTGATAAGGTAATTGCACTCAGCGCCGTCAGCAACGACTGTGCCCTGCATGAGTATGCAGTTCTTTACCTTTGCGTTCTTGCCGACTCTTACTCCACGGAAGATGACCGAGTTCTCAACTTCGCCCTCGATTATGCAGCCGTCTGCGATAAGCGAGTTGACAACGTGGCAGTTGAGATCGTACTTAGCGGGAGCGTTGTCGGAAACTTTGGTATAGATCGCACGCTTTGGCAGATAAAGCTTTGCGGCATTTGCAGGATCGAGCAGATCCATGTTTGCCTTGAAGTAACTGCCGATGCTTGTGATCTTTGAGAAATAGTTATCGTATTCGTAAGCCTGTATTTTCAGTTCATTGCACTTTGACTGAAGCACATCGGTCTCGAAGCTCACATGACCTCTTGAAATGGAATCGTTGATAAGGTCGATGAGGAAATCCTTCTTCATGACGAACACATTGAGCGAGCAGGTGCAGGTGCCGCTGAGGTCGGGGCGTATGAGTACGCTCTTTACTCTGCCGTCATCGCCTGTGTTGACAACGGTCGACATTTTTATCTCCTCGTTGGAGTACTGACCCGTGTGAGCCACAACAGTGATGTCAGCGCCGCTCTCGATGTGTGACTCAACGATAGGACGGTAGTCGATGTTCGTGACAACATCGCAGTCGCTCATAACAACATAGTCGCAGAGACTGTGCTTGATAAGGCTCATAGCGCCGTTGAGCGCCTCGATGCGTCCTGTGTAAAGTGCAGCATTAGCGTTGCCGAAAGGAGGCAGTATGTAAAGACCGCCTTTCTTTCTTGCTAAGTCCCACTCTCTTGCAGAACCTAAGTGGTCGAGCAGAGACTGGTAGTTGTCCTTGGTGATAACGCCTACTGCGTTTATTCCGCTGTTTACCATGTTAGACAGCGGGAAGTCGATAAGACGGTATCTGCCTCCGAAGAGAACAGAGCCCATCGTTCTGTTTTTAGTAAGTTCGCCTACGGTCATGTCGTGCATATTAGCGAAGATAAGACCGAGAACATTACCCATATTTACACTCATGGCTTTTGTAACCCCTTTCCTTTACATATCCTCGTAGATGATAGCCTTGGGCACTACGTTCGCATTGTCGGAGATGTTCAGCTTGTTGCCGACTACTGCAACGCCCCAGGTGTCCTTGTCCTCGATAGTCTCGGGACGAGCGCCTATCTGTGCGTTCTCGCCGATAACGGAATCCTCACCCACGATAGCATACTCGACCTTAGCGCCCTTCTTGATGTGTGCGCCCGGCATGAGTATCGAGTCATAGATAACAGCGCCTTCCTCGATGATAACGCCCTCGGAGATTATCGAGAACTCAACAGAGCCGTCGATGAAGCAGCCCTCTGTTACCATAGAGTTCTGTATCTGAGCATTGTGACCGATAGACTGCGGAGGAAGAATGGGGTTTCTCGAATAGATCTTCCATGCAGGGTCATAAAGGTCGATAGGGATATTGGGATTTATAAGATCCATGTTAGCTTCCCACAGCGAGTCTATCGTTCCAACGTCTTTCCAGTAGCCGTCAAAGCGGTAAGCCACCAGCTTTTCTCCTGCTTCTCTCATGTCGGGAATGATGTTCTTGCCGAAGTCCTTGGAAGCGTTCTCGTCCTCCTCGTTTGCGATAAGGTATTTTTTCAGCTTCTTCCAGTCGAAGATGTATATACCCATTGAAGCGAGCGTGGAACGGGGGTTCTTTGGCTTTTCCTCAAAGTCGATGATGTTGTCCTCGTCATCGGTTATCATGATGCCGAATCTGCTTGCTTCTTCCTTGGGAACGTCAAGAACTGCGATAGTTGCGGCGGCGTTTTTCGCCTTGTGGAAGTCAAGCATCTTGTTGTAATCCATTTTGTAGATGTGGTCGCCTGAGAGGACAACAACATATTCGGGATCATATCTCTCGATGAACGGGATATTCTGATAGATAGCGTTTGCAGTGCCTGAGTACCAGTCCTTGCCGCTTGCCTTTTCGTAAGGCGACAGAACGTGAACACCGCCGTGAAGTCTGTCTAAGTCCCACGGCTGACCGTTTCCGATGTACTCATTAAGTACCAGCGGCTGATACTGCGTGAGAACTCCCACTGTGTCGATACCTGAATTGATGCAGTTCGAGAGAGGGAAGTCGATGATACGATACTTTGCGCCAAAGGGAACTGCGGGTTTAGCGACGGTCTGAGTCAGCGCATAAAGTCTGCTGCCCTGTCCGCCTGCAAGCAGCATTGCGACGCATTCTTTTTTGTTGAACATGATTAATTCACCCACCATTTTTTATTCTCTATTCAAAGTCTGAGCCGTTTGTCCTATTTCAGCTCAGGCTGTTGAAAGCTTACTTTTCTGTTTTAGGCTTTCTGCCTCTTTTTTTCGGAGCGTCTTGCCCTGTTTTTTCGGCAGTCTCAGCCTTGGGCTTCCTGCCGCGCTTTTTCGGTGTTTCGGAAACGTTTACTTCCGTTTCGGCATTTTCAGCCTTTTCAGACTTTTTCTTTGAAGCGGTCTTTTTTGGCTTGTCTTTCTTTATAGTGAAGTACAGACAGCCGTAAGCAGGTATGTCGATGCAGATGCTGTGATCCAGCCCGTGCATAGCCACTTCCTTTGAATGAACAGTGCCGTTCGTTATGGGAGCGCCGTCAAGCGATGTGCAGTTAAGCACCTCGGTGTACTCGCCTGCGTAAGGCACTCCGAAACAATAGCTTGTTCTTGCAACAGGAACAAAGTTGCACACAACTATAACTTCATTGCCGTCCTTGTCGAAGCGGCGGAAGATGATGATGCTCTGCCTGTAATCATCGTTGGAGATCCATGAGAATCCCTCCCACGAGAAATCTCTCTGCCACAGTGCAGGAGTGTCCTTGTAGAAGTTGTTGAGCCTCTTTATGTATTTGAGATAGTTCCTGTGCTGCTCGAATTCATCGACCATGAACCATTCAAGACCATTTTCATAGTCCCACTCCTTGAACTGAGCAAACTCACTGCCCATGAACAGCAGTTTCTTTCCGGGGTGAGCGGTCATGTATGCCATGAACAGCCTTGCCTGTGCGAACTTCATATCAACGTCAGCACCATACATCTTGTTGACGAGCGATGCTTTTCCGTGAACTACTTCATCGTGCGAGATAGGCAGGATAAAGTTCTCCGAGAACGCATAGAAGAACGAGAACGTCAGCATATCGTGGTGGAACGCACGGTGGATAGGATCCATCTGCATATATTTGAGCATATCGTTCATCCAGCCCATGTTCCACTTGAAGTTGAAGCCCAGTCCGCCGTCAGAAACGGGTTTTGTGACCATTGGCCATGCGGTCGATTCCTCGGCTATCATGAGCGCCTGCGGGAACTCCTTGAAAACAGTCTCATTCAGCTTGTGGAAGAATTCGATAGCTTCAAGATTTTCATGTCCGCCGAACTCGTTGGGAGTCCATTCGCCGTCACGCCTGTCATAGTCAAGATAAAGCATCGAAGCCACAGCGTCAACTCTCAGTCCGTCTATGTGGTACTGTTCCAGCCAGTACATAGCATTTGAGATAAGGAAACTGCGCACCTCGGCTCTGCCGTAGTCGAAAACTCTTGTTCCCCATGCGTAATGGTCACGTTTTTTCGGGTCGGAGTATTCATAAGAGGGCGAGCCGTCAAACTCGAACAGTCCTGCTTCGTCTCTTGGGAAGTGTGCAGGAACCCAGTCAAGGATAACTGCGATGTCCGCCTTGTGGAACATATCCACCATTTCCATAAAGTCGTGAGGAGTGCCGAAACGTGAAGTCGGAGCGTAGTAGCCTATGCCCTGATAGCCCCATGAACCGTCAAACGGGAACTCTGCGAGCGGCATGAACTCGATGTGAGTATAAGCCATTTCCTGCAAATAGGGGATTATCTCCTTTGCAAAGCCCTGATAGCTGTAATATTTTCCCGTGGTGCAGGCTTTCCATGAGTTCAGATGAACTTCATAGATATTCATAGGACTGTCGTAAACACTGCCCTTAGCCTTTTTGTCCATGTATTTCTTGTCGCCCCATTTGTATCCCGAAATATCGAATACCTTCGATTCAGTCTCGGGAGTAACTCCCATATGAGTGCCGTAGGGGTCAGCTTTCATTCGTGTCTTGCCGTCACAGCCCTTTACTGCGAATTTATAAGCGGCAAAGGTATCAAGACCTGTTACGAATGTCTCCCACACGCCTGTTGTTTCCAGCTGTTCCATAGGGTCTGCATCAACATCCCAGTTGTTGAAATCGCCGACCAGCGAAACACTCTTAGCTTTCTGCGCCCATACTCTGAACACATGACCCTTAACACCGTCACGCTCCGCAGGGTGGCAGCCGAAAAATTCGTATGCTTTGAAGTTTGAGCCTTCGTGGAAATAGTATAGTGGTAATTCGTATTCTTCGGGCACTTTGATCGCCATAATCAGTCCTCCTTATATAGATGATAAGTTATTATCAAATATTTCAACTCACACCCCCTCATATGAATGAGGGCATAGCTGTAAGTTATAATATTATTTTAAACCATTTTGAACAAAAAAGCAATAGTTTTGGTGATACTTTTCATTTTCTTACATATTTTAGTATTTTGATTTGTATATTTTGCATAATTGTTTTTTGGTATTTAAGCTGTAATTGACGTTTTTTTCTTTTAAAACGTCAAATCAGGTACTTTTTTTCGTACAGAAAAATGTAAATGCCGAAAAGCCGGGTCATCTGCCTGTATTAGCAGTTATCTTCACCACTGCGATAGTCACATCGTCCATGCGTCCCTCGGCATTTTTCATGCACGCCGAACCTGCTCTGAGAGCAAGTTCATTTGCGGTAAGTTCGGGAAATTCGTATGCAAGCGCCGCAGTCTCGCTTAACGCCTGTTCGCTCGCACCGTCCGAAGCAAGAAGCACAAGGTCGCCGTCAAACAGTTTGCAGGAATAGATGTCAGGCTCACAGCCTCTGAGAATGCCTGTCGGGAAAGATGTGCATTCTATCCTCACGGCACTGCCGTCCCTGCAAAGCCACGCAGGCGCAGCTCCCGACTTCAGGAATTCCGCACGTCCCGAGAACAGGTCGAGCCGCAGGAAATCGAGCGTTGCAAAGCTTTCGTCCCACTCCTTGACCTGCATCACCGAATCAATGACTTTCTGAGCCGTCCGCATGGTAAGCCCCGATCTCAGCAGTCTTTCGGCAAGGTTTACCGTCAGTTCCGAATCGAGCCTTGCACGCTTGCCCGTGCCCATTCCGTCAGACAGAAGCACATACTTCTCGCCTGCCGAAGCGCCTGCTGTCATCATCGTGTCGCCCGAACAGCCAGAGCTTGTCCCAAGCGCCGAGTAACTTCCGAGGTCGGCGGAAAACGGCGGTATCTCGTCAAATTCCAGCTTCGTGATGCTGCTCGCCGTGGTTATCCCGGGGAGTTCAAGGTCGCATTCAAGCGTTCTGCAAAGCCCTGCCGTAAGTGTGAGTGCCTCGCCTGCAAACTCGCCCGTCAGATAAACTTCGGCGTGTCTGCTGCCGCATTCATCGGTGTAGACGCAGGCTCTTACTCCACGAAATCCCTGCCGCTCAAAGTAAGACCTTGCCGCCGAACTGAGTTTTGCATCAGTCTCACGCCGCCTTGAAAGCCTGCACGAAAGATCATTGAGAATGTCGCTCATAGCTTCCAGCTGTTCACGCAGCATAAGGCGCATCTCTTTCATGCGCATAGCTTCCGCACGGTCAGCAAGCTGTTCACGGCGGCAGTCGGAGATGATCTTTGTCAGACTAAGCGAACGTATGCAGCCTGCTGTCACAGGCTCATCGGGAGAATGCTCCACCGAGCGGGAAAGCCTGAGCGCACAGCCGTTTTTTCTGCATTCGTCATAAAGTCGGCAGCCACTGCAAAGTTCCGCCATGACCCTTTCGGACAGCGAGGGCGTTTCGGCACGGTTCTCCACCGTTTCCGAGATGAGCGCAAGCTTTTGCCGAATGTCCGAGATAGTCATAGCCGCAAAAGTCAGCCGTGAAGAAGCGGTCTGTCCTGCGCTGTCGGCAGCAGAACCAAGTATCATGAACCGTGAAGCTATCTTTGAAGAAAACCTTGAAGGCATTGCTGCAAAGATAGCAGTTCCTGCGATTATGTCCGCAAGCATATTAAAGGTATCGGCATTAAGTCCTGCGGTAGCGAGCGCCGCCGAAGCCGAAAGCATGAACGCAAGCCCCGAAGCGAGCCGCCCCAGTTCCACGAATGCCGAACTTATAAGCCCTGCCGCAGCAAGGAGCATCGTGTTTACCGCAAGCGAAGCTGAACACATCGTCACCGAAACAGCAGTCAGCGCACCCATGACCGCACCGCCTGCCGCCCTGCGCTTTTTTGCGGCAGCAGGGATAACTGCACAGGCGAACACACGCCCGAGGTTGAAAGGTCCGAGACTTACCGAACAAAGAGTGCAGACTGTCACTATGTATATCATCGAGAGATAAACAGCCGTCAGTCCCTGCACTCTCAGCGGCTGACCCTGCGAGGAACGCTGTCCGACATACGCCGCCGCATAGACTATGCAGCCGCACATGAGCGAACTTATCATTCTCATTGAGACAGTGAAACTCACACGGTCGACTGTGCTGACGAGGACGCTCAGCAGAAGGCAGACCGCTGCAGCCGTGAGCGACAGCCGCACAGGGTCGCCGTTTTTTGACCAGTGAGGAAAAAATACGCTCATTGCAGCAAAGATGAATATCGCTCCCAGCTGCACCGCCTGCGCCGCAAGACTGCCCTGTATCGCCGCCGAAACAGCCGCTCCGAGCAGTGCCGCACCTGCGAACTGACCCGAAACGGCAGCTACCGCAGCGCTCATGTATGACGGAAAACCTATCATCTTCCCGAAGCCTGCGAGGAACGCCGCAAAAGCCGTCAGCGAAAACCGCATCAGGTATGAGCGTCCTTTGTTGAGCTGCTGCCGCCGCAGAATGTCCTCGGTCTCGGCAGGCATGATCTTTTCTTTCAGCTTGTTCATGTCTTTACACTTCCTTTTGCAAAAAATCGGTAAAGACATTATAACACTGTATATTCAAAAAAATTGTCGCTCGCAGTCGTGGAAAAATGCCGCTTTACAGCCGTTCTCAGAACCTGTATTCACAAGACACGTTCTTATATGCTGCTGACGCTTTTAAGCGATGAAGCAAAAGCCGCCATTTGTTCGAGCGTCAGCGCTTCGGGACGGACTGTCGGCGCAAGTCCTGCGTCCTCGGCGGCTTTCGTGACGAGCGCCTTGTCAAGCCCAAGCGTTGCCGAAACGGAATTGCAGAGCGTTTTCCTGCGCTGGGTAAAGGCGGCACGCACAACTGTGAAGAAGAACTTTTCGTCCGTCACACATTCGGGAGTGTCCTCACGTATGTCGAACCTTATCACACAGCTGTCAACGTTTGGCGAGGGGTAGAAACTGCCCCTTGACACGTTGAAAAGCTGTTTCGGCTCGGAGAAATATCTCACCGCAAAAGTCACCGCTCCGCAGTCCCTTGTGGCAAGGGGAGCGCACAGCCGCACACCTGCTTCTTTCTGCACCATGACCGTCACCGAGCGTATCGGCAGACGTTCTTCCAGAAGCCGCATGACGACGGGAGAAGTGATATAGTAAGGCAGATTTGCGCAGACTGCCACTTCCATGCCGTCAAACTCATCTGCGATGAGTTCATGCAGGTCAATTTTCAGAATATCGTTGTTGAATATTTTCACATTTTCATGCTCTGAGAGAGTTTCGGCAAGCACGGGCAGCAGGCGTTCGTCAAGTTCAACGGCGCACACCTTGTCGGCACGCTTTGCAAGTTCGTGGGTCAGCACACCAAAGCCTGTGCCGACTTCGATGATGCCGAACCCTTTTTTTGCGTTGCCCAGTTCTGCGATCTTCGGGCAGACAGTCGGATTTATCAGAAAGTTCTGTCCGAGCTTTTTTGAGAAGCTGAACCCGTATTTATCGAGCAGCCTGTCTATCGTTTTCTTTTCGTATAGTCCTTCCATAAGACCCCCGTGGAAATTCGGAATCCGATCCGTTATTTCTTGATCTGTTATGTCAGTCGGATAAAGATTAAAACATACATTATTCATTTTAACACCGGTTTTTATTTTTGTCAATATATTTTGCGAAAATTAGCAAGAAAATTTTTGATTTTTGCTCTTGTATGAAAGAATTTATTTGGGGCATAAATAAATGTATATACCAAAGATTTAAAGGAGAGTAAAATTATGTACAGTTCAAGAAAATTTTTTTATTTCGATCTGCCGAGAGATTTCAGCACAGATGGTCTTGAAGAATTTTCGGCTTTGCAAAAAGAAGAGTTAGCCGCTGCTATGTGTGACCGCAGGAGCGTTCCCGACTGCGCAGGAGGGGAGTATTTTCGATCTTGTAGCCGTTTTTATCAGGGAATAAATAGAGAATTAACAAATTCGTAACAAATTCTGTGCTTTATCCTATTGAAATTTGCGGGGAAATATTATATAATAATATCGTACTATGAGCAAAAAGAGGTCTTTGATATGCTTCTTAACGATAGAACCCGTACAACATTCTCTTTCGGGGTGTTTGCCGCAGATAACGGCAGTACCCTTTGCTTTTTGTACACTTATGAAGCACCCGAAACAGCAGTCTGACCCTTTGAAACTTAGCTGCTGTTTTTTTATTAGGAGGTATTTAAGGATATGAAAAAGGTCGCAGTTATCATGGGCAGCGACAGCGATTTCCCCGTTGTCAAAAACGCTCTTGCCGAACTGAAAAAAAACGGCGTGCCCTTTGAGTGCAGAGTTATGAGCGCTCACAGAACGCCCGAACTTGCAGCCGACTTCGCAAAGAACGCAAAGGCAAACGGCTTCGGCGTTATCATCTGTGCGGCAGGCATGGCGGCACATCTTGCAGGCGTTATCGCCGGAAATACAACGCTCCCCGTTATCGGCATACCGATAAAGTCCACATTCGAGGGACTTGACGCACTTCTTGCAACTGTTCAGATGCCCTCGGGCATACCCGTTGCAACTGTTGCGGTGAACGGCGCAAAGAATGCCGCAGTTTTAGCGATAGAGATGCTCGCACTTTCCGATGATGCTCTCGCTGAAAAGCTTGAAGCCGCAAAGAAAGAGATGATCGACGGCGTTGTGGCTAAGGACAAGGCTCTTCAAGAGCAGATCGCAGCGCTGTGAGATACAAGACACTGCTTTTTGACCTTGACGGAACGCTCACAGACTCCGCCGAGGGGATACTAAACTGCTTTGAACACGCAATAAAGACTTTGGGTCTTGAAAAGCCCGATGACATGAAACGCTTTGTCGGACCGCCGCTGCATGACAGCTTCGGTGAACTTTGCGGTCACGATGCGCAAAAGACGGCGCAGGCAGTGAAGCTTTACCGTGAGAGATATTCAACTGTCGGGCTGTTCGAGAACAGCGTTTATGACGGCGTTCGTGAAATGCTCGAAACGCTTAAAAGCGCAGGCTTGCGAATGGCTGTTGCTACAAGCAAGCCCGAGGTGTTCGCTGTGCGTATACTTGACAAGTTCGGACTGTCGCAGTACTTTGAGGTGACAGGCGGCGGCGATTTAGAGGGCAGGCGTGACCGCAAGGACAAGGTGATAGCTTATGTTCTTGAAGAACTTCACATAACGGACAAGTCGGAAGTGCTGATGATAGGCGACAGACGGCAGGACGTTATCGGCGCAAAGGCTCATGGACTTCCGTGTATGTATGCCCTTTGGGGCTACGGCAGCAGGGAAGAGGCTCTTGAAGCAGGGGCAGACTATATAGCAGACCGACCGCAGAAAGCTGCGGAGTACATATTGAGTTACTGATAAATATTTTAGGAGGAATCAAAAATGGCAGACGTTATCAAGGGTGAACAGCTCTACGAAGGCAAGGCTAAGAAGGTATACGCAACTAACGACCCTAACCTCGTTATCGTTGACTACAAGGACGATGCGACCGCATTCAACGGCATCAAGAAAGGCACTATCGCAGGCAAGGGCGTTATCAACAACAAGATGACCAACTTCATGTTCAAGATGCTCGAAAAAGAGGGCGTTCCCACTCACCTTGTTGAGGAGATAAGCGACAGAGAGACTGTCGTAAAGAAAGTTTCTATCGTTCCGCTGGAAGTTATCATCAGAAACGTTGCAGCAGGCTCTTTCTCCAAGAGAATGGGCGTTGAGGAGGGCAAGCAGCTGCTCTGTCCTATCCTTGAGTACAGCTACAAGAACGATGATCTGGGCGACCCGTTCATCAACGATTACTACGCACTTGCATTGGGTCTCTGCACCAAGGAAGAACTTGACACTATCGCTAAGTATGCTTTCAAGGTAAACGAGTTCATGGTGAAGTTCTTCAAGGGTCTTAACATCGACCTCATCGACTTCAAGATCGAGTTCGGCAAGACTGCTGACGGTCAGATAATCCTTGCTGACGAGATCAGCCCCGACACCTGCCGCTTCTGGGACAGCACGACTCACGAGAAGCTGGACAAGGACAGATTCCGCAGAGATCTCGGCGGCGTTGAAGAGGCTTATCAGGAGATCATGAAGCGTCTGGGTATGTAATATACTTATATATAAGACGAGTTTCAAGTATTTCAAAAGGTCGGAGCATTGGAGAATACCTTTTACCCCGACCTTTTGTTTTTAACGAAAGGAAATAATAATAATGAAAAGTTTTTCTGAAAGCTACAAGGAAGCAGGCGTTGACGTTACCGCAGGTTACAGATCGGTAGAACTGATGAAGCAGTATGTCGCAAGAACGATGACCGCAGGCGCTATCGGCGGTATCGGCGGCTTCGGCGGTCTGTTCGAGCTGGATATGACGGGCATCAACAAGCCTGTTCTCGTTTCGGGAACTGACGGCGTGGGCACAAAGATAAAGCTTGCATTCCTCATGGACAAGCACGATACTGTCGGCATCGACTGCGTTGCAATGTGCGTGAATGACATAATCTGCTGCGGCGCAAAGCCCCAGTTTTTTCTTGACTACATCGCCTGCGGAAAGAATATCCCCGAGAAGATCGCCGAGATAGTTTCGGGCGTGGCTGAGGGCTGTGTTCAGGCAGGCTGCGCACTTATCGGCGGCGAGACTGCCGAGCATCCCGGTCTTATGCCCGAGGACGAGTACGATCTTGCAGGTTTCTCTGTGGGTATTGTCGACAAGGACAAGCTGTTGAAGCCTGACACTCAGAAAGCAGGCGATGTTATGATCGCTATCGCTTCCAGCGGCGTTCACTCCAACGGTTTCTCGCTGGTAAGAAAGGTGTTCACCGTCAACGAGCAGAACCTTGCAAGACACAATTCCGACTTAGGCGCACCTCTGGGAAGCGTTCTTCTCACTCCGACAAGAATTTACGTAAAGGCTATAATGAGCCTTATCGACAGCGTTACCGTCAAGAGCATTTCTCACATCACAGGCGGCGGTTTCTACGAGAATATCCCGAGGTCACTGCCCAAGGGTCTTTCTGCAAAGATCGAGCGCAGTGCAGTTCGTGTTCTGCCTATCTTCAACATTATTCAGGAAACGGGCAAGATTCCCGAGAGAGATATGTTCAACACCTTCAACATGGGTGTCGGCATGACTGTTGTTGTTGACAAGAACGATGCTGACAAGGCTATCGAAGTTCTGACAGCCGCAGGCGAAACTGCTTACGTTCTGGGCGAACTGACCGACAGTGACGAGGGCGTTATCATCTGCTGATAAAAAGGGGCGCTGAGTTTATGACTTCTGCTGATTTCAGGGACATGAGCATGGGCTTTTACGAGACTGACGAGCGTGTTCCGCTGTGGGGCAGGGAAGTCCGTTTTGCCATATATGTTGAAAGAAAACTGCTGGGCGAGGAGAGTGACAGGCTGTTTGATGAATTAGCCGAAGGACCCCGCCGCAGATATGAGAACGATGAGATAACTCTTGACGAATACGAGCAGATAATGGACGGCTTTGATATTCCCGAGGGTCTGCCCGAAAGGACAGTGACTGCGGCTCTTAAAATAATGGAACTTGCGGAAAAGTCACGTCCCGAAGTCGCACGTTCAATGATAAAAGGCGGCATGGCAGAGCTTGCGGGCGACTGGGAAAGTCAGGGGGCTGATGAAGAAGTTGAAGTCACTGATGAGGAGTTTTCAGCAAGCTTTTATCCTGTTGACATCACGGTGGAGTTCCAAAAGTCGCTCGACAAGCCTGATTATGTGTACTTAGAACTGTGCTGTGAACCCGATTATTTTGCAGGACACAGGATACACGTTAAGCTCATGGCAGACGGCACGGCTGTCTGTGAGGGCATTTGATACTATCGCAATGAAAAAGATCATAGCTGCCTGCGGAAACGATTGTTCGGTCTGTCCAAGGCATCTGCCGAAAAGCGAAGCAGAACTGGAACAAACGGCTGAACTGTGGTACAGGGCAGGTTACAGAGACAAGGTAGTCTCAGCTTCTGAGATATCATGCGTGGGCTGCATGGACACTAATTGGTGCAGATACGGGATAGTCAGCTGCGTGACCGAACGTGGATTGTCCTCCTGCGGAGAATGTGCCGTTTATCCCTGCGGCAAGATATGTGAGTGTTTTGAAGCCACAAAGCGCTTTGAGCCGTCTGTCAGGGCAGCCTGCACAGAGGAAGAATATCAGACGCTCACGACTGCATTTTTTGAGAAGAAGAAAAATCTTGACATGATTTCCGAGGAAATACGGAAAAAGCAAAGGGTGATACCAATGAAGAATATTTGCGTGCTCGTTTCGGGCGGCGGAACGAATTTGCAGGCGCTCATTGATGCACAGAACAGCGGCATCATAACTCAGGGGCGGATAACCTGCGTCATCTCCTCAAAAGAGGGGGTCTACGCTCTTGAAAGGGCGGCAAACGCAGGCATAAAGAGCCGTGTTATCCCACGAAAGGAATACGCCGACATTGCTTCCTACACAAGAGCTGTCACCGATGCGCTCATTGAGGAAAAAGCAGATCTTGTTGTGTATGCAGGCTTTATGACTATACTTGACGAGCAGGCGTTTGAAGCGTTCCCCTACAAGATGATGAACATTCACCCTGCGCTTATCCCCAGCTTCTGCGGAAAGGGTTTTTACGGTCTGCACGTTCACCAAGCGGCGCTCGAAAAGGGTGTGAAAGTCTCGGGCGCAACGGTGCATTTCGTCACTCCCGAATGTGACGGCGGTCCGATAATCATGCAGGACACTGTTGAAGTGAAAAACGATGACACTCCCGAAACGCTCCAGCGCCGCATAATGGAGAACGTTGAGTGGAAGATACTGCCGAAGTCGGTGGCACTGTTCTGCGAGGACAGGATAACCGTCAGGGACGGCAGGGCTTACGTTGATCTTTAAAAGATAAGGGCATGACTGAGAAAAAATATGCTATACGGCGTGTGGTGTTTGGGCTTATCATTATGGCAGTCGGCTTGTTCTTTGCGCTGTTTTGGGCAGATAAGACCAATGGTACGAAAAGCAGCTGTACTGAAACTGTCAGTGGAACTGTTACCTCAGTCTCACAGATAGGCAGCGGAGAAGATAAAAGCTACCGCATTGAGATCGAGTACATTATCAACGGTGAGAAGCATTCATACTCAAGAACATCAAGCAAATACTTAGATGAGGGCGAGAGCGTTACCGTTCACTATGACCCCGATGACCACAACACAGTCTATGTTGACAAGCTGAGTACATCTCCTTTTATGTTCAGGCTTGTGGGCGGAGTGTTTGCATTGGTGGGGCTTTGGAATGCTGTAATAAATTTTATCGCTTTTAAAAAGGAAAAATAGATCTGCAAATCCTTTCTTCCTATCGGGAGAAAAAACATTTAATAAATAGGAGGTAATACCTATGAAAACTCTTGACATTTATGAGGAACTCAAAAGCAACAGTTACCCCGGCAGAGGTATCGTTATCGGCAAGTCTGCTGACGGCAAGAGCGCTGTAACGGCTTACTTCATCATGGGCAGAAGCGAGAACAGCCGCAACCGTGTGTTCACCGAGACTGAGGACGGCATACGCACCGAAGCCGCCGACCCCAGCAAGCTTTCCGATCCGCACCTCATCATCTATGCACCCGTCAGAAAGCTGGGCAACAAGACGATCGTCACAAACGGCGACCAGACCGACACTATCTACGAACTTATGGACAAACAGCAGACTTTCGAGCAGAGCCTGCGCACAAGAGAGTACGAGGACGACGCTCCCAACTTCACCCCGAGAATATCGGGCATCATGCACGTTGGTGACGGTCAGTATAACTACGCTCTGTCGATCTTGAAATCCGCAGACGGCAACCCCGACAGCTGCGAGCGTTTCACATTCGCATATGCGAACCCGATCGCAGGCTACGGTCATTTTATCCACACTTACATGGGCGACGGCTCACCGCTCCCCAGCTTTGAGGGCGAACCGAAAAAGGTAGCTATCCCTAACGACATCGAGGAGTTCACCAAGGGACTGTGGGAATCTCTCAACGCCGACAATAAGGTATCTCTGTTCGTGCGCTTCATCGACATCGAGACAGGCAAGGAGCAGACAAAGATCGTTAATAAGTTTGAGAAGGTCTGATACAGGAGGAATAAAAAATGGCAAATGAAATGTTACTGAAATACGGCTGTAACCCTAATCAGAAGCCGTCAAGAGTTTTCATGGAGGACGGAAGCGACCTGCCTATCACCGTTCTCAACGGCAAGCCCGGTTACATCAACCTGCTTGACGCTTTCAACGGCTGGCAGCTTGTGCGTGAATTGAAGAAGATCACAGGTCTGCCTGCGGCTACTTCCTTTAAGCACGTTTCCCCCGCAGGTGCGGCTGTCGGCAAGCCCCTTTCAGATACGCTGAAAAAGATCTACTGGGTGGACGATCTTGAAGAACTCTCGCCCCTCGCCTGCGCATACGCAAGAGCAAGAGGTGCTGACAGAATGTCCAGCTACGGCGACTTTATCGCACTTTCCGATGTCTGTGACGTTCCCACCGCTAAGATGATCCAGCGTGAAGTTTCCGACGGCGTTATCGCTCCCGGATACACTGACGAGGCTCTGGAAATATTAAAGTCCAAGCGCAAGGGCACTTACAACATCATTCAGATAGACGAAGCTTACACTCCGAACCCTACCGAGCGCAAGCAGGTATACGGCGTGACCTTTGAGCAGGGCAGACAGGAACTGCTTATCGACAACGATATGCTGAGCAACGTTGTCACTGAGAACAAGGATATTCCCGATGACAAGAAAATGGATCTGCTTATCTCGCTCATCACTCTGAAATACACTCAGTCCAACTCCGTCTGCTACGTCAAGGACGGTCAGGCTATCGGCATCGGCGCAGGTCAGCAGTCGAGAATACACTGCACACGCCTTGCAGGTCAGAAAGCTGACAACTGGTGGCTGAGACAGTCTCCGCAGGTAATGGGCTTGCAGTTCAAGGACGATATCCGCAGAGCTGACCGTGACAACGCTATCGACGTTTATATCGGCGATGAGTACGAGGACGTTTTGGCTGAGGGCACATGGCAGACTATCTTTAAGGTAAAGCCCGAGGTGTTCACCCGTGAGGAAAAGAAGGCATGGCTTGCAAAGAACACTGACGTTGCGCTGGGTTCTGACGCTTTCTTCCCCTTTGGCGACAACATCGAGCGTGCTTACAAGTCGGGCGTTAAGTACATCGCAGAACCGGGCGGTTCTATCCGTGATGATAATGTTATCGAGACTTGCAACAAGTACGGCATGGCTATGGCATTCACAGGAATAAGACTTTTCCACCACTAAGGATAAAAAATATACGCAGCAGGGCTGTAATGGTCTTGCTGCGTATAGATATATTTATACGAAAATATGTACAGAAACGGATACCTGTTATGAGATTTTTCAATTTGGCTGTGATGACAGCGGCAGTTCTGCTTGCAGTTTCGGTGACAGGCTGCACGGCGAAAGATGATACGGATAAAGAACAGTCCTCAGCGGCTGAGACTTCTGCGGCTGCTTCCGAAGCGAGTGAAGCATCCGAAAAAGAGGATAGTACCGATGCTGCGGAAAGTTCGGAAGAGCAGACCTCAGAAACGGACAGTTCTGATGATGAGTCCGATATTTCGGACTTTGGACTGTTCCCCGAAGTGATCGAGGACGGCTGTAAATACATCATAAATGACACGGGCGATGCGATATTACAGGGTGAGTATGAAAACGGCGTTTTCGACACGGGACGTTTTACTATGGAACTTGACGAAAACGTGTGGTCAGCGGATATTTACTTCGATAATTACTATGTGCGGACGGGCTGTTTCACCTATCGGGACAATGAGAACGGCTCAACGCTCATGACTATTTCGGTGAGGAAAAAGACCACTCAGGAGGACAACGAGACTGCGCTGGAAATGAACCACGATGAAGTGATGCTGGAATTTGCGGAGCAGGGTTGCTCAACTGCGCATACCGAGCAGATAACTGTTGACGGCGAAAAAGCCTACCTCACACGGGGAACGGCGGCTGGCGAATCGGGTGAACTTGGGCTGGTGTACATCGACTGCGTTCACGATGACCTTATCATTACAATGACTCTGAGCGGAGATGCCGACAGCGTGACTGCCGCTGAACAGGAACTTACCGCCGCTGTTGCAGGCTTTAAATTTACCGATAATAATGGATAGCAAGTAGTTTTCCTTTCTCTTACAGTCAAGATATTCAACTCAAAAGACGTTAAATAACGAGCGGTACACATATCAAAAAAAGACTGTCGGTCAGAACGATCGGCAGTCTTTTAAGTTTATTCACGTATAAGTTCTTTCGGGATAAGGTCATAGTCGAACATGACTTCCGAGTGGTTGTCACGCACAAGTTCCTTGCTGATGACTTCGTTGGTAGCCTTGTCTATTGTGAGCTTGTATATCTTCGAGATGCGGTAGAAAACGCCGTCCTCTTTCGAGAAGTGGTGGTCTTCCTCGATTATCTCGTATCTGTACGGGAACGGCTTTTTGCTCCTGAGTTCGCCCCTCAGTTTTCCGTCCTCACACCAGAGACACAGCTGAACGTCCTGATCGGTGTTGTTGCGGAAACGATAGTCAATGTAGTTGTAGCAGACGGAAGTTCCCGAACTGAACGGAACACGGTGGTCGCCGTCAGGGGCTAATGCGTCTGAATGGCTGTGGAATTCGGTCACTTCAAGCGGACTGTGAAGCACCAGCAGATGTATCGTGTTGCCAAGGTTGCAAAGACCGCCGCCAAGACCGGGAGTAAGCTTGTTGTCGGAGATTATCCTGCCCGATTTGTAGCCCTTTTTCTCGGTGATACTGCCGACAGTCCTCCAGAACGAAAATGTTTCGCCGGGGCGAATTATCATGCCGTTTATCTTGCTGCACGCAAGTTCGATGTTGACAGCCTTGTTCTCCTGCAAAACAGGGTCGATGCCCTTGCCCTTCTTGATAAGCGTGTTGCTGTGTTCGGAGACAAGATTTTTCAGCTTCTTTCTCGTTCTTATCTTCGAGAATTTGTCGTTGCCGAAAAAGTCTTGCAGGTATCTTCTGAGCTTTTCTTTTGTCTCTGAGATAGCATAAGTGAGCGGACTGATGTTGCAGAACAGTATATCCTTGCTCCAGAAACTGCCCTGACCCTCGGTGTAAATGTCTCCGATGCGGTGTCTCAGCCCGGGTATCCTGCGCCAAGCCCAAAGCAAGCCATATTCAGCGTAGCGCCTTACGCCGATGCGTGTTTCATCGGGATTCTGTATGAACCTGACAAGCACGCTGTCTATCCCTGCACGGTTTGAGCCGAGAACGTCCTTGAATATCTGATCGCCGACAGAGATGACCTGATGCTTTTTTAGCCCAAGCATCTTTACCGCTTTGAGGTAAGCTTTCGGCGAGGGCTTGTCGGCATCTGATATGTAAAGTGTGTTGATGTTCTTGTTGAAGCGCTCGACACGTTTTTTGTAGTTGTCGGAGATAAGCAGTGTTTTCAGTCCTGCCTTGTGTATCTTTTCAAAAAGCTCGTCCACCTCGGGAGTTGAGTCATCGCCGTGATGAACAAGTGTGTTGTCTATATCAAAAATTATCCCACGGTAGCCGAGTGCATACAGCTTTTCGTAGTCTATCGCAAACACGCTTTCGGCATACTCATGAGGAAAAAGCTCTTTCAGCATTTAGTTCTGCCTCCTTGTTTCAGCCGTTTATGTAATCACAGACTTTATTTATCTGTTCGCAGAAGCTGCCGCCGAATTTTCCTTCGACAAAAGCACTGCCGATAGTGAAGCCCCATGGCGAAACACGCTTTATAAGGTCGAGTCTTTCGTAGCTGTCAACGCTTCCCGCAACGACTGTCATAGCGCCTGTTTCACGCACAAAACGTTCAATAAGATCGTCTGCATTGTCTGTGTAGCGATAACCCAGCAGATCAAAGCCGTCAGCACCTTTTTCGAGAATAGCTTTTGCGTCGCCGATCATCTTGTCGGCGCTTCCGCCCAGTATAGAAGGTCTGCCTGTTATCTCGCCGACATAGGGCATATATTTTATGCCGTTTTTGCGGCAGATGTCTGCAACAGAATCGAAATACATCGTTCCCATAAGATAATCGACCTTGCACTTAACAGCCATTTCAGCACCTGCGGCACAGTGCTCCTCATCGTATGCAACAACTTCGAGAGCCGTTTCCTTGCCGCATTCTTTTATGCGTGCGAAAAGCCTGAGCATATCCTCAAAGGGGATACCCTCTTCCTTGAATCCGTAAACTTCTGCCTTAGAGTCTCTGCACTTCTCAAAGACCTCGGCAGCATCGGGGATAGTTCTGTCATTGTAAGTCAGCATTACTACAAGCTTTGGTCGATTTTCCATAATTCCTCCTAAGAGCACGTTTATTTTGAGCCGTACTCCGACTCTCTCCCTATCAATTTACATTGTATAACACTTTTTGCTATATAGTCTTTATAATATATGAATTTTTTAAGAAAATTCTTATTAGTTGAAATAATTATAGACCTGTGAAGAGATCACCGAAAAGTAGTCATCGAACTCCATCAATAATTCATATAAGCAGTCAGTCTGTCATAAAACGCCTGATACTGCAATATTTTAAATCGCAAGCACTATTATTATACCATTTTCGTGAATCACTGTCAAGGAACTTTTAAATGAATCATGTATATTTATGATTTTCGATGATAATACAGGTCATATTTTGTTGTATATTGCTATAAAACATTTGATGCTTGTCAACTTTTTTGTTTTGATTTTTTGTGGTATTCATTACATAAAGCCGTACAGTAAACTTGAAACATGGAGGGCGAAAAATATGGCAAGCAATCATTCAAAAGATTTGACAACACTTAAAGAAATCACGGTATATATATGCGTCAGGCGCTGTTCTGTCGCTTTTTTGTGTAAAATGAGACTTGAAAAATTAACAGTTATGTGATATAATAGACTTATTACGTCTCAGGACTACGGTCTATATTTGGAGGGGAAAATAATAATGAAAAGAAATATCCTGTGCAGAACAGCCGCACTTTTTATGGCGCTGACTGTTGCTGCTGCGGCTTCCTCATGCGGAAACAAGGAAGAAGCAAGAGAAGAGAACGCAAAAAAGCCTGCCGCCGAAAATGTTCAGACGGAAAACACACAGACAGAAAACGCTGAGGGTGCAGAGGGCGAAACACAGCCTGCCGAGGGCGAAGCAGAAAAGCCTGCCGAACAGCCGACTTCCGGCAAGGCTGTCGTTCATCTTGCCTGCGCAGGCGACAACCTTATCCACGATAACATCTACGAAGAAGCAAAACAGCCTGACGGAAGCTACGATTTCCACAAGTGCTATGAGAATGTCCGTGGACTTATCGAGGGCACAGATGTTGCGATACTCAATCAGGAAACGGTCGTCAACGATGCTTTTGAGCCGTCGACCTTCCCCGTGTTCTCAACGCCTACCGAGGATGGCGATGCAGTCGTGGATCTGGGGTTCAACGTTATCTCCATGAGCAACAACCACGTTCTTGACAAGGGTTCGGCAGGGCTTATATCTTCGCTGGATTACTGGGATTCAAAGGGGGTTGTACACTACGGCGCTTACCGTGACGAAGCGGATTCCGAGGACATCAAAACGCTGGAAGTAAACGGCATAAAGTTCGCATTTTTAGGTTACATGGAGCATACGAACGCTATCTTTCTTGACGATGACGAGCCGGGAAAAGTCGTGTATCTGAGCGAGGAAGAAAAAATAGAGCGTCAGATACGTCAGGCGGACGAAATGGCTGACGTTGTTGTAGTTTCCTGCCATTACGGAACGGAGATACTCAACGAGATAAACGATCAGCAGATAACTCTTACCCCGAAGCTTGTGGAGTGGGGCGCTGATCTTGTTATCGGCACTCAGGCTCATGCGCTTTCTACCTGCACATACATGGACAAGCCCGACGGCGGCAAGGCGTTCGTTTACTACGGACTGGGAAATTTCTTCTCGACTATGTACGATGCTGACAATCCCGACGGTCAGTACGGCAGGTCGATAATCGGCATACTGGGCAAGCTTGACGTTGTGAAAGACTATGACAACGGCGGAGCGATAAGCTTTGAACACGTCAAGGCTATCCCGGTTATCTCGCACTACGAGGGCGCAAGCTGGGATTCCATGTGGTACAACTGCGCAGTTTACCCCTACGGCAGTTACAGCGAAGACCTGTGGAGCAGGCACATGATGCACGTTCAGGCAGGCGTTTCCCGTGACGATCTGGAACGTTATATAAACTTTATCCCTCACGAATTTTTAGCTTACGAATAATAACGAACGCACTTTTTACGCCGATTTTCGGGTATTATTTATGTAAAAAACAACGCACAAAGGAGCGATATTTATGAAGAACAGAACAGTGAACGGGACATTTTCCTTTTCAGTACCCGATGATTTTGAGGATATGAGCGAGGAACAGCTGAGAAAGTTCTATTCCACTACCGAGGGACTGACGGGTTATTATCACACTGAGACTAACTCTATGATAAACGTTGGCTTCGTGCCGAAAAAAGGGCTTGTGTCGGCGCTTTTCAGTGCAAAGGATATAATCAAAAGCTATGATGCAGGATATTCGAGAAGGCTTGAAAACTACGAAAAGACAGGCGATATAACACGTACAGCCGCAGGGGAGAAGTGTGTCGGCATGAGTTTTTCTTATACTACAAAATCGGAACACGTCCCCGTATCTGCGGAAGTGGTGACGATAAAACACAAGGGCGCATTCTACACGGTGATATTCTCGGTGAAAAAGGACGGCACGACCGACTTGCAGAAGCTGTCCTCGGAAGTGCTGTCGACTGTTCGTTTTGAAAACTGAAACAATACAGACCCCGACGTTTTTTCGCCGAGGTCTTTTTTATCAGCCTTTTTTCTTGTTGAGTGCTAACACTGCCGCTGCCGCAGCAACTGTTACCGCAATGCCTGCGCCAACGCCTGTTACAGGGTTTGGAGTAGCATTGGCGGGGGTTGATGAAGATGTGGTTTTACTTGATGTTGATACACTGTTTGATGAAGAAGAAGATGATGATGATGATGAAGAAGATGATGAAGAAGAAGATGATGATGAAGATTCAGATGATGAAGAAGATTCAAAAGATGTTTCGGAAGATGAGGAAAGCGATGTATCTGCGCTGTCAGAACTTGTAGTGTCTGGCTCTTTAGTTTCATATATCACGATGTAATTTCCCGTACCTATGAAATCAAAGTCGATAACAATATTTTCGTCAGTGTTTACCGAGACAGACAAATCAGTGCTTTTAGCCGTGTCTGAATCGAGATAAAGCATGGTGAAAGTTCCGTTGTTGAGAAAATCGTGAACGTTGCCCTGTTCTTCTGTCAGACCAAGCTTAACAGTTGCCCTGACACCTGTTACGTCTGAAAGGATCTCAGGCTCTTCCGTTCCCCTTGTTCTTGCAGGGTAGTAATATGTCATAAGGCTGTCAGCAGGTTTTATCTCTCTGCCATAATATTCATCGATGCGTTTTTTGTAATCGCCGTCTGCTTCAAGTTCTTCATAGGTCTTTGGAGAGTCTTTGTCATGCTTTATGGAGTACACAACGTCAAGACCTCTGTTCAGGTAGTCGATGTCGGTGTCATCAAAGCCAAGTTTTTTCAGTTCCTCATCGTCATAGAGAGCTTCATCTCCGACAACTGTTCCGTAATATTCAGCCTTACCCCTTGTGGAAGTGCTTGCCGCCGAGGAAGTCTGATCGTTTGGATCTATCGTATCGCTGCTTGCATCCGCAAAAACAGTCTGAGCGGCTGACGAGAGCATCATAGCCATGGCAAACAGAACAGCGGCTGTTTTTCTAAAATTTTTCATATTTTATCCCCCTTAAAAACAAAAAGCAAAGAGTTCAATATTATCCTTCATAGTTCATTATACCACACATAAAACGATTTGTCATTCATATGCCGTAAAAAATACAACATTTTTGTATATTTCAACAATTTTTTAGGCTGTAATTTGTTGCATTTTGGCTGTGTTAATAAAATATGGTATATTCCGCAAAGAAATAAGTGGGTTATGCACAAAATTTCTACTTTTTAAAGGATAAGTTGTTGACAAAACAATTATATTATATTAGAAAGACAGCATAAAAAGAGGTTAAGGTAACAGCATTCACTGAGATAAATTCGGTGTACGTTGTTTTTTGTTAAATGTTGTTGGGTATATAGCATAAAAATCCTTGATGAAATTTATACAAAATGAATATAAATCAGAGCAAAATTAAAATTTTTAATGACTTTTTTTATAAGATATGTTATAATAATTATAAAGCAAAATGTTGTAACAGATACATGGTGAAAAAGACCATGGACGAGATAAGATATGTACACAAAGACGAAAATAATATCCTTACCATAGGAAAGAAATTAAGGTGATAAAATTGGCAGAACAAAAAGTTTTCAGAGAGAAGTCGCTTGAAAGGATATCCTCGCCCGAGCAGCTGACCGATTATCTTAAAGTTACGAATCCCGGGATATGGACGCTGCTTGCGGCGGTAGTAATACTTATCGGAGGGCTGTTTGCGTGGAGTACGGTCGGTGAACTTGAAACGCTTGCGGACGGCACGGCGATAGTTTCGGACGGTACGGCTCAGATAAAACTTGCGGACGGCAGAAATGAAGTTAAATCGGGCATGGCTGTGCGATTCGGAGAAGAAGAATACTATATCTCATCAGTGCAGAAAGACGAGTTCGGAGCTGTTTATGCCTATGCTCCTGTTTCTGAGGTGAACGGCGTGTATGATGTTAAAATTGTTACCGAGAAGATACACCCGATAAGTTTTCTTTTGAACTGAGGGGGAACTATGAGCAAAAAGATCAAACCGACTGTTACAAAGGGGGCTGCAAAAGTCCCCGTTATAATGCAGTTAGAAGCGCTTGAATGCGGAGCGGCGAGCCTTGCAATGGTAATGGCTTATTACGATAAGTGGGTGCCGCTGGAACAGGTAAGGGCTGACTGCGGAGTTTCAAGAGACGGCTCGAACGCACTGAACATATATAAAGCGGCAGTGAGTTACGGCTTTAAGGTGAGTGCATTCAGCCGTGATCCGCAGTCAATACGTGAAAACGGAAAGTTCCCCTGCATAATACACTGGAATTTCAATCATTTTGTGGTGCTTAACGGCTTTAAGGGAAAGTATGCCTGCATAAACGATCCTGCGAGGGGATTTGTTAAGGTAACGCCCGAAGAGTTCGACAAGTCATTCACGGGAGTAACGCTGGAAATAGTTCCCGATGAGGGCTTTGAGCCGAGCGGCAAGCGTCAAAGCACTCTTGATTTTGCAAAGCGAAGACTTATCGGAGCAGGTGCGGCAGTTGTGTTCGTTATGCTGACAAACATCATCACTTCACTGTTCGGAGTGATAAATCCTATCATGTCAAAAATATTCATGGACAGGCTTCTGACGGGCAAAAACCGTGACTGGCTCATGCCGTTCATAGGAATAATGGCAGGACTTGCGGCAGTACAGCTTATAGTGGCGTGGGCGCAAACGATATACAGTCTTAAAATAAACGGAAAAATGGACCTTGTGGGCAGCACAGCTTATATGTGGAAGATACTGCGTATGCCAATGGAGTTTTTCTCGCAGAGAATGGCAGGCGACATTCAGGAAAGGCAGATGACAAACGCCACGATCGCAGGAACGCTCGTCAACACCTTTGCGCCGCTCATGCTCAACACTATCATGATGATATTCTATCTTGTGCTGATGCTGAAACAGAGCCTTCTGCTGACGGCTATCGGTATCGGCACGATCGTGCTGAACATTTTTATGTCAAGGTTTATTTCGGAGAAGCGTGTCAACATCACAAGAGTTATGCAGCGTGATGCCGCAAAGCTCAGTTCAACGACTGTTGCAGGCATCGAGATGATAGAGACTATCAAGGCGAGCGGTGCTGAGAATGGTTTTTTTCAGAAGTGGTCGGGCTATCAGGCATCGGTCAACTCGCAGTCGGTCAGAACGGCAAAGGTGAACAGCTATATCGGCATGATACCTATGTTCTTCTCGACTGTCGCAAACTATGCTGTTATGGTAATGGGCATCTATTACGTCATGAACGGCAGTTTCACGCTTGGTTCGCTGCAAATGTTTCAGGGTTTCTTAGGTTCGTTCATGTCGCCTGCGATGATGCTTATTTCGGCAGGTCAGACGATACAGGAAATGCGGACGCAAATGGAGCGTGTTGAGGACGTTATGCAGTATCCCGATGACCAAAATGTTGTCTACACGGCAAAGAGCAGTGACGAGGAACTTAACAAGCTTAAAGGAAACATCGAGATAAAGAACCTTACATTCGGCTATTCAAAGCTTGCAGAACCGCTCATCAAGGATTTTTCGATGAGCATCAAAGCAGGGGGACGTGTTGCGTTCGTAGGGGCTTCGGGCTGCGGAAAATCAACGCTCTCGAAGCTTATCTCGGGGCTTTATGAGCCGTGGAGCGGTGAGATACTCTTTGACGGAAAGCCAAGAACGGAGCATGAACGTTCGGTCATGACAGGTTCGATAGCGGTAGTCGATCAGGATATAACGCTGTTTGAGGGAACTATCGCCGAGAACATCAGGATGTGGGACGATTCGATCGAGGAATTTGAGATAATACTTGCCGCCCGTGATGCACAGCTTCATAATGACATCATGGCGAGAGACGGCGGTTATGATTCAAAGATGACTTCGGGAGGACGTGATCTTTCGGGCGGTCAGCGCCAGAGACTTGAAATTGCAAGAGTTCTTGCGCAGGACCCGTCCATTATAATCCTTGACGAAGCAACAAGCGCACTTGATGCTAAGACGGAATATGATGTTGTGAATGCCATAAAGGACAGGGGCATAACCTGTATCGTTATCGCTCACAGGCTGTCGACTATCCGTGACTGTGACGAGATAGTTGTTATGGAGCATGGAGTTCCTGTCGAAAGGGGAACTCACGATGAACTTATGAAGCTTGGCGGCGTTTATACCGAGCTTGTCACCAACGAATAGGGAGGTAGGACTTTTTGGGTTGGTTTGAAAAACAGATCGAACAGCGAAAGGAAATGGACGAAAAACTGCTGGAAGAGTCCTTCTTCCGTGCGGCAGGGGTCGTCATGGGAAAGAACAGCGCCGCACGGATAAGCGATGAGCATACGGTCGCAAAGCAGGCTGTGGACGAGATACTGAAATACTACCGATTCAAGCCTGTTGAGATACCAAAGAGCATAAAGGATCGTGATGAAAGGCTGGAATACAGTCTCAGACCATACGGCATGATGCAGCGCAGGATAACACTTGGCGAAAACTGGTGGAAGGACTGTTACGGAGCGATACTTGCTTATTTTAAAGAGAGCGGCGAGCCTGCCGCACTTCTGCCGAACGATATTTCGGGATACTATTATATCGACAGGAATACGGGCAGAAAAGTTGCGATAAACGGGAAAACGGCAGAGCTTTTTGAGAGTGAGGCGCATTGTTTTTACAAGCCGTTCCCTCAGAAAAAGCTGAACATAAAAGATCTTATCGTTTATATCAAAGGCTGTATCACGCTGAGTGACATTATCGTTATCGTTATCTCGATGCTTTCGGTAACAGGCGTTGGAATGTTCATGCCGAGGATAACCAAAGCGCTGACAGGTCCTGTTGTGGAAAGCGGAAAAGTCATGATGCTTGCAGGCATTGCGATATGTATGCTTTGCACTGCGGTCACATCGCAGATGCTCAATTCGATAACCACGCTGTTAAATTCACGCATACAGACAAAAGCGAGCATCGGCGTTCAGTCGGCAATGATGATAAGGATACTCAGTCTTCCTGCGAACTTCTTCCGAAAATACAGCGCAGGTGAACTGAACAGCAGAGCGCAGTCGGTGGATCAGCTGTGTCAGCTGATGATCGGAACGTTTTTTGTGGGAGGATTGAGTTCGCTCAGTTCCTTGCTTTACATAACGCAGATATTCAGATTTGCGCCTGCACTCGTTGTGCCGTCGATCCTGATCATTCTTACGACGGTGATATTCTCAACGGTATCTTCGGTAGTTCAGATAAGGATAAGCAAGCGGCAGATGGAGATGGCCGCAAAGGAGTCGGGTCTTACCTACTCGATGATAAGCGGCGTTCAGAAGATAAAGCTGTCAGGTGCGGAAAAGAGATTTTTTGCACGCTGGCTGAGCCTTTATTCCGACAGCGCCGAACTTACTTATGCTCCGCCGACATTTATCAAGATAAACGGTGTTATCACAACGGGCATAACGCTTGTCTCGAACATCGTGCTTTATTATCTTGCTGTGAGCAGCAGTGTTTCGCAGTCTGACTATTTCGGATTCACGGCGGCATATGGTGCGGTCATGGCGGCATTTTCAACACTTGCAAGCACAGCGCTGTCGCTTGGCAGGATAAAGCCTGTTCTTGAAATGTCAGAACCGTTTTTAAAGACAGAACCCGAGACTGCTGACAGCCGTTCGAGCAGCGAGGGAAGCAGCAGGGAAATGGTAACAAAGCTGAACGGCAGTATCGAACTGAACAACATCAGTTTCAGGTATTCCGAGAACACGCCGTATATCCTGAAAGACCTGACTGTTAAAATAAAAGCAGGCGAATATGTTGCGATAGTCGGAAAAACAGGGTGCGGAAAAAGCACGCTCATGCGCCTGCTCCTTGGCTTTGAGAAGCCCGAAAGGGGAGCGGTGTTCTATGACGGGAAGAACATTGCACGTCTTGATCTTGGGTCGCTCAGGCGCAGGATAGGTTCGGTCATTCAAAGCGGCGGACTGTTTCAGGGTGATATTTACTCGAACATCGTTATCTCTGCGCCGCATCTGACGCTTGATGATGCGTGGGAGGCGGCAGAAGTTGCAGGGATAGCCGATGACATAAGGCAGATGCCAATGGGAATGCAGACGGTCATTGCTGAGGGTCAGGGCGGCATTTCGGGCGGTCAGAAACAGCGGCTTATGATAGCCCGTGCGGTCGCTCCAAAGCCTAAGATACTCATGTTCGATGAAGCGACAAGCGCACTTGACAACAAAACGCAGAAGCAGGTGAGTGAAGCGCTGGACAGAATGGGCTGTACACGAATAGTGATCGCTCACAGGCTCTCGACTATCAGGCACTGTGACAGGATATTGGTGCTTGACGGCGGCAGTATCGTTGAAGAAGGCAGTTATGACGAGCTTATCGGACGTGGAGGTTATTTTGCGGAGCTTGTCAAGCGGCAGAGGATAGATGTCTGAAAGAATATCAATAAACAAATATTATAGCAATACAGGAAAATAGCAGCATAATATGCCGCAGTGTTTCTAAAAACATAACAGAAGTACTGCGGCGTATTTTTTTGAATATATCCGTATCTTGTTCTGTATTGCTAATGTTTGGGCGAACAAATAGGCTCTTACTCCGTGCGATCGTGATCCGCACTCTTGCATTATTGTCGAAACTATGCTATAATAGTGTGTAGCAGATGTTAGAACCTGTCTTCACAAGGCTCTGTACGTGTCTTGTGAAGACAGGTTCTTACATGAAAAAATTGATGTGATCCGACTAATTGAAACTATTCAGGAACAGGTGAAAAAATGACTTATAATATAGAAGATTTTGGATATTATTTTGCGGATAGAATGCTTTTTGAGGGAAGGAGATTCATTGAGAATAATAAGATCTCGAAGTTCAACTATTCGGATACCGGGCAGGTCTCGGCTTGCGTTAATGATTCTAACAGAACTTGTTATGTGAGATTTTGGGTGTCTGATGACGGCGTAATTTCAAATATGTCCTGCAACTGTTCAAGTTATTACTTGGAATGCAGCCATATCGCAGCGGTGCTGCTGCTTGCTGCCGGTGAATATAAAAAGCGTCTTAATGATTCGGACAGAAGTTCAAATGCCGTGAATATGCTGATAAACAGCTACACCGAAACATCTGTTTCAGATGATCCGCTGCTTACGGAACAAACGCCTGTACGTATTCTTCCTGAAATAGTTCTGGACAGAAATGTTAAGTATTCACTTACGATAGGCAGGGAAAAACAGTACAAAGTCAAGGACATTTTTGAACTTTACAAACGCTTTGAAGATGAGACTGAATATTCCTACGGAAAGTATTTTAAATTCGTCCACAAGCGTGAAGCTATTGACGAGAAAAGCCGCAGGCTGCTTGATCTTACCACTCTGATATATACTTCGTCAAGCTATTACTTGCGCAATGCACGTGATTTCGTGCTGGATAATACAAAATCGGACGATTTTTTCAAGATATTCAAAGACGATCATGTAAGTATAGACGGCAAGCAATACCTTGTGAAATTTGAAGATCCGAGAGTCAGCTTTACCATATCGGAAGCGAGCAATTCACGATTCAGGATAAAGAGTGACGAAAAATATATGCTGCTTAACAAAGGCATTTACGGCATTTTTCTCGACAAAGCTGACATGAAGCTGTATGCCGCATCTCCTGCGTTCACAAAGGCGATATTCGATCTGTATGATGAATGTGTTTTTTCAGACGGTCTTCTGGTCTCACGGAAAGATATGCCGCAGTTCTATACGGCTGTGCTGAAAAAAGTCAAACAGTTTGCAGAGATAGAAGGGATTGGCGAAGTCGATGAATTTATTCCGCCCGAACTTGTGCCGCAGCTTTATATCGACTTAAACGAGAATAACGAGGTCATAGGCAGACTTGATTTCTGCTATGGTGACAAGATATATCCGTCAAAACCTAAGAAGGACGAACCTCAAAACCCATACAATGATAAGGTCGCAGAAAAGATAGCTCTTATGCGTGTGGGCGAATATTTTGAGACTATACCACGCAGGTTTAAAAATCCCTTTGCGATAACGGAAGAAAAAAAGATCGTGGATTTTCTTTCGGAGGGTCTGCCGAAGCTCATGGAAGTTATGGAGGTCTATGCCTCAGACCGCTTCAAGCGTATGTCAAACCGTCCGCCTGTAAAGCCGGTAGTCGGAGTCAGACCAGAGGGCAGTCTGCTGCTTGTGAATATCTCTGACGAGAATTACACGAACGAGGAACTTATAGAAATACTCGGCGCATACAGGCGCGGAGCGAAATACACACGTCTGAAAAACGGCTCTTTTGCGCTGATAAACGATTCGGTAGCCGAACTTGATGAGCTTACGAAAAATCTTAATATAACCGACAAGCAGCTGCTGAAAGAGAATATGAATATCCCGAGATACCGCATGATGTATCTTGACAGCTTAAAACGCAGCGAGAATTTTCGTTTGCAGCGCAGTGAGGATTTCAAAAAGGCGGTCAGAAAATACCGCTCGGGGCTGGAAGGTACGGAGGCTACCGAAGTGCCTGCAACTCTTGATGACATAATGCGTGACTATCAGCGGTACGGCTTCCGCTGGCTCAAAATGCTCTCGGCTTACGGATTTGGCGGTATACTTGCAGACGATATGGGTCTTGGAAAGACCTTGCAGTCGATAGCGCTGATGCTTGATGCGAAGAACCGTTCTGCGGAGCATATACAAAACCTTGTAGTATGCCCGGCAACGCTCACTCTTAACTGGGAAAACGAGATAAAGCGCTTTGCACCCGAATTAAAGCCGCTTACGGTTATCGGAACTGTTGCGGTGAGAGATCAGCTTCTTGAACAGGCGGACGATTATGACGTGTTGATCACATCATATACCACGCTTACAAGAGACATCGCCAAGTATGAGAAAAGGAAATTTTATCTGCATTTCATAGACGAGGCACAGTACATAAAGAACCACGACACACAAATGGCAAAAGCAGTCAAGGCTGTTGATTCACAGGTCAGGTTTGCACTCACGGGCACACCCGTTGAGAACAGTCTTGCGGAACTTTGGAGCATATTCGATTTTATAATGCCCGATTATCTGTTCAATTACAACCGCTTCAAGAAGAATTTTGAAACGCCGATAGTATCAAAAAAGGACGATAAAGCCGTTAAAGCGCTGCAAAGAGCGGTATCACCGTTCATACTTCGCAGAATGAAAAAGGAAGTACTCACCGAACTGCCCGACAAGACCGAGACGATACTCACATCTGCAATGGAAGCTGAACAGCGCAAGATATACGCCGCAAATGCCGAACAGCTGCGGCAGTCTCTCGGCAGTGCAGGCGATTCTCCCGAGGAAAGAATAAAGATACTTGCAATGCTCACACGGCTGAGACAGCTGTGCTGTGACCCTCATCTTGTCTACGAAAATTATGAGGGCGGCAGTGCAAAGCTTGAACAGTGCATCGACCTTGTGGAAAGCTGCATAAATTCGGGTCATAAGATACTTCTGTTTTCGCAGTTCACTTCGATGCTATCTATTATCCGCAGCCGTTTTGACGAAATGGGCATCAGCTATTTTGAACTTACGGGCGAAACAAAGCCGAAAGAGCGCATACGCATGATGAACGAGTTTAACGCTGACAGCACGCAGGTATTCCTTATATCACTGAAAGCAGGCGGCACGGGACTTAATCTGACAGGTGCGGATATAGTTATCCACTATGATCCGTGGTGGAACGTTTCTGCCGAAAATCAGGCATCTGACCGAGTTTACAGGATCGGACAGCGAAACAATGTTCAGGTCTACAAGCTGGTCGCAGACAAGTCGATCGAGCAGAACATACTGAAATTGCAGGAAGCCAAAAAGAACCTCAGTGACATAGCGGTAAACGGCGAGGGAGATATAATGCGAATGTCGGTCGATGAGATATTGTCGCTCCTGTGATTGGAAAGCACTAAAACAGCAAGTCGATCCTGCTTGACATCTGCATGGAAATAAAATGCCGTGAGTTCTTGACCGACAAACGAGATCAGCTATAAGAACCTGTCTTCACAAGACTCTGTACGTTTCTTGTGAAGACAGGTTCTTAATATTTTTTTGAAAAAATGAATAGCAGGCATCGTGACGGGCATAATAGAAACATCAACAAAAGGCAGGTGATTTTAATGCTCGACAGGATAGCCTTACTGCTGCTGATAGTCGGCGGCATCAACTGGGGACTGCTGGGAATATTCCAGTTTGACCTTGTTGCATTTATTTTCGGAGGACAGGCGGCGGTGCTGAGCCGTGTGATCTATGTTCTCGTCGGCATCAGCGCTATCTGGTGTATCTCGC
This sequence comes from uncultured Ruminococcus sp., assembly GCA_947169885.1. Taxonomy (GTDB): domain Bacteria; phylum Bacillota; class Clostridia; order Oscillospirales; family Ruminococcaceae; genus YE71. Next base: position 99,093 of record CAMVRM010000002.1, read on the forward strand.
TGTTTTTCAAGGAACAGGATATGCTGGAAGCTAGAAGCTGACAAAGGCGGAGCGCTGCTTTGTGCGGACAGCTTGCCGCACGGGAGAACGCATTCTTCATTCGTCCGAAAATAAGCACGGGCTTGCGTGGACGGTGAAAACTTTGCGCTTCGACTGCTGCGCTGCTGCCCGTGCAAAGCGGCGCTCTGCCTTACATAAAAGAACCCCCGACGGCGTATCACAAAACGTTGTCGGGGGTGTTTGTTCAGTTTTCTTCCTCGCTGCCGTGATATGTAAATCCGAGCATCGTTATATCGTCAAACTGTTCCGCTTCTCCTGCGAAAGCGGCGATGTCGGCACGCACAGCAGGAAGTATATTCTCCATGCTCTTTTTCCTGACGGGGTTAATTGCAGCGAGTAGACGCTCCATGCCGTACTGCTGAGTGTTTTCGTTTATTGCCTCGGGAATGCCGTCGGTGTAGACGAAAAGTCTGTCGCCCTTAGAAAGCTGTATCTCGTATTCCTTGTATCTCATGCCCGGCATTGCGGCAAGTGCAAGTCCGTGTTTGTCGGTGTAGACCTCAAACTTTTTGCCGTTACGCATGAGCAGCGGATATTCGTGACCTGCATTCGCACAGGAGATCACTCCGCTTTTCAGGTCGATGATACCCAGCCATACTGTCACGAACATATCTGCATCGTTGCCCTCGCTGAGTGAATCGTTTGCACGTCTGAGTATCTCGGCAGGGGAGTGACCCGACTCCGCAAAACCTCTGAGGGCGGTCTTTGATCGCATCATAAACAGTGATGCGGGGATACCCTTGCCCGAAACGTCAGCTATCACCATAGCAAGTTTGTCTTTGTCGATGAAGAAGAAATCGTAGAAGTCGCCGCCGACAGACTTTGCAGGGTCCATTGAGGCGAATATTTCAAAGTCGTTGCGTGGGAACTTAAAATTGTTCGGGAGCGCTGACCTCTGGATAGTGCGTGCAAATTCGAGTTCTTCCTCGATACGTTTTTCAGCGGCGCTGATATAGCCTTTGAGTGTGTCGACAGTGAGGTTTATGTCCTTTGAAAGTGAAGCGAACTCGGAGGAACTCTGAACGTCAACAACTTCGTTTAAGTCGCCGTCTGTGATCTTTGCAAGCGACTTGTTTACCATAGTCAGGTTCTTGACGACTATACGCTGAACAAGCAGTGCTATCAGGACGTATATGACTGCAAAAAGCTGAATGTCCGCAAAGCACAGTTCATACATCTGAGCGTCACGTTCCTCATATATCTCGGTGTAAGGCATGACAACAAGAAGTGAAACTCCGCCGCCCAGTTCTTCAAGATGACAGAGCGACTTTTTGCCAAACAGTTCCGCATCGAAAAACTTATCAGAATCGGCATTTTTGAGCGTATCGGTATCGTCGGCAGAAAGCTGAGAATCGGAATGAGAGCCGAGGAGCAGTTTCTTGCGGCGTGAGAGAACGTCAAAAGTACCTGTTTTTCCAACGTGGAAATATGCGATAACATTGTTCATACTGTTGGTGTCAATTACTCCCGAGAAATGTGCAGGGTCTGTCGACATTACGAGCATACCGTCAAAGCAGGGAACACACACATTTATCGTGCCGTCTAAGTCGGTGATCGCCGAACCCTCGCCGTTTGAGAGGATACTGTTATCGGTCTCGCCGACTGCTTTGATGATATTTCCGCTGCTGTCGGTAAATGTGATGCCTTTAAGTCCAAGCGTGCTTATGAACTTTTCAAGAATTTCCTCATCAAATTCATCGGGCGAGCCGCAGCTTTCGGCAACAGCGGCGATGGTCTGCGCTTCCGCAAGTGCGGTCTTTTCGGGATATTCTTCAAGAATAGCTATGTTTTCCAGTGTTCCGAAATAGGTCTTTCGTATATCTTCGGTCGAGTTGGAAATGGTGTTCATGGCTTTCTGGATAGCAGACTGTCTTTGAAGTCCGAATGAGAAACAAAGGTTTATGACCAGCACCGAGCCTGTCACCACAAAGAGCCAGAACTGGAATTTATCCGAAACGGTTTTCTGAGAAGCGTTCACATGGCGGAACGGGTTTTTCCATTCGCCGGCAAATACCATGAGCAGCACCGAGCAGGCACCAAGCCCAAGTCCCGTGAAGATTATCATCGGCATGGAGCAGGTCTTGACAACATAAAGTGCCATGCTCATGTCGGCTCTGTGAGTTATCAGCACTACATACATATGGAAAACTTCCATAACTGCGCCCATTATGACCGCATACATGACAGAGGGTTTTCTGCGCTTGAACAGCCATACACTCAGAGCTGCCGACAAAAAACCCGCAAGGCAGGTGGAAATGCTGCAAGCTATGCGTGTGTAGCTGCCGACACCCCAGTAAGTTCCTGCGATATAGCGTTCGATACCGCCGATAAGTCCTGCGATCATGCCAGAAAGCGGGTCGAAAAACAAGCCCGATGCAAGCGGACCTATGTCACGGACGTTGAGCATCATATGGCTGTAATTAACGCCGAAGTGAGTTGACAGCACCGAACACAGACCGTAGATAATGCCTATACCTATTCTTATTGTCATGCTGAGCTGTTCCTTTTTATGTACCTTGAACCACAGCAGAACAGTCAGCAGAACATAAAGCAATGTTATAGCCGACATTTTCAATATCATACTGAGCATTACGAATTCTCCTTTATAGCAAATATCCGTTAAAGATCATAGCTTATATAAGAACCTGTCTTCAAAAGACTCTGTACGTGTCTTGTGAAGACAGGTTCTGAAAATAAGTATACCACAAAAGAAAATAAATGTCAATACTATATTCAAAATGTGAACAAAAATCTTGCGTGCTTTACCTGAATTATTGTGATAACAAGAGAATATCTGAGAGTTTATCTCAGAACCTGTCTTCACAAGAAATGTGCGTGGATTTTCAGCGAGATTTAGTCGATTTCAAGGCGAAAAACCGCAGTTGTGCTGTCGCACTGCAAGGTTTTTCAACGCAGAAAGCGACTGAATATCGTTGAAAAGACACGTACAGAGTCTTGTGAAGACAGGTTCTCATACACGCTTGACAATGATTATCTGGTCGATAGTCACGCCGAACATATCCGCAATGATTATCATATTGTCGATAGTGGGCACTGAGTCTCCACGCATCCACTTAAAGACAGCCTGCGGTGTGTTGAAGCCGCACCGAGCCTGAACGTCAGCGACCCTGAACCCCTTTGAGCGCATTATGGCTTTGATGTTTGCGCCTGTCGCTGCGGTATCTATCACGGGCATTTTTTTCATCTCCTTACTTAGAACCTGTCTTCACAAGGCTCTGTACGTGTCTTGTGAAGACAGGTTCATACAAAATAACACCGCCTGTACGCTCTCATACAGACGGTGTTCAGCTTGTCCGTTATTATAAAACGGTCATGTTCTATAACGGCAGTCCCGAAAAACGACCTTCGGGAGTTCCGATATGTTCACTGAGTTCTGTATGGAGCAGGGGGAGAGGTGCATCTGCGCACCACGATAAGAGCCTTGCCGTTTTTCGGTTCAAGACTTGTGTTCGTCTCTCGTTCATACAGATGTGCAGTAGTGAACTTTTTCATATCGTGCGGAACTCCTTTCGGTAAAAAATTTTTAACGTATAAACAGATAATACCACATCTGCGCCTGAATGTCAAGTATACCGCAGGTATATTTTAACGCTTTTTCTTGACGATGACAGCTGCCGCCGCCGCAAGGGACATTACCGCAAATGCTGCGGCTGTTTTACCTGTTGCAGGGTTTGCATCAGCAGAAGTTTTAGTGGTAGTGGCAGTCGATGTATTGGTAACGGTGGAAGTTGTTGAAGTAGTGGAAGAAGTCGATGCAGCCGAACTGCTGTCGGAGGTGCTTTCCTGTGAAGATGAACTGTCGGGTGCGGAAACGTCCTCGACATAGAATTCCTCGGTCATTTTTCCGAGCGATGCGATGTCATAAAGCTTTGAGTAGTCGGTGACTGTTTTTCCGTCAACTTCGCTGTATTCTGCAAGCTGGTAGTCAACGACAGCACCGGGTTCAACGTCTCTGCCGCTTGGGGTGACAAATTTCTGACTTGCAGACAGGCAGAAGTAATAGTTTTCAGCATCAAATATCGGGCAGTTCGCACAGGCACCTCCTCCGCTTTTCTCTCCCAGTACGCAGATGCCTAATTCGTCTGCATATGTTGCGAGGATATTAGCGCAGGAGAATGACATTTTTGACGATACCACACCAAAGTTGAAGTCATATGAAACATTGAGGTCGTCTTCATCAATATCGCCGTCAAGATCAAGGTCAATTTCAATAGGACCGTCGATCGCTTTGCCTGTGACAGTGCTTATCACTCTTAGAGTTGTCAGATTGTCATGTTCAGCGCCCTTGATACTGTTTTCAAGTATAGCGATAAAATAGCTGCCAGCGGCTGTTGAACCGCCGATATTTGTTGAAATGTCGATGATGAAGTTCTTGACACCGTTTTCTTTTGCATAGTCAAGCGACCACTTGAACGGTTCAACAACATCATCTAAAAACATATCAAAGCTGAACACAGCAGTGTCTTCCTGAACAATGAGGTAAGTAGTGCCATCGCCCCATGACTTGACTTTTTCTATATCCGAATAGGCTTCCTCCTTGAACGGCTGTGTTTCAAAAAAGGCATTATCCTTATCGAAGATAAAATCGAAAGCTTCGCTCAGCTTTGATTCCGCTTCTGTCTTCGGATCGAATAGTGCCTGAGCCATATAACTTCCTAAAACTGAATCGGGGTAGTTATTGAATGCTCTCATACATTCGGGATAAAATGCGGTATGACCGCCGTCATATAAGTCTTTACTGAGAATGTTCAGACCGGTAAAATAATCGGTCATGCTGTTCGAGAGCATAAGTTCTTTTGCAAGTCGGGTGTCATCGTTGTAAGTATCCAGCCATTTGTCAAAGCCGTTCTCTTTCAGAGACGATGCCGCCGCAACATTTGACGGAGCGCCGTAGAGCGTGTCTATCGCAAAGCAAAGTTCGTTGTATTTGAACTCTGCCATTTCATCGGTGCGTTCGGTCTTGTTATAGAGCGAACTTCTGTCAAAATAAATATTGGACATCAGGATATCAGCAGATGATGCAAAATACAACTCATCGTTTATAAAGCTTGCAGTGTTATACAGCGGAGCTGCGATGTCGTTCATAGTTGCCACGGGAAGATAAACATTTCCCTCATAGTCTAAAATGTCTATGCCGTATTTTCCAAGGTCAAAAGTAATGCTTTTTACCTCATATTCAACAGGCGAGAGTTCATTGCAATATGCAGCTTCCAGCGCAGAGCCTTCTGCCTTATAATTATCGTAAAGCATCAGCTGTTCATAGTTATCGAAAAAGATAGTGTCGGCTTCGGGGTCTATGGATATATTATATCCTTTTTTCCTGATAGTATATGTTCCGTCATCATTTCTGACAGAAGTAACAGGAACGGAATATACTCTGTTCAGGTAATCAGCAGCTCCGATATAGGGAACATCGGGAAGAGTATCTTTGAAAAGACAGTTGATCTCTTCGGTCTTGTCCATGCTGTACATATGAGCAGTGAGCATTTTTTCGGTAATGTTGTCACTTTCAGCGGCAAAAGCCGTATAGCTTGCGGGAAGTGTTGTTCCGAGGATAGCCGCAGATACCGCCAATGAAGTCATCATTTTAAAAGGTATTTTTTTCATAATATCACTTCTTTCAATAATTTAACAGATATAAAACACTGTTTACAAAATTATAACACATTTTATAATAAAAGTCAATGCCTTTTCTTAAATAATATTCACATTTTTTGACGTTTTTGTGTAAAACAGCTTGACAATCAGAGCGCTATATGTTATATTTATATAAAGAGTACTTATCGTTTAAATTCAGCAAAAATAACAGGAAAGGAAAAAGCATGATGAAAAGATACATAGCTGTCATAGCCGCACTTGCCGTGCTTTCGGGCTGCGGTCAGGTGCTGGATCAGAAAGATGTAAGCGGCTTGACAAGGACAACTTCCGCAGAACCTGTAACGCTCGAACCTGAACTTTCAGAGCCTGACAGCGAATTGAGCGAAGAAACTGTCGGGCTGAGGACCACCGCCGCAGAAAAAAAGACTACGACAAAGGCGGCTACCACCAAAAAGACCTCTGAAACGACCAAGAAAGCAACTACTACCAAAAAAGCGACTACTACTGCCGCAAAGACCACAACGGGAAAGACTGCTCAGCCGTCATCCGTGCAGACACGCACGCCTACACAGACACAGACGCAAACTCAGTCTCAGACACAGACACAGCCGCAAACTCAGCCGCAGACACAGGCTACCGAAAAGCCGACCGAAACTCAGTCTCAGACTGTTACTGATGTTCCCGATGTTAAGCCGCCCGAAGAACCTGTTAATACAGGCTATAAGCTCATAGACGTGAACTGCATCATGCAGAACCCCGAACTTCCGACAGGCTGTGAGACTACTTCACTTGCGATAGTCCTCAATTACCTCGGCATGAACGCCGACAAGCTTGACATCGCACGAAACTATATCCCGAAGCAGGAGTTCTATTGGCAGGACGGCGAGCTTTACGGTGCGGATTTCTACACGACTTTCGCAGGAGACCCCGAAGACCCTTATTCCTACGGCTGTTATGCTCCCTGCATCGTGACGGCAGGCAACGCTTATCTAAGAGAGCATGGTTCGCCTATGACCGCAAACGATCTGACGGGCACAGACCTTGAATCGCTGTTCTCGAACTATATCGACAACGATATTCCTGTTATTATATGGATAAGTTCAAATGACCTGCACGAACCCGAACTGACAACTGTCTGGAAGACCCCTGACGGAAGAACTGTCCAGTGGCTGTCATATGAGCATTGCGCAGTGCTGACAGGTTATGATCTGGAAAAAGGGATCGTATATGTTGCCGATCCGCTTGTCGGGAACACAAGTTATGATATGTCACTGCTGAAAACGAGATACGAACAATTCGGCAAACAGTGCGTTTCGATCGGATAAAACGGATAAAAAAACACACAGCACCTCACGGCGTTAAGATCTGACCGTGCGGTGCTGTTTTTTGGGGGCAGTCATTTTTCTTTCCAGATGCCCGTTCCGCATCTTTCTTCGATGACTTTTTTCAGTTTGGGGCAGTCGCCGACATTACGGTTTTCACACAGAACAAGACGCTTGTTCTTCTTTGTTCTGATGATGACACGATAAGTCTCATAATCTCTGTAACGGTAAGAGCGTCTGCCTGTCAGGGGATTGTAACGTTTTGAACCGGGGATAGATTCGGAGCGTGTCAGCGTTTTGACATAGACTTCTTTTATGTCGCCGTAACCGACAGCGGTCATGCCTTTGTTTGTTCCTATGAGTATCTCGGGGGTGACATAGATGCCGTAATCATCGCCAAGCCATACCGACTCGGGGTGATCTGCCTGTTCGTCGATGAAAGCCTTTGAATAGCGCACACTTCCGCAGGCAGGGAAGAAATGTCTTATCATGGTGAGCAAGCCGCCCGAAAGATTCGTCCATATCGCTGCGGCGATAAGCAGTGTCACCCCGAAACTCAGCCCGATAGGGTGAGCTTCCGAGAGCCTGTCAAAGAAGCCTGTTTTTTCGCAGTTGAGATAGATGTGTGCAACTCTTGACCTGAGTTTTTCATCATCTGAGTAGTAGCCGTTGTCGGTGATGTATTTAAGAGCCTTTTCCTCTATGTTTGCGTGTGTGTAGGGAGTCAGCGGAACATCTTTGAGGATGCCCCGTATCTTTGCGTGACCTGTTTTGTCGAACTTTTTAAGCTGAGGTTCTATGTTGCGGACAAGTATCACATCATCACCTGTTTTTACCATATAGTAATACTTGTATATCTTGTCGGGGCGTTCGGTGAGTTCCAGCGTGTAGATATTCTCATCTGAAAATCCGATAGTGCGGTCAAATACCAGTGTCCTGTCATTGTAAAGATCACGGTATGTCTTGTAAATGCTGAGAGAGCAGAGGAAAAGCGCCAATATCACCAGAGCAGTGATGACAGGCAGCATGATAAGGTTCTCATTGACCTGTTTTTTAAGGTGTTCGTTTTGGTATCTTGTTTTCATTTTGCTGTTTCCCGATATGCCTGCTTAATCTCTGAGGGAATATTTTTCAATATCCTCATCGCTTATCTCACAGCCTGTGTCCCAGCCTTTTTCGTAGGCAAGCTTGTCATAGACTTTTACAGTCCGTCCGTCATCAAGGATAAGGCTGACAGCGGGTTCTTCGCCCTCCATAAAGCCCTCACAGCCGTTGTCAGGCTCGATGAGGTCGGTTATTTTGTGAAGCATTTTTTCTCATTTCCTTTCCGAGAGAATTTCATACTATTATTATAACACAGTCTGTTTTAAAATTCAATCGTTTGAGCATTATTTTTATGATGCAGACATATTTATCGGCTCTATATCAACGCATTATATTTATAACACTTGTATATATTGAACAATTGAGATATGCTATTTATGAAAAAAAGTAGCAACTCAACTGATTTATCACATAACTGCAAATTCCTACTTGACAGCTGTGAGATTTTGTTGTATAATCTAATACAGTTAAAACCTATTAAACTAATAGGAAAAGTATACAAACCATTTTTTACCTCACGAAAGGAAGAAAGAATATGAAAAAGAAAATAGCAGCCCTCGCAGTTTCGATAGCCCTTGCACTCTCGGCAGTCTCCTGCGGAAAGGCAGAGAAGTCCGATGAAAACACCATTAAGATAGCCTATCTGCCGATAACTCATTCGCTCGCCGTTCTTGAAGAAGCGGAGGAGCTTGAAGAACAGTCGGGAACGAAAGTCGAACTTGTCAAGTACGGTTCGTGGTCTGAACTTCTCGATGCGCTCAACTCAAACCGTGTTGACGGCGCTTCGGTGCTTATCGAACTTGCCATGAAGTCAAAGCAGGAGGGCATAGGCTTAAAAGCCGTGGCGCTGGGACACCATGACGGAAACGTGATAGTTGTGTCGAACGACATCGAAACGGCTGCCGATCTCAAAGGCAAGACGTTCGCTATCCCTCACAGGCAGTCGTCACACAATATACTGTTAAACGATGCGCTTGCAACAGCAGGGCTGACAGTTGATGACCTGACAGTGACGGAGCTTGCGCCTACCGAGATGCCCTCGGCGCTCGCAAGCGGACAGATCGACGGTTACTGCGTTGCCGAGCCTTTCGGCGCTATGGGCGTGTCGCTGGGTGCAGGAAAGGTGCTGTTCAGTTCTGAGGAACTGTGGGAGGATTCGCTCTGCTGCGGACTTGTGCTCACCGATAAGTTTATAGACGAGCGCCCCGAAGATGCAAAGACTTTTGTTGAGAAATACAAGTCGGCAGGCAACGCCCTCGACAAGGAAAAGGCAAAGGAAGTCGCAAAGAAATATCTCAGTCAGTCGGATGAAGTGCTTGACATCTCGCTGCGCTGGATATCATACAACGATCTTGACATAACCGAGGAGACATACAACAAGCTTGCGGAAAAAGTCAAGGAATACGGGCTTTCCGACAACCCTCCCGCTTATGAGGACTTTGTGAAGAATGATTTTTGATAAGGCGTGATATTCATGAAAAAACTGCTCTCTCTGAAAAATATCGTCATTTCGATAGCGATACTCATACTTATATGGCAGCTGCTTTTTATGGTGAGTAGCTATGACAAGGCGCTTTTCCCTTCGCCGAAAATGGCGCTCGATGCGCTCATTGAGATGACCGAAAACGGCAGGCTCGCCGAGAATGTCACAACGAGTATGTACCGTTTTGCGGCAGGGTATCTCAGTTCAGTGACTGTTGCGGTGATACTGGGGCTTATCCTCGGCAGGCTGCCGAAAGTCTTTCAGTACATCAACCCTGCGGTGCAGCTGCTGCGCCCTATCTCGCCGACAGCGTGGATGCCGTTCATCGTTCTGCTGTTCGGTATCGGGGACGTTCCTGCGATAGTGATAATCTTCATCGCCGCATTTTTCCCCGTTCTTCTCTCAACAGTTGCAGCCGTCAGCAACATCGACCCTATATATCTGAAAGTATCGAAGAACTTCGGCATAAAGCAGCCTGCGCTGACGTGGAAAGTCATTTTTCCTGCGGCGTTCCCTCAGATAGCAAACGGCATACACTTAGCGCTGGGAACTGCATGGATATTCCTTGTTGCAGGCGAAATGGTGGGCGCACAGTCGGGTCTGGGCTATCAGATAATAGATGCAAGGAACAATATCCGTGCAGACATTCTGCTTGCGACTATCCTTGTTATAGGGCTGATAGGCATTATCCTTGACGGCATACTTAAACTTATTGAAAAGGCGATACTCAGGTCATGGGGAGGTGTCAGCTGAAATGTATATCGAGGTAAAAGATGCCTGCAAGAAGTTTGTGCAGGACGGAAAAGAGTTCACGGCGCTGGATCATGTTTCGCTCGACATCGAAAAGGGCGAGTTCATCTGCCTGCTGGGTCCTTCCGGCTGCGGAAAAAGCACCCTGCTCAACGCTTTGGCAGGCTTTGAAAAAGTGAGCAGCGGAAGCGTTCGGATAGACGGCAAGGAAGTCACCGAGCCGTCGATAGACAACATCACGATATTCCAGAACTACGGACTTCTGCCGTGGAGAAACGTGCTGAAAAACGTGGAACTGGGGCTTGAATCGAAGAAAGTCCCAAAAGAGGAGCGTGAGAAAACTGCGAAAAAGTATCTCGGGCTTGTGGGGCTTTCGGGCTATGAAAAGCGCTATCCAAAGCAGCTTTCGGGCGGTCAGCAGCAGAGAGTCGCAATAGCAAGAGGGCTTGCAGTCGATCCCGAGATAATCTTTATGGACGAACCGTTCGGAGCGCTTGACGCTATAACAAGAATGAAACTGCAAGAGGACATACTGAAAATTTCCCGTGAGGAAAAAAAGACGATAATCTTTGTTACGCATGACATTGAAGAAGCGGTGTTCCTTGCCGACAGGATAGTTGTCATGATGGCAGACCCGGGGCGCATAAAAAGCATCGTGAAAGTTCCGCTCGGTTCTCACCGTGACAGGACGAATGACGATTTTCTCTATGTCCGTGACAAAATTTTCGAGCTGTTCAACATGAAAGTCAACGACTATATAGAATACAATATTTGATTCGGAATTATTTGTTATTGTTGCTGAAAACTTGACCGCAGAAATAATGATATATAAACAAAATATACATGAACAGATAATAAACGTATGATATGATTTAAATAAAAAAATTGGGAGCAGATCAATTATGAGCGAACATGAACATCATCACGAACACGAACATCACCACGAACATGACCATGCGCCTGCGCATATCCACTCGCACAGAAATATCATCGGCTTTGACGAACACGGCGTTCCGACAGTCATTTTAAAGGCGAGCCACGGCGAAGGCGAAGCAGACGATCCGCAGGCGTTCATCAGGGACTATATGAACGCCGTTACGGAATACCGCAAGACTTTCCCCTCAAAACAGGATGTTATCGAACAGACCCCCGACCCTGCCGTCAGGGAGATGCTCCTCAGAATGGAACAGCTGGGGATAGACACGACTTTCGACCGTTTTGACAAGCAGAAACCGCAGTGCAATTTCGGGCTTGCGGGCATCTGCTGCAAGATATGCAACATGGGTCCATGCCGCATAACCGCAAAGTCGTCCAGAGGTGTCTGCGGTGCGGATGCTGACCTTATCGTTGCGAGAAATCTTCTGCGTTCGGCGGCGGCAGGTGCGGCTCAGCACGGTATGCACGCAAGAGAGGTCATGCTGTCGCTGAAATGGGCGGCTGAGGGCAAGCTGGATATTCCGATACTGGGTGAGCAGAAGATACGCTCAACCGCCGAAGCTTTCGGCATAAAGCAGAAGAACCGTCAGCTGAAAAACGTTGCAAAAGACCTTGCTGACGCACTTCTTGAAGATATGTCAAGAACTGTTCCCGATGAGTACAAGACCATTTCCGCCTGTGCTGTTCCCGAAAGACAGCAGGTGTGGAAAGAACTTGACATTCTGCCGATAAGCGCTTATCACGAAGTTTTCGAGGCTTATCACAAATCGGGCTGTGCGACTGACGGCGACTGGCGTTCGGTCATGCAGCAGTTTTTGAGATGCGGACTTGCGTTCACTTTCTCGGGAGTTGTAGGTGCGTCTATCGCAACGGACAGCCTGTTCGGAGTTGGCGACAGAGTTACTTCAAAAGTAAACATCGGTGCGCTGGAAAAGGGTTACGTGAACATCGCAGTACACGGACACTTGCCTACGCTCGTCAGTCAGATAGTTGCGGCAGGTCAGCGTGACGACCTTATCGAACTTGCAAAATCAAAGGGTGCAAAGGGCATCAGGTTCTATGGCATATGCTGTTCGGGACTTTCGGCGATGTACAGATACGCAGGAGTTATCCCGCTGTCGAACGCTGTTTCGGCTGAACTTGTTCTCGGAACGGGTGCGCTCGATCTGTGGGTCGCAGACGTTCAGGACGTTTTCCCCTCGATAATGGAAGTCGCACACTGCTTCAAGACAACTGTTGTCACCACCAGCGAATCCGCAAGACTTCCCGGGGCTGAACGTTACGAATACGATCATCACCACTCGAACATAGGCGAAACTAAGGCGCTTGCCGAGAAGATCGTCCGCCGTGCTATCGAAAGTTTTGAAGCGAGAAAGGGTATACCTGTTTACATACCGCCTTACGAAGTTGAAGCGGAAGTTGGTTTCTCGGTGGAGTATATCCACAAGCGTTTCGGAAGTATGCAGCCGCTTGCAGATGCCATAAAGGACGGACGCATCTTGGGCGTTGTGAACATGGTTGGCTGCAACAACCCGAAAGTTCTTTACGAAAAGTGCATAGTTGACGTTGCGGACGTTCTGCTCAAAAACAATGTGCTGATAATCTCAAACGGCTGTGCATCTTTTCCGCTCATGAAGCTGGGTTACTGTGCAGTTTCGGGCAAGGAGAAAGCAGGGGAGAGCCTTCGTGAGTTCTTAGAGCCTGACCTGCCCCCTGTATGGCACGTCGGCGAATGTATCGACAACACACGTTCATCGGGTATCTTCGCAGGGATCGCCTCAGCACTGGGACACAAGATGTTCGAGATGCCGTTTGCGTTCTCCTCGCCCGAGTGGGGCAACGAAAAGGGCATTGATGCGGCGCTCGGTTTCAGGCTCAACGGCATCAGTTCGTACCACTGTGTCGAAGCGCAGATATTCGGCTCGAAGAACGTCATAGAGTTCCTGAAATACGGCACTCTTGAAACGCTTGGCAGCTGCATGAACGTTGACACCGACCCCGTAAAGCTTGGCGAAAAGATAGTCGCCGACATGAAAGAAAAGCGCAAGGCTCTTGGCTGGAAAGTCTGACGGATAACAGATAGTATTATATTTAAGGAGAAAATATCATGGCTTGTTTTTTAGCGCCTGCAACAGAGGCTGTTGTTACTACTGTTTTGCAGAAAGTCATCAAAAAGAAAGAGGAAAACCACGCCGAGGAATGTCATAATGACGGGAAGATATGCTTCTCGGACAAGCTGGGCTGGTTAAACGGTATGCTGTGGGGCGGCTCGGGACTGCTTGCGTTCGAGCATTTATGGCACGGCGAGATAACACCGTTTTTTCCGTTTCTCACGGCGGCTTCAAACCCTGCCGATACCGCCGAGATGCTCCATGAGATAGCGACTTCGGGAACGGCAATGGCGGCACTGGTCACGCTTGTGTGGGCAGGAATGGTAGCTGTCACAAGCAAGCTTTCCGCAAAGACCCCGACACCGCAAAAGGCAGGTGAAACAGCATGACTCTGCTCATAACCGTTATTGCGGCGGTGATCTCAACGCTCATCTGGTATGTAAGCCCGAAAGCAAGACAGCTGAAAGCAGGCGTTCTTCTGTATATGTTCTGGGGCGCTTCACTAATGTGGCTCGTTGATGCAGTAGTTGAATATATCGAAGCAGGTGCGGAGTTCTTCACGCCTGCCGCCGCCGATATGCTCAATGACGCATTTTTAGGTGTATCGGTCGTTGCGCTTGCGCTTGTTGTATGGGTGATCTTCCTGCTTGTCAAAGACCCGACAGGACAACTGAAAAAAACACTCACAGAGCATAAGTAAAAAAAAGAGCTGTTCCGAACATTTCATTCGGAACAGCTCTTTTTTATTTTGTGACAACAGCCACGATGTCGCTTGAAACACCGGGTATCTTTTTGCCGTCAATTATCTTATAGCTTCTTATGCGGACATAGAATGTCTTGCCCGAAGTCAGACCGCATACGATACCGCTTGTTTTGGTGCGGTCTTCGATCACGTATGTTTTCTTTGCAAGGAATGACTTTGTGAGCGAGCCTTCTATCTGATAGCCGTCAGCGAGGGGGTCTTCCTTCCAGCTGAGGTTGATCGTGCCTTCAATGTCAGACTCTGCTGTAAGTGCCTGTCTTGAAGGGACTATGTAGTAATACTGTCTTGCCGTTCCCGAGAATCTGCCTATGCCGCTTATGCAGACTATGGCTTTTCCGGGAGCGATGTGATCCTTTACCACAAAGGTATAGTCAACGTCTTTTTCAAGCGTTTCGCCGTTGTAAGTTATGGTGAGTTCGGGCATAACGGGTCTGCCTGTGTATGCAACTTTATCGGAAGAAAGCTGAGCATCAGCATCGGCTATATTGATCTTTGTCGTAACAGCCACGATGTCGCTTGAAGCGCCCGGTATCTTTTTGCCGTCGATCACCTTATAGCTTCTTATGCGGACATAGAAAGTCTTGCCGGGGGTCAGACCGCAGACAGTTCCGCTCGTTTTGGTGCGGTCTTCTATGACGTATGTTTTTTTAGCGGAAAATGACTTTGTGAGCGATGCCTGAATGTGATAGCCGTCTGCAAGAGGGTCTTCGTTCCAGCTGAGGTCGACCGCACCTTCGGTGTTTGACTCGGCAGTGAGTGTCTGCTTGGCAGGAACAATGTAGTAATACTGTCTTGTTTCTCCCGTGAACTTGCCTGCGCCGCTGATGCAGACAATGGCTTTTCCGGGATCGGTGTGATCTTTGACTACAAACGTATAGTCACGGTCTTTTACAAGTGTTTCGCCGTTATAGGTCAAAGTGAGTTCAGGCATGACAGGTCTGCCTGTGCAGACAACGCTCTCAGCGGACATCTGAGCATCAGCTTCGGCAATGTCGATCTTTTTGTTCCAGTCGGCGGTAACGCTGTTCATATACTTCTGTCTTTTTTCATACCATGACAAAAGATGATTTTTCACAACGCTGACTGTTTCGGCGGTGGTGTTCCACCTTTCGGCGTCTTTTTCCCAGCTTTCCTGAAGCGACTTGCCGTAGGTGTTGTAAAAATCATTGACGTATTCGGGAAGAGCGGTGCGCAGATCAAGCGTTTTCTCGAACTGCTCACGATAAGCACGTCTGAAAGAATCCTTTTCAAAAAGGTAGCTTCCGAAATTTATGTCTCTGTAATGGATATTCGACCATCTGTTGGTGTAGTCTGTGTTGTAATCGCAGTCAAAATCCCATACGGGTCCCAGCTTTAAAGGAGCATCTAATGATTCCGCATACCAGTACATATTTGAACCTGCGGCATCGGAATTTGCCTGATAATCCTTTGCAAGATACCACGAAACGGCGCTTGTCAGGTCAATATCCGACTGATATTCATAGTCACTGCTGTCCATGATCTTTGCGGCGGCGGCAGACATTTTGTCAGCTATCGCAGACTTTTGTTCGTCAGTGAAGTCTTCCGCTTCGGGTTCTTTGAATGTGAACGCCATATGCTCATTCAAGCCGTCAAAAGTGAAGCTTTCGTCCGCTTTCCACCAATAGGCATCATTTTCAATAATAAAACCGTTGTCTTCGATGTCAAGGTCCTTTACCATCTGCTCAACGGCTTCACAAAGGATATAACAGCCCTTGTAATCGCCGTTGACGTTGACGTTTACATATTCAAAAGACGGCTGCCACTCCATGCCGCAGTATTCCGAGGTAAAGTTCGAGAACAGAAAAGTCAGGTCTGTACCCGAATTGAGAAGCACCCATTTTTTCGACTTGGTGTCAGTTCCGAAAGCCTGTTTTTTGCTGAGTTTCAGTTTATAGGGCTTTTTATCGCCGAGCGCAGAGGTGTTTCCACGTATCTTGACTTTTGCCTCCGAGTCGAGAATGGTCTTTATCTCCATGTTCGGGTCAACGTATTCAACTGTGCAGTTGACATATGAATTATCGGTTATCGAGTTGCCCCACATACCCGAGGGCGGGGGAAGAGGTGTACAGGGCGGGTCAACAAGATCCTCAGTGGTTATGTTGACCGTTGAGATGCTTTTCTGAACTGTTTCCGCTTCGGCTGTCACATCTGTGGAGGGCACAAAAGCAATGAACCCTGCTGTTATGACAGCTGAACACATAACAGCTGTAAAATTTTTCATATTCATTCAACTTTTTCCTTTCTGTGTTTATCGACAAGAATATTAACTTTTACAATTTATCTTAACATACGTTTGATTATATAATATGAACATATAATAAACAAACTATAAAATCACAGACTGCTGATTTCTGGCATTTTTGGTATAGTTTTACTTTTTTGGGGAACTTTTGTAATAGAAGAAAAATCGCATATAAGTAGTCGGATGTGTTATTTTACCGATTATAATTATTAAAGTAAGTAACGCAAAAAGTTAATATTTGTCAAAAGAAAAGTCATTTGAATTATGATTTCCTGTTGATTTTTTGTCATTCTGCCCTGCTGAAAAAAATCAACATTATTTTTTTGTTGATAAGCGCAAAAAATAGCTAACACGCCGATTTTTCATTCTTTGCGAAAAAGTGCTTGAAATACGTTCGTTTTAGTAGTATAATAGAGAACGCTGTTTGAGAACCTGTCTTCACAAGACTCTGTACGTGTCTTTTCAACGATATTCAGTCGCTTTCTGCGTTGAAAAACCTTGCAGTGCGACAGCACAACTGCGGTTTTTCGCCTTGAAATCGACTAAATCTCGCTGAAAATCCACGCACATTTCTTGTGAAGACAGGTTCTAAAAATATTTAGTAAAAGAGGTAATGTCAATGTCATCTCAGGCACAGAAGCCTACCGAGCAGAAGCTCAAACCAAAGCTGTTCTCAGTCATGAAAAACTACTCAAAGGAGCAGTTCTTCAAAGATGTCACCGCAGGTATCATAGTTGCGATAATCGCACTTCCGCTCTCGATAGCCTTAGCGCTTGCATCGGGTGTCGGACCTGAACAGGGACTTTACACCGCTATCGTTGCAGGTTTCATTGTCTCGTTCTTTGGAGGAAGCCGTGTACAGATCGCAGGACCTACCGCCGCATTTGCCACGATCGTTGCAGGCATCGTGGCGACCGAGGGAATGGACGGGCTTGTTATCTCGACCATTATGGCAGGCATCATCATGATAATAATGGGCTTGTGTCACTTTGGTGCGCTGATAAAATATATCCCCGGCACTATCACGAGCGGTTTCACTTTCGGCATTGCCGTAACGATACTCATAGGACAAGTGAAGGACTTCTTCGGACTGACGTTCAGACATTCGCCTGTCGAGACTGTTGACAAGATAAAAGAGATAGCACTCTGTTTCGGCACGCTCAATCCGCAGGCTCTTCTTGTGGGAGGGGTTTCGCTTGCAATACTTATCCTGTGGCCTAAGAAGCTGGAGAAGATACCTGCCTCGCTGATAGCTGTTATAGTCGGCTCGGTAATGGTGGGCGTGTTCGATATGAAAGTCAACACGATCGGCAGTCTTTACAGCGTTTCAAAGCAGCTGCCGCCTTTCACTGTTCCGCATTTCACATTCGGAAAAGTCAAGGCTCTGCTGCCGAACGCTTTCACGATAGCTATTCTTGCCGCAGTTGAATCGCTGCTTTCCTGCGTTGTTTCTGACGGCATGATAGGTTCAAAGCACCGCTCGAACATGGAACTTGTGGCTCAGGGCGCTGCGAACATCGGTTCTGCGCTGTTCGGCGGCATACCTGCAACGGGCGCTATCGCAAGAACTGCCGCAAACGTCAAGAACGGCGGCCGCACACCTGTTTCGGGCATGGTGCATTCGGTAGTAGTGCTGATAATTCTCTGCCTGCTCATGGACAAGGCTTCGCTCATACCCATGCCGACAATTGCGGCTATACTTTTCGTGGTAGCTTATAATATGTGCGGCTGGAGAACTATCCGCAACACGATAAAGACCGCTCCGAAAAGCGACATTGCAGTGCTTTTCGTAACGCTCGTATTTACAGTCGTGTTCGATCTGGTGGTAGCGATAGGTGTCGGAATGGTAATGGCGGCTCTGCTGTTCATGAAGCGTATGGCTGATGTGACGGAAGCGCACGCATGGGTGGACGTTGACGATGAGGACACCGACCCCGACAATATATTGCTAAAAAAGATACCACACAACACAAGAGTTTACGAAATAAACGGTCCTATGTTCTTTGCGGCATCCGATAAGTTCAGTTATATGCTTTCGGACAAGAACATTGACGTTCTGTGCATACGCATGAGGAATGTTCCTGCGATCGATGCGGCAGGCGTTGAAACGCTCATGGGCATAGTAAGGCGCTGTGAGAAGCATGATGTCAAGGTCATTTTCTCACACGTCAACGAACAGCCGATGCACGCCATGGAAAAAGCAGGCTTCATCGAGCATATGGGTAAGGAGAACTTCTGCGATCACATCGACACTGCACTTCTGCGTGCCGAGGAGATAGAAGAACAGATCTGCGCCGCAAGATAACACAAGTCACCTACATAATAACAAACGCCATAGTATCAACGCTTGGAAGATACTATGGCGTTTGCCTTTTGGGGGTTATGTAAGTAATACGCTTATTTGATGTAGCCTGAAAGACCGTTTATGTTTGCGGACTTGACAGCATTTGCGATAACGCCTGCTACAACTTTTGCGCCATTCTCATTGAAGTGGGTCATATCCTTGAAATCGCCGAAGGTGTAGCCCATGTGATAAGAACGTGCAGTGTCATAGCCTACCGAATTGTAGTGGTTTACAAGTGCTGCGTTTGCGTCAACGAAAGGAACGTTGTACTTTGAGGACAGCTGTTTCAGAGCGTTGGTGTAGTTGGTGTAGTTTGCAACGAATTTGCCGCCCGAGTAGGAGTTGCCGTTGAGCGTGCAGGACATGAGGACGGGAGTTACGCCCTTTGCCTTGCAGTCGTTGATGAAGATAGTCATGTAGTACTCATAAGAGCCGCTTGTGGGGTTGTTCACGTTTCCGCAAACAGGAGCGTATCTGTCGGCGTTGGACGAACCCGAATCGTTGATAGCGAACTGGATAATAACGAAGTCGCCTGCTTTCATCGAGTCAACGATGCCCTGCCATCTGCCCTCGTCATAAGCTTTCTTGGAGGAGCGTCCTGCCATTGATCTGTTGTCGAGGGTGATGCCGCTGTTCAGGTGGTCTGCGAGGTAGTAGCCCCAGCCCTGTATAGGACCGCCGTTCTGCGACTGCTTGCTTGCGTTGTAGTACATGGTAGTGGAGTCGCCCAGCAGGAACAGTGTAGGATCACTTCCTGTGGGAACGCCTGACTGTCCTGCGTTGGGATCGTAAGTTTCTGCGATAGGCTCGTCAGTGAGGTCTACGGTGATGTAGTCGAGGTTAGGACAGCCTTCGTCAACAGCGGACACGAGCTTAATGGTGTTTGCGCCTGCAACGAGCGGAAGAACTATGCCCATTTCGCTCCATGTATCCCAATTGCCTGTGCCTGTGAAGGACTGTAACCAGTAGTTCTGTTCGTTGCCGTTTACGTAAACATAGCCCTTGCGGTCGGTAGTCGAACCGTTGGCATATCTGATGTGGGTCATGTAGTTGCCTGACTTCTTTGCGTTAACGGTGAATGTTATGCTGCTGCCCTTAACGTTGTCGAGGTTTACAAATCCGATGTTCGAGGAAGATCCCATTGAAGCGTCAGTCTTTGTGAAGCCGTCATGGTTGGATTCTGCGTAACCCTGATCCCATGTCTGGTCAACTGCGAAGTAGTAGTCAGCCCATGGGTCGGCAGGTTCAGTCTCACGGGAAGTCGGGAGACTTGCAAGCCCTGCGAGGTAAGAAAGGATAAAGCTTGCATCATCGTCAGTCAGCTGACCGTCGGGAACGCCCTGTTCGGAACTGCTGACATCAGCGTTTATCTTGCCCTGCTCTGTAAGAGGGAAGCTGTTCGGCTGTGCAAGATACTGCTTGACTGCGATAGCATCATAGGTATCCACAACGCCGTCAATGTTGGCATCGCCTGCGAAATAATCAGCTTCAACAGGTTCAGGCTGGGGTTCGGGCTGAGAAACAGGCCACTCGACTTCCTCAACGATCCAGCTCTGGCAGGGGTGTCCGTTGACTTCCCACTGCTGAACGTTTGCGCCCGAGTAGGTGTAAGCGCTGGCAACTTCGATAGCGCCCTTATCGCCCGAGCAGCGTGAGATCATGGTGTAACTGCCGTCCTTGTTCTCGAAGAACCTGAACCACTGTGCGCCTGTGTTGGTGTTGGTGTTAAGAGCGATGTTTGCGCCCGAGTCCTTGCTGCCGCCCGTAACATCGAGCAGGTAGGTCTGACCGTCGCCGAGGTATGACCATATCTCGTAGTAGTTATAGCCCTTGTGTTTGAGTCTCCATACGTTCCAGTCGCCGACAATATCGCCGCCCCACTGCTGAACGTTTGCGCCTGCCTGAGCAGCGCCGTCCTTGACTTCGAGGTAAAGACCGCTGTTGACGTTCTTGAAGCGGTAAGCTTTTGAGGTGTCCATGGTAACAGGCTCTCTGCCTATCTTGACAAGACCGTTCATAAGTTCAGCGAGCTTCTGTGCGCCGAGTTTGCTCTGGTGGAGGTCATCGCCGCTTGCGTAGTAAGCACCCATTCCGTCATAGCCTACCGAAACTCCGAAGTTCTGCCATGCTGTGAACAGGTCGACTACCTGAACATTTTCCGAAGCGCCTATTTTGTCGAGGTCGCCGCCGAACCAGCGTCCGCCGAGCAGGGGATTTCTCTGCAAGTCGCTTCTTCTGCCCTGCTGTTTAACGAGGATAACTTCCATGCCTTTTTTCTTAGCTTCCTGAGTCATGTAAGTAACGCTCTCGATGTATTTTTCCTCAGTGGTGTAGCTTTTGTTGGTATCGTTTATACCGATAGAGATTATGTAGTAGTCGCCCGACTTTCCGTAAGTTTTGATAGCATCGAACTGTCCGCCGCCGATGAATCCCGCAGCGTACTGACCGCTTGAAGCCATGTTTCTTACGATATAGCCCGAGTCCTTAACATAGTCGCCGAAGAACTGTCCCCAGCCGTGCTGACTTGAATCAGCTACATTATAATAGTTGGCAACGGTGGAGTCGCCGCATATCCATACTGTGGGGTTTGTCACGCCTGTTGTGTTGAGCTGTTTGATTTCCAGCGCACTCATCGTATGCGCATAACCCGACTTGCCCTCACACGCCATGATATTCAGCTGACCGTCAGTGACGGGTATCTGGAAAGTGTCGTAAGCGTTGTTGCCTGTCAGGTTTATGAGCTGGAGCATATTCTCCGCTCTGACAGAAGTTCTGTTGGTGTTGCCGAGGGTGACTTTGATCTCGTAAAGACCGTTCGGCAGGTCAACGTTGAACGTGTTGCCGAGAGAAGTGTTTTTGAACTGCACCGCATCACTCAGCGCCCCCGAACCCGATGCACTGACGTTAGCCATGTTGCCCGTCTGTGCAAAGCCGTAGCCCTTTGATGCGTTGTAGCCGTCGGAAGCTGAAACTCCTGTGTAGCCGCTTGCAGTGCCGCCGCCGCCGAAGTCGAACTTCCAGTTTGCCGTTGCCGCTTGTGCTTCGATAGCAGGCGGCGAAGCGGACAGTCCTGCCCATGCAAAGCCTGACAAAGCCATTGCAGCCGAGACAAGACCGCTCAAAAGTTTTTTGACCTTCATTCTGATTCCTCCAATTCTTTTTTTGGCTATAACATTTAGCAAATATCATTATATCATATGAACCTTTGAAAATCAATAACCAACTTGTAAAGTTTTGTATCAGATAAATGAATTTTTACAAAATAAGTGCAGGAATTTTATGCAATATTGTTTTGGAATGGTGGAACTTAATGCTTCTTTTGTGCTATATTCATAAAAAATATATACAAAATACACAAAAGTAGCGATTTCACTTGAAGAATTTGAAAGAGTATGATATAATTGGAGTGTAAACAAATTGTTTCCTAAATTTTACTATTACAGGAGGGATTTCTAAATGAAGATCACAACTTTTAATCCGCTTATTTTTACCAAGGACGCAAAGCCGCTTATCGAGCTGTTTGAAGCGCTGGGTTTTGAGGTCAAGCACACCAAAGAAGGCATAAACAGCGAATCCACGACAAATTACCGTCTGAAAGACTCAAACGGCTTTCATCTGGACATCACCGAAACGGACAAGACCCCCGGGGATCGTTGCAGTATCCGCATGAACGTTGACAGCTATGACGAAGCCTACAAGCTTTTGCAGGAGCACGGCTTCAAGACCTATCAGGACACGGGCAGGGTGGAAACTTCGTCATCGTCTATCTCTATCATGAAGTCGCCCACGGGATTTTCCATCAATATCTCTGAGCATAAAAAGTGACGATATAGTGTGATATTTCAACAGTGCCATTCTCTGAAATAAATGTTATGAAAACAAGGAGGTCTTTAAGATGAAAAAGAACCTTATGAAGCGCACGCTTGCAGGAACGCTTGCAGTTATGACAGTCGCAGGTACTGTGCCTGCTGATCTTTACATGAATGATCTTTTCGGAACAGCGGTCATAAACGCAAGTGCCGATGAGCAGGGCGATGACATTACTTCCGAAAAAACGGTAAATTTTTCCGAGATAAAGAAATACACTTTCCTTGAAGCGGGGACGACGATCATGTTCGACAAACCGGCGGAGTTTGAGTTTTCCAACGGAGAAATGATTGCTGAGAACTTTGAAGTAGGCGATACTTACGTTATCCCTGTGAGGTCTTATGTTGCGTATTATTATAACAATGCCAGCAGAAAATATATAGCTCTGTTTGCCGATGCAGGCGATTTTGTATATGACAGCGAGACCGAGAGTTTCAAGTGCAATAACACAGACAAGCCTTATTCGGGGAGCGTTTTTGAATATACTGCGGAGGAAGACTGTGCTTTTTGCGTAATGAACTATGAAAAACGTGAATTTAGCTATTATCACCTGATAGTTGACGGCAAAGGATTTTGTACGGTATATGATGAAGGGAGAGGTTATCTGAATCTTAAAAAAGGTCAGAAGATCACTGCTGTATACTGTAAATGTTCTGTCGATCCTAATGGTTCAGAACCTGCTGAGATAAAGATCACCGATATTTTTGAGCCTGCTTTGGTCGAGGCTGTTCCGCATACCTGTGATGAGGACGGAACTGTTGAACATTACGTAGATGAAGACGGCGTAAAATATGTCTTAGAACGTGGTATGTATTTCAGTCAGACCGATGAAGAACTTGCTGACCCTGCCGCTCACACCTACGGCGAGCCTGTCTGGAAGTGGGACGGCACTGACAAAGCAACAGCTACATTTGAGTGCGAACACGGCGATTCGCAGGATATTGTTGAAGCTGTGATAACTGCTGAGACAAACGGCGGCATGACCGTTTATACCGCAACAGTTGAATTCGGCGAAAAGACTTACACCGACACTAAGACTGTTTATAACGTTGTCAAGCCCGAGTATATTGCAGGAGACGGCTGTGTGAAGCTTACATGGGATGCTGTTGAGGGTGCTGAGAAATACGCTGTCTGCGGTTATGTAAGCGGAAAGTGGCAGCTGATCGACGAAGGTTACACAACTTCGTATATCCTGAACGGCTTGAAGTCGGGCAATGAGTATAAGGTGGCTGTTATCGCAAAGATAAACGGCAAGTGGGTCAGGGACTTCTCGGAAGCGATCACCGTTTCACCAAAGGCGAAAGTCGGACTGCCCGAACTGACTGTTACCGCACAGAACAACAGGTTAGTGCTTGACTGGACGGCTGTTGAGGGCGCTGAGAAATACGGCGTGGCTGTTTACATCTCGGGCAAGTGGAAAGTACAGGCTTACACAGATGCCGATGTTACGACTTTCACTTCTCCAAAGCTTTCGGCAGGCACTTACAAAATGGTTGTCTGCGCAAAGGTGAACGGCAAGTGGAACACCAAAAACATCAATTCAGGAGCTGTTGAGTGTACTATCGAATAATCAATGAATTCATAATAATTTTTCCTCTATTATAAAATGTTTTTGCGAAAGACTGTCGATCCTTTTCGGGGGATCGGCGGTCTTTTTGCTAAAAAAATACTTGACAATTCTTAACAAAAATGTTATAATAAAAGAGCAAATAATCAGCATTTTATAGCAATACAAGAAAATAGCAGCATAAAGATTTCGAGAGAAAATTTCACAGTGCAAGGAAAACGACCGCAGTTGGGCTGTCGCCCTGCAAGGGAGTTTGACGCAGCAATGTGGAATTTTATCCGAAAGATTTGTGTTGGTATTTTCTTGGATTGCTATATATAGTTTATATCGGTGAGAAACGGAGGGAATGCCATGCGTATCGGAAGACATATCGTTGTTGTGGCGGCGGCACTGCTTTTGCTGCTGGGTCTGCCGCTCGCTGTTTTCAGGAACACTGCACAGCAAACTGACGGTGGTTCGGGCGAGTTTGTCGTTCTGATAAACCGTGAGCTTCACCCCGATGATAAGGAAATAGGAAAGCTGGAGAAATTATTTGCAGACGGTCAGGCTGATGGGCTTGACACTGACGGAATAAAGTTTGCAGTCTCACCCGAAGATGCGGCAGGGCTTGCATTTGCCGAGCGCCTGTTAAAACCCGATGATACGGCGGCGCTGACGGGCGATGACACTACGCTGATGCTTTCTAAGGCTGAGAACGGCTTGTTCGATGTGATAGTTATGTCGAAAGAACTTGCCGACAGCAGCAAAGCGGAGACTGTGGCAAAAAAGACCAACGCCGAAATGTTCTGCGTTAAAGGAGAAACGTAATGAGAAAAGTCAATGCGATAGTCAGCATGGGAATGTTTCTCATGTTTCTGATACACGCCGCAATGGGCAGTTTGCAGCTTGCAGGGCTGATAAAGGGCGGTTCGGCGGCGATTATAGGTTCGGCGTTCCTGCTGTTTATACTTATGCTTATCCACATTGTTATAGGGATAAAGCTTCTTATCGACACAAAAAAAGCTGTCGGGCGCTCGGGAGCAAGCTATTTCAAGGAGAACAAGCTGTTCTGGATAAGGCGGATAAGCGGTGCTGCGATAGTGATCTTTATGGCACTGCACGTTATGTATTTTACGGGCGGCATCAAGGACGGCGTGTTCAGGTTTCTGCGGTTCGGAGCATTGCAGCTTACCGAACAGCTTCTTCTGGTGCTGTCGGTGGCAGTTCATGTTATCACGAACATAAAGCCGCTCATGCTCGCTTTCGGCGGCAAAGACCGCAGAGAAACGGCGCTTGACATCTTGCTGGTGCTTTCGGCGATCCTGCTCCTTTCGGCGGCAGGGTTCGTGATCTATTTTATCAGGTGGGCGGTTTTCTGACATGGGAAATGTAATTATTATCGGTGCAGGGCTGTCGGGACTGTCGGCGGCGATGACCCTTGCGGAAAAAGGACAAAGCTCTCTGCTGGTATCGGCACAGCCGTCTGAGCGTGCGCAGTCGGTGCTTGCGGAGGGCGGCTTCAATGCGGCGGCTGACACAATGGGCGAAAATGACAGCACTGCGCTGCATTTTGAGGACACGATGAAAGGCGGAGTGTATCTTGCAGACCCGAACGCTTGTGCGGCGCTTGCGGAAAATGCTCCAAAACTGCTTGAAAAGCTTATCTCGCTGGGAGCGGCGTTCAACATGGCTGACGGCAAGCCTGTGCTGAGGAATTTCGGCGGTCAGAAGAAAAAGCGCACCGCTTACGCCAAGGCAAGCACGGGTAAAATGATAATGTCGGCGCTTATTGATGAAGTTCGCAGGTACGAATCAAAGGGTCTTGTGACCCGTTATCCGCATCATAAGTTTGTGTCGCTCATAGTTTCGGACGGCGAGTGCTGCGGTGTTTTCGTTCAGGATATTTACACGAAAAAGATAACTGCGATGTTCGGGAGCGTTATACTCTGCTGTGGCGGCATGAACGGATTTTTCCCCGAGATGACAACGGGAACGACTGCGAACAGCGGTTATGTTCAGGCTGAAATTTTTTCGCAGGGGGTCGCTTTTGCGAATCTTGAAATGCTTCAATATCACCCGACAACTATCGGCATACCCGGCAAGCGCTGTCTTGTTACCGAAGCCGCAAGGGGTGAGGGCGGCAGGCTGTTTATCAAACGAAACGGCGGAAATTACTACTTTATGGAAGAAAAATATCCTGAGCTGAAAAACCTTATGCCTCGTGATGTTGTTTCTCGTGAGATGTATCTCACACGGCGGCAGACCGACTGCGAGGGCGAAGTGATGCTTGACATGACAGGGCTTTCGGAGCAGGTGTGGAGCGAACGTCTGCCCGACTTGCGGCAGGAACTGAAAGAACAGCTGGGTCTTGACCCTGCAAAAGAGCCTGTTCCCGTGCGTGAGGGGATACACTATTTTATGGGCGGCATTTTTGTCGATGAGTTCCACCGAACGTGCATGAGGGGTCTTTATGCGGCAGGGGAGTGCGCCTGCCAGTATCACGGAGCTAACCGCCTCGGAGGAAATTCTATGCTTGGGGCGGTCTACGGCGGTTCAAAAGCGGCACAGCAGGCGTTAGCTGACGGCGTGAAGAGCGCTGAGGGTGCGGCTGACATGAGCAAGGCGGCTTTTGAAGAAGCAAGACCTGTGTTCATTAAGAAGATAAGCGATATACTTCTCGGTGCGCTGGGGATCGTGCGCAATGAGCAGACGCTGAGAGCGGCGCTTGACGAACTTGGCAGGCTGTCGGGAAGCAATTCGGACGAAACTGCACGGCTTGAACTTGCGAGGGCTATGCTCATGTCTGCGGCAGAGCGCAGAGAGAGCAGGGGTGCGCATTTCAGGGAGGACTATCCCGAAAAGGACGAACGACTGCGCAGGACGCTTGTCGCACAGTTGAAGAACGGCGAGGTCGCACTTGAATTTCGTGATCTGCCCGAAAGGAGGGTCGGCGATGAAGCTCAGACTTGATATTCTGCGGAGGAAGAACGCCGACTCAGAGCCGTATCTTCAAAGCATCATGTTCGAGACTGACAACGAGAATGCGACTGTTGCGTTTGCACTGACGAACATTTGTTCGGGTGAGAATGTGACAGATGTTGAAGGCAAGCCTGTTTCGCCGATCGTCTGGGAACACAGCTGTCTGCAAAAGAAGTGCGGAGCGTGCGCCATGGTGATAGGTTCAAGACCGAGACTTGCCTGTGATGCACGGCTTGCGGAGTTTGCGGCTGAGGGCTTTGTGCGGATAGAGCCGCTGAAAAAATTCCCCGTTGTTGCCGATCTTATGGTTGACAGATCGGCGGTGTTTGATGCGCTGAAAACGCTTGGAGTGTGGGCAAACGGCGAAGTCGGAGCGCCTGACAGGACGGATGAAACAGCTTATGAAGCGTCAAGGTGTCTGCAATGCGGCTGTTGTCTTGAAGTCTGCCCGAATTTTTATGCAGGGGGAGATTTCTTCGGCATGGCGGCGGCTGTTCCTGCTTCACGGCTCATAGACCAGCTTGACCCCGAACAGCGCAAAGAGCTATCGGCAGGCTACCGCAAAAAAGTATATAACGGCTGTGGAAAATCGCTCGCCTGCCGTGACATTTGCCCTGCGCACATAGACATTGAAAAGCTTATGTCGGCTTCAAATTCGGCGGCGGTGTGGAGCAGACTGCACGCACTGTTCGGCAGAAAAAACAGAGGTGTTAAAAAATGAGACGCAAGGACAGGGAAGTGACCGACTTTAAGACGATAGTCGGCATTATTGACGAGTGCGAAATTTTGCGGATAGGGCTTGCGGACGGCGAGTTTCCTTATATCGTGCCGCTGAATTTTGCTTACACCTGCAATGGTGAACAAATTGAACTTTATGTTCATGGTGCAAAGGCAGGCAGGAAGTATGAACTGATGCAGAGGAACAAAAAATGCACATTTGAAATGGATATTCCGCTTAAAATGGACTGCCTGACCGACAAAAAGGACGTTACCATGCGCTACAAGTGCGTTATGGGGACGGCTGACATAACTTTTCTCGAGGGCGAGGAAAAACAGTCGGCGATAGACGGCATAATTATGGCTCGTCACGCCGAAACACAGAATTTTGACTACAACAGGGGCATGGTTGCGGCAACGGCTGTCGCACGGCTCACTGTGACGAGCATCACCGCCAAGGTAAATCCGCTGGGTGGCGGTGCGGATTAAATTTTTTTCGGAGGGATAATCATGAACACGTTAGAAGCTATCAAAACAAGAAGAAGCTGCCGAAATTTCAAGCCGGATATGCCGCCAAAGGCACTTATCGAGCAGGTGTGCGAGGCAGGAACTTACGCTCCGACAGGCATGAACAGGCAAGCTCCTGTCATCATTGCTGTTACCAAAAAGGAGCTGAGGGACAGGCTCGCAGTTATGAATTCTGCCTTTATGGGCAAGGGTGAGGACTTTGACCCGTTCTATGGTGCGCCTGCGGTGCTTATCGTGCTTGCTGACAAAAATGTGCCGACTGAGGTGTATGACGGTTCACTCGTTATGGGTACGCTTATGCTTGCGGCGCATGAACTGGGGCTTGCAAGCTGCTGGATACACCGTGCGAAGCAGGAATTCGAGACAGACGAATGCAAAGAACTTCTCAAAACACTCGGTATCGAGGGCAACTATGATGGCATCGGACACGTTGCGCTGGGCTACGCCGCCTCCGAACCGAATGCCGCACCGCCGAGAAAAGACGGATATGTGACTTTTGTTGAATAAGCGAATGACCGTCGGGGAGCTGACTTCCTGACGGTCATTTTTATGGGATGTATTGTAGGAGAATTTATGCGTTGAAATTTTGCTTATCTGCGTCTTTTAACGATGAAAGCGGCTGCGGCGACAAGACCGACTGTGCCGAAAGCTATGCCGCTCGCTGTGCCTGTTGAGGGGTTCGCATCGGTGCTTGCGGCAGTTGTAGTTGTTGTGGTGGTTGTTGTTGCAGCTGCTGCGGTGGAAGTTGAAGCAGCTGTGGAAGTTGAAGTCGAAGCAGAAGAAGTTTCGGAAGAAGTGGTTTCGGAGTTTGTTTCCTCGCTGACTGTGCCGGTGGTGTCGGGTACAGTAGGTGCGGAAGAACCGCCGACAGTTGTTTCAGCTGTCTGAGTGCCGTTGACATAGAGGTAGTAGGTCATGCCTTCTTCGAGCGCTTCATCGGAGAACACGATGTGGTTGGCACTCTTGACAGCCGCTGCGGAGTAAAGTACATTTCCGTCAGCATCTTTTATCTCAAAAGTGTCGCCGCTGTTCAGTGATATAGCCGAGCCGCCCATGTCACCTGTTGGAGGTGTGAACGGTTCGCCCGAATCAGTCCAGCCCTCGGGCGGTTCGGGACGTTCACCCGAATCAGTCCAACCCTCGGGCGGTTCGGGACGTTCGCCCGAATCAGTCCAGCCCTCGGGCGGTTCGGGACGTTCGCCTGAATCAGTCCAGCCCTCGGGCGGTTCGGGACGTTCGCCCGAATCAGTCCAATCCTCGGGAGGCTCGCCCTCGCCTGCACCTGTCCAGTCATCATGGCTACCGAAACCGCCGCCCATTCCGCCGTCCATGCCGCCTGCGCCGAATGAGATGTACTTACCCGAAGTGGGAGTAGTAGCCATTCGAGCCATGCCGACACCGAGCAATGTGCCGCCCGTGATGTTGAAGCTGCTGCCGAAATCGCCGTTATCGAGCGCCGCATTATCTCCGTTTGACGAGCCGAAGACCTCAGTCCTGCCGCCCGAAACGTTTATATCGCCGTTGGAATCAAGACCGTCACCGTCAGCGTTGATGTACCAGTCACCGCCCGAAATGTTTATCTCAAAAGCATAACCTGTGAGGTCGCTGTTTGCCGCATTCACGCCGTCATCGCTCGACCTTACCGAACCGTAGCCCGAGATCAGGTTGACAACTGCGCCCTCAAAGCCTTCACAGCTGTTCTCGACAATGATGTTCGGAGCAGTATCGCCGCCGCCGATGTTGAGGAAATAATCGGAATGTATGCCGTCATCGCCTGCGTTAATTGTGATGTTTCCGCCGAGAATGTTCAGATTTTCACTGCCATCTGTACCGTTTAAATGAATTGCATCGTCCGCAGCGGTAACGTTTATCTCACCGCCCGTTATGTTCATCTCGCTGTCAGCAACGATCCCGTCATCGCCTGCGTTTATGTTTATATTTCCGCCCGAGATGTTCACGATCGCAGCAGAAGTCTCGTCATCTTCATCGGGGGAGGATTTCAGACCGTCACCGTCAGCGGTCAGATCGAGCGTTCCGCCGTTGACGTTCACACTTCCGTCACTTGCAAGTGCATTGTTCGCCGCCGTTATGTTGAGCGTTACGCCGTCATTGACCGTGATATTTGCCGACTCGCCGCCCTTGATGCCGTTTTTGCAGCCAGAACCGTCAGCGTTCAGCACGCCCGAGCCGCTGAACGTTACCGATGCACCTGTTTTCAGCTTGACTGCCGCACCCTCGAAAGCATCTGCGACCGTTTCGTCCTCTGATTCCTCGTTTGCAGGGTCTTCCTTGTCAGTTAGCGTGTTTTCGCCCTCGAGAACGATTTCTGCGGAAGCCTCCTTGCCTATTTTCAAAGGAGTGGTCGCTGAGGAAGTGAGCCGAATGTCCGACAGCACCAGCACAACGCCCTCAGTGCCTTTTTTGACGGTGATGCTGCCCTCGGCGCACTCACCTGTCACAACATAAGTTCCTGCGGCGCTGATTGTGAGCGAAGTTCCGTCTATCTCAAAGCCCTCACCCTCAGCTGAGGCGGTCACTTCGCTGTCGCTGAATGTGAACACGTTGTCCGCCGACTCGTCAAATGCAAATGCCGAAAGTCCTGTCTGTGATATAAAAAGCGCAGCCGATGCCGCCGCCGAAATTATCTTTCCTGTAAGTCTTGCTTTCATGTTTGTTTCCTCCTTGATACTTCATGCAGTTTAATGTGATTTACCTTACATTAAATAGTATAGTTTAGCAGCCTTAAATGAACTTTAAGCTGTACTTTAAATAGACTTTAACTTATTTGTAAGTGCAAAAATCGGAGAAATAGCGAGAATTCAAGAGTATATGTGAGATATTCTGCGTTATGTTTTTACTTGACAAATTTAAGTTTGTACTATATAATTAGTCTGAGAGGTGAATTTAATGTTAGAACAATTGATAAATATTACCGATTCACAGGGCATCAAGATTCTTGCAGCTGAGGTGTTTCTGGACGGCGTGACCGAGGTTCTCAACGCTGATGAGCGTCTGCCTGTTTATTCCGTAACGAAGTCGGTGACATCTGCGGCGTTTGCGCTTGCCTGCGATGACGGACTTGTTTCGCCCGAGATGCCGCTTGCACAGTTTCTTGACGGCGAAGCAGATTTTCCAAAAGCGCTGGCACAGATGCCTTTTGAGCGTTTCCTTACCATGACGGCAGGGAAGTATCCTTTTCGTCCCGAGGGTGATAACTGGTTAAAGAACATATGTTCACTAGATACCGACTATACCGATACTGATTATCACTACTCGAATATTCCTGCGTATCTTGTTGGTGCGGCGCTCGAAAATGCAGTCGGCGGTGAACTTATGAAGTATCTCGACGAACGTTTGTTCTCTAAACTCGGCATAAGCGGTCTTACTTATAAAAAAAGTCCCGAGGGACATTTTTACGGTGCAACGGGCATGGAGATCAGCGCTCATGAACTTGCACTGCTGGGCAGGCTTTTTCTGCAAAACGGCGTTTGGGATGGTGTGCCGATCATCTCGGAAAGTGCGGTAAAACGTGCGGTTTCAGCTCATGTCAGCACAGGTTCGGGCGACAGTTACGGTTATTTCTTCCGAAACGCAGGCACGCACTTTTCAATGGTCGGGAAGTGGGGACAGCGATGTATTATCTGTCCGAATAAACGGCTTGCTGTTGCTTATTTATCGCACGAACCCGAGAATTCAGACAAGCTTTACAGACTTGTTCGCAGTGTGATACAATGAAAAACGCTCAGTACGGCAGAAACTGTACTGAGCGTTTTCTCCATAAAATAACAAAAGACGGAGTTTTCCCCGCCTTCTGCTTCAGTATCTCTTAAAAACACCGATGCTTTAAGAAACACCGAAATATCAACCGAAAGAACTACTGCTCTCTCTGATTAGCTGATCGAACTGTCAATATCTGACAGCTGCTTCATGAACGAAGCATTCTTTTTCAGCGCCGCCAAAATGATATTGCCGACTATTGTTATGCAAACTATCTCACCGACAGCGACCTGACCCATGGAGAGCAGGAGCGGTGCGTCTAACATGACTTTCAACTCTATCCCGACGAACACTGCGTTGAATAAAACAGGAAAGAATGAAGCCGTCAGCGGATTGAGTTTTTTCCGCAGCAGATATATACATAAACCTGAGAAAAGCGTTGCCAAAGTTCCGACCACCACATCAACAGCTCCGACAGGACTGAAAATGTTGGCGATAAGACAGCCAAGCGTTGTAGCGATCACATAGTCTTTGCTGAAAAGACACAGCAGCATGAGCATTTCTGCAATACGAAACTGTATACTTTGATAGGACATGAAACTAAGTCCGAGCGTTAGTACTACATAAAGCGCAGCCAAAACTCCAACTCTGGTTATCCTGCGAGTACTGACAGACTCCATTAATTATCTCTCCAAGAAGAATTTTTTTTGCTAAGTGACGATCAAGCCTTGCCAACAGAACCGAACAGTTCCATCTTCTCCTTGACCTTAGCTTTGATAGCCTCGAATCCGGGAGCGAGAAGCTTTCTGGGGTCGAAGCCCTTGCCCTGCTTGTCCTTGCCTGCCTCAACGTAGCCTCTGGTTGCCTCAGCGAATACCAGCTGGCACTCAGTATTAACGTTGATCTTAGCAACGCCCAGCGAGATAGCCTTTGTGATCATGTCATCGGGGATACCTGTGCCGCCGTGCAGAACGAGAGGCATATCGCCAACGGTCTTGTTGATAGCTTCAAGAGTCTCAAAGCTCAGACCTTCCCAGTTTGCAGGGTAAACACCGTGGATATTGCCGATACCTGCTGCAAGGAAATCAACGCCCAGATCAGCGATCTGCTTGCACTCAGCAGGATCTGCGCACTCGCCCTTGCCGATAACGCCGTCTTCTTCGCCGCCGATAGCGCCGACCTCAGCTTCGATCGAAAGACCAAGACCGTGAGCAACGTTTACAAGCTCGGTCGTCTTTGCAACGTTCTCCTCGATAGGGAAGTGAGAACCATCGAACATGATAGAAGTGAAGCCTGCCTTGATGCACTTGTAGCAGCCCTCATAAGAACCGTGGTCGAGGTGGAGAGCAACGGGAACGGTGATGCCGAGAGACTTGTCCATAGCTGCAACCATAGCTGCAACAGTTTCAAAGCCGCACATATATTTGCCTGCACCCTCAGATACGCCGAGGATAACAGGGCTGTTAAGCTCCTGAGCGGTGAGAAGGATAGCCTTTGTCCACTCAAGGTTGTTGATGTTGAACTGACCTACTGCATATTTGCCTGCTCTTGCCTTGTCGAGCATTTCCTTAGCTGAAACTAACATTAAAATAACCTCCGTTATTAACTTTTTGGTCTCGAAGCAGTTTGAACTGCCTAACGATAGATATATTATACTCTTTTTCCGAGCAGATTTCAAGACCTTTTCTTTTCTTTTACATTTGCTGACAATTTTTTTAACATTTCCTTCATATCGATCAAGCTTACTATCCCTAGTTGATTTGTATGAAAAAAACTCCCCGAAGGGAGCTTTCTTTTTAGTTGTTGATAGTGAACATGATCGAATTTAGCACGCTTTCGAGCATTTCCTGTCTGCCCGAGCCGAGAGAATCGGTGACTTCTCCCTTTTCGAGTGCGTATTTTTCGAGGTCAGCCATGGTAACTTTGCCGTCGATTATGTCCTTGCCGATGCCTGTTGTCCAGCTGGAATATCTGTCGGCTACGAACTTGTCGATGCGTCCGTCCTCGATCATCTTGACTGCTATGCGCAGACCGAGTGCGAATGTGTCCATGCCTGCAATGTAGCTGTAAAAAATATCCTCGGGAGTGAAGCTGCCGCGTCTTGCTTTCGAGTCAAAGTTCAGTCCTCCGTTGGTAAAACCGCCTGCTTTGAGAACTTCGTACATACAAAGTGCAGCATCATAAACGTTTGTCGGGAACTGGTCGGTATCCCAGCCGAGCAGGGGATCACCCTGGTTAGCATCGATCGAACCGAAGAACCCGTTGTCTCTTGCAACTCTCAGTTCGTGCTGGAAAGTGTGCTGCGCAAGGGTCGCATGGTTAGCCTCGATGTTCATTTTGAAGTCCTTTTCAAGACCATATTTGCGCAGGAAACCTATAACAGTCGCCGTGTCGAAATCGTACTGATGCTTTGTAGGCTCCTTGGGCTTAGGCTCGATGTAGAAGTCGCCCTTGTAGCCGATCGAACGTGCGTAATCTACTGCCATGTGCATCAGTCTTGCCATGTTATCCAGCTCTAAGCCCATGTCGGTGTTCAGCAGAGTTTCGTAACCCTCACGTCCGCCCCAGAAAACGTAGCCATTTCCGCCGAGTTCGACAGTCGACTCGATAGCTTTCTTGATCTGTGCAGCTGCGTATGCGAAAACGTCAGCGGAGGGAGAAGTGCCTGCGCCGTGCATATATCTCGGGTGGTCGAAGCACTTAGCCGTACCCCAGAGAAGCTTTTTGCCGTGTTCTTCCTGCTTTTTCTTGCAGTAAGCAACTACCTTGTCAAACTCAGCGTTTGTTTCTGCAAGGGAACCGTATTCAGGAGAAAGGTCACGGTCATGGTAGCAGTAATAGTCGATAGACAGCTTGTCCATGATCTCAAATGCAGCATCTACCTTAGCGATAGCACGAGCCGCAGGGTCAGCCTGTCCCCATGTTTTGTCGGCAGTGCCTACGCCGAACATATCAGTACCGTCGCCGCCCATGGTGTGCCACCACGAGAGAGCGAATTTAAGCTGTTCACGCATGGTCTTGCCGCCTACAACTTCATCGGGGTTGTAATATTTGAAAGCAAGCGGATTTGTGGACTTGGGTCCCTCATAGGGGATCTTCGGGATATTTGCAAAAAATTCTGACATTTAGATTACCTCCGAAAAACTACTAAAAATTCCTGATTAGGATTGTCTCTGATATATATTGTACACAAAATTAAGCGAATTGTCAACAGTTTGGACGAAATTTTTTCCTATTTTTCATTTTTGGCAGGTTTTACAAATTAATACAGTTACTTTTGGCGAATTCGCAGAAATCATTTTCGGATATGCAAAAATATTAAAGTGGATAAGGGCAGTAAAAAAGCCATAACACCAAAAAGCGTTATGGCAGAATTTCAATGATCAACGGCGTGAACGCTCACGCTTCCCTTTTTATCTCGCAGTCGGGATAGTCAGGATACTGTCCGTATTTTATGTCTGCACCGAGACCTTTGAACTTCTCAACGATGTTCTCATATCCTCGCTTGATATAATGGATATTGCCGATCTCTGTCACGCCATCAGCCGCAAGACCTGCAATAACAAGTGCTGCACCTGCTCTGAGGTCGGAAGCATCAACGGGAGCGCCTTTGAGCTTTTCAACGCCCTCTATCATGACAGCTTTTCCGCTGACGGTGATGTCAGCTCCCATTCTGCGAAGTTCTTTGGCATAGGCAAAACGGTTGTCAAAAACTTCCTCGGTAACAACGCTTGAACCTTGCGCAAGGGTCAGCAAAGTGGAGACCTGAGGCTGCATATCTGTCGGAAAACCGGGGTGAGGTAAAGTTTTGAGCTTTATTCCTTTGAGCGGACTTTCAACATAAACTCTCACAGAATCGTCAAATTCTTCAACAGTCACGCCGATCTTTCTAAGCGTCTGTGTGATGCTTTCGAGGTGTTTTGGGATAACATTTCTTACAATGATGTCACCGCCTGTGATCGCAGAGGCAACCATGAAAGTGCCTGCTTCGATCTGGTCGGGGATGACTGAATATTCGATACCTTTGAGATATTTGACACCTTTTATTTTAATAGTGTCAGTGCCTGCGCCTATGATGTCAGCGCCCATTTTGTTGAGGAAGTTCGCAACGTCAACGATGTGCGGCTCTTTTGCACAATGTTCAAGAACCGTCAAGCCGTCAGCCTTTACAGCTGCGAGCATAGCGTTTATGGTCGCACCAACGGTCACAACGTCAAAATAAACAAGCGAACCTATAAGCCTTTCAGCGTGAACATACTGCTCACCGCCGTCAAGCATTTCTTCTGCGCCCAGCGCTCTGAACGCTTTAAGGTGTTGATCTATCGGTCTGTCGCCCAGATTGCAGCCGCCCGGAAGCGCTACGTGAGCTTCGTGGAATCTGCCGAGAAGTGCTCCGAGAAAATAGGAGGAGGCTCTCATTTTTTTTGCCATTTCATAAGGAACTCGGGGTTCGGTTATTTTTCTCGTGTCGAACATGACCTTGTTTTTGCTGAGCAGCTTGATCTCAGCACCCATAGACCGAAGGATCTTCAAGGCAAAGGTTATATCGCTGATCTCGGGAACATTTTCTAAAATAACAGGCTCATCACAAAGCACTGTTGCCGCAACAATGGGCAGCACAGCGTTTTTGGCAGCGCTTATCAAAACCTCGCCGCTGAGAGGCAGTCCACCCTTTATGACTATTTTTTCCAAAATCGTCCACATCCCTTGAGCTTTATTCGGCGCTTGCTGCGCCTTAATATTGTTGCCGTTAAAGCCGAAGTTCATAACAGTAAAAAAACGGCGGAAAATTACAGTAAAAATAAAGGCACAAATTTAAACTGCATTTAAGTTTCTGTGCCTATATTATTTTAACACATAAATCCCAAAAAAGCAAGTACTTTTTTACCGTTCAGCAGTTTTTGCCAAACGTTCACACGTCTATCAATTACAAATTATTCACATTTTGTAACCTAATTGTCACCTTCTTAGACCGTTTACACGGACTTTTGAAATCGTTTTGTAACTTTTAGGCTAAAAAGCAATAATTTACAGTACTCTTTTTCACCCCTGTAATCAAAAAAATTTAGAATTTGTTTATTTTCAACAAAACTTAAACTGCGTTTTGTATAATTGTTCTCGCATAAGTAACAAGACCGTTATTTCAGCGTTCAAATGTGCAGATATTACAAGTCAGTCGTACCATATGTCGAGGTCAACTGCGCCGTCAATGCCGTCAATGATGCCGTTTCCGCATCTCTGCCATAATATGTGGCTTCCTTCGTAGCCGTTGGTCGAAGCGTAATTTGCGCACCAGACGGGATATTTGTCACGGTTGACCCAGAATCGTTCGAGAAAATTGCGTGAGCTGTAAAGCATGGTGCTGTAACCGCTTTCACGCAGTCCCGCCGCAAAGGAATCAAGCACCATTTCCATATCATGGATACTCAGCTTGTAGTTCTGGAAATTGTAGAAATCCTCCCAGTCGAAAGCCACGGGCATATCAACGGTCGAGCCGCCGAGTTTTTCGGCAGTCCACCTGCCGACTCCGAGAGCAGTCGAGGGGGAAGTGTCCTCGCTGTAAACGTAAACGCCGACTTTCAAACCTGCCGCCCTTGCTTCTGCGATGTTTCGATCGTAGTATTCGTCAGTCGTAACGTAGCCGTCAGAGGAAAATCCCATGCGTATTATCACGAATTCACAGCCTGCATCTTTGACTTTTTTAAAATCTATCTCGCCCTGCCAGCGTGAAACGTCAATGCCGACACGTTGTCCTTCACCTGCGTACATCTGACGGAACTCGGCAAAATCTATCCTGTCGCCTGCGTCGATGTAGCTTTCGGGTTCGTAGTCGGAAACGTTTATGTCAAGCCCCCAGCTGATGTTATTGCCGCTGTGGTCAGTGACTGTTACGGTTATGGGATAAGAACCCGGAGTTGACGTGTCAACATAGCCTGTATAGCTGAGTGCAGGTTCGGGGTCGCAGTAATCGGCGAAGCTGACAAGCCCATTGAGCGTGTCCGTGCCGAAGTAAGAACCCGTCAGTATCGTGTTGCCCGAGCCGTCAAGCAGGCAGACGGGAGGTTCGGTATCGGCGGCGGTGTATTTAATGGTGAACTTGAACTTTTCGCCCTGATATTCCAGTTCGATCTCCTGTTCATGCTCGCCCGCCTTATCCGTTTCGAGAAGTGTGTCGGGAGCGGTGAGGGCAGCGTTTGAAGCGATAACATCTGCAAGTTTGACCTCGGAATACAGCCCGACTTTTTTAGGGTAGTCGAGAGAAATTTCCTTGCGGAGCTGTTTTCTAAGAGCGGTCTTGTCATCGACAGAACTTGTGTCGGACTTTTTGTCAGCGGCTGAGGAAGTCGTTTCGGTGACGGCGAGTTCCTGCGGCTCGCTCTCAGATGATGCCTCAGAGTCGGTGCTTTCGGTAAGCGGCGAGACAGCTTCAACTGCATCGGTCGCAGTAACTCTGTCGGGCATCGAAGCCTTTTGTTCTATGTCATTTACGCAGGCGGTGAGCAAAAGTGCAACCGCACAGCAGATAAGTTGCTTTTTCATACTTTTTCCTTTTAATGAGTAATAAGTTCAACGATGAAAGGCGATGCGATGAGCATCACCCCGATGACCAACACAGCGGCACTAAGACTTCTCGGAACTTGTTTGATTTTGCGCTTTTTCATTACAGCATAAACGATCAGCGCAATAATGACAAGAGCGGCAAGCGCCGCAATCATCAAATATGTCCCCATGGCGGCAATGTTTATGCCGTAGCCGAGTTTATTCGATCCGTCCATAAGAAACTCTCCTTATATAGTATATCAAACAATTGAACAAATCAAGCATAAAATAGTTTCCTAATTCCGAATTATCATTTGTATGCGACAACACCGCCGTCAGGAGTTTTGCCGAGGTGGGAAATGTCGCCGTAGCTGTGCAGGCGGAAATTCACAAGCCCGTCAAATCGCTCGTCCGAACAGAGCATCGCCACGGCGGTCGGCTCACAGCTGAACCCCTGCAACGTCAGCATGGGAGAAATTCCCAGCAGGTGGGCGATAGTCACACAGCCTGCCCCGAAATGGCAGTAGAGTGCGATTGTTGCATCGTTTCTGCCGCTTATGTATGCACCTCCTTTGCGGACATAGCCGTAGCGTGCAAGAATGCCGTCTATGCCTTTTTTTATGGCTTCGGCTCTTGCGCCTGTTTCTTTTGCATCGAGAAAAGCGGACTGCAAATAGGTGTCCTTATCGAAAAGCAGTTTGTCGGCAGTCCACTTTTCAGGACAAATATCCCAGAGTTCCTCGCCCTCGGCAGACTTTACGTCAAATTCGTGGAGCCAGTCGCAGACTTCCGCCTGAACGCCCAGCCGCTTGACGGTTATCTCGCAAGTCTCTCTCGCTCTGCCCATAGGCGACACGAAAAAGCTGTCTATCTTCATTTTTTCGATGCGGTCAGCGAGCATTTCGGCTTCACGTCTGCCCGTTTCTGTCAGGCAGTCAAGTTCATAGTTCGGCTGACCGTGACGAATGATAAGTATTCTCATTTTTTGTCCTCCTTTTTGTCGTCACCATCTTGCAGAAGCTTTATGAAGTCCTCTTTCGGGATAGGTTTCGAGAAGAAATAACCCTGCAAGTAGTCGACTGCGAGCTTGTCCAGCATCTCTATCTGCTTGCTCGTTTCAACGCCTTCGACAAGTATCTCACGTTTCATCTGCTTTATCATGCGGACGCTGTTTTCGAGGATTATCTGTCCGAGTTCGCTGTTTTCGGCGCTCCACAGAATGCTCTTGTCGATCTTGACTACATCAAAATCGAGTGAGAAGATCGACTCCATGTTGGAGTAACCCGTTCCGTAATCGTCCATTGAGAAGCGGAAACCGTCAGCTTTGAGCGCCGTCACCACCGAGTTGAGAAGCTTGTAATCGCTTGCCGCAACAGATTCGGTTATCTCGAAGTTTATCATGTGCTTGTCAACGCCTATCTCGTCAACGATGCGGTTTATGTGACCGACAAATCCCGGCTGCATACATTCGATGACCGAAAGATTCACGTTTATGCTGTTCATGCCGAATTTCTGCGGCAGACCGCTCTTTATGAACTTGCAGACCTCACGCAGAACAAAATCGTCTATCTGTTCTATCATGCCTATCTGCTCGGCTATCGGGATAAATTCATCGGGGAAGATGTTGCCGATAGTCTTGTCATGCAGTCTGATAAGGGCTTCAGCGCCGTGCAGTTTCTGACCTTTTAGGTGATAAGTCGGCTGGTAGTAGACCTCAAAGCAGTTGTTTTTCAGACCCTTTGTGACGGCTCGCTCTACTGCCGAACGTCTGAGCAGGTAGTCAAGGTCACTGCCGATTAGTATTTTCTTGTCATTGTTGGCAGGGATAGGGCTGTCCACCATATAGAACGCATCAGACGCACTGGTTATGCGCTCGGGGACTTCTGCCGCCATAAAGATAGCGTTGAGCGGAAGTTCCGAGTCGCCGTAAGTCCAGACCTGATCGAAGCGCCCTTTCATTTGCAGGCACAGTTCACGGGCTTGTTCCTGCGTGCAGTCGGTGAGAGTAAGCACGAATGAACCCGGGTTCGTGTTGTAGATGTGGTAGGAGGGGACTATCTGTTTTAAGTATTCGGAAAGCACCTCCGAGAGAATATCGGTGTTCTCAGAACCGACTGCCTTGCGGATAATGTCGGCGTTGGTTATCCTTACGCATATGACGTATAACTGCTGTTTGTTCACAATATATCCGTTAATATCGGATTTAAGCGCACGTCTGTTGTAGAGACCCGTGTCAAAGTCGATGCGGTCGTCCTCATTCTCGATCGCAAAGAGAACGCCCAGAAGTGCAAGGGCTTCGGCGAAAAGTTCCGCTTTTATCTTCATGAAGATAAGCTGTGTGAAGATGCCGAGTGCGGCTATCACGTAGAAATAAATGAGCGCTGTCTTGCGTTTTCGGGTCAGGGCGTGCCATGAGAACATGAGCAGAACGACCGACAGGATAAGGTAGAAGCCTGCCGAGATGTAAATGAGCGCTTCAAACGGACCTCGGTGAAAAACGCAGTTCTCGTCAAAGTAGAAAAAGCCGTGGAAAAACGGGTTGACGAGCAAAGGGATGACCGAGGCGATGAACGGCAGGAGCAGGAAAGCCCGTGCCCGAACCGTGATGCGCTTTGAGCCGCAGACCAGCCGCACATAATAGAGGAAGAGCGGACAAATGGCAGAATGTACCAGAAAATACGCCATTTGCGAGATCTCCAACAGAGTGAAGTATACTTTTGAACGTGATGCTGCCGCTTCAAAGAACTCGGACAGTATCGAGGTCACAGAGTTTGTCGCAAGAAGGCAGATCAGTATAATATATATCTTGTTGTTGGGTTTTTGAGTGCGCTGTTGGATAAATGTGAAGAACAGACAGGTCATCGAAACGAGAAAGGCGCTTGCATACGCAGAAATGTTGTAATAATTGCTTAAATCCATGCCGTCCCTCCTTAGAATTTTTAAATAATATCAACAATATTATTTATATTATAACATAAAAATGCTATTTCGTCAATAATAAACTGTGAAAATGTTAATTCTTATTAAAAATGTACAATTCAAATGGCGTTTTATATATATTTCATATAATAGATATTGACAAAATATGATAAAATTAAATAAAATATGTGTATTTAAAGAGACGGAAGTATTTTACAGTAAAAGTATACCATTAATAATATACACCGCAAACGGCTCACATTTTTTCGGAGATCATTCGTTCGATCTCTTGTTCGGTCAGTGAAAAAAGTTCGGCGATGATCTCGTTTATGCGCTGTGACGCTTTTGGGTCTTCTGAACCGATAAGAATGTCAGCGAGCTGTGTGAGTTCGGCGTTCGTTTCGGGGTCGAGTTTCGGCATCGGAAGTGCGGAAAGACTGCTTTTGAGGACTTTTATGCCGCCAAACAATTTTCTGTACAAAAAAG
The DNA here is from genome assembly GCA_947169885.1 of uncultured Ruminococcus sp. Taxonomy (GTDB): domain Bacteria; phylum Bacillota; class Clostridia; order Oscillospirales; family Ruminococcaceae; genus YE71. The sequence continues at coordinate 141,147 of CAMVRM010000002.1, forward strand.
TGTACAACATGGAGTTGAGCAGAGCCATGCACGCCTTGACGGACATTTCGGGAACATGAGGGATAAGAATGTTTGCGCTGTTCAGGAAAAGCCGTCCGCTGTTATCGTATGCGAAAACGAGTTTGTCGGATATGAACCTGTAAACGAGTTTTTCTTCCGCACGGTAGAAACGTTCGGGGGCGGTCTGCTGTAAAAATGTCCTGTCGAATACGATGTGTTTTTTTGGTGGGAGAATCCTGAACGGTGTGACTTCTTTGCCCGTATAGACGGGTTCTGAACCAACGGTCGGCAAGTCGAAAAGATGACGTTTGTTGTCGCCCGTGACTATGCCTAACGCCCATTCACTTTCTGAAAGGTCGTATTTACAGCATTTTTGGACTTTGAGGATAATTTGCAGGTCAATATCTTCGAGGGGGTTGAAGCTGAGATTGTCGGTCAGCCTGAAACTTTCGGTGCTGACAGTGAAGTGTCTGCCGTTTTTCAGAATGTCCACTTTGTCCGAGGACGGAAGGGCTTTGACCGTTACTGCGGCGTATTTTGTCATTACTCCCGAGAAATGCAGGTCGAAAAAGCTTATCGAACTGAGTCTGCACTTATTCAATATGAACCTGCGAAGGTCTGAATGCGACTTTACGGAGATGACCGATTCGGGCAGGAGAAAACTCATACTTCCGCCGCTTTCCAACAGCGGAAGTCCACGGACGAAAAAGCAGGAAAAACTCTCGCCCGAGGTGACGGACGGAGGTATAAGGCTCTCGTCGGTGACTGCGCCCCACGGAGGGTTGGAGCAGATGAAGCCAAACCGCAGATGACGGAGCGTTTTGGGCAGTTCGCCGAGAAAATCCGCACAGAAAATATTCGGCGTGAAGTCGAGTTCGGGGTATTTGCAGATAAGGTTAGCTTTGGCTGTCATGACGGCGAGGGGATCGGTATCGATGCCGAAAAGACGTGTGGGGTCAGGGGCGTTCGCCGAAAGTAAAAATGCGCCGCTCCCACAGCAGGGATCGAGAAAAAGCCCCTCGGAAAAGCCCTCTGTCATGGCGGAAGTGACCTGCGGCGGCGTGTAGTAGACCCCACGGAGGTTCTTATCGCCCTCGGTCAGAAGAGACTGATAGACCGCACCGATGAAGTCGGGTTCGTCATCGGGGAGGGGAGCGTTCAGGAGTTCGTCTATCGGTTCAAGTGAACTGCTGTTTATAAGCTTTACGGCGGCAGGCTTTCCGCTCACGCCGCATTGCCGAAGTTTGTTCACGCAGAGCGAAAAGACCGCTCGTTCGGTACTTCCGAAGCTCTGTGCGAGCGTTACAGTTTTGTGGAGCGCAGGGATATTTGCCTTATTGCACAGATATTCTGTCGGGATTATATGCTTTTGAGACAGGCTCTTGTTCGCACGGGCAGACAGCCGTCCCTCGGGCGAACTGCCAAGCCGTTCCCAGTTTTTGAGCGTTGCCTGTGAAATGAGCGTTCTGTCCAAAATATCCCCCACCTTTTTAAATTTAAACTGACATGAACTATTGTAACATATCGCAAAAAAGTTGTCAAGGTTTTTGTAGATGTGTGATAAATTGTAAAAAAATTATTCCGATTTAAAAACACTCTTGACAACGGCGTTTTGATAGTGTATTATTATGATATAGATTTATATTATGGGAGATGACGATATGTCAAAAAGGATCACATATCTTGTAACGTTTATTATTCTCTGCATTCTGCTGCCGATCGGTATTTATATGTTCTACTTTAATTATCAGGACGGTCTTTATAGCACGCTGGAAGAATTTGCGAGCTACACCACCAGCGACAAGACTTACGATATAAAAGTTATGAAATACATTGGCGTTGGTGACGGCGAAGAATCCTACACACTGAAAACTTATGTTGTAAACAATGATACAAACGAGGTCGTGTTCATAAACACCAACAGGATCAGCGCCTACGGCACGGAAGTGACGTTCTCGGAGGACAACACGCTCCCGAACGATAAATACGTGACGGTCATGATCTCGAGTTCGAGCGGCAAGACGATCATGACACAGATCGACACACTAAACGGTCTTATCAGAGGCAAAAAGCTGAGGGGAAATATTATTTAACAAATATCAAAATGCGGTGCGGACGATCGAAAGTCCGCACTTTTTTGTTTATATCTCGTAATAGTATAGATATTCTTCGAGGGTGATACCGCTTGCGAACATACGTTCTGAGTGTGGCAGACCCACAAATCGAAAGTGCCACGGCTCGTATGCAATGCCCGTGATATGCTCTTTCATTCTTGGATAGCGCAGTATAAAGCCGAATTTATGGGAGTTTGCCGCAAGCCATTTACCCTCGGGCAGACTGCCGAAACCCTCCTGCGTGTCATCGGCATCGGCAGTGCAGAAGTCGGCGGCAAGTCCTGTTTCGTGTTCGCTGTGGGCAGGGGCGGCGAGATAGCGTGCGGTTATTGCGGCGGCTTCACGGTAGCTCATGTCCGATGCCATGTACTCAGACACCGAACGCCTGAAAAGCCCTCGCTGATACTCCCTTGAACGATAGCCCGACAGCAGTTTCAGACGTATGCCGCTGTCAGAAGCCGCCGTGAGCATTTCTTCGCAGGCCTGCGCCGCTGTTTTGTCAAGCAGAATGCCGTTTATCTCGGTGAGGTCGGGCGAAAAGCCTTCGGGGATAGCGTGAGTTCTGTCGATAAGCAATAGACTGTCCATGTTTCGTTCCTCCTTTTTATATCTTATGCAAGAATTATTTAAAATGTATTCTTAAAACTGCACAAAATCAGATATGTTCATTTGTAAATATAGTGAAAGATTGCGGCTGAATTTTGAAAACTATTGACAATTATTACAAATCAAGGTATAATTTAATAGTATAGAAAATTTTTTTCTTTGGGAAATTTTTTGCGGCATCGGAGGAAGTTATCATGAATAAACGTATAATAAGTGCAGTTTGTGCGCTTTCACTTGTATTTTCATCGGCAGGAATGACCTTGACAGCGGCTGCGGAAGCGGCAGGGGAGCGTGAATTTGTTTCGGCTGTTTCGTCTGCGCCCTCGGTAAATGCAACGGAAGTGAGCGTTTACGGAATGGATTCGTGGGCGGAGGGTTTTCTTGAACTGCCTGCCGACAAGCAGAGTTTTCAGCTGAAAGTGAGCGGCGCTTCGAGCGTGAGTTACAGAGTTTGGAGCGGCACGGCAAAAGTTGACGAAAACGGCGTTGTCACCCCGGGTGTGCGGACGTGGTACTGGTACGGGAATATCGGTTACAGCAGTCCGAGGAGCGATGCCGAGCCTGACAGCATAACAAGGGATATTCTGTTCGGCGACAGCGTTGTGCGTGTTACGGCTGACGGCAAGACTTTTGATGTGACTGTTCATGTTAAGGAGTATGCTTCGGAATATGCCTCCGAACAGCTTGACAAGCGCATCGCCGAGGTGATAAAGCCCGGAATGAGCGACCTCGAAAAGATACAGGAGGCTGCAAAATACGCCGCAAGCTTTGCTTACAACTACCGCTATCAGGGCTGGGATAATATGATCGTCTGCGGCGGCGGTGACTGCTGGGCAAGCACCAACCTTGTGAACGAGTTCTGCACAAGGCTGGGCTTCAAGGCGTGGATACGAAACGGCAACCGTGACGCAGGTGCGGGAAGCGGTCACAGAAATTCGCTGGTGCAGGCTTCTGACGGCACTATCTACGAAGTCGAGGCAGGCTACGGTGTTTCTACTACTCCCAGACCGTGGAACGTCACAAAGCGTGACTCGCTGTTCAGCTACCGATACGTATCGGCTTACAGCGGCTATGAAGTATATCAGTATGACGGCTATGAAAACCCCGAGGAACTTGTTATCCCGGAGACTATCGAGGGCAAGCCCGTTGTCGGCATCGGCGACAGCTTTATTGTCAGCGAGAGCGGCATAAAGAGTGTTGTTATACCCGACACGGTGCGGTACTTCGGAAAGAGCGCTTTCAACAGCTGTTCCGACCTTGAAACGCTCAATTTCCCCGCATCGCTCGAGAGCATCGGAGAGTTTGCTTTCACGAACCTCGGAAAACTCAGCAATATAACCGTTCCGAATGGGTGCGCTTTCACATATTCGGGCGGCGGCATCTATGACAAGGATCTCACAAAGCTTTATTTTGCGCCGAACACTGCCGAGATAGACATTCCCGACACGGTGGAGACTATCGGACAATATGCGTTCTATTACAACAGCAATATTAAGGAGATATATCTGCCGTCAAGCGTGAAAACGGCTGAACTGGGAGCGTTCTGCACGGCAAGTTCGCTGGAAAAGCTGGTGCTGAACAATGGTCTTGAATCGGTAGGGCAGTACGGCTGTGCAGGAAGCGGAAAGCTCAACACGGTCATCGTTCCCGATGCTCAGACGCAGTTCGGCGAGGACGTTTTTCACAATCACGGTTCTGCGCTCGTTATCTACGGACGTTCGGGTTCGGCTGCCGAGAGTTACGCTTCTGCAAACGGCATAACTTTCTCGACTGATATTCCCGAGACTGCGCACAATATCCTGACGAATGCGAGCCTGTCGCTAAACGGCAAGGTGAGCATCAATTTCTATGCCGATCTGACCGAAGAAATGCTCGACAGCGGCGCATTTGCAAGGATAACTCACAATGACAAGACTTATGACATTCCGCTGAAAAGTTCCATGCTTACAGAAAACGGCTGTAAGATAGAGTATCCCGTTTCGGCAAAACAGCTTCACGACAAGGTGAACATAAAGCTGTTCGACAAGGACGGAAACTCTGTTGCGGTCTACAAGCAGAGCGCTTCGGGCAGTGAGACACGTCTTTCGGGCGGTTTTGACTATTCGGCGGCAGATTACATAAACGCTGTCAAGCAGGTCTGCTCTCCCTCCGACAAGCTGTACAAGCTGGTGAGCGCTCTTGATACTTACGGTGCTTATGCGCAGGAGTATTTCGGATATGACGTTTCAACGGCTTTGACTGCGAACAAGCGTGTCAGCATCAAGGACGTGACGGCTGACAGTCTGTCGGTCTACAAGCCGAGGATAAGCGCTTCGGCTATCAAGGGCGTAAAGCTTACGAACTTTACGCTGACGGTAGGTTCTGACAACTCGTTCAGGATATACTTCAAGGCTGACGACCCGAACAAGCACACCTACACCGTAAACGGAAAGCAGGCGGCATACAAGACGGGCGGCGGTCAGTATTATCTTGAAATGCCGAACATCGCATCAAGGTATCTCGGCAGGAAATGCACCGTCACGATAGACGGCGTGAAGATCGACTGCTGTGCGCTTTCATACAGTTATCTTGTGCTGAACGGCAGTTCCGACAGCAAGCTGACGAACCTTTGCAAGGCTCTTGCGGTATATGAACAGGCGGCTGTTGATTATTTTAAGTGATAATTTTGCGGCAGGTAACTTATGAAATAGCGTATAAAAATACGCCACAAACAGATAAGAGATAATAAATAAGAAATAAGAGATAAGAAATAAGAAATAAGAGATAAGAAATAAGAGATAAGAAATAAGAAATAATGTGCGCCTTCGGCGTTATTTAAAATAATAAATAAGAGATAAGAGATAAAGTTCTGTAAAGGCGTATTTTTTATACGCCTTTTTTGCGCCAATACGCCTGACTTATACGCCAAAAACCACGTATTTACGCCCTTTATACGCCTATACGCCGTTTTTGA
>CAMVRM010000003.1 GCA_947169885.1 uncultured Ruminococcus sp.
CTTATTGATCCACATTCTATTTTAAGAGTTGTTGGGGAAAATTGATTTGCGTGTTTTTTGCAGGAAATGTATTGACATCGGCTGTTATATATGGTATAATCATCACAGAGCATGATGCTCGAATACTTTTTTACAGGAGCGTGTCTTTTTGAAGAACACCAATAGATCGGAGATAGCAGGCTGACTCAGAGAGGCAGTTTGTTTGTCAACGCCTCCCTGAGCGTTAACGAATGATAAAAACACTTTTCGGGAGGAATAACAATGAATAATAACTATACATTTCGTCAGGAAGAAAATGCAGACCACAGAACAGTTGAAGAACTGGTGAGAGGATCTTTCTGGAACGTCTACCGCCCCGGGTGCAGCGAGCATTATGTGCTTCATGTGCTGAGAAGCGACCCTGCTTTCGTTAAAGAACTCGACTTCGTAATGGAAATGGACGGCAGGATCATCGGACAGAATATGTTCATGAAAACGGTCATAAACGCCGATGACGGCAGAATTGTCCCCGTGCTGACAATGGGTCCTATCTGCATCACGCCCGAACTCAAACGTCACGGCTTCGGTAAAAAGCTGCTTGACTTTTCACTTGAAAAGGCGGCTGAAATGGGCTTTGGTGCTGTGCTGTTCGAGGGGAATATCGCTTTTTACGGCAAGAGCGGCTTTGACTATTCACGCAGCTTCGGCATAAGATACCACGATATGCCCGAGGACGCTGACCAGAGTTTTTTCCTGTGCAAAGAACTTATACACGGTTATCTTGACGGCATCACAGGTGTGTATCAGACACCGCAGGGCTACTATGTCGATGACGGCGATGTTGAGGCTTTCGACAGAAGTTTTCCACTTAAAGAAAAGCTGAAACTTCCGGGACAGATATTCTAAAACAATGACAGCGGCAGATGTGAGGGAAACTTTGCATCTGCCGTTTTTGCGCCTTGATACGGTCATTGTTGTTACAGCTTTTATAAAGCTAAATGACAAATGCTTGACAGTCATAAAGATTTGTGATAAAATGTAAACAACAGGGGAGGGAAAAACATGGATATTCGTGTGCTGAGATATTTTCTCGCAGTTGCAAGGGAACAGAGTTTTTCTGTGGCTGCCGAACGGCTTTATCTTTCACAGCCTACGCTTTCGAGACAGCTCAAAGAACTTGAAGACGAACTCGGAAAGCCGCTTCTTATCCGAAGCAATAAAGGCGTATCGCTGACAGAGGAAGGCATGATACTTAGGGCAAGAGCCGAGGAGATCGTGGCACTTATGGACAAGGCAGAACAGGAAGTAAGGCAAAGCGGAGAACAGATCTCGGGCATGATCCATATCGGCTCGGGCGAGACTTACGCCGTTAAAGTCATAGCTGACACTGCAAAGCGTCTGAACAGCGAATACCCCGACCTCAGATACAGTATTTACAGTGCCGACGGCAGTGACGTTATCGAAAAGCTGGACAAGGGACTGCTGGACTTCGGGCTTGTGTTCCAGAGCGTTGACACATCGAAGTATAATGTTATCCCTCTGCCGCTGAAAGACCGTTTCGGAGTGCTGATGCGCCGTGACAGTCCGCTTGCCGACAAGGAATATATCAGTTTTTCCGACCTGTACGGTCAGTCTGTTATCATTCCGAGACAGCAGAACCACAATTCCATGTTCCTTGAATCGCTGGGGATAGATGAACAAAATGTGTGTGTCGAGGCACAGTATAATCTGCTGTATAACGGCTCGGTCATGGCAGCCGAGGGCATGGGCTACTGCATCTGCATCGACAGGCTCATAAACGTGACGGGCGACAGCGAACTTTGCTTCAAGCCGTTTTCGCCGCCTGTTGAAGTAAGCTGTTCTTTTGTGTGGAAACGAAACGCCGTTTTCTCAAAGGCGGCTGAAAAGTTCCTTGAACAATTTACGGAGGACATGAAAAATTACACATGAATAAAACGCCATACCGTGGCATTTTCCAGCGGTATGGCGTTGTTTTTTACATACTTGCTTTGAGTATCTCAACTACCTCGTCACGGTCAAGCACTTTGTAGCCGCCGTTTAAAATGATAGTTCCGTCTGCGATGCCCTCGATCATATCCTCGGTCGCACCAAGTTCCGAGATCTTCATAACAAGCCCCAGTTCTTTCATCCAGCTTTCCATAGCTTCAAGACCTTCGTTCGCAAGCTGTTCGTCAGTCTTGCCCTCAGCAGAGATGCCCCACACCTGAGATGCAAAGCGTGCGAATTTCTTCAAGCCGTATGGCATGATGTAGCGGTAGTAGGGAAGTGAGACAGCCGCAAGCGTCATTCCGTGTGTCGCATCGGTGTAAGCTCCCACCGACTGACCAAGCATATGCACCATCCAGTCGGTCGACTTGCCCCTTGAAACAAGCGTGTTGAGCGCCCATGTTGCCGTCCACATAATGTTTGAACGTGCTTCGTAATCCTGCGGATCGTTAACGGCAATACGGCTGGAATGGATAAGACTGCGCATAAGACCCTCGCTGATATAGTCGGAGGTGTTGTCGTCTTCGCCCGAGAAATACTGTTCGCAAATGTGATTCATGATGTCATATATACCTGCGGTCATCTGATACTTAGGGAGCGTCATGGTGTACTTCGGATTTAGGATAGAGAATTTCGGCATAACATCATCGCCGAACACATGACCTATTTTAAGGTGCTGTTCGTGGTTCGTGATAACTGCACCGCCGTTCATCTCAGAGCCTGTGCCTGCCATTGTCAGTATACAGCCAACGGGAACGATCTCGCAGTCAGGTTCTTCAAAGCGGATATAATACTTTTCCCACGGGTCATCATCGCAGTGTACAGAGACAGACACCGCCTTTGAATAATCGCATACAGAACCGCCGCCGACAGCTAGGATAAAGTCAGCCTTGCTCTCACGGGCGATCTTCACGCCCTCTCTGAGCTTTTCGACAGTCGGGTTCGGCATAACGCCTGCGACTTCTGCAACAGTTTTTCCGCACTCTTTGAGTATTGCGGTTATCTCGTCATACAGACCGTTTTTCTTGACAGAACCGCCGCCGTAGACAAGCAGGATATTCTGTCCGTAATTTTTCATCTCGTCTTTGAGAAAGCTGAGTGAATCGTCACCGAAGTAAAGTTTTGTGGGGTTGTGATAGCTGAAATTTCCAAGCATGGTCCATTTCTCCTTAATCGTATATGCTTTTTATAACTTTTGCGGGACTTCCGACTGCAACGGAATCAGCAGGAACATCTTTTGTTACAACAGAACCTGCGCCTATTACTGCATTGTCGCCGATAGTGACACCGGGGAGTATCACGCTGCCCGAACCTATCCAGACACCGTTTCCGATATGTACGGGCGAGGGGATAAGGTCGCCGCGTTCTTCGGGAAGCATACCATGATTGAGCGTTGCGATAACTGTGTTGTGACCGATAAGGCAGTTGTCTCCGATATAGATGCCGCCCTGATCCTGAAACTTGCACCCCGAGTTTATGAAAACGCCTTTTCCTATGTGGATATTTATTCCGCAGTCTGTGTAAAACGGCGGAAACAGCCCGAACTTTTCGTCAAGTTTCTGCTCTATGAGCATTCCCATATAACGGCGGATAAAATCAGGATCGTGATAATCTCCGTTTATTTCGCAGGTCAGGCGTATGGCACGCTGACTGAGTTCGTGCATTTTTAAATGGACTTCACTGCCGCATTTTATCTGTGCCGAACTGCTCATTGCTTTTATAAATTCCTCGTTGGTCATTGCTTACGCTCCTTTTCGTTTTTTATATTATAGCACAAATAACTGCAAATTACAAATACCTATTTTGAATTTGCAGTTATAACATTTTGTAATAAAAGAGCGGACTGCCGTTTATTATACAGTCCGCTCTTGATCTATGCAACTATTTTAATATCACAATCTCGGGTCAACAGGCTCGCTCTCGAAAGCTAACACGCCGAAAGAACACTCATGAACTCTGTAAAGCGGCTCGCCCTTGACGAACCTGTGAAGTGACTCCATTCCAAGCGAGAATTCTTTAAGTGCAAGTGTGCGCTTGCGGTTGAGCGAACGGACTTTCAGACGTTTGAGATGCTCGGACGACAGATACTCCGCTCCGTAGATTATGCGGAGATACTCACGTCCTCTGCACTTTACCGCAGGCTGTAACAGCTTAAAGCCCTGCATAGCTGTGTATTTCTCGGGCTTGACTACCATTCCTTCGCCGCCGTTTGCCGTAAGTGTGAGCCACCAGTCAACGCCTGCCTGAACGCTTGCTTCGTCCTCGGTGTCAACGCAGATATAAGGCGTTTCCATGTAAACAGGGTCGATGCCCGTTATGTATCTGCGGATATTTTCCATGTGCCATGTGTGCTTTTCCTGTGAGTAGACTTTTCCCTCTGATGCAAGGATATGAAACGGCGCAATGCGGAAATCGTCAATGCTGTTCACCGTCCAGCAATACTCACGGTACGCCTTGATGTAGCGATCGATGTCCTCCTGCTTTGTCCGATAAGCTTTAAGCACTTCCTGCAAGTCAACATTCTGTCCCGAAGTGATGCTGTCGACCTCAAAAGCGTTGTTCTGCCGCTGACACACCTTTTCCAGCGCCGAGACTGCCGCCGCAAGACTGCCCTTTGCCGCATTTCCGGTCGGCGCATACTGTGAACGTATAAGTCCCTGTGCCTTTTCAGACCATGGCATAAGCTCGGTGTCAAGACACACCCAGTCAGTATTAAAGTCGTCCCAGAAGTTCGTCTTAGTAAGCACCGAATCCAGCCTGTCGAGCAGGGAAGTTTCGGTAGCTTCGTCATCGAAAAAGCGTCTGCCTGTCCGTGTGTAGATCACGCCCCTTGTGCCGTCGGTTATTCCGAAACGCTTTTGTGCAGTATCGGTCGACTTGCAAAGAACGACCACCGCACGTGAACCCATGTGCTTTTTCTCGCAGACAACATTCCTTACGCCGTGACTGCGGTAATACTCGAACGCCTGCAAAGGATGTTCAAGATAGCCGTCAAGTTTGCTTGTCTCGCATGGCGACATGGTAGGCGGCAGATATATGAGCCAATGAGGGTCAGCCGCAAAGCGTGACATTATTTCCAGTGCCGCCGCCGCATTATTCTCGTGAACATCTATGGAGTTCATAAGCTCCGTTTCGATGTGAAGTTTTCTGTTGAAATCGCCGACTGTCAGCATATCGCCCATGTCTGTGTCTGTTTTATCGTCAAGAGGTCTTGCAGGCTCGCAGTACTGTTTCAGCGCCCGTACCTCTGTAAACTCCTTTTCGGGATAGCGCATTGCAGTCAGCTTTCCGCCGTAAACACAGCCCGTGTCGATGCAGTAGGTGTTGTTTTTCGCCCTGACTTCAAGCCCTGCGATATGTCCGTAGACAACTGCCGCTTTTCCACGGTAATCAGCCGTCCAGTCGATGTGGACAGGCAGTCCATAGGAATCAGTCTCGCCCGTAGTCTCGCCATAAAGACAAAAATCACGCACACGCCCCGAACTTCTTCCGATGTATTCCTTTTTCAAGCCTGCGTGAGCGATAACAAGTTTTCCGTCATCAAGAACATAGTGGCTGACAAGTCCGTCAATGAACTCGGCAACTTCACGTCTGAACTCCTCACCCGAAGCGTCAAGTTCTGCCGCAGTTTTATCGATGCCGTGAGTTAGCTGTATATTCTTTCCACGCAGATATTTCAGCAGTTTTACATCGTGGTTTCCGGGAACGGCTATCGCATTTCCCGATTTTACCATATCCATGACGAGCCGCAGAACGTCAGCATTTCTGTCGCCTCTGTCGCACAGATCGCCTATGAATGCCGCAGTTCTGCCGTCAGGGTGAGCGTAAACGCCGTCAGTTTTCACATATCCAAGCTTATCCAGCAGGAGTTCCAGCTCATCACAACAGCCGTGGACATCGCCGATAATGTCGAACGGACCGTGCAGGTCTTTCTTATCGTTCCAGAGTTTTGTGCGGACTATCTCGGTATTCTCAAGCTGTTCCAAAGAATTTATCACATAAACGAACCGAAAACCCTCACGTTTCAGACCCTTGATACTGCGCCTGAGATCACGGCAGTGCTGACGTATAACACGTTCGGGCAGGTTTCTGTCAGGACGTGCTTTGTTGCGCTTCTGCAACAGTTCCTCGGGCAAGTTCAGCACTATCGCCGCAGCGTGGACGTTCTGAGCCTTTGCAAGCTCTATAACCCCCTGTCTGGCGCTTTTCTGAACATTCGTTGCGTCGATAACAGTCAGTTTCATATTGTCAAGGCGCTTGTTCGCCGCATAATAAAGCAGGTCGAACGCATCACCCGAAACGCTCTGACAATTTTCATCATCGCAGACCATTCCTCTGAAAAAATCGGAGGAAAGCACCTCGGTCGGCTTGAAATGCTTCTGTGCGAAGCTGCTTTTTCCTGAGGAAGTCGCACCGACCATTGCGACCACGCACACCTCGGGTATCTCTATCTTGAATTTATCCATTATTTACGTTTCCTTCCGTTGTACTCCAATTCATCGACACCGCTCATCGCAATGTTTTCGTGAAGAAGCTGAGTATTTATATATCGTATCAGTTTTATCAAGCGGGATATTTATGTTTTCATAATAAAACGGATGCTGCAAAAATTCTCCGTGAAGATCAGTATGCTCTGTGTAAACGTTTTCTTTCTCGGGAAACAGTTCTAAAAAAGCTTTAAAGCATCATTGACGTTCATATTATTGACCTGTTTTTGTGAACACCGCCATCTGCGTAGGCGTTCCGTGTATCTCGTCAACATCGCCGATGCCGCTTATCTCGCAGGCATATCCAAACTTGTCACAGATATGTTCCGTCCACGCCTTGAATTCATCTCTTGTCCACTCAAATCTGTGGTCGCCGTGACGCAGAGAATTATCCTGCATATGCTCATAATTGATGTTATACTCTATGTTAGGCGTAGTGAGTATGACCGTTTTGGGAGCGGCAAATTCAAACACCGAACGCTCAAAAGCAGGTATACGCATAGGTTCGATATGCTCGATGACCTCCACCACGCAGGCGCAGTCATAGCCCTCAAAACGCTTGTCACGGTATGTCAGCGAAGCCTGCATGAGCGTCAGCTTGTTCCTGCGGTAAATCTGCATACTGTCAAGATGGAGCCGCTGTGCCGCCTTTTCCAGTTCCGCAACCGAAACATCGCAGGCAGTGACTTTCTGTATCTGCTGTTCATTAAGAAGCATGGAAGTAAGACGGCACTCGCCGCACCCCAAGTCTATCACAGTTGCCGCACCACAATTAAGAACAGCATTTTTCACCGCTTCAAGACGTTGTGTATTGAGCGGAGTGCGAGCCTTTTTGTCCTCAGCGTTTTCGTTCTCATCGGTATTGTCAGTTTCTGCAATATCATCTGAAAGCATGATGTCCAACGCTTTTCGTGCGAAGCTTTTCCGAGCCGTGAAATAGCGGCGTGTTATTTTTTCCTTATACGGGTGATCTTTAAGCCAGCCCTCGCCGTGGTCAAGGAGTTTCTGTATCTCGTCCTCGGCGATATAATAATGTTTCTGCTTATCAAAAACAGGGATAAGCACGTAGATATGATTAAGCAGTTCCGAAAGCTTGACCGTACCGCTGATGGTCAGGTCAACATACGGCGAAACGCCCCACTCGGGAAAACTGTCATCAAGCTGTGTACGCTCAGTTGTGACCGTATAACCAAGCGGCTCGAACAATTCTTTTGCAAGTTCCGTATCGCCGTTGTCTTTGAGTGAACAGATCGTTGCGGTAAGTCTGAGCGGCGTATCGGCAAGCTGCTGACGCTTGTCGCAGCGGCCGTTCATAGCCGTACTGAAAATGCGTATGATCGCCGTGCTCATGAACGAAGTGGACGCATATGGACGGTCATTGACATAATCAAAAAGACCGCCGTCTTTGCTGCCGACTTTTCCACGAGCGAGGTCGAGCGGATCAATGTCAAGCAACAGAGCGGCGGTAGTTCTTGTATCGGAAACTTCGGGATAAAAGACATAAGCTTTTCCTAAAGACAGTTCAAACTGCTGCGCACGCTCGGGATTTTTATGTAACAGGTAGCCAAGTTCCTGTGTGTTTTTGCCTTCGTAAGTGATCGTCAGTAACAAGTGTTATCGCTCCTTTCTTTATGTAAACCATTATAACACATCAGTCACAGATAATCAAGTAGTCTGTGGGTATATTTTTATGTTGTATGTGACATAGGAACGGATAATAGCTTTTTTACCGTTCAAGCCTCTCTTAATTGCACTAAATTTTTATTTAGTGCAATTGACTGTCAGATTTTGGAAGATACTTCCCGAGCATGATTTCCGTTTTTTTTAACAGCCTGTTTTCTCAATGTTATTACCTCTTAAATCTCCAAACAAAGAAATAACATACACAAACTAAAAACCACAGAAACGCTTGCAAAATGTTTCTGTGGTTTTTTAGTTAAATACATAGTCATTAAATAGGTTATTTATGACTGTGTATTTTTTTCTTCATATTATCTCTCCAATTCGATGATATGTCTTTCTATGTTTTCACTATCCTGCATCAGCCAGATCATAAAGTTCTATAATGCTCTTATTATCATAGCCACAGGTATCAAACATTTCAATTAGTTCTTGTCTGGTCAAATGATCTCGGAGCTGCTTTGATAAAGCGATATAGTCAGGATCATCTATTGCAGATCCTTTCAAATCACCAATAGAAAATATGCTTTTATGAAAGAATATACTATTCTTTTTATAGTTTATCGCAACAAAAGAACTAACATTTGATGAAATATAATAATACTGATCTGAACCATTATTGAAAAGATAAACAATTTCTTTTGGGTAATGTTCATCTTTATTCTCCATTTCATAGTTAAAGATCAATTCATTGTTGTTGATACTTATATCAAATAGAACACAAGGATCGGGAAATCCACCATTATCAGTGCATTCGATCATATAGCTTTCATTTAATTTATTGGTTACTGTGTAAGTCTTAAACGGTTCAGGACGTTCTCTTTCAGCACATGAACAAAACACTGTTATTGAGATGATAAGTACAGATAACAACCATATCGTTATTTTTTTACTTTTGTTTTTGATCATATATTTTTATCCTTAATAATAAAATAACCTATTCAATTTTTTATTATCGGGTGTCTTATGACCGTTTTCAGCTTTTCGGGCGGTACTTTTCTTACATCGGACAGGTATATCTCGTGGTGGAAACGGCTGTCGGTAATATCGAGCGAATAACCTTGTTCAGTCATGTATTCGTGCATATAGTCAACTGTCGCAGGCTCGTCATCATAACTCCCGATGTGCATACACTGCACACAAAGACCCTCATCATAGGTCAGAAATCCTGCTTTGGAAAAGTCCATTTTCTTCTTTCGGGTCGCTTCCGCTACCGCACGATCAAAGTCAGCTTTCGTTACGAAATCGGGCAGACGTATAAGCGATACCCACTTGAAATTCTCCTTATGTGCATAGTCTACGCCCTGCACGCCGTCCTGCCGCCAGAAGCCCTCGAGCGGCGGCACTACAAAGTCGAAGTATCCCTCGATCTGATGATTGCTTTTCTTGCTCATTTTGATAGTGTAGGCAATGCCGTACAGCAGTTCTATCGAATGCTTGTACTCGCCGCCCTCGATGTTCGGGTCGCCCTCGCCTTTGACTGCGATATAGTTCATTTTCGGGACGGTGACGATCGTCGGTCTTTTCGGCGGCATATAAAATTCCTTGTATTCTTTCTTGAAATCAAACGGCATATCATTTTCTCCTTTTCGGTTCGGACAACTCATTATACATATCATTGACAAGCTTCATGAGAAATCCCCTGTCGTCAACATTATCGACTAACAGCATTTTCTTTGCTCCCTCATACGGGATCTCATATTCGGCATTTGGCATAAGCTTTTGTGCGGCTCTGACAGGCTTTACAAGAAAACGGTCATCATATATCCCTCCAAAGACCCTGCCACGATGATAAAGGACATATTCACCCATCATTTTTCTGTATGTTATATCCTCGACAAGCGAAAGCTGTTCAAGTATGAATGAGAGATATTCTTTTGTCGATGCCATATTGTCACTTCCCGTCTGTTATAAAAGATATTTTTTCAGCGGTTCGGGCAAAGCGTTTTCGTAAAGCTCTGCCATTTCCTCTTTCAAATATCCTCATCGGGTCTCTGCCCGTCATGCGAAAGCCATTTACAATCGGTCATCTCCATGTCCGAAAAACTTGCCCTGAACGAAGAATTTTCGGGACTGCAAGCGTATATGCCGAAGCTTATGCTGTCTTTTAGTGCGAACAGGTGGCAGATGCGCATCTGTTTGAAGTTCACGCCGTCAAGGGAATTTTCGATACACAGATCGTCCTCACGGCGGCTCAGTCTGAACCAAATTTGCTTTATGTCTGCGGAAATGTCTACCGAAGCCCAGTCGGAATAGCCGTTGTTCGTGACAACGCTCCCTAAGCGCTGAATGCTCTTGTTCTCGTATTCGACAGATGCTTTCACCCAGTTGCCGCTGTCAAGATAGACTATTATACCGCTCTGGTCGAAACGAACTTTTGAGTCAAACTTTGTCCTGATAACAAACGAGAAGAACTTTTCGTCAGATGTCATCTGCAAAAGCGGCGCATTATCGTTCCTGAAATGATAGTAAGTTCTCTGCCACAGGTCGGTGAACGGTTCTGTGACTATCTCAACAGAGCTTTCTGTCATGGTGAATTTTTTCGGCGTTCTTGTCCATTTCATTATTTTCGGGTTTATTTTCATAATAAATCCTCCTGTTTTTGTTTCACAGATATTGACAATCTGTTCATTATCATGTATAATTATAACATAAGTTTACGCAAAGTGCAAGCATTATTTATAATAAATGCGGCATTTTGCAAATAATCAGGAGGTAATCACAATGAGAAAGAACTTAGGAGCACAGCCTGCACTTTTCCCCATGCCTGTCGTTATCGTTGCGGCTTACGGCGCTGACGGCAGTATATGCGCAATGAACGCTGCCTGGGCACAGATATGCGATTCGGACAAGATCGCACTGTTCATAGATGCAGACCACAAGACCACTAAGAACATCATGGAGACAAAGGCTTTCACGGTCAGCATCGCAGACGTTGCAAACATGGAGACTGCCGACTTCTTCGGTATCGCAACAGGCAACAAAATGCCCGATAAATTCGAGCGTTCGGGCTGTCACGCTGTTAAAAGCGAGTTTGTTGATGCGCCGATAATCACCGAGTATCCCGTGACTATCGAGTGCGAGCTTGCTGAGGAGATAAACACCCCGAATATGCACGCTATCGTTGGAAAGATCGTGAATGTCAGCGCTGATGAAACAGTTGTCGGCGACAAGGACAAGATTCTTCCCGAAAAGGTCAATGCTCTTATTTTTGACCAGTACAGAAGCGGATATTTCTCTGTCGGTGAAAAAGTCGGTCAGGCTTGGAACGCAGGCGCAGGGCTGATGAAATAATTATTTTAGGGCGCATCTGTTCGCTGTAATACGGCTGGAACGGTGCGCCTTTTGATGTTTTTATTGTCAGACTTTCCTGCCCTTTTTTCAAAAAAATTTTTAATTGTCCCGAAAATGGATTGATTAGGACTGTACAATGTGGTATAATCATATCAACGTTTTGAAAGCTTTCCGGCTTACTACATTTTTATTTAAGGAGCGAAACATCATGGAAGGATACATCAAACCGCCAGTTGAGATAAGATACGCAGACGAACTTAAAGTGCTTGCGGAAAACGACAAAGGCAGACGACCCGAGAACTGGAAACTCTCACCTGCTGCCGTAAGAACGTTCATCATCGGCGGAACTGTCGAGACACCCGAAGGCGAAGTGAAGATAAGCCGCAAATTCTACGGCAACGATGCGCTTGTTGAACGAGCTGTCATAACTCTTGCAGGAAGCCGTGGACTTATGCTCGTGGGCGAACCTGGAACTGCAAAGACTATGCTTTCCGAGCTGCTCTCCGCTGCCTGCTGCGGCTGTTCGACCAACACCGTTCAGGGAACGGCAGGCACGACTGAGGACATGATAAAATACAGCTGGAACTATGCTCTGCTGCTTTCAAAAGGTCCATGCCGTGAAGCACTTGTCCCCTCTCCCCTGCTCATCGGCATGGAAAAAGGCATCTTTGCACGCTTTGAGGAAATAACCCGTACACCTGCTGAGATACAGGACAGCCTTATCTCGGTCATGAGCGACCAAATACTTAATATCCCCGAACTTGGTGATGAAGGTCTTGTACTCGCACGCCCGGGATTCAACATAATCGGCACTGCGAACACCCGTGACAAAGGCGTAAACGAAATGTCGGGAGCGCTCAAACGCCGTTTCAATTTCGAGACGGTAAAGCCTGTCGGTGACGTTCGGCTTGAAAAGAAGATAATCATTCAGGAAGCCGAGAATATGGCGGCAGCGGGTCACATTGATATGCCTGTTGATGCCGACATCGCTGAACTGCTCGCTGTTACATATCACGAACTGCGTGAGGGGCGCACCGCAGAGGGCACGGCTGTTGAGAAGCCGAACGCTGTCATGAGTACTGCTGAGGCTGTCTCGGTCTACTTCCAGACGCTTAGTCACGCATGGTACTACGGCGGCGGCAGGATCGAGCCTGCTGTCCTGACACAGAGCCTTGTGGGTGCTGTCTGCAAGGAAAACAAGGACGACTTAGGAAAGCTGAGAGCCTATTTCAATACCGTTTCTAAAGAAGAAAGCAAGGCTGGTGGATTATGGAAAGAATACCTGAATTCCTCGAAGCTGCTGAACTGAGCGAGCTGAACGAAAACACAAGACTGCTGTTCTTCCCGATAAGGCATCACAGCCCCGTCTGCTCCTATCAGCTTAAAAAGACAGCTGAACGGTTCTCTCCTGACATAATACTTATCGAAGGTCCTTCCGATGCGAATGAACTTATCCCTGTGCTGACTGCCGAGGACACTGTTCTTCCTGCGGCGATATACTATTTTTACAAGGACAAGAAAAAGCTTGTCAGCGAAGATGCGGAAGACCACAGGTGTTACTATCCGTTTGTTAATTCTTCGCCCGAATTAAATGCACTGAAACTTGCAAAGGAACTGGGAATAAAAGCGAGATTCATCGACCTGCCCTATTGTGAGATACTCATAAACACCGCCGAAACAAAGGGACTGCGCAAAAGCGGCAAGCAGAATTACGCCGATGATTCACGGCTGACGAGCGGCGAACTCTACCGTGCGCTGTGCGAAAAAACGGGTATTCGGACATTTGAAGAATTCTGGGAGAAACACTTTGAGATCTCCGGTCTGACACTTTCTCCGCAGGAATTTCTGAACGTCATGCACACCTACTGCCTTATGATACGCAACAGCACGTCAGACGATGAGATAAAGCTTGATGGCACGGCTGCAAGAGAACAGTTCATGGCGGAGCAGATACTTTCGGCGATGAAAGAACACAGCAAGGTCATGGTCGTGACGGGCGGTTTCCACAGTGCAGGGCTGTTTCGGCTGGTAAAAACGGGGAACGTCAAGCCGTTCAGGCTGCACAAGATAGCCGATGACTGCAAGGGCTGTTATCCTGCCGCCTATTCCTACGAAGCTGCCGATGCACTAAGGGGTTATGCTTCGGGAATGCCTTATCCATACTTTTATGATATGATATTCGAGCGTATCTCTGCACGGCATGACCCGTCAGGCGCTTATGATGAAGTGACACTTGATCTGCTGGTCAGAACGGCTAAGGAATCGTCAAAGCAAGATCTGCCTGTTGCTATCTCTGATGTGACAGCGGCGCAGACGATGATGAGCGGACTTGCGGCGCTGAGGAATATCCGTGAAAGCGGCATCTACGAACTGACTGACGGCGTGACAAGTTCTTTTATCAAGGGCGAAAAAACTATCGCATCTTCACTTCCGCTCGACATTCTCGCAAGGCTTGCAAGGGGTGACAGTATCGGGCATATCGGCGACAAGACACACACTCCGCCGCTCATTTCGGACTTTGAACATATGTGCGAAGTGCTGCGGCTGAAACATCTGTCCTCTATGCGGCAGAACGCCGAGTGCGCACTTTTTACGTCAGCGAAAGGCTTGCCGCTGAGCAGGTTTTTCCACATGATGAGTTATCTTGGAACAGGCTTCTGCACGCTAGTTAAGGGCGCTGATCTTCGCACAGGCAGGGACAGGAACAGAGTTCGTGAGGAATGGGTCTATCAGCGCACTCCACAGGTAGATGCAGTGCTTATCGACCACATAGCTGACGGCTTTACGGTCGAGGAAGCGTGCAGAACGCTTGCAATGCGCTCGCTCAGAAACGAACGCCGCTGCGAACGTGCAGCAGGAACAGCAGTCGACTGTTTCATGATGAACATACCTATCGAGGGCGGCATGGAAAGGCTTGCGGACATAACCTCGTCTGACGGTGACTTCTTCTCGGTGGGTATGGGAATGCAGCAGTTCGAGACGCTTTATCGGCTGAGAAAGCTTTACAAATACGAGGATGAGAGCAGTTTCAAGCTGATAGAACTTTGCTGGTCTAAGCTTATCGCAGCTTTGCCGACAATGGCTGACGTTCCCAATGAACAAGCCGACAAATGTATCACGATAATGAAGCGCATGGGCGAACTTTCGGACACGATTCTTCCCGACAGAAAAGAGGGTCTTATCTCGGCGCTCAAACTGCTTATCAAAGAGGAGAACAAACAGCCTGCCGTTTACGGAGCGGCGCTTGGGCTTCTCAGCCGTTTTGACATAAGCTATGAAAAGACTGCCGAGCTTGCAATGAAAGGCTATCTTGCAGGTTCTCTGAATATCAAGAAGCAGGGAGCGGATTTTCTCAAAGGGCTGTTTTCATCGGCAAGGGACATCGTTTTTGCGGAAAATGACTTTCTGCGAATGGCTGACGAACTTATCACGGGCATGGACAAAGAGGATTTTCTTGAAGTGCTTCCTCAGCTGAGACTTGCTTTCGGTTATTTCACTCCGCAGGAGATACGGCGCACGGCTGCGGCTGTCGCTTCGATATACGGCGAAAGCGGCCACGAAGTTCTTTACGGCACAAAGATAGACGAAGCAGTGTTTGAGCTTGGAAGAAAGCTTGACAGCGAGATATTGCAGATACTTGAAGGAGGGAAAGGCTGAAATGGATATTCATGAAACGCCGCTCGAAAGCACTCTTTCGGTGAACAGGTGGCGGCTGGTTCTTGGAAGTGATTCCGAGAGCAGTCTTTCCTTTCAGGGCAGTGAGAGGGATCTGAAAAGCTTTGCGGATATGGAGAAACTTCTTGACTATCTCTATGCAAATGCACAGGGCGATGACGTGAGAAAAGACGGCGAACGAGGTGCAGGGAGCGGAGCATCACAGCTGACGGCTGCAAAGTGGATAACAAAAGTCCGTGAGCTTTTCCCGAAGCAGACTGCCGAAGTGCTTGAACGCCATGCACTGGAAGAATTTGGTATGACAGAACTTCTCACCGACAAAAAAGTTCTTGAAAGCATGGAGCCTGATATGCAGCTGCTCAAAAGTGTGTTGCAGCTGAAACATCTTATGAAAGGCGAGGTGCTTGAAACTGCGAAAAGGATAGCACAGCAGGTAGCCGATAAGCTGCGTGAAAAGCTGGAAAATAATGTTCGGCAAAGTCTTACGGGCAGGCTGGATCGTTCGCAGTCAAGCCCCGTTCACTCTGCAAGAAATCTTGACATAAAAAAGACCGTCCGCAGAAATCTAAAAAATTACGACTGCGAACGTGAACAGCTTATCTTAAAGGACATTTATTTCAGCAGCCGTGTCAGGAAATACAACACTAAAACGGTCATCATTGCTATCGATGAGAGCGGTTCGATGCTGGATTCGGTGATATACAGCGCAGTTATGGCGCAGATAATCTCAAAGCTGCCGTTTGCGGAGGTCAAGCTTGTGATATTCGATACGGCGGTAGTTGACCTGACGAACGAAGCGGAAGACCCCGCACAGGTCATTATGAGCGTTCAGCTGGGCGGCGGAACTGACATCGGAAAAGCACTTGCTTACTGCGAAAAACTTATCGCAACGCCAAAGGACACAGTTGTGCTGTGCGTTACCGATCTTTACGAGGGCGGCAGCGAGAGCTTTCTGCTCAACATTTCTAAGAGTATCATACAGACGGGCGCAAAGCTTGATTTTCTGACGGCGCTCGATGAAACTGCCAACCCTGTTTATGACAAGATACTCGGACAAAAGCTTGCTGATCTTGGGGCGTTTGTCGGAGCGGTCACGCCCGATATGCTTGGAGATCATGTCGGCAGAATGTTTGGCTGAGGAGAATAAACTATGTTAGAGAACAAGGAGTTGTTGGCAGCCGCCGCTGCTGCCGATGAAGCATCGCTGACTGCACTTGCGAACAAGGGCATATACAAACGAGCGGTCAAGGATATTGAGGGCGAAACTCCCGATTTTATTGAAGTCGGAGGTCAGGCGGTCGTGACGATAGGCGGCGCTCAATGCTCGATCACACTTCCCTTTGAGAACAGCCGCTGCACCTGTCCGTCAAGAACAGTTTGCAGGCACATAATTGCAGCTATACTTCTGTTAAAAGCGCAGGCATCAGAACTTCCTGCCGAAGAATTGCCAACGCAGGAAAAACCGCCTGAACCGACTGTACAGGAAGTCAAAACGCTTTCTGAACCCGAGACTCCCGAACCTGCCGACAAGCCCAAAAAGCTTTCAGCGGCGGCTGAGGCGGAGATCAGAGAGTGTGCGCAGATGTGTTCGGAACTTATCGAGGGCGTGCTGATACACGGGCTTGCAAGGGTCACACAGTCGGCTTCGGAGGACATGGAACTTGCGGCTGTGCGCTGTCACGGTGCAAAAATGGCAGAAGCTGAACGGCTGATGCGTGAACTTGCAAAGGGGCTTTCCGACTGCGCTTCAAGGCGTGCATCGTTCGACAGCAGAGTGTTCACAAAGCGGCTCATCGAGTGCAGTGAATACATCGGCAGGCTTATGACAGGCGAACTGAACGAAGAAATACTCGGCAGTTTCCGCAAAAAATATGACGAACATTTCAGCAGGCTTGAAATTTTGCCGATAGGTCATCGTGAGGTGTTCGGCAGTTCTTACAGCGGTTCGGTCTATTACTTCCTGAACACCGACAGCAAGGCGAAACGCAGATTTCTGACATACTCAGACGTTCGCCCGAATTTCTACGGTAAGAACTACAAAAGAATGCCCTCGGCTGATGTGTGGGGCACGATGATGCCTATGAGCAGTCACATGAAAAAACACATGGTACTCTTAAACGCAAAAGCCACTGACGGCAGGCTTTCAGGCTCGAACGAAACGCAGATAATATCCGAACATCGGGTGAATCTCAACTGCCCCGAGGTGCGGAAAATGGTATGCTGTGACTTTCGGGAAGCTGCGGCGGCGATGAGTGAGCGTGACCCCGAGTGCGAAGCTGATACGCTGTTTTTCGTACACCCCGAACGGCTGAAAAACTATCGCTTTGATAAAGTTACGCAAAAGCTCGTAATGGAACTCGAAGACAGCTGCGGAAACACTGTATGCGCCGAGGTAAAATACAAGGCTGAGACTAAAGATCTGGTCGAACTGCTCGAAAAGATCTGCGAACGGATGCAGAAAAATGACGGGCTGTTTTACACGCTGCTCGTTTCAGCTTACGTAAGTGAGGGAGAACTTAGGTTCTATCCCGTTGAGGTGTACGATTTTCCGGACGGTATCGAGATGCACAGTTATGAACTTCCTGAAAAGTACAAAAATATGTACAGATATTCAAGGAGCATAAACAAGATAGTACAAGTCATATCGGCAGTGGACAGGCGGCTTGAAACTATCATGCTGTCGGGCTTGCAGTCGGCTGGCGGCGACTGCACAAAACTGATAAAGCACTGCCGTGACTGCGGCATGGAGGGGCTTGCACAGCTGACGGAAGCGGCGCTCAAAGCTGCTGAGAATTATCGCCACTCGACCGATTCAAACGCCGCTGATGTACTTGAAAAAATGAGAAAGCTGATGCAGTATCTTTCTGTGGCTGAAAAGAAAGCAGGAACTGTATCGGCACTTTGCAGAATGAAAGGAGAAAATTAAAATGTTATACGCTGAAAGTATGATGAGTTCAAAACTTGCCGAGGCTCTCAGAGGGCTGGGCGTTCCCGAGGATCTTGTAAAAGAGGGCATGGATTTTATTGATCTGTCCGAAGAAGCGGACTATTCCAAACTTGATGATATAAAGCCCTTTAAACTTGGCAGGAGCGTTGACTGGAACAAGCATGAAAAGGTCATCAAGGCATTCAAAACAGAGATACTTCGTGAAAACAATGAGGAACTGACCTGCCGTTATCTGAACTGGGCGTTTGCGGCAACAGGTATCGACTGCATATGGATCGTCAACGAAGATCATTACAGCACTTCTCCCGAATACCAAAAAAGGCTTGAAAAAGCTCTGACAAAGCGTTTTGGAAGCGAAAAAGCAAAAGCCGCTGCGTTTGCTGTTGAATTCTCACGTTTTGCCAATGTTTCGCTCAGGTATAGTTATCGTAAAATGCCGACAGCAGCACCTGCGGTCTGCATTGGAGCGGCAGAGTTTCTCGGCAGTTCGCCCGACTATGTTACGCTCATGGGGCTTTGCATATGTGCGCTCGATCAGTGCGATCCCGACTCCCCAGATGCCGTATCGGATAAGGCAGTCGAAATAGTGCTTGATGCTTCGGCGGCTGAGAGCAGAATGTCACAAAATGAGCATGAATACCGTCAGGTGGCATTGTGCGAAGCAGCACGTTTTTCCGAGAAGGCTGAGAAAGAGTTTTTTGCAAGAGCCAAGAACGGAAAAAGGTTAGCGGAGATCGCTTCATGGCATTTGACAGACCTGAACAGGATATGCAGTCTTGTTGAGCAGAAAGCTGACTTACTTGATAAGGAATATATTTATTTTATTGCGAAAAAGGGCAAAATCAAGAGGTTGAGTATCCTTGCAAAAGAGCATAAGGAACTTTATAAGCAGGCGATCGCTGCTGCCGATCCTCTGCTTGCAGTCGAACTGGAAAATGTTCTTGCGGAAACTGACAAGACTTATGACCGCTCTGAACTTGACCTTAAAAAGAAACTGCAAGACAAGATCACAGTTGCTATCTGCAAGAACACAAAAACACCAAAGTATATCTTTGAGTTTTTAGAGGGACGCTGCGGTTTTGAGGAAATGTTCCCCGACGGTTCAAAATTGAACATGAGCGGCAGAGGAAGCGGAAATGCTAATTATTATTACAACGCTTACGGAAATGATGTTTTTTTTGAAAGGCTCATAACCCTGCTCATGATCTGCGATTGCGGTTACGGCAGAAGCTACACGATAAGGACCATAAGCGGTTTCAGCCTTGATTGCAAAAATGTTTCTGTGATCTTTGATGCAATGAGCAAGGTCGGCGCACCTCTCGGCATCATAATAAATTACCTTGCACTTTACATAGATGATATGTATTCCGACAAAGAAAAGGTCATAAACGCCGCTGTGGAGTGTGCCGCAAAACAGCCCGATGCGCTTGCGGAGATCGATCCCAAAACGCTTTGTGCGACTGCAAGAGTTATCCTCACAAAGTCATTCGGTACTCAGCCGCACCGTTTCTCGAAAGAGATAATGCTTATGACCGATGACACCAGCAAAGCAGTAAAGGCTGAACTTCTGACGATACTTTCCAAAACAGCGACCGCTGAAAATATCTCCGAACTGCTCAAAGCCAAAAAACAAGCTAAGCGTGAACTTGCGGTAAGCATTATCGAGAAGAAAGGCGCTGACAGCTTCAAAGACGAACTCTCGGCGGCATTTGAGTCCGAAAAATCGGACAAACTTAAAATCCGTATCGGTTCACTGCTCGGCATGAGCGAAGCTGTTGAAGAACAGAAAGAAACTGACAAGACAGACATCATCAAAAAGCTGACAAAAAGCACCGCAAAGCTGACATGGCTCAAAGGCTTTACCTATCCGCAGGTCAAAAAGAAAGACGGCAGCGATGCTGATGAACAGACGCTCAATGCCCTGCTGATGTGCTATGCGCCGATGACTTCCGCTTCAAGGAACACAACTGCTGACTTTATCGCCGAACAGCTCGACACCTCCGACCTTGAAAAATTCGCAGGTCAGGTCTTTTCACAGTGGTGCGCACTCGGCGCTCAGGCAAAGCAGAAGTGGGTGCTTTATTTCAGCGCAGTACATGGCGGCAGAGAGATGACAGCAGTTATCCTCCGTTCGATAAAGGAATGGGCTGAAAATATGCGTGGAGCTATCGCCGCCGAAGCTGTAAGAGCGCTTGCTCTTGGCGGCAGCAGCAAAGCACTTATGGCACTGGATTCCATGTCGAGAAAGTTCAAGAATAAACAGGTAAGGAACGCCGCAGCTGAAAGCCTTGCAAATGCGGCTGAACAGCTTGGCATAACCACCGAAGAACTTGCGGACAGGATAGTTCCCGACTTAGGCTTTGACGATAACCTTTGCAGAGTATTCGACTACGGCAGCAGACAGTTCAATGTTTATCTGCGTCCCTCGCTCGAATTGGAGATAATGAACGGCGAAAAAACTATTAAAACTCTCCCGAAGCCCGGTGCTAAGGACGATGCCGAAAAAGCATCCGCCGCATACGAAGAATTCAAGGAAATGAAAAAGCTGATAAAGAACGCTGTAACGGCTCAGCGTGCAAGGCTTGAATATGTCATGCTGTGTGACAGAAGATGGACAAGCGAAAGCTGGAGAACGCTGTTCGTTAAGAATGCGCTCATGCACTGCTTTGCGATAGGACTTATCTGGGGCGTTTATGAGGACAGCAAGCTGACTGTTACTTTCCGCTACATGGAGGACGGCAGCTTCACCACTTCTGACGGCGATGAGTTCGAGCTTCCCGAAAATGCTTCTATCGGGCTTGTTCACCCTCTTGATATTACCGAAGAACTTAAAAACGAATGGATCGAACAGCTTTCGGACTTTGAGATAACTCAGCCGTTCCCTCAGCTTTCGAGAAAGTGTTACAGACCGACTGACGATGAACTGAAACAAAAGCGCATAACACGCTTTGACGGCTGCGAGTTCAACAGCCTGTCGCTCATCAACAAGATGATAAAACTCGGCTGGGACAAGGGCGTTGCAGAAGATGCAGGCTGGTTCAGCTATTTTGTAAGAAAGGATCTGACCAGCCGCAAACGCAGAGAGGACGGTACTGTTGAAATTGCAGGAAATGCTGCGATGCTGACGTTCTCGGGGGCTTCTATCGTCAATTACGATTTTGAGGGCGAGGAAGTCGAGATATACAAGCTCGGTTTCTGCAAGCCTGATGTTATCCCCTACCACTACGAAAAAGACGAAAGCTATATCGACATCTCGACTGTTCCGCCGAGATATTTCAGCGAGATAATTATGCAGCTGACTTCTGTTTTCGGCGAAAAAGAAGATAAATAACAGGTGATGAAATGGCTAAACCAAAGACGATATACATATGCAGTCAGTGCGGCTATGAAACGACCAAATGGAACGGCAGATGCCCCGACTGCGGCGAGTGGAACACTCTTGAAGAGGGTGTTCCTGCCGTTTCATCTTCGTCGGCGAGAAGCACGTCAAGTGCGGCAGTAAGGGACATTTCGGAAAACATCTTCGAGATAAACGACATAGACGTAACTCAGCGTGAGATACGCTGGACTACGGGAATGTCGGAACTTGACAGGGTGCTGGGCGGCGGACTTGTCAAAGGCAGTCTTGTGCTGCTGGGCGGTGAACCCGGTATCGGCAAGTCTACGCTGCTGCTCCAGATATGTCAGACGCTGGGCGAGGATCACACGATACTCTACGTTTCGGGTGAAGAAAGCATTCGGCAGATAAAACTCAGGGCTAAACGTCTGGGCGTTGACAGCGGCAATCTTTACCTTGTGAGCGAAACAGACTGCGAGGCGGTCTGCTCGGCTATCGCTAAGGAAAAGCCCGAGATCGCCATAATCGATTCGATACAGACTATGAACATCTCATCGCTCACCTCTGCGAGCGGTTCGGTGACACAGGTCAGAGAATGCTCCAACCTGCTCATGAAGACCGCCAAATCCCTTGAAATACCCATGCTGATAGTCGGACACGTCAACAAGGACGGCGCTATCGCAGGTCCGAAAGTCATGGAACATATCGTTGACTGCGTGCTGTACTTTGAGGGTCAGAAGAACCTCCCCTACCGCATACTCCGAGGAATAAAGAACCGCTTCGGCTCAACAAACGAGATAGGCGTTTTTGAGATGTGCGGAGAAGGCTTGCAGCAGGTCGCAAACCCCTCAGAAATGCTGCTCTCCGGCAGACCGTCCGATGCTTCGGGCTGCTGTGTCGCCTGCATAATCGAGGGTTCACGTCCGATACTCGCCGAAGTTCAGGCGCTTGTGACAAAGAGCGCTTTCAATGTCCCGAGACGAACGGCAACAGGCTTTGACTACAACCGAATGTCGATACTTATCGCAGTTTTGGAAAAACGGCTTGGTTTCTTCTTCGGCGGTCTTGACGTTTACATGAACGTTGTCGGAGGGCTTGACATCAACGAACCTGCCGCCGATCTGCCCGTTGCGCTCGCACTCTATTCCAGCCTTACCGACAAGGTAGTTTCGCCCGACATCATCACGTTCGGCGAGATCGGTCTTGCAGGCGAACTGCGAAGTGTTCAGCGCACAGCACAGCGCATCTCAGAAGCGCAAAGGCTCGGTTTTACAAAGTGCATACTCCCTGTTTCGTCGCTCAAAGGCATCGACAGTTCAAAGTATTCAATACAGATAGTCGGCGTTAAAACGATCCGTGAAGCATTCAGCGCCGCTCTCGGCTGACCGTCATAAAACTGCATAAAATATTCTTTAATGTGCATTTTTATTTGTAATATTCATTTATTGACATAAACAGCAGGGTTTGTTATAATAATAATGTACAAAAGGATCATTCTGTTTTTATGGAGGATAAACAAATGGCAAACAGCTATGAGCGTTATCTTCATCGTGCAGCAACATTTGTCGGCGGCTATGCGGCGATGTATACAGTGCTTATCCGCCTGAATCTCGGCTCGTCACAAACAGTGAATCTCCTTAATACGCTGAGCGCCCTGCTCGGTGCGAACAAAAGGGAGTTTTTGCTCAGACTGTTGGGAACACTGCTGTTCGGCTGCTCAGTCTTTGCGGCTTCTTACCTGAAAAAGAAAGGTTGGACAGGTGTAAGGCTTTTATGCGGCGGTCTTTGCGCTGCAAGTTTTATAGTGCTGGGCTTCATGCCTGTTGAAGTTGACCACTGTGTCGGACTTTACCCGACTTTTATTTCAATGCCGTTTTTGTGGGTCACGTTCGGAAGTGCCTGCGGATATGCGAGCGCACCTATTTTCTCGACCAACAACTATCGTCAGCTGATCGGCGGACTTGCTGAGTATGCCGCTTCTCACGAAAAAGCATCGCTCGACAAAGCAAAGTTCTTCGGCGGAACGCTTGTTGTTTTCCACATCGCTGCGGCGCTTTCGTGGTTCGCCTGCACTTGCTTTGCTGAAAAAGCTGCATTCTTCGGCGTTATTCCCTGCATTGTGCTGTGTGCTTCTGAGTTAGCGCTTTCGCACGTTTTCGGAAAAGCAAAACTTCACAGAATATAAATATCAAACGCTGCCACCGGGTAGCGCAGACTTTAAAAAGGTCTCTGTATGTATCGTTAGGTCTTTGAAGATACATACGGAGACTCTTTTTGTTGGAGGAAATATGAACTATTTTACTAAAACAGAACTTGCACTCTGGACAGGCTCGACAGCGGTCATAACTGCGGCTTTTTTTCTGTTCAGCATGAGCGGAGTCATAAGCCTTGTCGCATCGCTTATCGGAGTTACGGCTATAATCTTCGGTGCAAAGGGAAATCCGCTCGGACAGCTGCTCATGATCGTTTTTAGCTGTATCTACGGATATATTTCATACGGTTTCTGCTATTACGGAGAGATGCTCACCTATCTCGGAATGACCGCTCCAATGGCGGTGCTGTCGCTTGTCAGCTGGTTCAGAAATCCTTTCAAGGGCAGCCATGCGGAAGTTGAGGTGGCAAAAACAGACCGCCGAGATATACGCATAATGCTTATCCTCGGCGGTGCTGTAACAGTTATATTTTATTTTGTGCTGAGGCTTTTCGGCACTGCGAATCTTATCCCAAGCACCGTTTCGGTAGCAACAAGCTTTTGTGCAGCATTTCTCACTTTTCGCAGAAGTGCATTCTTTTCGCTTGCATATGCGGCAAATGATGCAGTTCTGATAGTTATGTGGGTGTTAGCTTCGCTTTCCGACCGCTCATATGTTTCGGTAGCCGTCTGCTTCTGCGTGTTCCTGATAAACGACATCTACGCATTCCTCAGCTGGAGAAAAATGGAGATACGTCAAAGCAGTACCAAACAGCCTACTTCATGATGTTCTTGGATTTAAGCGTAAGTATCCTTGTCAGGCTTTCGTCTATGCGAGCTTCATCCAGTGTTCCGTTATTGACCGCAGTTTCAAGGCTGTCGACAGCTTCTTCAAGCTGACCGGGACAAAGCAGAATGTCAGCGCCTGCATCTATGACCTTTACAACAAGCTCGCCTATCTCGTAATGATCGGCAACTGCGCCCATAACGAGAGAATCAGTGATAACAACACCGTCAAATCCAAGCTTTTCACGCAGTTCTCCTGTAATGATCTTTTTGGACACAGATGCAGGTTCTTCATCGAGAGACGGAACGATTATGTGACCTATCATCACCATGTCAGCACCTTGCTCGATACCGCTCTCGAACGGAAGATACTCGTTCTGTTCAAGCTGTGCGACAGTTCTGTTTGAATATGCCGACATATAATGGCTGTCCTCCAACGTATCGCCGTGACCCGGGAAATGTTTTAGAGTGCAAAGCAGACCGCCGTCATGGAATCCCTTGACCGCAGCAGCGACCAGATCGGCAGCTTCTTCGTAATCATCGCTGTAAGCACGCTGACCTATTACAACATTCTCGGGATTTGACCATGTGTCCGCAACAGGCGCAAAGTCAAGATTGAAGCCAAGCTTTGAGATGTCCTCGGCTATCGTGCAAGCGTTGTCATGTGCGAGCGTTTCACTGCCCTTGTAGGTATACATCGGCTGGAACTTT
The DNA here is from genome assembly GCA_947169885.1 of uncultured Ruminococcus sp. Lineage (GTDB taxonomy): Bacteria > Bacillota > Clostridia > Oscillospirales > Ruminococcaceae > YE71. Next base: position 25,095 of record CAMVRM010000003.1, read on the forward strand.
GTAGTCCCGACAGTATCGGCGCAGCGTGACACATCGCCGCCTTCCTCGTCAACGCTTATAAACAGCGGCGCAGGACAGCTTTTTGCGGCATAACCCTGAGTATTGTCGATCATCTCTTTCAGCTGTTCTGAATCCTCCATGTTCTGCGCAAAGTAGATAAGACCGCCGACAGGAAATTCTTCAAGAGCGTTTTCGGTAGTCTCCCCTGCCGCTGTAACAACATCATAGTCTGTGAGTTCCTCGGGCGTGACGATAAACAGCTGACAGATCTTTTCGTGAAGGCTCATGCTGTCGATAAGCTTCTGCACCTGCTCTGACTTGTCGGCAGGCTTTTCTTCTTTTGGCTCGGCGGCTGAACTGCTGTCGGCGGTCGTCTCAGCCTGTGAGCTTTCCGCAGGGGCGGTTTCTGCCGCCGAGACAGTCTGAACGGCTTCTGTCAGAGGCTGAGTTTCAGTCTGTGCGGAAGTTTCAGTCTCAGCCTTTGACTGCTGAATAACTTCTGTGACAGTTTTGTCAGTGCTGACTTCTGTTTTTGTCATATAAATGATGACCAACACCCCCAGTCCTACCAACATAACGCAAAATACCGCAAGCAGTATCATTACAAGCCGTTTTCCCGAACTTATCCTGTTCATTTTTACTTCCTCCTTATTTCCTTGTATCACTATATCTATTATATCACATTTTTGTGAAGATTTCAAGTCCTAAAAAGCAAAAAGACCCGTGCAATGTGACGGGTCTTTATAAGGTTATAGTCATGACTGACTGTGTACGCTGTTTTATATCGCCGAATCTGATGTTGAACGAGGGTATGCTGCCGGTGTTCGTGACAATGACTGCTGCGACTATGGGGACATTTTGTCTGCGGTAATCTTTGATGTCAATGTTCCAAAGTTCGGTATCGAGTGTTACTTTTTCACCGGGCGACACTTCGCACTCGGCTTTCAGCTTCTGACCCATGCTCACAAGGTCAGCGCCAACGGAAACTATCAGCACAAAGCCGTCATCGCTTTTGATAGTGACTTCACGGCTGTTTTCCGAAACGTCCTTGACCACACCATTAACAGGTGAGAATATCCCGTTATCAGTTGGGATAACGCCAAAACCCTCGCCGAGTATCATGCTTGAAAAAGCATCGTTTGAAAGCCTGTCGAGCGGTATGACCTCTCCAAGACAACAGGATGCGATAGACTTGATGTTTGGGTTATCCTTTTGTTCGGCATAATTTCTGAACCTCACAGCCTTCACACTCCTTTTTTAGTACCATTTAAAATAATAACATTTCACTATATATATTTTAACAAATTATTAGTAAGAATGCAATAGTTTTTCCTGATTTTTAAATAATTTAATAATACTTTCGTTAATTATGACAAAAATAGTCTCTATTTTGAATAATTATTATCATTATTAACAAAGTGTGTATTGCGTTCAGTTTAACAAAAACATGACTTTTTTTAATTGTTTTATCATAACCGCTTGAAATGTTCACAATCTTTGTCTATAATTAAATTATTAACAATTTTCAATAATATAATCCTGCAAAAAGCGGAGGAAAAAAAATAATGCTTATCAATATAGAGCATATTTATAAATATTTTAACGGCGAAGCACTGTTAAAGGACATCTGCTTTACCCTCAACGAAAATGAGATAGTCGGTATTGTCGGCAAAAACGGCTGCGGAAAATCGACTCTGCTTAAAATGATACTCGGCGAGGAGGAGTATGACAAGTCACCTGACGGGAACGGTTCTATGACCGTCAAGGACTGCGTTATCGGATTTCTTGAACAGAACAGCGGACTTGATTCAGCCGCAACAGTCATTGAGGAAATGAACGATGCGTTCTCCGAACTGAAAAAAGTCAAGGAGCGCATGGACGAGCTGACGCTGCACATGACCGAATACGTCGGCGACCAGCTTGAAATGGCTGCCGATGAGTACAGCCGCCTTTCCTCATATTTTGAACTGCATGACGGATACAACACCGATTTCAAGATAAAGCAGATACTCAACGGCATGGGCTTTTCAGAACTTGCGTATGACAGGGAGATAGCTTCACTTTCCGGCGGCGAAAAAACAAGGCTCGCACTTGCAAAACTGCTTCTCGAACAGCCCGAACTGCTTATCCTTGACGAGCCGACCAACCACCTTGACTTCAAAACGCTCATATGGCTTGAAAGCTACCTGAAAACCTATCGTGGGTCAATAATCATCGTGTCGCACGACCGTTATTTTCTTGACAAACTCTGTTCAAGGATATGCGAGATCGAGAACGGCAGGCTTATGTCTTTCAAGGGAAATTACACTGATTACACCCAACTGAAAGAACAGCTCACCGCCCGTCAGCTGAAAGAATACAACGCCGCACAGCAGCAGGTAGCACAGCTTGAAGATTACATCGCACGAAACAAGGTCAGGGCATCGACCGCAAAAATGGCAAAGTCCCGTGAAAAGCAGCTGGAACGCATCGAAATGCCCGATAAGCCGCTCATACTCGACAAGCCGCCGAAGATACGGCTGGGCTACACTATCGAGCCGACAAAGGACGTTGTTCAGGTGGTGAAATGTCCGCTGGTCGTGGGCGAGGGCGAAAGTGAGAAAACGCTCATCGAGAGCCTTGACCTGAATGTAAGACGTGGCGAACACGTTGCACTTATCGGCAGCAACGGCATCGGCAAGACTTCCGTTCTGAAGCTGATACAGGGGCTGATCCCGAAACGTTCAGGAAATATCCTCTGGGGCAACAACGTCAAGGTAAGCTACTTCGATCAGGAACACGCTTCGCTCAATCCGCACGACACCGCTATCGAGGCTGTTTCAAGGCGTTTTCCGCAGATGACCGATGCCGAGATAAGAAAGGCGCTCGCATCGGTGCTGTTTCACGGCGAGGACGTTTTCAAGCCTGTTTCGGTGCTGAGCGGCGGCGAGCGTGCAAAGCTGTGCTTCTGCATCATGGCGCTGAACAAGGGCAATTTCCTTATCCTTGACGAGCCGACCAACCATATCGACCTTTCGACCAAGGAAGTTCTTGAAGAAGCGCTAAAAGACTTCGAGGGCACGATGCTGCTCGTTTCTCATGACCGCTATCTGCTGAGCAAGACCGCCACACGTATCGTCGAACTTACAGAGGGCAGCGTCCGCAGCTTTGACGGCGGTTTCGAGGGCTACATAAAGACTATCGAAGCAGAGGAAAAAGCCGAACAGGAAAAACTTGCCGAGGACAAGCGTCTTAAAGCCGAGGAAGAATACAAGCAGTCTAAACAGCGTTCCTACCGCTCGAAACAGCAGCGTGCCGATGATGCCAAGCGCCGTCAGCGCATCAAGGAGCTTGAAACGGAGATCGCCGAACTTGAGGAACTTATCGAAACGCTTGAAGCTGAGATCGCAACTCCCGAGGTGTCGGGCGATTATGCGCTCATGACTGAAAAATGCGCACTTCTTGAACAATCCCGACAGGATATTGACTCGAAAATGGAAGAATGGGCATCGCTTGAATAACATAACCCCCTTTACCGCATTATAATGTAGTAAGGGGGGATCTTTTTATGGATATAACCATGATCGGCAGAGACTGCGCAAAGGTGACGCTCACAGCCCACGAATGCCGTGAACTTGATATTTGCTACGAAAGCTTTTCGCCCGAGAGCATCACTGCACGGCTGTTTTTGGCGGCGGTCATCGCACGGCTTGAAACGCTTGGCGCAAAGATAGCTGCTGCCGACAAGCTGACTGCCGAGGTCTTCGACAACGGTTCTGAGGGGCTTGTGATGTATCTTTCGGGCAAAGGCATGAAAATTCCCGAGCAAAGAAAAACACAGCCGCCTGTCATCTGCAAAAACGCTGAGGAGGTCATACGAACTTCCGTCAAATTGAGCGGTGAATGGTCGTTATACCGCACAAAAAACGGCTTTGCATTTGTGAATAATGACGATGACAGCATAATCTCCGCAAAAATAAAAGAGCATGGGAGACTTATCTCCGATGCTCCGCTTAAAAAGCTCAAAGAATTATTTTAGCGAATCGACTGCCGCTTTCAGGTCGTGCGCTTTGAAAAGATACGAACCCGAAACAAGAGTGTCAGCACCGTATTTGCGGACGAGCGGCGCAGTCTCGGCGTTTATGCCGCCGTCAACCTCTATGCGCACTTCCCTGCCGCTTTCTTCGGCAAGCTGTTTAGCCTGAGCGATCTTCGGCAGCATATCCTCATTGAAAGACTGACCGCCGAATCCGGGTTCTACCGTCATGACGAGTATCATGTCAAGCTTGCCGATAAACGGTGCAAGAACAGCCGCTTCGGTCGCAGGTCTGAGTGCAAGCCCTGTCTTGCAGCCGAGTTCGTGGATACGGTCGAGAACTGCGTCAACGTCCTCGCAAGCTTCGTAATGAACGGTGATATAGTCAGCGCCTGCCGCCGCATAATCGGCGACATAGCGTATAGGATCGTTTATCATCAAATGGACATCGACAGGCATTTTAACTGCGCTGCGAATGCTTTTAAGCACAGGCTGACCAAAGCTGATGTTGTTGACGAAAAGCCCGTCCATAACATCAAAGTGCAGCCAGTCAGAGCCTGCTTGTTCGATTTTCTGTATTTCGTCACCAAGGCAGGTGAAATCCGCCGAAAGCAAAGATGCCGCCACGATAGTGTCCATACATACCACTCCTTCTCCAATTTGTATTATACTACACCGAGCGGAACAAGTCAAGGAGATACAAGAAAATTTACGCTTTTGATACTATTTTAACTTTTTATTCCAAAGGCGGTCAGTTTGTCTGGTCATCAAGGGTGAGGGTGTATGCCGGGATAAACTCTTCGAGAAAGACCTCGGCTTCAGGAAGTTCAAGAGCGTGTATCGACTGAAGCGTTGCAGCCTCGGCACTTGCAAAGTCATCGTTACCCATGCGGCGTTCCTCGATGCACTTTATGTACGCTGACAGTTTGTCAGCACCCTTGACCAGCCGCCACAGTTCGCTTTCACTCTCATCGGGTGTGAACAGCGGCTTGTAGCATTCACGCAAGTCCTCGGGAAGATAAGCTATCAGTCTGTCGGCGGCTTTCTGCTCTATCTCCTCATATACTGAGCGTATCTCCTTGTTATAGTACTTGATAGGTGTCGGCAGGTCGCCCGTGATTATCTCGGAAACATCGTGATACATAGCAAGAAGTGCGCAGCGCTCGGGATCGACATCGCCGCCGAAACGTTTGTTCCTTATCAGTGCAAGTGCATGAGCGATAAACGCCGTTTCAAGGCTGTGTTCGCTGATGTTCTCGGTTATGGTGCTGCGCATGAGCGCCCAACGGTTGATATATTTCATTCGTGAGATGAATGCGAAAAATTGTGCTGCCATAATTCTTCTCCCTTTTAAAGTGCTAAATTCATAATTATCTCGTTTTCACCTGTCTTGAAGCCCTGACGCTTGTACCAACCCTCGGTGCGTTCGCCGTGCTGAGTTATAAGAAAAACATTCACCGCACCCTGACGGACAAGTTCCTTTTTAAAAGCATCAAGCAGCCGTTTGCCGCAGCCTTGTCCCTGCTTTTCATTATCAATGCAAAACTCGATCATACGGAAATATTTTCCGTCAAAATAATGCTCCCATTGCCCGAAGATGATTCCGACAAGACTGCCGCTTTCCCGAAGTTCCATTCCGAAAAAGCTGTTGTCATTCATAAAAGCACCGATGCGCAGGCTTGCAGTCTCGGCTGTCCAGCTGTCATTCCATGGTTCAGCGTTGAAAACGTTCATGAACAGTTCAGCATATTCGCCGAGTTGTTGTTTATCCATATAAGAAACAATATACTTCATATTATTTTTACCATATATAAGAACCTGTCTTCACAAGGCTCTGTACGTGTCTTGTGAAGACAGGTTCTAAAAATGACGGGATGTTTTGGTATCCCGTCATAGTTTTTATTAACCGATCTGTACGATGCTGAGCAGAACACCTGCCGCAACAGCCGAACCGATAACGCCTGCAACGTTCGGACCCATAGCGTGCATAAGCAGATAGTTGGTAGGATTTTCCTCCTGACCGACTTTCTGTGCAACACGGGCAGCCATAGGAACAGCAGAAACGCCTGCCGAACCGATAAGCGGATTGATCTTCTTGCCAGAAGCAAGGTACATTACCTTGCCGAGAAGCACACCGCAGGCAGTTGCCAGCGAGAATGCGATAACACCCAGCAGGATAACTTTTCCGAAAGCAATGGTGATGATATTGTCAGCCTTTGTGGTCGCACCAACGGAAGTGCCGAGGAATATCGTGATGATGTTCATAAGCTCGTTCTGAGCGGTCTTAGCGATACGGTCGCAGCAGCCCGACTCTTTGAGCAGATTGCCGAACATGAGCATACCTACCAGCGGAGCAGCATCAGGGATCATAAGTGCGATAACAACAGTAACAAGTATCGGGAAGAGTATTTTCTCGGTCTTGGAGACTTTTCTCAGCTGACCCATGACAACTCCACGTTCCTTTTTGGTGGTGAGAGCCTTCATGATAGGCGGCTGGATAATAGGCACAAGTGCCATATAAGTATAAGCTGCAAGTGCGATAGTACCAACGCCGATGTCATCAGTCTTGGAAAGCAGCTTGGATGAAACGAAAATAGCTGTCGGACCGTCTGCGCCGCCGATGATAGCGATAGAAGCACACTCAGCTGCGGTCATGCCGAGCAGAGCTGCGCCGATGAACGTAAAGAAGATACCGCCCTGAGCAGCTGCACCCAGCAGGAAGCTCTTTGGGTTAGCGATCAGCGGACCAAAGTCGGTCATAGCGCCGATGCCTAAGAATATCAGAGGAGGATAGATCTGGAGCTTTACGCCTAGGTAAAGCATATCGAGCAAACCTCCGTGCCGCAATATGTATCCGTAGTCGAGATAGTGGTCATTGACAAGTTCGTTGCCTGTAACGGGGTCGATCTCCGTTCGTGTGGCGTATTCCCACAGTTCGGAGTGGTACATTCCTGCACCAGGTAAGTTGGTCAGCAGCATACCGAAAGAGATCGGCAGCAGCAGCAGCGGTTCAAATCCTCTTGCGATAGCGAGATACATAAACACGAAGGAAATAAGTATCATGATTATGTTTTTCCAGCCGCCGTCAACAAGAAAGCCCGCAAAGCCCGATTTCATGCAGAGATCGTAAAGCGTGTTCAAAAAGCTCTCAATTATAGCCATAACGGTCAAACATTCCTTTCACTTTGATTTTCTCAGAACGGTCTGGTCGCTTCTGCAAGACCTGCCGCTCCCCAGGCGTTCCTGCCCGAAGGTGCGCCGCCCGAAGCCTTGATGCTGCGGACTGCGAGCTTTTTGCCCGTTTGTGCGCCGTAAGCCGCTATCGCCGCTGATATAACAGCCACGACTTCTTCCTCGATGCCGTCCTCAACAACGGGAGCAGCAGGTGCAGCCTTGACAGCAGGAGCAGCCTTTGCAGCCTCAGCAGCCTTTTGTGCAGCTTCTGCCTCAGCCTTTGCAGCAGCCTTGGCGTTAACAGCCTCGAAGATCTTGCCGTAGCACCAAACAAGCCCTATCAGCAAGATAAGTGCCACGAATACTACTGCGATACCCGTTATAACGACCGATGCGACAGTCTCGCCGCCTAAGTTTCTGTCGGACGTTTTAAGGAAATACGCAGCACTCATGCAGATTTCGGTGTTCATACATTTACTCCTTTTCCTATGGATTTTTTATCAACCAATTACTTTTTATTATACACCAATCTATCATAAATTGCAAGTCTTTCAGGCGATTTTTTGCACGGATTTTATCAAAAACATTTTGAACTTTTAGACATTAAAAAGTGAATATTTGTTTAATTGGTAATATACATATTTTGTTGATTTTTACGTCATATTTTATTAGGATAGTTTTGCTATAATTACTTATTATATAAATGGAGGAACGAAAATGCTTGAACTGCTTGGCAAAAAAATAGTCGACTATCTGCCGAACATACTGACCTCGCTGCTCATCTTTGCGATAGGATATCTTGCTATAAAAATGGTTCTAAAAGTCATGCGAAAGGCGTTCTCACGCTCAAAGCTTGACGAAACAGGATGCAGCTTTATAATCTCGGTCACGAAAGCTGTGCTGTATGTCATGTTGTTCGTAATGGTGTTATCGCAGCTCAAAGTTCCCATGTCCTCAATATTTGCAGCGCTGGGCACAGCAGGACTTGCGATAGTTGTGGCACTCAAAGACAGCCTTACAAACGTTGCAGGCGGCATAATAGTCATGTTCTCACGCCCGTTCAGGGTCGGCGACTACATCGAGATCTCGGGCAAAGAGGGCAATGTCAGCCGTATAACGCTGATATATACGACCCTGCTCACGCTTGACAACAAGGCGGTCATAATCCCGAATTCAACGGTCGTTTCGGCAACTGTCACCAACTACACGAAGGAAGATATGCGCCGTCTGGAACTTAGGTTCGCAGTATCTTACGACAGTGATTTTTCAAAGGCAAAACTGCTCGTTTACGGCGTTTGTCAGCAAAATCCTCTTGCGCTTGACAAGCCTGCCGAACCGTATGTCCGCATGAGCAGTCACGATGACAGTTCGGTGGAACTTCTTCTTCGTGTATGGGTAAAGACCGAGGATTACTGGGAACTGCGCTACGGTCTGCTGGAAGAAGTCAAGACGGCTTTCGAGGCAAACGGCATAACTATCCCCTTTCCTCAGCTGGATATACACGAGGACACCCACTGAACGAATACATACTGCCCTGCTGCATTTTTTCACGCAGTCAGGGCTTTTTGTTTGTCTGTATGTTCTCAGCTGAAAGCAGTCCGAGCGAATCAGTCAGGCATATCGTTACAGCGCTTACTTTTTCTGCGCCAGCCTGTTTGAGAAGCGATGCACACTTGTTTATCGTTGCGCCTGTCGTAAAAATATCATCACAGATAAGGATATGCCTGCCGCTGATGTCGGGCTTGTCCTCACGGAGAAAGTATGTCTTTTCAGCCGATTCAAAGCGTTCTGCCATACCTCGCTGATGCTGTGCGACACGGCTTTTTGTATGCCCGAGTATGCTGCCGTCATGCTCCTTGCCCAGCACTTCTGCCATTGCCTTTGCAAAGCGTTCAGCCTGATCGTAGCCACGCCGCAGCTTTTTTGAACGGTGTATCGGAACGCAGGTCACAAGGTCAATATCGTCTATCCCGTCTGAATCGAGTTTAAGACTGAGCCTTTCCGCCGCATAGTCCGCAAGCGGCAATGCAAAATGATCCTTAAAGCCGAGTATCGCCTGCTTTGCTGTCCCTGCGTATAGAAACACGGCGTTCGCATAGTCATAGTCGGGTCTTTTTCCGTTTATCGACTGCGGGAACATCAGTTTCCACGAAAGATCGGGCAGATATTCCAGCTTTTCCTCGCACTCTTTGCAGAAAGTCTCATCCATTGGGATCGGTCTTTTACAGGCACAGCACTGGTTCGGAAAGAATATGTCAAGTATCGCCCCAAGAAATCTCTGCGTTTTCGTCTTCATGCCTGTCAAGCTCCCTCAGCATTTCCTTTAAGCAGGTATGTCTAAGCATACGGAAATTGTTGTCGATCATTCTCATGACCTGTTCGTTGTCGCCGATGATAACGAGCAGTTTTTTTGCTCTTGTGACCGCTGTATAGAGCAGATTGCGGTAACAAAGCTTTGCGGAAACACCGCTTATCGAGAGCAGCACCGCTTCAAACTCGCTGCCCTGACTCTTGTGGACGGTAATTGCATATGCAAGTTCAAGATCGTCAAGCATATCATAGGTGTACTCAGCCATTCTGCCTTCAAAATCGACTTTGACCGTTTTGGTGTTCTTGTTGCAGGAGATTATCCGACCGATGTCGCCGTTGAAAATGCCTGCACCGCTCTCGGTCTTTTGTCCGACAGTCCTTTTCCATGTTATTTCATAATCATTTTTGCGCTGCATCACCTTGTCGCCTGTGCGGTATATCGTGTCATCTTTGGTGAGTTCTGTTTTTCCTGCCGCAGGGGGATTAAGTTCGCTTTGGAGCAGCTTGTTAAGCGCAAGCGTTCCTGCAAGCCCCTTGCGCATTGGCGACAGCACCTGTATATCGTCATAGGGCGAGTAGCCATACGCTTTCGGCAGGCGTGTCTTGCACAGTTCTGCGATAAGCTGTTTCACGCTCTCATGGTCGAGCCGCTGCATATAGAAAAAGTCATTGTCTCTGAGCGACAGATCGATATGTTCACCGCCTACTATCCTGTGAGCGTTCATGACGATAGCGCTCTGCTGTGCCTGACGGAATATCCTTGTCAGCCGAACAACAGGCATAACATCGCTGTCCATTATGTCTTTCAGCACGTTTCCTGCACCAACGCTCGGCAGCTGATCCGAGTCGCCCACAAGCACAAGCTTGCAGTTGAGCCTTATAGCTTTAAGCACCGCTTCAAAAAGCCGAGTATCCACCATTGACATCTCGTCGATTATAAGAGCATCACAGTCAAGCTTGTTCTTTTCGTTGTGAGAGAATTTCATGACGTTTTCAGATGTCGGAATAACTTCAAGCATACGGTGGATCGTTTTTGCGTCCTTGCCCGTTATATCTGTAAGGCGCTTTGCGGCACGTCCTGTCGGAGCGGCGACCATAACGTTCATATTAAGCCTGTCATAAAGCTCGATTATCGCATTGAGTGTTGTGGTCTTGCCCGTTCCCGGACCTCCTGTTATGACTAAAAAACCGTATGACAGTGCAAGGTTTACCGCTTCACGCTGTTTTTCGTCATAACTTATGCCGCTGCTTTTTTCGATCTTGTCGATAAGCCCCGAGAAATCCATTTTCGTGTCATAAGAGCAGTCTTTCATGACGTTCAGGCGCTCTGAGATATAGTTTTCTGCCGCAAAAAAATCGGGCAGCATTATATAGCGCACATCGTTTTTTATGTAGCAGTAAAGCTGTTCGTCCTCGAGAAGCCCTGTCAGAACTGTGTCGAAAACGGTGCTGTCGATGCCGAGCATACGGCAGGTATCACGGCATAGTTCGGACTGTGGCAGGCAGGTGTGACCGTCATCGTTTGCAGCTTCTGCAAGCTTGTATTTTATGCCTGCGGAGACACGTTCCTCGCAGTCGTAAGGCAGTTCAAGCGCAGCGCCCACCTTGTCCACCGCCTCGAACTTCAGCTCCACTTCAAGACTGCAAAGCAGGTAAGGATTCGAGCGAATGAGCTGTTCGGCATTGCCGCCCCATTTTTTATAAGCGGAAATGCCTGCCTCCATGCGTATACGGTATTCGTTAAGAAAGATCATGAGCGACCGAACCGCAAAGGCTTTTTTGAACTCCGAAGCGATTTTATTAGCCTTGTCAGCGCTCACACCATCGACTTCGCACAGGCGTTCGGGTTCTGTCTCCATGATATTGAGCGTGTCTTCGCCGAAATGGTCAACAATGTTTTTTGCTGTGACCTTGCCGACACCCTTTATCGAGCCGCTCGCAAGGTATTTCCTGATAGCCTCGGCAGAACTCGGGAGCCGCCGCTCGCACACTTCGCAGGAAAACTGTTCGCCGTACTTGCGGTTAGTCGTATAAAACCCAGTACAAGAAAGCTCCTCGCCCTCCTCGACAATACCAAGATACCCGACAACAGGCACAAGGTCATCTTCCGTTTTGAGCATGATGACGCAGTAACCGTCCTTTTCGCTGTTATAGATAACTGCGTCGATCTCGCCCTCAATTTTTATAAGTTCTTTATTATCCATACCGCTCCTAAGAATAGTAATTCCTTATCAAATGATCTTTCAGCGCCGAGATATGCACCACCTCGACAAGTTTCAGTTCCTGTGCAAGTTCTTTTGCAAGAAAGCTGTTTGGACAGTTCTCGTTTATGACAAGCAGTATCCGTTTTGAATCCGTCTCGTCCGAGAAAAGTTCGTCATGACAGCAGGCTCTGACCCTGAGTTCGAGCTGTTGGTCATCTTCACGCACAGGAATAAGTATCAGCGCATCTGTTTTCGTTCTGTTCAGATTGCTCCTTGCCCTTAAATATACGCTCAGAGCCGCCGCCGCAACAAGAATTATCAGAAATACCGCTTCAAACATAAGTATCACCGCCGATGTAAAAATATTCTGATACATCATATGCGGCGAAATTTATTTGCGTGCGCTAAAATAAAAACAGGACGCTCCCGTGACCGAAAGCGTCCCATGTTATTATGTGTACGTTTGTACTCAGCTATCAGCCTTTGTTAGCCTTTTTAGCAGCGATCTCAGCAAGAGCATCCTTTCTTGAAAGGCTTATCTTGCCCTGATTGTCGATGTCCATGACTTTAACAAGGATCTCGTCTCCGACAGAAACAACGTCTTCGACCTTTTCAACTCTATCCTTGTCAAGCTTGGAAATGTGGCACAGACCGTCCTTGCCGGGAGCGATCTCTACAAATGCGCCGAAATTCTTGATAGAAACAACTTTACCCTTGTAGATAGCGCCGATCTCGGGATCGTTTGCGATAGTGTTGATTATCGAGATCGCACGGTTTGCCTTGTCAAGATCAAGACCCGAAACGAATACGTTGCCGTCCTCGTTGATGTCGATCTTAACATCGCAGTCAGCGCTGATCTTCTGAATGACCTTTCCGCCCGAACCGATAACTTCACGGATCTTGTCAACAGGAACCTTAGTGGTGAGCATCTTGGGTGCCCACTTGTTAACAGTCGCACGAGGCTCAGGGATAGCTTTCAGCATGATCTCGTCAAGGATATAGTTTCTTGCCTTGTGAGTCTTAGCGAATGCTTCCTTGATGATGTCATAGGTCAGACCGTCAACCTTGATGTCCACCTGAATAGCAGTGATACCGTTCTTAGTACCGCCTACCTTGAAGTCCATATCGCCGTAGAAATCTTCAAGACCCTGAATGTCTACCATAGTCATCCAGCTGCCGTCTTCCTTGGTGATAAGACCGCAGGAAATGCCTGCAACGGGTGCTTTTATCGGAACGCCTGCGTCCATAAGCGCAAGTGTCGAACCGCAGATAGAACCCTGCGAAGTCGAACCATTAGAAGAAAGCACCTCGGAAACCATTCTTATTGCATAGGGGAACTCCTCAACAGAGGGGATAACAGGAGCGAGTGCTTTTTCAGCAAGTGCGCCGTGACCTATCTCACGTCTTCCGGGACCTCTGGAAGGCTTTGTCTCGCCGACAGAATAGCTGGGGAAGTTGTAGTGGTGGATATATCTCTTGGAAGTTTCCTCATCGATACCGTCAAGCTTCTGAGCATCGCTTACGGGACCGAGTGTGCAGATAGTCAGCACCTGTGTCTGACCTCTTGTGAACAGACCCGAACCGTGAACTCTGGGCAGCAGACCAACTTCGGAAGCGAGCGGTCTGATCTCATCGATACCTCTGCCGTCAACACGCTTACCCTCATAGAGCCAGTTGCGGACGATCTTCTTCTGGAGCTTGTAAAGCACTTCATCAAGCATTGCAGCCTGATCGGGATACTGCTCGTCATACTTCTCGTGAACAGCATCATAGATAGGCTTCAGTCTTGCGTCACGAACGTTCTTGTCATCGGTGTCAAGAGCGACCTTGACATCTTCGCCGACCATAGCTTCAACAGCATCGAACAGGTCATGGTCGATCTCCATAGACTGGAACTCGAACTTAGGTTTGCCGATCTGAGCCTTTATATCGTTGATGAATGCGATCATCTTCTTGATCTCGGTGTGACCTGCAATGATAGCTTCGAGCATAAGATCATCGGGAATTTCGTCAGCGCCTGCTTCGATCATAACGATCTTTTCCATTGTGCCTGCAACGGTAAGGTTCAGGTGGTTTTTTGCTCTCTGTTCAAGGTCGGGGTTGAGGACGATCTCGCCGTCAACAAGACCAACGCTGATGCCTGCAATAGGACCGTTCCACGGGATATCCGAGATAGCGATAGCGATAGAAGCAGCGCACATACCTGCGATCTCAGGCGAACAGTCGGGGTCAACAGCCATGACTGTCATGACTACCGATACATCATTTCTCATGTCCTTGGGGAACAGAGGTCTGATAGGACGATCGACCATTCTTGAAGCAAGGATAGCCTTGTCAGTCGGTTTGCCCTCACGTTTTGTGAAGCTTCCGGGGATCTTTCCTACCGAATAGAGCTTTTCCTCAAAGTCAACGGACAGAGGGAAAAAGTCGATGCCGTCACGGGGCTTAGCCGATGCCGTAACGTTTGCCATAACGACTGTCTCGCCATAGCGGACCCAGCACGAGCCGTTTGCAAGTCCGCAGGTCTTGCCCGTTTCAACTACGAACGGTCTGCCTGCATATGTAGTTTCAAATTTCCTGTAATTCTCAAACATTATCCAACAATTCCTTTCATGTTGCGGTAACGGTGAACATTTAGCAATAAACACAATGCAAAGCACATTTTCTTTTTGCACTCTGTTTATCGCTAAGGGCGTTCACCGCCGCCTGTCCCTGCAAGCACATAAACACTAAAAGGCAGAAGCGGTTTTGACCGCTCTGCCCGTGTTTTTTGATTACTTACGCAGACCCAGCTTTTCGATGACAGCTCTGTATCTCTCGATGTCCTTGCTCTTTAAGTAGTTAAGAAGATTTCTTCTCTTACCTACCATTTTCAGCAGACCACGTCTGGAATGGTGATCTTTCTTGTGTGTTTTCAGGTGCTCGGTAAGGTCGTTGATGCGCTTTGTAAGGATAGCGATCTGTACCTCGGGCGAACCTGTGTCGGATTCGTGAGTTCTGTTAGCTACGATAACAGCTGTTTTTTCGTCTTTTCTAAGCATTTTAAATACCTCTTTCCCGGGGGGCTGCCCCGTAAATTCCTGCAAGGAAGTAAACGGCAGGTATCATTCTCCGAGCGGAGCTTTACCCGTTAACTGCCTTTGCGGATAGACTTGCTGCGCCAAAGATTCCGCAACAAATATTATTATACACCAAATACCGCAGTTTGTAAAGAGCATTAACACAAATTTTACAATTGTGCTTATCAGGTATGCAGGAACAGTTTGTTCCATGCGTTTCTTTCCTTGCCGTCTGCTTCTTCGGGCTGCTCGCCGCCGATAAGACCGTTCTGCTGCAATGCCGCAGTCAGAGTGTTCTGCATAAGCATAGCGATAGTCATAGGACCAACGCCGCCGGGAACAGGAGTGATATAGCCTGCCTTGTCCTTGCAGTTCTCAAAGTCAACGTCTCCGCAGAGCTTGCCGTTTTCGTCACGATCCATACCAACGTCAATGACCACTGCGCCCTCCTTGATGTAATCGGCAGTGATGATCTTAGGCTTGCCGACTGCCGCAACGAGAATATCTGCCTGCGAGCATATCTCGGGGAGGTTCTTTGTCTTTGAATGGCAGATCGTGACTGTTCCGCTTTCGTGCAGCAGAAGCATTGCCATAGGCTTGCCGACGATGTTGCTTCTTCCGATAACAACGCACTGCTTGCCTGCTACCTCAACGCCTGTCGAGTGGATAAGTTCCATAACGCCCGCAGGTGTGCAGGGCAGGAAGCTGTAATCGCCGATCATTATCTTGCCGACGTTTACGGGATGGAATGCGTCAACATCTTTTTCTGCCTTGATGTTGTTGATTATCACCTTGTCGTCAAGATGCTTTGGCAGCGGCAGCTGAACGAGGATGCCGTTTACTTTCGGGTCGTTGTTCAGCTTGTCGATAAGTTCAAGCAGCTGTTCCTCGGTAGTCTCTTCGGGCAGTGCATACTCATAGGAAGTGAAGCCGACAGCCTCGCACGCAAGCTTTTTGTTGCGGACATAGACCTTTGATGCAGGGTCTTCGCCAACAATAACTACTGCAAGTCCTACCTCGATCCCTTTCTCTGCTTTGAGTGCGGCAGTCTCCTTTGCGATCCTTGCCTTAACGTCAGCAGAGACCTGTTTTCCGTCGATTATCTTACTCATGATCGTTCCGTCCTTTCATATATATAAATTATTCTTCGGTGTTATCTTCCTCGTCATCGCCTAAGATAGAAGTATAACCGTCATTTTCCTCAGTCTCAGTCTTTTCGGCAGCGGCAGTAAATGTTCCGCCGAACTTTTCGGCGTATTCGCCTTTGAGTTTAGCAAGCTCCTTTTCGTCATGAGACTTCTTTGCAGCAGCGATCTTTGCTTTGAGTTCTTTCTTTTCCGAATGCAGTTCGGCAGCTTTTTTCTTTGCTTCTTCCTTGGCGGTCTTGCCGAATTTCTTATCGAACTCTTTTTCAAGTTCAGCAAAGCTTTCGCCTTTTTTCTTAGCTTCTGCGATCTTCTTTTTCAGTTCGGTGCGTTCCTTTTCGTTTGCTTCGTAAGCTTCAACAGCTGCAAGCTGACGCTTTGAAAGTTCGGTCTGATAGAAGAACTTGTAGTTTGAGCGCTTGACAGAACTGCGGAATATGATTATCAGCACGAGCGAAGCAAGCACGCAAGTTCCCGCAACAAGCTGTGATACCTTGATATTCGCAATATAGAGTGAGTCTGTTCTTGTGCTTTCGATGAAAAAGCGTCCCAGTCCGTAAAGTCCCGAGTAGAGCAGAAATACTTCGCCGTCAAACTTGCGGTGCTTAAAATAAAGGTGAAGTATCACAAAGCACACCGCACACCAGAGCGATTCATAAAGAAAACACGGGTGGACGGGCGCATATGAGAACACCTTTTGTCCCAGATCATCAAAGTGCAGTGCGATGTAGTCAGAGGTGGACTTGCTTATCATGCCCCACGGCAGGTCGGTGTTAGAGCCGAAGGCTTCCTGATTAAAGAAGTTGCCCCAGCGCCCTATTCCCTGCCCTATAAGAAAGCAGGGCGCAACAACGTCAAGTATAGCCGCAAGTTTCACTCCTCGAAGCTTTGTGACGATGCCGCCTACCAGTATTGCACCGATAAGTCCGCCGTATATCGCAAGTCCGCCGTCACGGTAGCGGAAGAAATCGCTCCAGCCGATGTCGTCATTGAATGCGATATAATATGCTCTTGCGCCGAGTATCGCACCAACAAATCCCGAAAGAACTGCATCTGTTGCTCTGTCGGGGTCGATGCCCACCGACTTCATCTTGCGAAAACCGTACATCATCGCAAGAAGAATGCCTGCCGCTATGAGAAATCCGTACCAGTATATCTTGAAATTCGTGCCCGGTATCGTCAGCAGAACACGGTCTATATTTATTCCCTCACGGAAAATATTGTTGCCGCTGCCGAAATTCGGGAAAAAGACCTTGTCGGGGTTTTCAATCATTTTTTTGCGTACTTCCTCGCTTACCTGTTCAACGAAGTATGTCGCTGTCTGTTGCATTTTACTAACATATCCTTTCCTGAAATAGGATCATTTGATGACCGAAAGGGTCATATTGTCCGTGTCGAGAAGTTCCCTTGCCGCCTTGTTGACATCTTCGAGAGTTATGCTGCTGAGAACTTTTTCCTGAGCAAATGCGTTCTCGCCGATGAAATAATATGCAAGCATATTCTCGGCAACGGATTCAGGGTTGTTCCTGTCACGCACTTCTCCGCCGAATTCGGCTTTTTTGAGCAGTGCATGGTCTTCTGCCGAAAAGCCCTCACGCTTGACACGCTCGATCTCCTCGCAGATGATGTCGCAGACTTTCTGCGGCTGTTCCGATTCGCCCGAAAATATCAGCGAAAAAAATCCTCTGCCGTCAAATACCTCAGTGCCGAGCTGACCCATAACAAGTTTTTCGTCACGCAGCCGCTTTTGAAGGTCTGACATTTTTCCTGCGAGAAGTGTCAGCATGAGCGAAGCGGTCGTTTCTCTGACGAGCATATCTTTTGTTTCGCAGGGAGCGCACTTGAAACCGATGTTGAATATCGGCAGTCCCACGCCGAAGCTTTCCTCAACGAATTTTTCGGTAACTTCAAGCGGTTCATCGGGCATCTTAACTTCTACCTGCTTGTCCTCGCCCGTGATAAGGCATTCATCGCAGAGTGCGATAACTTCGTCAACATCAAGCCTGCCTGCTATCGAAAGCACCATATTGTGCAGATCATAGAACGCATAGTAGCACTTATAGAGCAGTTCCGGAGTAATCTCCCTGATAGATTCCTCACTGCCTGCAATATCCACTCTGACGGGGTGTACTTTGTACATGGCATTGAGCAGATTGTAAAAGCAGCGTCTTTTCGGCATATCAAGGGTCATGCGTATCTCCTGAGCGATTATGCCTTGCTCTTTGTCAACATTCTCCTGAGTGAAGTAAGGCTTCTGGACAAAATCCAGAAGTATTTTCAGTGACGGCAGATAATTGTCGGTGCAGGAAAACAGATATATCGTGTTCTCAAAGCCCGTCATGGCGTTGCCGTCAGCACCCGTTTCGGCGTATAACTCAAAAACGTCAGTGTCCTCATTCTCGAAAAGCTTGTGTTCGAGATAGTGGGCGATTCCGTCAGGAACTGTCACAAAATCCTCATCATCGGCAGTCTTGAAGCAGTTGATTATCGAACCGTAATTCGTGCCGAACATTGCTGCGGTCGTAACATAATCGTCCATAGGCGCAAGCAGCAGGTCAAGTCCCGACTTGTGATGCACAAGTTTATAGCTGTTGCCTGTGCGTTCATCGGTGATTGTTTCGATAGTTGTCTTATTCATCTGCTTCGCCTCCCTCACAGTCAGTCGGTTCAAGAGTATACACCGTGTCAAGCCTGAATGATTTTACAGCGTCAATGATTCGTTCTTTTGTGACAGCGCTGACAAGTTCCTCAGCTTCCTGCGGTGTCAAAAGGTCGCCCTTGACAAAACGCCTGAAAAACCATGAATTTTGTTCCTCACCGAAATCGTTTATAGAACGCAGTGAGTTTATATAGCTGCGCTTTGCATCGGCTATCTCGTCATCGGCGATCTCGCCCTGCTGCATAAGTTCAAGCTGATGTTTTATCTCGCTGACTGCTTTTTCCTCATTGCCCGGAGCAACTCCGCAGTCGACATAAACAGCATCTTTGCCCAGAATAAGTGCAGCCGAGACATAATAGCAGAGCGACAGCTTTTCACGGACGTTCATGAACAGTTTTGAAGTAGGCGTGCTGCCGAAAATACTTACCGCAAGCACCATAGCGAACTCATCGGTGTTGTCATATTTGTATATAAGGAATATCTTTGACTGCTTCTGCTCTATCTGTTCGGTAACGACAGCCGCTTGTTCTTTTGGCTTTGATGCGGCATATAGCAGTTTTTTGTATTCATTTGCCGAACCTCTTTGTTCGGCAAATGCTGTAAGACGGTCTGTTACCAGCTTCTGTGCTTCTGTGTTCGTTCCACCGCCGCAGAAGCTTACGGATATATAGCTGTTTGTGAGCATATCCTCGTAAGCCGCCGAGATGTCCTCGGCAGTCAGCGCCGAAACATATTCCTCAGTGCCGTGCAGCGAAATTGCCGAAGGCTCGCCCTCAAAAGCTGTCTCGACTGCACGTCTGTAAGCATAGGAATGGCGGTTATCTGCTGCGCTCCTTATCTTGTTAAGAAGTTCGTTCCTTGCGTTTTCAAACAGCAACTCATCAAAAACGCCGTTTTTCATATTCGGCTTGAAGATGCTGTCGAGCAGAAGCTTTGCGCAGTCGGCGGTGATCTGTTCGCCGTTCATGGTGTACTTATCGCCGATGCAGTTCATCGTTATCCCCGAGACCTGACTGTTGCCGCTCTTATACGAGAACGAAAAAAGTGACGCACCGTAAAGCTCGGCAAGCCGCTTTGAAAGCAGCAGCTTGTCGGGAAAGTCTGCCGTGCCGTCTGTCAGCATCGAAACAGCGAGCCAGCGCTTTGGTGACTCTTTCTCGTCAACAGGCGTGATGAACCGCACGATGATCGTTTCAGTGTTGAATTTGCTGTCCTCGGAATGTGTTATCGAAAGTCCCTCAGCAGGTCTTTCTTCCTTTAAATTAAATGACATATCATGCTCCGTTCTATTCTTTGATAACCTTATTATAGCACATTATCCCAAAGCATTCCATAGTTTTCACAAGATTTTCACCCGATAACTGTGTATATCATATCCTCCCAGTGGAGTTTTATGCCTTCATCAGTCTCATCGGGCAGCAGTGCCATTGCGACAAGAATTTCCTCGCCGCTCATCTGCTCTTTTAAAACTGCGTAATCGCCGTCTATCCTTATGACCGTATAATCTCTCGGCTGCATTATCTGCCGACCCCCTTTCGCTTCATGAACATAACGCTCTTTGAGCCTGCCGCACGCTGAAACTCGGTGATAAGTTCTGCCGAAAGCTTCACGAACGGCGCTTCTTTTATAGTGAGCGGGGTTCGCTTGTCCGCTAAAAACAGCGTGAACCTTGAACCGCTGCCGCTCTTGTTTTTAACGGCTATCTGTCTGATATTTGATATTATCTCCTGTTCGTCAGAATCAGCCTTGACGCATAAACCACGTCCCGAACAGCTGAAAATAAACCTGTCGCCCGTTTCGATAAATTCAGCGATAAGTTTTGCGGATTCGCCCTCTTTGATGCTCACACGCCCTGTTATGTGCAGAGCGTTCCCCTGCTTCAACAGATTTTTCACTGCCGAATAGAGTTCCGCAAAAATTATGACTTCACAGCTTCCCGTCTTGTCTGAAACTGCCGCAAAGCACATCTCAGAGCCGCCTTTCGTGCGGTAAGGCTTTGCTGAATCGACCTGCACCATAAGTTCTGCCTGCGTATCGTTTTTTATTGACGAATGTTCATCAGCGGAAGAAAGCTGTGCCGCCGTCAGCGCTCCGCAGGCTTCCGCAAAGGGCAGAAATCCGTCAAGCGGATGCCCCGACAGATAAAGCCCCGTGACCTCATGTTCCAGTTTCAGCAGCGTTTCTTTCGGAAACTCGTCAAGATACGGCACTGCATCGTCCTCACGTACAGGCGTAACTTCTTTGGCGATAGAAAAGAAATCAAGCTGACCTGCGTTGATGTTCTTTGCGTTGTAGTGCGAATGTGCAAGAACTGCATCTGCTGACATGAGCATTGAACGGCGGTTGTGCCCCAGACTGTCGAGCGCACCGCTTTTTATGAGCGCTTCCAGCATTTTCTGCGATATGCCCACACCGCTCATTCGTGTGCAAAGGTCTACCAATGAAGTGAACCTGCCGCCCGTCTGACGTTCCGCAACGAGTTTTTCTGCAAAGCCTTCGCCGAGTCCCCTCACGGTCATTATCGAAAAACGAATGCCGTAAGGTTCTGCCACGAAATCCACACTGCTCCTGTTTACGTCTATCGGCAAAAGCTTAACGCCGCTTTTTCTGACATCTGAAATATATTCGGGAAGCTTGTGCGGTTTATCGTATCTTGTTACGGTCAGAAGCGCCGCCATATATTCCTTATAATGATGCGTTTTGAGATATGCGTTCTGATATGCGATAGTTGAGTACGCCGCAGCGTGTGACTTGTTGAACGCATACGAAGCAAAAGACTGCATCTCATTGAATATCGAAACAGCCGTCTGCTCGGGAACGCCGTTTTCGACCGCTCCGACAACATCGCCGTCGCCGTAGATAAAAGCCTGACGCTCACGTTCAAGTTCTGCCTGTTTTTTCTTTGCCATTGAACGGCGCACCATGTCGGCACGTCCCAGCGAATATCCTGCAAGCGTGCGGAATATCTGCATGACCTGCTCCTGATAGACTATACAGCCGAAAGTCTCCGCAAGGATATTTTTCAGCAGAGGATGTTTGTAAGTGACTGCCAAAGGGTCACGCCTGTTACGGATATATGTCGGGATAGACTCCATAGGTCCGGGGCGGTAGAGCGACATGACAGCCATGAGTTCGCCGATGTTCCTCGGGCGTATCTGCATCACAACATTTGTTATGCCCTCGCTCTCAAACTGGAATATCCCCTGAGTCTGACCCTTTGCGAACAGTTCATATACTTCGCTGTCGCCGTCTTTTATCTCATTCAGACGGATATTGCCGACCGCCTTTATGCACTTGTCCATGACCGTGAGGTTGCTCACGCCGAGAATATCCATTTTGAGCAGTCCGAGGCGTTCAAGGACAGGCGCTTCAAACTGCGTTGTCACCTGATCGTCCTTCATGTAAAGCGGAACACTTTCACTGACAGGTTCTTTCGTGATGACAACTCCTGCGGCGTGGGTCATGGTGTTTCGGGGAAGGCTCTCGATACGCAGAGAATTGTCAATAAGAGCCTTGTATTCGCTGTTTCCGTTATACAAAGCCGCAAGTTCCTTTGAACTTTTGAGCGCATCTGCAAGGCTCATGTGTGCAGGTATGCTCTTTGCGGCAATATCGCCTGTTTTGTACGGCAGACCCATAACTCTTGCGCAGTCACGGACAGCCTGCTTTGCGCCAAGCGTTCCGAAAGCGGTTATCTGTGCAACGTGATCTGCGCCATAAAGTGCTATGATGTGTTCTATCATTTTGTGGCGTTTTTCGGTGCAGAAATCTATGTCGAAATCGGGCATCGAAACACGTTCGGGATTTAAGAAACGTTCAAACAGAAGATCGTATTTCAGCGGATCGATGTCGGTTATCCCTATGCAGTATGCAACAAGACTGCCTGCTCCCGAACCACGTCCGCAGCCAACGGGAATGTCATGTGTTTTGGCGTATCTCACAAGTTCCCACACAATAAGGAAATAGTCCACGAACCCCATACGCTTTATGACCGAAAGCTCATGTTCCAGCCGCTCAACTGCTTTTTCGGGTCTGCTTCCGTAACGCTTTTCAAGACCTTTCGCAGCCATTGCGCAGAGATAGTCCGTGTGGTCTGCCGCTTTATCCAGCTTGAAAAAAGGCAGTTTCGTCACACCGAACTCAAAGTCAAAACAGCACTTCTCGGCAACTTTGAGCGTGTTGGTAACTGCCTCCGGACAAAGCTGAAAAAGCAGTGCCATTTCGTCACCCGAGCGCAGATAATAGTCATCGCCCGTGCGTTTCATTCTGTCGGGGTCATCGAGCGTTTTGCCCGTGTTTATGCACATGAGTATCTCCTGTGCGCTTCCGTCAGAGGGGTCAAGATAGTGAACGTCATTTGTGGCGCAAAGGGGTATGCCCGTTTCTCTCGACAAGCGTATCAGTTTCGGGAAAACGGCTCTTTGCTCCGGGAAATCGTGGTTCTGTATCTCGATGTAATAATCTTCTCCGAAGATCTCACGGTAACGAAGTGCCGTCTGCTCTGCGCCTTGGTCATCATCTGAGAGAAGCTTCTGTGACACCTCACCTGCAAGGCAGGCAGAAAGGCAGACAAGCCCCTCGTGATGCGCTTCCAGCAGTTCAAAGTCTATCCTCGGCTTTCTGTAAAATCCCTGAGAATAGCTTGCAGTCGAGAGCGCTGACAGGTTTTTAAAGCCCTGTTCATTTTTGCAAAGCAGTATAAGATGATAGGGCCTTTCATTGCTTTTGCGTTCAAAGCGTGAACCGTGAGCGACATACATCTCACACCCGATTATCGGCTTTATACCTGCTTTTTTGCAGCTGTCATAGAAATTTACCGCACCGAAAAGATTGCCGTGGTCTGTTATGGCAACAGCCTTTTGTCCAAGTTCCGAAACACGTTTTGCAAGTTCCGAAACACGGCACGCACCATCTAACAGCGAGTATTCCGTATGAACATGAAGATGTACAAAATCAGTCACGGCATTCACCTCTTTTTACGTTTCGGGCGTTTTTTCATAAACTGCGACAAGTATCTCATCACACGGAGAATTTGCCTTACAGAACAGATACACGCCGACTGCACACTTTGTTTTTCCGCTTTCGATGCTTTCATAGAGTTCGGTCATTTTTGGGTGATCGTTCTCGGGCTGAACATTCGTATGCTCATATTTATAGGGTTTGCCGTCTGCAAAAAACAGCAGGTCGGCACTGTTCATGAACCTTACCGAACAGTCGGAAAATTTGTCAAGTATCTCATCATGTGTAAGTCCTATCCCCTTATGACCAAGCAGTCTGATGTCATGTTCTTCGGGGGCATTCAGCCGGTAATTCGTGATGCTTATGTCAAAGCCTGCAACATTGTCCCTGAACGCATCATAAAGCACAAGTTTGTCAGTGTCAGCGCTGTCGGGAAAGCTGAAAGTCTCCATGTCACGAACTGCAAAAGCATCGCCAAGCGCCTGCGAAACAGCTTCTTCACCCTGCTCAAAAGGTATCTCAACGCCGTCTATCACAAGGATACTTCCGTCAAAGCCGACTGTCTCCGAAGCGGAAGAACTGCTCTGTTTGCTTTGTTCTGTGGTCTGTTCACCTGTACCGCAGGCGGTCAGAAGAACCGCTGAGATAAGAACAGCTATTGCTTTTTTCACAGCTTTGCTCTCCTTATCTCGTCAGCAAGCTTTGCTATCTTTTGCAGGCGGTGATTTGCGCCCGAACGTGAGATAGGCGGAGTAAGCGCCGCCCCTAGATCCGCAAGATTGAAGTCGGGGTTCTCATAGCGAAGCATGGCTATCTCACGCAGATTATCGGGGAGCGTGTCAAGTCCGACTTCCGCATCTAAAAGTTCGATATCCTCGATCTGCTTTTCTGCGGCACGTATGCTCTTTTCGATGTTAGCATTCACGCAGTTGACACCACGGTTGATGTTGTTGCGCATATCCTTGTATATCTTGACATTCGTCAGTTCAAACGATGCGGAAGTTGCCCCCATGAGCGCCAGCATATCAATGATATTGTCCGACTCCTTGAAGTATAGCACCTGATGATTCTTGCGCTCAACGTGCTTTGCGAGCATACCATATTTTTCAAGAAGTGTAAGCCCAAGATAGTTGCACAGTTCCAGTTCGGGAAGTGCAAATTCCATGTGATAGCCCTTGTTCGGGTCACTCAGAGAACCGCTTGCAAGATACATTCCTGCGATAGTCAGCGGAATAAGGCTTTTTTTCGGGTATTTCAGGTTAAGGCGCTGTCTGCTCTCGCCTATATGAAAGTGCGAAAGAAGCATTTCACACAGCCCCTCACCGACAGAAAGACTGTACATGACCGTTCCGCCGCCTCGTTCGTAAGGCGTGACGGTGACAGAATCATCGCCGCATATGCGCCTTACATTGAGCGCAAAAAAATCCGCCACCGAGATCGTTTCGGTAAGGAGGGTTATCTCGCTTTTGCTAAGAATATTCGTACACAGAAGAAGTCCGTAAAGACAGGCATCTGCCTTAGCGGACGAATCTATCCTTGATATGATCTCTGCCTTGACCTTCTGTGAAAATGACTGCTCAGTTGTATTTTCCGACATCAGTGACCTGCCCTTTTCAGTGTTTATCAATATCTCTGTGGCTTATCCTTACCTTGTGACCTTCAAGCCGCAAATGCTCGCCTACCATTTCGGCAAAAGTAACGCTGCGGTGCTTTCCGCCCGTGCAGCCAAAGCCTATCACCAGCTGGCTCTTGCCCTCTTTTTCGTAAAGAGGTATCATATAGTCGATAAGGTCAGCCATTTTATTATAGACATTCTTCGACTCATCGAATTTCATGACATATCCCGAAACTTCGGGGTCAAGACCTGTCTTGTGTTTAAGTTTGGGAATATAGAACGGATTAGGCAGACATCTTACGTCGAACACTAAGTCACCCTCGCCGAAAACGCCGTACTTAAAGCCGAAAGAACGTACATCAATGAACATATGTTCTATGTCGTTTTCCTCAAATATCGTAAACAGTCTTTTTCTGAATTCCGAGGTAGAGTAGTTTGATGTGTCGATGTAATAATCGCTCATAGCCTTTGCGGAAGTGAGCAGTTCCCTTTCAAGCCTGATCGCATTTTTCAAATCGCCGCCTGCCGCTTCGATAAGAGGGTGCTTGCGGCGTGTTTCCTTGTAACGGCGTGCGATAGCGGCATCTTCCGATTCGAGGAAAAGGATCTTCAAACTGAGTTCGTTTGTGCGCAGTGTCTGCACTGCATCCTGAAATGAATAGAAGAAGTCTCCGCCTCTGACATCGACAACAAATGCCGCTTTCTCGATTTTGTTAGCCGTCCGACAAAGTTCGATGAACTTAGAGATAAGTTCAGGAGGGATATTGTCGATGCAGTAATAACCCAGATCTTCGAGTACATCGACTGCGGTCGATTTTCCCGAACCCGACATTCCCGTAACTATAACAAACTGCATGGTCATTTCTCCTCTCTTATTCTTTGTAAGGTATCATTCGTACCTCGCATTCAAGATCAAAGCCCATTTTCGCTCTGACTGTCTCCTGAATATCGTGTATAAGCGTTTTAACGTCCTCACAGGTCGCACCGTCCCTGTTGATAACAAATCCGCAGTGTTTTTCAGATACCTGCGCACCTCCGACAGAATAGCCCCTGAGACCGCTGTCCTGAATAAGTTTGCCTGCAAACTGTCCTGTCGGTCGCTTGAAAGTCGAGCCTGCACTGGGATATTCCAGCGGCTGTCTGCTGCGGCGCAGACCTATGAGCCTGTTCATCTCGGCGGCTATTTCGGTCTTGTCGCCTTTTTTCAGCGTAAATTCAGCGCTCAGGATAACTTCACCTGTTTTCTCAAAGCGTGAACTTCTGTATCTCAAGTCAAGAGCGTCAGCAGAGTAAGTGTGTACTTCACCGTTCTTGTCAACAGCCGTAACTTTTGTCACAACATCCTTTATCTCTCCGTTGTAAGCGCCTGCGTTCATGAATATCCCGCCGCCGACAGTTCCGGGGATACCGTAGGCAAATTCAAGACCTGTCAGACCGTATTCAAGAGCCTTTGTGCAGAGCATTATGAGCGGAGCGCCTGCTTCTGCTCTTATCGTCACGTCATCAATACGTTCTATACTGCCGAGATTCCTGTCAAGAAGTATGACCGCTCCGTCATATCCCTCGTCAGCACACAGCATATTCGAGCCTTTGCCTAAAATGAGCGACCTTATACCGTTGCTTCCGATGAACTTTTCGATCTCAACAAGGCTTTCGGCGCTGTTAGGTATGATCATAAGTCTGCACGGACCGCCTATACGAAAAGAAGTGTGCTTGCTGAGCGGCTCGTCTTTCATGACTGTGCAGCCGAGCTTTTCCGCAAGCTCAGTTAATTGGTTAAATTGCATCAGTATGCTACCTGTTCCTTTCAAATGTTTATATCGGGGTGTTTTTTGCGCACCCTTTCTCTTATCATGTCCCAGCTTGCATTCTCAACAAGACTGACAGGAAAACCGATCTCGTCAATAAGCTTTTCACACTCGGGTGTCATGCCGACAAGTTCGCAGTAATGCGCATCGCTGTCCACGACCACGGGTATCTCATACTTCTTGCAAAGCTTTAACATCTCTATGCAGTTTCTGCGTGAACCGTCCTTATAGACTACTGAACTTTCGTTTACCTCCGGCAGTTTGCCGTATTCCTTAAAAGCTTTAAGACATTTTTCCATGTCAAAAGGAAAAGCATCTGAGGTCGGGTGTCCGATAACGTCGATATAAGGATTTTCGCACAGTTTCAGATAGGCATTCGTTATCAGTTCCTTATCATTGCAGTTAAAAACGGAACGGTGCATAGATGCCACGCACCACTCCATTTTTTTGAGCAGCGCTTCATCCATATCAACACTGCCTTCTGTGTCTGTCACGTTCAGTTCAACACCTTTTAAGACGTAAACACCGCTTATCGCACGGGGAA
Source organism: uncultured Ruminococcus sp. (assembly GCA_947169885.1). GTDB lineage: Bacteria > Bacillota > Clostridia > Oscillospirales > Ruminococcaceae > YE71. The sequence continues at coordinate 52,587 of CAMVRM010000003.1, forward strand.
GTATCTCCATATTATGAAAGTGCCATTTGTGCGGAGAATCGTCCATAGCCGTCATGTGGTCGGTCATGGCAATGCCTTTCAGTCCGTAGCGTGAAGCATAGCGGCAGTTTTCTTTTATCGTTGAAAAAGCGTGTGTGGAAGCGCAGGTGTGCGTGTGAAGATCGGCTTCGATTATCATATTTTCTCCTTACATATAGTCCCAGTTTTTGACCTTATCCTTAGTGTCGACCTGCAAGCCGAGATTATCAAGAAGTTCCTGAGCCGCATTGTAGCCCATTTTCTTCTGACGGTTGTTCATTGCAGCAACTTCAAGGATAACAGCAAGGTTGCGTCCCGGCTTTATCGGGATAGTCAGTGACGGAACACTAACGCCCAGTATCTGCGTGAATTCGTTGTCAACGCCCATGCGGTCATAGACCTTGTTGGAATCCCATGGTTCAAGCTCTACCACCATGTCGATCTTCTCAGTTACCTTAACAGCACCCATACCGAACAGTCTGCGGACGTTTATGATGCCGATACCTCTTATCTCCAAGAAATGGCGGATATTGTCGGGCGAAGAACCAACAAGGCTTATGCTTGAAACACGGCGGATCTCAACTGCATCGTCAGCCACAAGTCTGTGACCACGCTTTACAAGCTCTATCGCAGTTTCAGATTTTCCTACACCGCTCTCACCCACGATAAGAACGCCCTCGCCGTAAATCTCGATAAGAACGCCGTGACGGGTTATCCTCGGCGCAAGTCTGACGTTCAGCAGACTTATGAGAGAAGCCATGAATGTTGTGGTCGATTCCTTTGTGCGTCCGATAGGAATTTCATATTTCTTAGCAAGTTCGATCATCTCGGGATAAAGTTCGTGACCTCTTGCTACTATGAACATAGGAATATGCGTTGCAAAAAGTGTCTCGATCTTCTTGTATCTTGTGTCCTCGTCAACGCTTGCAAGGTACGCAAACTCCATGTTTCCGCATATCTGTATGCGCTCTGCGTTGAAGTATTCATAAAATCCCATAAGCTGCAATCCGGGTCTGTTGCAGTCGTTGTCCGAAACAAGTATCTCCTCGGCAGGCTTTGGTGAATAGACCAGTTCAAGACTCAGTTCCTTCACTAAGTCGGCAATGCTGACAGTAAATATTTCCGCCATTTTTTTCAGTCCTCTCTGTATTATTTTTAAAGTTCTACCAGCCCTTTTTCAAGAAGCTGCTGTGCTGCTGTGAGGATACCCAGTTTTCCTGTCGGGTAGGTCACGCCGCCTTGCAGCCATACCGCAAAAGGCTCTCTTATCGGTGCATCTGCCGAAAGTTCGATAGATGCGCCCATTGTGAACGCTCCTGCCGCCATTATGACACGGCTGTCATATCCGGGCATATCCCACGCTTCCGGCGTGACATAAGAATCAACGGGCGAACCTTTCTGTATGCCCTGACAGAACGCCGTTAAACGCTCCTCATTTTCAAGGCAGACAGATGCAATTATATCTGTACGTTTTTCTGTACTTTTTGGGAAAGTTGTGAAACCCAGGCTCTCAAAAAGCGAGCAGGCGAAAACGCTCGTTTTAAGTGCCGCTTCAACAACAGTCGGCGCAAAGAAAAATCCCATGAACATCTCTCTGCACTGGTTGAGCGTGCAGCCGACTTCTTTTCCGACACCGATGCAGGCAAGTCTGTCGGCGCAGAGTTCCACAAGGTCTTTTCTTCCGCAGATGTAACCGCCTGTCGATGCAATGCCGCCTCCGGGGTTCTTGATAAGCGAGCCGACTATCAGATCAGCGCCCACTGCGAGCGGTTCACGCTTTTCCACGAACTCGCCGTAGCAGTTGTCGACTATTATGATAATGTCAGGGTTTGCTTCACGGGCAGCGGCGATGACCTCGCCTATTGTATCAACCGTGAAAGACGGGCGCAGAGAATAGCCCCTCGAACGCTGGATATAACCGACTTTCTTGCCTGCTGCGGCTTTTTTTATGCCGTCAAGATCGGGAGTGCCGTCGGCTTTCAGCTCCACCTGAGAGTACTTCACGCCGAAATCTGTGAGTGAACCTCTCCCCTTTTCGCCACGTATACCTATGACTTCTTCCATTGTATCATAAGGACTGCCGGTCAGTGACAACATCTCATCACCGGGACGCAGAACGCCGAAAAGCGAGGTCGAAAGCGCATGAGTTCCGTTTACGAAAGTGTGGCGCACGATCGCATCTTCACCGCCGAACGCCTGAGCATAGACTGCATCAAGTGTTTCACGTCCGATGTCTCCGTAGCCGTAACCCGTTGTACCTTTAAGACAGCTCTCACTCACACGGTTGTCGATGAATGCTTTCAGCACCTTTGCACCGTTGTATTCAGCGTTCTCGGCTATTGCCGCAAAGTTCTCAGCTGCGTTTTTTTCTGCCTGTCTGCCAAGTTCCAGCAGACGTTTATCTATGTTAAAAAGTTCTTCCATTATTCTCTCCGTTAATATATTATTCAGGAATATGTATACCACGCCTTACAGCGTAGGCATATATCACATCGTACACCTCTGTCACACCCATCATGCCTGCACTGTCTGCCGCTTCAAGAACATCTTCCTTAGAAAACGCTTCCTCAGGCAGAATGGAAAGCAGTTCACGGACTGTATCTGCATCTTCTTTTAAAATAAGTGCCTGAAGTATATCACGGATATTGCTCTGTACATATGAAGACACTCTCATGTCTCCCTCAACAGCAAGGCGGGCGTACATATAACTGAGCGTATTCAAGTCCAGCGTACCTTTCAGCTCAAAGCTGCGCTCACCAAGTACGACTGTTTTCAGCGAATCACATTCCCAGAAGCAAGTGCCGATGCCTACATCATCATCAAATTTTTTGCGGAATGTAACACCAATGGGCAGACGCAATTTTTCCAGCGCAGTACAGCCCCTGAAAGTGTCAAAAGCATCAATTATCTTCACGCTGTCGGGTAAGTATATCTCTTTAAGTGCTGTGCAGTCAGAAAAAGCTCTGTGTTCGATCACCTTCACCGTGTCCGGGATAATGACACTTTTGAGCATAGTGCAGTCTTCAAAGGCAAATGAACCGATCTTCGTCACGCCCGCGGGTATCTCGAAGCTGGTGAGCAGTTCACAGGATTTCAACACGTTAAAGAACTCACCAGTCAGACGTTTAGGGAATCTCACGTCCTCCAGTGCTGTGCAGTTCGAGAACAGTCCGTAGCCTATCTGACTTCCATTAAGGCTGTCGGGAATATAGGCTTTTTCAAGTGCAGAGCAATCGCTGAACACCCAATCGCCCAGCTTTGTCACACTTTCAGGGATCATCACTTCCCTGAGAGAAGCACAGCCGCCAAAAGCACTGTTGTCTATCTCTTTAAGGGAAGATGGAAACTGTATCTTAGTAAGGCATTTGCAGTCTTTAAAAGCATTCTTGCCTATCCTTGTACAGCCCTTGGGTATCTCAAATTCCTCGATGTCGTTTCTATCCCTGTACTTGCCGTCAGGAATTTCATTTACCTTTTCTTTCTGCTTTGTCGGAGGCGGATAAGGAACGCTCTGCTGAACAGTCGGCGGAGCGGTTTTCTTCTGGTTCTGCTTTTCAAGGTATTCCCCCGAAGCTCTCTCGGCAGCTTTGATAACAAGCTTGCTTAACAGCATATCAAAAAAGCCCATTGTTAAGTCTCCTTATTTCTTTTTTATCTGAATTCCTCTTTAAGTTCAAAAACCCTGTCATGAGCGATAGCCTTAAAGCCTATCTCCTCATAGTAGCTGACACGGTGAGGGCGTGCAAACAGCCGCACTTCAAAGCCGTCATTCGTCAGGCGTTCGCCTATCCAGTAAAGCAGGCGGCGTGCATAGAACTGCCCTCTGTATTCGGGGAGAGTTGCAACGTGCCCTATGAGTGCTTTTCTGTCGATTATGTATTGGATAGTCGCAGTCGAGCAGTTTTCCTTTCCCGAATCATCTTTCATGAGAAATGACTGCGAAAGACCGTGACGAACTCTGTGCGAAGTGTCGGTTATCCACAGTTCATAGGACTGTGCAAGTGTCGGGAACGACACTCTGAGAATATCGAACACCGAATCAAGGCTCGGGCACTCGTCAATGTCCAGCACAGGCAGTGCGCCCTTTGAGCAGAACGCAAATTCCGTGCGGTTGTCGGGAGAATACATATCCGCAAGCAGAGGTTCTAACTTATCCGAATAAACGGGGTCGATCTCGACCGAATAAGGCTTCATCATGTGGACGAATATCGCAATATCTTCAAGTTCCTTATCGGTGAAACGAATATCCTGCATATCGCTTATGACCGCTGACGCATTGAACGCCGAGATTATACCGACTGCCTGCTCCTCACGCTTTATCACAAATATGCGTGAGAAGTCATACTTTATACCGTATGCCAGAAAATGTGATTTTATTCTCCTGCCGTAGTGTGTTGAACTGAGCCTTTCAAAAAGGCTGCTGTCATTAGTTTCCAACTGATAGATCATAGCTTTTGTATCCGTTCTGCAAATGCTGTCACCAGCTTGTATGCGTTTGTCATGTCCTCTGCGGCGATAACACTTGCGGGCGAATGAAGATACCTGCAAGGCAGAGAAACTGCCGCTGTGCGCACACCCCCACGGGAAACGTGTATCGCACCTGCATCGTTTCCGCCTGCGACAACTGTTTTTGTCTGACAGGGAATGCCCAGTTCCTCAGCCGTGCTGAATGCGAGATCGTACAGTTCCTTGTCATATATCGTGTGTCTGTCCATGTATGAAACAACAGGACCTTTTCCGACTTCGCAGACACGCTTTTCTTCCGTGGAGGACGGAATGTCGGCGGCGGTGGTAGATTCCAGCACTATCGCATAATCGGGGTCAACGGTATAAGCCGCAGCTGTCGCACCACGAAGTCCGACTTCTTCCTGCACCACAAACGTGAAATATGTATCGTATTCAAGTTCCGAGTTTATCATTTCTATCATCATGGCACAGCCTGCTCTGTCGTCGATAGCTTTTGACTTTATACGTCCCTCGCCGAACCGCAGGAATTCCGAATCGAACACAACGCTGTCCCCGGGTTTCACAAGCTTCATAGCTTCCTCACGGGAATCCACGCCGATGTCGATGCACAGATCCGAGTGGTCTGCCGCCTTTTCAAGCTGCTTATCGGTAAGGTTGTGTATCGCTATTCCTGCGATAACGCCGAGATGCTTATCTTTACCCACATAGACACGCTTTCCGAAAAGCACTCTCGGGTCAATGCCGCCTACTTCCGCAAATTTCAGCGAACCGTCCGAACAGATGTGAGTAACTATCAGTCCTACCTCGTCCATGTGCGCTGAGAAAAGCAACTTGTGCTTAGGGGTCTGCCTGCCCTTTTTGAATGCGATAACGCTTCCAAGAGGGTCGATGCTGTATTCGCACTTACCCTCAACAGCCTTTATTATGTAGTCCCTGACTGCGCCCTCATCGCCCGAAATTCCGTCAAGAACGCACAGTTCTTCCAATCTTTTTATAAGTTCCATTTTCAGAACAGCCCCCTTTCACAGAATGCCGCAGCAAGCGCCGCCGTTTGTTCAACGTCCGAGAGCTTGACAGCCTCGACAGGAGTGTGCATATATTTTATCGGTATAGAAACAGTGCAGGCAGGAACGCCGCCCTTTGCAACGGCTATCGCATCTGCATCAGTGCCTGTTCTGCCGCCCATTACCTCGGGCTGCCACGAAAGCTTTTCCGCTTCGGCAGTCTCGCAAAGGCAGTTGGACAGCCTTCTCGAAAGCACAGGAGAAATGCCTATCATTGTACCCTTGCCTATCTCGCCGACTTCGCCCTCAGTCTCGCCGTGAACTCTGCCGAAGCTGACATCAAACACAAGTGCAAGGTCTGCATCAGCCGTGAAAGCGCCTGTCTTTGCGCCCTGACCGCCGACTTCCTCGCAGACGGAGAACAGCACTTTTATATTGTATGCCGACTGTTTTTCGGCTATCCTTTCAACTGCCGAGATAACTGCCGCCGCACAAACTCTGTCATCGAGCGCCTTTGAGGTAACAAGTTCGCCCATGTGTGCAGGCTCGTTCTCGATAAGAACTCTGTCACCAAGCGAAATGAGTTCCTTTGCCTTTTCGCCCGAAAGACCCGTGTCAACATACAGTTCGTCAATGGGTGCAGTCTTGTCATGCTCTTTCTGCAAGTGGGGCGGAACGCTGGTCATAACGCCTTTAAGCGTTTCTTTGCCGTAGATAGTCACCTGTGAAGCAGGCAGAACTCTTGCATCTATGCCGCCGCACTTTGAGACACGCAGAAAGCCGTCCTCAGTGATATAGTTCACGATCATTCCTATCTCGTCTATGTGTGCGTTCAGCAGGAGAGTTTTTTTGCTGTCATCATGCTCACCGACTTCGCAAAGCACATTGCCGAGAGCGTCTCTTTTGACAGTGCCGTAACTACCGAGCAGTTTTTCGCACACACTGCCTATATCGCTTTCGTTTCCCGAAACGCCCTGCGGAGTGCAGAGCTGTCTGATAAGTTCAAAAATGTCCGTCATATCGAATGCAGATCAAAGCTCATTTACAAGACGCTTGAAATGCTTACCTCTTTCCTCAAAATTATTGTAAAGATCAAAGCTTGCGCTTGCAGGAGAAAGCGAAACTATATCCCCTGCCGATGCGTATTTATAAGCCTGATAGACCGCTTCTTCAAGGGTCTTGACGTTTATTATTTTAAGACCGCTGTCGGGATAGAGCGCCGAGCCTTTTACTGCCGCCTCTATCTTAGGACCTGTTGCGCCGAGAAGTATCAGTATCTTGACTTTTTCGTTCACAAGGTCAGCCATGGGTTCATAAGGTATCTTCTTGTCATAGCCGCCTGCGATAATGATTATCTTCTGGTCGAAAGAATTTAAACCTGCCATAACTCTTGTTGGGCTGGTAGCGATAGAATCATTGAACCACTTAACGCCGTCAAGTTCTCTTATGAACTCGATGCGATGCTCAACTCCGCCGAATGAGATAGCAGTGTTGACGATGCTCTCGATCGAAACTTCGCCCCATACTGCCGAGATAGCGGTCAGGTAGTTGTCAACATTGTGTATTCCGGGGATGCGGATGTCGTCCTTGTGGACTATCTCGGTAACGTTGTCCTTGTCCCTGTAACAAAGCATACCGTCCTCACGCAGGAAAGCTCCACGCTCGGTATTGCCCGAGAGTGAGAACTTGACAAGCGTTCCTCTTACCAGCGGAGCAAGCTTCATCGTCTCCTCATTGTCAGCGTTGAGGACTGTTCTCGAAAAAGCGTTCTGGTGGCGGATAAGGTTGCATTTTGAGTCGATGTATTCTTCCATTGTGCCGTGAACATCAAGATGATTTGGCGAGATGTTCGTGATAACTGCCACGTCAGGCGAACGGCGCATGGAAATAAGCTGAAAGCTGGAAAGCTCGACTACCGCAACGTCAGATTCGCTCATAGTCTCGACAAGCGGCAGAAGCGCCTTGCCGATGTTGCCGCCCAGATGAACACGTCTGCCCTCGGCTTTCAGAAATTCACTGATAAGCGTTGTGGAAGTGGTCTTTCCGTCAGAACCTGTCACGCCGTATATCTTGCAGGGGCAGAGGTCAAAGAACACTTCCATTTCGGAAGTGATGACAACTCCTGCTTCCCTTGCCTTTGTAAGCACGGGGTTGTTGAAATACATACCGGGGGTGCGGAACACGATGTCGCAGTTGAACACTTCGTCAAGATAGTTCTCACCCAGCGCAAAATCAACGCCCTTTGCCGAAAACTCATAGTACAGATCCTCGGGGAAATGATCCTCGTCCTTTTTATCCATGATAACGACTTTGATGCCCTTTGTCAGGAACACTCTTATGAGCTGTGTGTGTGAAACACCGGTGCCGATAAAGCCCACACGCTTATCTTTTATCGAATTGAAAAATCTCTGTGCCTTTGTCATAGTTACTCTCCTTTTCGGAACTTTCCATAACAGTCCCATTTTAAAAATACCCTATATATTATATAACATCTCCGCTGAAATTACAAGAGTTATCCATGAAATTTAACATCTTTTATAAGTATTTATTATTTTGACTGTCAGAATTTGTCTTTTATCATAAACCTACGGCTTATTTTTATTGTGAAAAACACACAAATACAAACGTGATGATATGGTGAAAAGTATCTATAATGAGCTTTTGCTATTGCAAAAAAATAATCTTTGTGTTATAATAGTGTTACCGAATAAAAGTTAAAACGGAGGAATGTAAAAATGTTTATAAGAGATGATATATTATACGTTGGAGTGAACGATCATCAGATCGACCTGTTCGAGGGACTTTACGATGTTCCCAACGGCATGGCTTACAACTCCTATGTCATAAAGGACGAAAAGACCGCTGTCATGGACTCGGTAGACCAAAACTTCGGCGATGAATGGATAGCTAATATAAAGCAGGCGCTGGGCGGTTCTGCACCCGATTATCTCATCGTTCAGCACATGGAGCCGGATCACAGCGCAAACATCGGCAGATTCGCTGCTGAGTTCCCGAACGCAAAAATTGTCGGCAACGCCAAGACATTCGCAATGATAAAGCGCTTTTTCGGCACAGACTACCCCGACAAGCAGGTAGTTGTCAAGGACGGCGAGACACTTTCTCTCGGTTCGCACGAACTCAAATTCGTGTTCGCTCCCATGGTCCACTGGCCCGAGGTCATGTTCACTTATGACGCTGCCGCAAAGGTGCTTTTCACGGCAGACGCTTTCGGAAAGTTCGGCGCTCTTGACGTTGAAGAGGACTGGGCTTGTGAGGCAAGACGCTACTATTTCGGCATCGTCGGCAAATACGGTATGCAGGTGCAGAACGTCCTGAAAAAGGCGGCGGCACTCGACATTCAGACTATCTGCCCTCTGCACGGTCCTGTACTGTCCGAAAATTTAGACTACTACCTCGAATTGTACAACACATGGTCAAGCTACGGAGTTGAGAGCGAGGGACTTTTCATCGCTTACACTTCCGTTTACGGCAACACGAAAAAAGCTGCCGAACTGCTCAAAGAAAAGCTTGAAGCAAAGGGCTGTCCGAAAGTCGCTGTCGCCGATCTTGCAAGAGAAGATATGGCAGAATCTGTCGAGGACGCATTCCGCTACGGAAAGCTTGTCCTTGCGACTACCACATACAATGCGGACATCTTCCCGTTCATGCGTGAGTTCATCAACGACCTCACCGAGAGGGGCTATCAGAACCGCACTATCGGCATAATCGAGAACGGCACATGGGCACCAATGGCTGCAAAGGTCATCAAGTCGAAGTTCGAGAAGAGCAAGAACATTACTTTCGCCAACACCACCGTAACAGTAAATTCAGCACTCGACAGCACTTCCGAAGCACAGATAGAAGCACTTGCCGACGAACTCATGGGCTGAAATAAACAACAATGATCTTATTAGACAAGGAGGGCACACACATGGCACAATATGACCCCACAGCATTATTCAAGCTTGGCTACGGACTTTATGTGATAACTTCAAATGACGGCAGCCGTGACAACGGTATGATCTGCAACACCGTTTCACAGGTGGCAGTCTCTCCCGACAAGCTTGCAGTTGCGATAAACAAGGCGAACTACACTCACGACACGATAAAAGAAACAGGCTTCATGAACGTAAATTGCCTGACGGAAGAAGCACCGTTCGAGCTGTTCAGACAGTTTGGATTCCAGAGCGGCAGAGATGTGAACAAGTTCGAGGGCGAACAGGTGTTCCGCACCGCAAACGGAGCGGCGATTCTTACAAAGTTCATCAATGCGTTTATCTCGCTGAAAGTCACCGACTATGTTGATCTGGGCAGTCACGGGCTGTTCATCTGTGAACTGACCGACTCGGCTGTCATGAACAGCAAGCCCTCCATGACCTACGCATACTACCACGCAAACGTCAAGCCTAAACCGCAGGCTGAAAAGAAAAAGGGTTTTATCTGCAAGATATGCGGATACATCTACGAGGGCGACACGCTCCCCGAGGACTTTATCTGTCCGCTCTGCAAGCACCCCGCTTCCGATTTTGAACCAATAGAATAAGACTTTTGCGCCGTCATTAGCTTGGCGGCGCTGTTTTTGGAGGAATATTTTTATGCCCGAAATAATCACAGGACGAGCGCACAGCGGCAATATCGAACTGCTTTTTGAACGGATAAAGACAGCCGCCGCTGACAAGCAGGTGACAGTCATCGTTCCCGACCAGTTCTCTTTTGAAGCGGACAAACAGCTTTATGAACTGCTGGGAGCAAGAACTTTCAACAGCATCGAAACAGCAGGCATAGCGGCGCTTGCGGAAAAGATAGGCAGAGAACACGGCAGCAGCGGTCTTGCACCTGCGAACGACAACGCAAAACTTATCGCCATGTACCGTGCGCAGTCTAAACTAAAAAGCGGCGGTCTGAGCGTTTTTTCAAAGTCGCTCATGAGACCTAAATTCGTGCATGACTGCATTGAACTTTCGGCACAGCTTACACGTTCGGGTGCAGATGCCGCCGAGATAAGAGCATCGGCAGAAATCGACAGTTCGGTAACGCTCAGACTTAAAGACCTTTCAACGGTCATAGAAGCTTATAAGAATGAACTGTCTGAAATGGCGCTTCGTGACAACATTTCCGAAATGGCATACGCCGCAGAACTTGTGCGTGAAAACAAGCTGTTTAAGGGCAGGACTGTGTTTTTCTATGCTTTCAACAGCTTTTCAAAGGACGAACTGCAATTCGTAGGCAGTGTTATCAGAAATGCGGCTTCGGTGACTTTTGAATTTCTGCATGACGAGGTGAAAAACGGCACTGACCCGTTCCGTGATACTCTTAGGACTATCGAGGACATAAGGCGTATCTCAGCCGATCAGAACCGCAGTGTCACCATTACCCACGTTGAGGGCGTTTATCAGTCAGAGCCGACAAAGCACATAAACCTCGGCTATTTCGGGTTCGACACGCAGAAAGCACCTCATGACGGGCTTGTGACGGTTGCGGCGGCTTCGGATATTTACGAAGAATGCGACTACATCTGCGCTAAGATATGCGAACTTGTGGGCGACAAAGAACGTGGGCTGGAATTCAGCGACATCGCAGTTATCTGCGGCTCGCTCGAAGAGGACAGGCGTATACTTTCTTCCGCCGCCGAGAAATACGAGATACCCTGCTTTGTCGACCTGCCAGATACGGCGCTCAGGTCTATCCCCGGGCGCTATCTTATGAGTATTCTCGATGCTTGCTCGGGCAGGACATACAAGACCGAAAAAGTGCTGAGACTAATAAAATCTCCGCTGTCGTTCTTCCACTACTATGATGCACTTGACATCGAGGAATACTGCCTGACGTGGGGCATTGACGGCGATATGTGGAAAAGTTCATTTGAGCGTGGGGACGGCAAACCGTTCAAAAAACGTATAGATGAGACTAGAAGCCGCATTATCGGACCGCTCGAAAAGTTCAGGAACGCTGTTCAGAATACCACTGCTGACGGCATATGCAAGGCACTTTATGAACTGCTTGACGAACTTGAAATGTCAAAGCAGATATATTCACGTCTGCAAAGAGCGCCCGAGGGCAGTGAGACAGACCTTGAAGTGGTAAGGGGCTTCAAGCAGGTGTGGACAGGCATGACCGAAGCGATAAAAAGCATCTACCGTGATATGTCGGGTCAGAAAATGTCGCTGAGAGAATTCACCGAACTTATCACGCTCATGCTCGACTCAATAAAACTTGCAAACCCTCCGCAGAAAAACAACTGTCTGAGAATAGGTTCGGCTGACCATTCCGTGATGTCGGGAGTTAAAGTGCTGTTCATCATGCACGCCAACGAGGGCGTTTTCCCTCCCGAGGTAAGCAGTGACAGCCTGCTCACCGACAAGGATTTAGCGGCGCTTGCGAAGAAAAATATCATGCTTGAAATATCGCCGAATATCCAGCTTGATAAGATACGTTTCGGGCTTTATTCAGCCATAACTCTGCCGTCAGAACAGCTTATCGTGACTTACAGCGACTTCGGCAGAACGGGCGACTCACTTCTTCCCTCCTCGCTCCCGAACACACTTCTTAGCATTTTTAAAGGACTTGAAACTGTCCGTATCTCTGACCTGCCGCTCAGCTTTTTCTGTACGACTTACGAAACGGCTCTTTCGACATATCTCGAACATTACAAGGACAACACCCCCGAGACTGCCGCAATACGAAAAGTTCTCGACAGCAACGATGAAAAGCGCCGGGAACTGCAATTCATCGAGAACAGCGCAAAAAAGCCGAATGACAAACTGTCAAAAGACACTGCCGAAAAGCTGTTCCTTAAAGACGGCGACCTGCATCTTTCTTCCACAAGGATAAATACTTACTTCAAGTGTCCTTTCTCGTATTTCTGTACCTACGGACTGAGAATGTCGACTGCCGAAAAGATAGATGTCGACCAGCTCCACATCGGAAGTATCGCTCATAAGTGCCTTGAAACGGTCATGAGCGTTGAAAAGAACGGAAAGCGTGTCTATGACACAGGATTCATCGCACGCACAGACGAAGAACTGCTGAAAATGGTGAGCGACTGCACCGACAAGTATGTTGCGGAAAATATGGGCGGCGGTTTCGGCAAGAACAGAGCGTTCAGATTTGCGCTCGACAGGGTGAAAAAATCTATCAGGGATATGGCGGTGAACTTCCGTGAGGAACTGAAAAATTCGGGATTCATACCTGTTGCGTTCGAGTACAGCCTGACAGGTGAGGACGGTCTGCCTGTCATGACAGTTTCTGTTGACAAAGACACGCTTATCAAGCTTTCGGGAAGCATTGACCGTGTTGACCTGTTCCAGACGGAAGAAGCGGCATGGATAAGGATAGTCGACTACAAAACGGGCAAGCAGACATTCAAGCTTTCGGAGGTCTACCACGGGCTTGACCTGCAAATGCTCATATATCTTCTTGCGGTGACGACAGGCAGTTCGGACATCGGAAAGGGCGGCAAACTGCCCGCAGGCATAATGTATTCGCACATAAAGAGCGTTCCGCCCGATCTCAGTCCTGCCGACACGGACAAGCTTGCATCTGACCCCGATGCTCTTGAAGCCTTACTGCGTGACACACGTTCCAAGACCTACAAACCCGAGGGTTTAATGGTCGGTGAGGTCATGAATGCACTCAACACCGACAAAAAGGGCATTTACACGATCTTCAAGCTTGACGCAAAGGGCAATCCTACCAAAGCATCTTCCCAGCCTGTTGACAAGGACAGACTGATAGCGATCGAGGAATACGCCCTTGAAAAAATGATCGAAATGGGTCAGAGGCTGAAAAAAGGCGACATAACCGCAGACCCGATAAGGACATTTGACAGCAATGACGCACACCCCGAAAAGGGAAAACTCCCCTGCTCCTACTGCGCTCACCGTGCGGTTTGCCGCAGTGCCGACCCTGTTGAGCCTAAGACCGCATGGAACAGCGATGAGGAAAAACTTAATGAACTGCTTGACGAAAAAGTAAGCCAAAAACGCAAAGAGAATTCAGGATTGCCGACATAAGCTTATCGGTAACAAGCGAACAACTCAGACCCAATTATTCCGCATCAGGATCGGAGGTTTTTATGGACATATCTCAGACAGCCGCAAAAGGCACAATGAAAAGCTTTATGACGCTTCACGAATCGCCCGAAACACTTCATGTCGGGACGATCGAACCTCACTGTTATTTTATACCATTCTCAGAGGACGGCGACCCTTTCGCCTGCCGCAGAAACTCCGCACGTTTTGAACTGCTCAACGGCGACTGGGGATTTGACTGCTACGAAAGCATTGTTGACCTGCCCGATGATTTTTCGGCAAACGTCAGCGGACAAACTATCCCCGTGCCGTCAAACTGGCAGCTTTACGGCTATGACAAACCGCAGTATACAAACGTCAACTATCCGATACCGTTTGACCCGCCGTTCGTTCCCGATGATGACCCTGTGGGCGTTTATACACGAAATTACACATACAAACCGGACGGCTTGCGCCGAATACTCTGCTTTGAGGGTGCTGACAGCTGTCTGTATCTCTTTGTCAACGGAAGATTTGCAGGCTACACTCAGGTGTCTCATGCGCTGTCGGAGTTTGATGTTACCGAGTTTCTTCACGAGGGCGAAAACACTCTGACCTGCGCCGTGCTGAAATGGTGTGACGGCACTTATCTTGAAGATCAGGACAAGTTCAGGCTGTCAGGCATCTTCCGTGACGTTTATATGCTTTCACGTCCCGAAAAGCGTATCACAGATTACCGTGTGACAGCCGACTGTGAGGGAGTTCTCACGTTCACAGTCTATGGCGCTTACGCCGAAGTGACCCTTTCTGACGGCGAAAACGTGATAATGTCGGGCGCTGTCGGTGACGGTCAGACGCTCAGGACACGGATAGAGAATGTGAAATTATGGAGTGCCGAGCAACCTTATCTGTACAAACTGACTATCCGCTCAGAGGGCGAGATCATCGGCGAAAGAGTCGGTTTCAGAACTGTCAGCATTGATAACGGAGTATTCACGGTAAACCGCAAAAAAGTCAAACTGCTGGGTGTCAACCGCCACGACAGTTACCCCGACACAGGCTATGCCGCCGATATGGAAAAACTGCGCCGTGACCTTGAACTTATGAAGAAGTTCAACATCAATGCGATACGCACATCACATTACCCAAATGCGCCCATATTTTACAGGCTCTGTGATGAATACGGCTTTTATGTTATAGACGAAGCGGACGTTGAGAGCCACGGCAGTGTCACAGTTTATCAGACGCTCAAATGGGACAGGGAGGGTGACTACAACGGCATCGCACTGCTCGCTTCCGACCCGATGTTCAACAAGGCGATAACCGACCGTGAACGGCTGCTCGTCACCCGTGATGTAAACCGTCCCTGCGTGCTTATCTGGTCGCTCGGCAACGAAAGCGGCTGGGGAACAAATTTCCTCGAGGGAGCAAAGCTTGTCAAGTCGTTAGACCCCACACGTCCTGTACACTATGAAAGCACTCACTGCCTTGACAAAACGCCCGACAGCATACTTGACTTTGAGTCGAATATGTATCAGTCGACCGAGAGTATGCGTGAGTATCTTGCGGACGAAAACAACACTCGTCCGCTTATCCAGTGCGAGTACTGTCACGCTATGGGCAACAGTTCGGGCGACATGGAGGACTATTACCAAGTGTTCATGTCGAGCGATAAATGCGTGGGCGGTCTTGTGTGGGAGTGGTGTGACCATGCGCTCCCTGTCGGCGAAAATACAGACGGAAGCGTGAAACTCGGCTACGGCGGCGACTTCGGGGAACTGCACAATGACGGAAATTTCTGCTGTGACGGACTTGTTTATCCCGACAGAACACCTCACACGGGACTGCGTGAAGTCGGGCAGGTTTACAGACCCGTGCGTGTCAGCAGAACTGCGGACGGCTTTACTTTCAAAAGTATCCTGCACTTTGTCAGCGCCGATGAACTTTACGACTGTGCTTATGTTATACACGATAAAAACGGAGACAAAGCGAGCGGAACTGTAAGCTTTGCACTTGCGCCCGAGGGAGAGTGCAGTGTTAAGCTGAAACAGGCGGAACAGGGATCTGACTGCGAGACTTATATACGCTTCATCTTCACGGCAAAACAGGACATGGCAGGCTTGAAAAAAGGCGAACAGGCGTTCTTTGACCAGATAAAGCTGAGTGACGGCAAGCCAAAAGAAAAAACGTCTGTCGGGAGCGATGTTGAAGTTGCTGTTACGCCGCTTGAAGTGACTGCAAGTGTCTGCGGCAGAAAATACGTATTCGACAGGCGAAAAGGCGTGTTCAAGTCGATACAGCGTGACAGCAGAGAACTTCTCACAAAGCCGCTGGAATTCAACTTCTTCCGTGCGCCTACCGACAACGATGTCATGAAAGGCGACTGGTACACGGTATTCCTGAACAAGCCTAACGCAAAAATATACTCATCAGATGTGCAGACGGTCGGCGGCTGTGCGGTCATCACGGTGAAAATGTCTTTCGGACGGAGCATCTACGAACCGTTTGCAAAAGTCGATGCGGAATACACGATAGACAGGTGCGGCAGGCTGACAATAAAATGCACTGCCGAATTCAGCGGCAGAGTGAAGATAATGCCACGATTCGGACTCAGACTGTTCGCCGACAAAAGCTTTGACAGCGTGGGATATTTCGGATACGGACCGTATGAAAGCTACTGCGACAAGCACCACGCTTCGTACATGGGACGGTTCTCGGCAAGTGTTGCTGACCTGCACGAAAACTACATCAGACCGCAGGAGAACAGTTCACACTTCAACACAAAAGAACTGACTGTCACAAACGGCACTGACACACTGAAAGTCACAGGCGACGGCTTTTCGTTCAATGTCAGCGGATTCACGCAGGAGGAACTCGCCGAAAAGCGCCACTGCTATGAGCTTGTTCCGTGCGGAGATACTGTTATTTGTCTTGACTTTGCAATGGCAGGAGTGGGTTCAAATTCCTGTGGACCCGAGCTTTTGGAGAAGTACAGAGTACCAAAAACCGTGAGCGGCGTGATAACTGTTGAGTTGGTGTAAATTCTTCGTGATATTTTCCTAAAACACTTGAAAAAGAATAATAAATATGTTATAATGTAACAAAAACAAATAGGAGGCGTTCTTATGAAGAAGAAACCTGTAACAGTCGGCGGACTGGAAATACCGTTCACAGTCGGAGATGAATATTTTACTATATCCGAGCCTGATGCCGATGACAGATACACCGATCACTTCAAGTTCGGAGTGGAAGGACCCGAAACAGTCGAGGGCATACTTATCGACGCTGACGGCATCTATGTCGGCGACAGCGAGGAACTGTTCTATCCGCTTATCGAGGTTTTCAAGACCCGTGAAGAAGCGGAGGAACTGATAAAACTGCTGGGTATAGACAAGCTGCCGTTCGCCGAGAACGATGCTGTCAACTCTCCGAAAGGCGATGACACCATTGCCGCACTTTCGATAGACTATGACAGAAGAAAACTGATAATCCACACTGACAAGGGATATAACTTTACGCTCGAAGAGTGGGGAGAGTCTGTTACACCGAGATAAAATTTTCTGACAAGTTAAAGAACCTGACAGTAAAACCGTTGGGTTCTTTTTTATTTCTGAGTAAAATTTTGACGAAATGTATTTGAGAATAATGACCTCAGCGGAGCATATCCCACTCGAAAATCTGTAAAGCAAAACACTGAATATCAAGGCGTTAAATGATAATTTTCCGAAAAAAAGCTGAAAGCTATTGCATTTTTTAAGCAAGTGTGATATAATTAAGTAGATTAGGCAACACTTGAAAGGACGATCTCTATGTATAAAACGGATTCGGTAATATGGTTCGATTCTCCTGCGGAGGACTGGAACAGCGCTTTGCCCGTAGGCAACGGACGTATAGGCGGTATGGTGTTCGGACAGCCGCTTTTTGAGAAGATAATGCTCAATGAGGATTCGATCTATTCGGGCGGTCCGAGAAAGCGCAACAATCCTTCGGCAAAAAAGAACCTCGAAAAAGTCCGTCAGCTGCTCTTTGACGAGAAGATCGAAGAAGCCGAGAAAATCATTCTCGATGCGTTCTGCGGAACTCCCGTCAATCAGCGTCACTATATGCCGCTGGGCGAGCTGAATATCATACATGACGAGACTGAGTGCGATTTCGGAACACGTGCGCTCGACCTTGAAACGGCGCTCTGCACCACCGAATACAGCATCGGCGGCGTTGATTTCTGCCGTGAGGTGTTCTGCACCGAGCCTGACAAGGTAATGGCTGTCAGGCTGACTGCTTCCGAAAAAGGAGCTGTCAACGTCCGCATAAAGATGGACGGGCGTGACGATTATTTCGATGACAACTCCCCTGTTTCCGACGATTCGATACTTTACTACGGCGGAGCAGGCGCTGAGGACGGCATTCAGTTTGCCGCTTATATAAAGGTACTCAACATCGGCGGCACGGTCAGTCAGTACGGCAGTTTTCTCAAATGTGAGGGCTGTGACGAACTTGTTATCATCATCGCTTCGCACACCAGTTGGCGCTATCAGGACTACAAACAGCAGGCAAAACTTGACGCAGAAGCGGCGGCACTGCTGGGTTACGAAACGCTCAAAAGCCGTCACCTTGCGGACTACCAAAGACTGTATCGCAGAACTTCCCTTGACCTCGGCGGAAACGCTGACAGCCTGCCCACTGACAAGCGCCTGAAAGCGTTTGCGGACGGCGCTGAGGACAACCGTCTTGTGACGCTTTACTGGAATTTTGCAAAGTATCTGCTTATCGCTGCGAGCCGTGAGGGAACGCTCCCGACAAACTTGCAGGGCATTTGGAATAAAGATCTGTGGCCTGCGTGGGGCTGCCGCTTCACGATAAATATAAACACCGAGATGAACTACTGGGGCGTTGAGACTGCGAATCTTTCAAAGCTTGCGAACCCGCTGTTCGACCATATCGAACGCATGAGACCAAACGGCAGAGTTACCGCCCGTGAGATGTATGGCTGCGGCGGCTTTGTTGCACACCACAACACCGACATATGGGGCGACACCGCTCCGCAGGATTTGTGGATGCCGGGTACTCAGTGGGTCATGGGTGCGGCGTGGCTGTGTCTGCACATCTGGGAACATTACCTGTTCACGCTGGACAAGGATTTCCTGCGTGAGAAATACCCTACGCTCAAAGAGTGTGCGGCGTTCTTCGAGGATTATCTCATTGAAGACAAGCATGGACGGCTGGTCACTTGCCCGTCAGTTTCCCCCGAGAACACCTACATAACCGAGAGCGGTGCAAAGGGTTCTATCTGCATAGGCGCATCAATGGACAGTCAGATCATCTATGAACTGTTCACAGCGGTCATTGAATCGTCCAAAATTCTGGACTGCGACAAGGAACATTCCGAAAAACTCGCACAAATGCGTGACAGGCTTCCCAAGCCCGAGATCGGCAAATACGGTCAGATCATGGAATGGGCAGTCGATTATGACGAAGCTGAACCGGGTCACAGGCACGTTTCACAGCTGTTCGCACTTTATCCCGGCGACATGATAAGCGTGAGAAAGACTCCCGAACTTGCCAAAGCTGCAAGAGCAACCCTTGAAAGACGTTTATCACACGGCGGTGGTCACACAGGCTGGTCCAGGGCATGGATGATAAACTTCTGGGCAAGGCTGTTCGACAGCAAGAAAGTCGGCGAAAACATCAGAGCGCTGCTCACGAATTCGACCAGCGTGAATCTCTTTGATATGCACCCTCCGTTCCAAATAGACGGCAACTACGGCGGTGCCGCAGGCATTACCGAAGCGCTTGTTCAAAGTGCCAACGGCGAACTTATCCTGCTCCCTGCCTGCCCGAAAGAATGGAAATGCGGAAGCTTCAAGGGTCTGCGTGCAAGAGGTGCGCTGACAGTCGGCTGCAAGTGGGACGAAAAAACTGTCAAAGCAAAAGTCACTGCTGACAAGGACGTTTGCTTTACGCTTGTTAATAATTTCAGCGGTATGAAAGCTGTTCTTGACGGCAATGAGCTTTCGTGGGACGGCGATAGCTGCAAAGTTGATATCAGGGCAGGTCAGGTGCTTGACATCGCTGCTTTTATATAAAAGGAAAGGATAAGAAAAAGTATGAGATCAAGAAGGATAGCGGCTGCGGCTGCGGCAGCTGTCATGACGGTGACAGCGCTCGGCTCATGCGGCACATCTATGAACAAAAACAACAGTTCTGCTGACTCAAAGCAGTCGGAAAGCAGTTCTGTGACAGACTCGGCTGAAAGCACTTCCGACAGCGAGGGCAGCGGCGGCGACACAGCTGTTCCCGTTTACAATGAGACTAATTTTGATGCTGTGACCGTTCCTTACGTGGAATACTCAAAGACCTATCAGGCAGAATCGGGAACTCTTATCAGTGACACTGCGAGCGTTAAGAAAGAAAGAGCATCTTTCAAGGGCGAGGGCTATGTTTCGGGCGCTAATCAGGAAAACTGGTCTATGAGTTTTGACCTGCCCGAATCGCAGTTTTACAACATATCCATTCAGACTGCTGCCGACAGTGCGGTAAACTGCCGCCTTTTCATCAACGGCAGAGAGGTATGGATATTCCGCACCGCAGGCGATGGTAATTTCAGCGAAAAATTCCTCGAAAACATATGGCTCGAAAAGGGCATCAATGAGATAACCGTTCAGTCGACAAATGACCTTGTTGACATCGACTACATAAAGATCGAGTCTAACGCCGACATAAGCACACTGAATCCCGATCTGTCGACTGCCGTTCTTTCAAATCCTCATGCGAATTACCGTGCCCAGGCGCTTTATCAGATACTTTGCTCCAACTACGGCAAGCAGGTGCTGACCGCCCAGCATGACACCGCAGGCGGCAGTTCCGAAACAGCGCTTGTACAGCAGCTCACCAACAAAGCACCTGCGATCAGAGTTTCCGACATGGGTCTTTACACCAAGCAGAACACCAAGGACGTTACTCAGGCGATAAATTATTTCGAGGCAGGCGGACTTGTGGCTTATGACTGGTACTGGATAGACCCCTCGGGCGACAAGAACAGCGACAAGTTCGAGGTCAAGGATATAAGCTTCGACATAAAGAAAGCTATCCCCGAAACTGTCGAGAAACCTGCGCAGTATCCCGATGATGACGGCGACGGACTTCCCGACACAAATGCCGAGCCTATCTCCCCTGCCGCTTCCGAGCCGAAATATAATGTTGACGAGATGTCCGAGTGGGACACCGACACTATCGAGTATTATCACAATATGGGCGAGATAACCGATGAGTGCTACTATATCCTGAATGACATCGACAAAGTTTCGGGCAAGCTGTCAAAGCTGCAAGAGAAAGGCGTACCCGTTCTGTGGAGACCGCTGCCTGTTGCGAGCAACGGACTTTACTGGTGGGGAACTGACAAGGAAAGCTACAAATGGCTGTGGCAGCTGATGTACAAGCGCATGACCAACTACCACGAACTGAACAACTTAGTCTGGGTGTGGAGCGCTCAGAACGCCGACTGGTATGTTGGCAATGAGTACTGCGATGTGCTGTCGGTGGACGTTTACACAGAGGGCAACCGCAGCGGTCATATAAACACTCTGCTGTTCCTCAACAACCTCTGCAAGACCAAGCCGCTTGCAATGAGTGAGTGCGGAAATCTGCCTGCGGTCGAGGCTATCTTGCAGGAGAAAGCATTCTGGGCGTATACGGCGCTGTGGACTGAACCTTATCTGTCCACTGAAATGGGCGTTTACGCTTCTGACGAGGATGAAAAGGTTAAAATGGCAGGACGCTTCACCGAATATTACAACAACAACTACACACTCACCCGTGAAGAACTCCCCGACCTTGTTGAAGTCGCAAAAAGCATAAGAGCCGCTAAGAAGGCTGAAAAGAAAGCTAAGAAAGAAGCCGAAAAGCAAAATGCTGACAGTTCCGAAACTGACGAAAGTTCGGTACTTGACGAGAACTACACAGACGGCGGATATTACGAGAAAGGCTACGATCAGGGCTACACTGATGACGGCGGCTACTCGGACGAATACACTGACGGCGGTTACTACGACGACGGAACAGGTTATAATTACTGATAAAATGCCAAAACGCTGCAAGGAGAAAATGCTCTTTGCAGCGTTTATTTTTTACGTAAATAGCTAAAAAACTTAATTATTTTCGTTGATAAATGATGTTAAATTATTGAATTTTTTGTGTATTATCGTAAACCAAAAAGATATAGATTGGTGAGTTGTTACAATTATTATGTTATAATATTTTATATTTAGCACATATTATTGACATAATCAGGAAGATAATGTATAATTAAAACAACGAAACAAAAACGAAAAATTTCGTGCAAGGGCTGCACGTGCAAAGGCTGCACCGAAAAGTGACAAGAGGTCACTCGATTTAAGGAAAATAGCAAAATAGAAAGAGGGATCAACCATGAAAAGATATAATGCTTATTTGCGTAAGCTGCAAAAAGGCTTCACGCTTATAGAAATGGTCGTTGTTATCGCCATAATCGGCGTTCTTGCAGCGATAATCGTTCCGTCAGTTATGAACTACATCCGCAAATCTCAGCGCAGGGTCGACACGGCTAATGCCAAGCAGATCTGGACAGCTATACAGGGTCTGCTTGCCGATGATTATGTTGCGCACGATTATGCGCTCAACAAATCAGGCAAGAAAAAGGGCGACTGGACAACTGAAAGTTCGTTCTTTTGCAGTGAGGGTATCAGCGCTCCCTGCCGAATGGTAGATGTTTACTCAAACGGCAACAACAAGCCCGAGCATTACAAGCTTTGCGTTGTTGCGATGTGCGTTGCAAAAAAAGGCGGCGGCGGAAAGGATAATTACGGTTTTTGGAACCCTGCTCAGGACGAGCATACGTATTTCGTTGAAAAACTCAACGGCTGCTCATGGGAAGATGCCCAGAAAAACGGCAAGAAAAACAAAGATCAGGGCTTTGTGGGAGACTCCACTGAGTTTCTTTGGCCTATGAAATATTTAACTCACAAGGACAACGTAAAGACAGACTGCTGGATAATCGGCTGGAGAGTTGAAGATCAGCGTGTCGAGATATGGTCAGGTAACACAACAGCAAGCGGCGGCGGCGGAAAGTTCCCTGTTTATAGGGTATGGCCCGATCCCTGCGATGAATATACCAACGAATACTATGACAGCCCGTATAACAAGCCAAACGATGCAGACAGAAGCTATTACGGGGTCAAATAACATCAGCCATCTTTCTATATTTTCCTTAAATTAGGTCGGCAAACCTAAAAAAACAAGTCGCTCCTCAAAAGGGAGTGACTTGTTTTTTGTCATGAATACATTTTTTCGATAAGTTCGGCATACTGAGGGTCGCTCTCACGGATATGCGAGATAGCCTGTCTGCGGCGTGTCATCAGCGTTTCGTAACGGTCGGGATGCTTTTCTTTCAGCCGCTGTTCAAATCTTCGGTTATGCTCACGGATACGATCAAGCGCCTTAGGGTCGCTGCGCCTCAGTTTAAGTGCAAGCCGCATACGCCGCAGTTCGATGACCTCACCAACTTTTTGCTCGTCAACACGCAGACGTTCGGAAAGTTCTTTCAGATGTGCTTCAAGGTGGACGAGCAATTCTTCCTGATCCAGTTCGCCCATGCCTTTCCACTCGCCCTCGGGCTTAATGACCTCAGCAATATCTTCGCCGCCGTCAAGCCCCGAAAGCAGCCGCTCGGTGTATTTCTCCATTTGCTCGTCCGCATCAGCGCCGAACGCCCACTCAAATTCCAGTCTGTCGTTTCTGCCTGCCGACAGCACTTCCGACTTCTGCAAAAGTTCATTTTCTTCCAGTTCGTAAGGTTCGCTAAAACCCGCTTCCGTAAGTGCCGCAATGATAGTACGGCGACATCTTCCCTGCTCGATCATTCCGCCAAGCCCCAGCTGCCGCAGTCTGTCGTTAAGACTTCCGATATGCGAAGCAAGATACAGTCCGATACCCTTTTCGGCAAGAGAAGCTGAAAGCTGCGAGATACGGTCGGCAGCGGTTATGTCGATATTGCATATCGCTCCCGAATCGACTATGACACATCGGGTCTCGGGCTTTAAGCTGCGTTCAATGTCGTCAACGAACAGCCCGATATTCGCAAAGTACAAGTTTCCCGAAAAGCGGTACAGCACAACGCCTTTTATTGGTATGGAGTTTGTGTTGCGCTCCAGGCTGTGAAATCCCTCATGCCCCGGGATAACGCCTAAAAACGAGCGCTTCGGGTTCGCCGTGCGGATAATTATAGATACGAACGAAAGTATAACGCCGACTGTCACGCCGAATATCGTCCCGAAGATGAGTACTCCGAAAAACGCCGCAAAGAATATCAGAAGTTCTTTCCGATCCTGATGATAGAGCCTTTCGATAAGGTCGAATTCGACTGCGCCAAGCAGTGCCGAAATGACTATCGCCGTCAGCACTGGAACAGGCAGATACTGAATAAAGCCCGTGCAGAAAAGCATTATGACGATCATCGCCGCCGATGCCGTGAGCGACATTACCTGAGACTTTCCGCCGTACTGCTCGCCCATGGAACTGCGTGAGACTGAGCCGTTCACGGGACAGCAGCCTGTCAGCGCCGCCGCCAAGTTGCCGATAGAATAAACAAGTATCTCACGGTCATTATCCAGCCGATAGCCGTTTTTGTTGGCAAGACTGTTTGATGCAAGAAGCGTTTCAGCCATTATGACCACTGCAACAGTCAGGCTTACGGGAAGAAGGTCGGTAATGAGTTCGGGAGAAATGCTCGGAAGCTGCCACGCAGGAAGTCCTCTTTCGATGCGGCTGAGACAAGCAACATCGTAACGCTCTGCGATGCCGAAATATCCAAGCGCCGCTCCTGCCGCCATAACTGCTACCGACATAGGCAGTTTAGGTGCAAGCTTTTTCGCAGTGAGCAAAAGCGCAAGCGAGACAGCACCCATAAGCAGCGAAATAGCGTTGAAGCTGTCACGTATCGTTTCGGCGATGTGTACTATCAGTTCGGGCAGTTCGCCTGTTCCCGAACTGCCGCCCAGCAGTTTTGGTATCTGCATAAAGATTATGGTCGTGGATATGCCGCTTATAAAACCGCCCATGACAGGTGTCGAGATGTAATTGACCAGCCGTCCTGCCCTGAGAAGTCGGAATATCATAAGCCACGCCGCCACAAACAGCGTTATCATCGGGACTGTCTGCACGGCTTCTCTGCTGCCGCTCTCGATGCCAAGCACTGCAAGTTCCGCACCCACAAGTGCGGCAGGCGCAGCGTCAACGCCGAAAATGAACTGCTTTGAGCCTGACATCAGCCCGAAAATAAGTATCGGGAATATCGAGCCATAAAGCCCGTAAACGGCAGGCAGTCCTGCTATCTGCGAATAACCCATTGAGATCGGTATCGAAACAAGGGCTATTATCACGCCTGTGAGAATGTCACGGGGCAAAGTTTTAGGGTCGAGCTGTTTAAGGCTCATGCGCATCACCTCTGTTTTTGCGTCGCTCATCAGCTTCACGCTTTGAGAAAACGCAGCCGCAGTAATCCTGACGATAGAGGGAGTACTCCGCTGAAAGTTCTATCGAACGCTTATAACCGCCACGCTTTTTCAGGTCGAGCGGCAGTGCTTTCACAGGGTATACACCTGACAGTTCTTCGGAGATCTCGTTGAGTTTCGGGGCATTTTTGTAAGGTGAGATAGAAAGCGTTGTCCCGAAATAGTCAAAGCCCATTGAAGCGGCAAGCTGTGCGGTCTTTTCAAGCCTGAGCCGATAGCAGACAAAACAGCGTTCTCCGCCCTCGGGGATAGGTTCAAGCCCCTTTACCGCCGTGTAGAACTCATTCGGGTCATATTCGCCCTCGATAAAGCTGACAGGATTTTTCACGGGCAGTTCGGAGATAAGCCGCTTTTGTTCCTCAACACGGTGACGGAACTCCTCCTCAGGTGAGATATTCGGGTTGAAATAAAATACCGTGACGGAAAAATGCTGTGTCAGATATTCCAGCGAATAGGACGAACAGGGAGCACAGCAGCTGTGCAGCAAAAGTGTCGGGACTTTTCCCTCGGGTATAGCTGAGATGAGCTTGTCAAGTTCAAGCTGGTAATTTCGTTTCTGCATATTGCACCTCTTGAAAAAAATGATATTTCTTTTTTATAACAGTATATCACATTTTTTCACGATTGTCTATAATTTTCGGCGAATAAAATGTCTCGTTTCGTGACATAATTATTACAAAAGGAGCGATGCGCATGAGACAAACTCACATATTCGGTCAGCCGCTTTCGGTCATTTCCTATGCGGCGGTGGGCGGCAAAATGGAAAGCGAAGGACCGCTCGGAGACTGCTTTGACAAGATAAACGACGACCCTTATCTTTCGACTGACACTTTTGAGAAAGGCGAGAGCAAGCTTCAGAAAGAGGCTATGCTGCACATGATGGATAAAGCCGATCTTTCCCCCTCGGACATAGGAGCGGTGTTCGGCGGCGACCTGCTAAATCAATGCACAGGCACGACTTACGCCGTAAGAGACCTGCGAATGCCGTTTCTCGGTATCTACGGCGCTTGTTCGACCATGGCGGAGGGACTTATCTTAGCGAGCCTTTTTGTGTCGTCAGGAGCGGCAGAGCGTGCGGCGGCGGTGACTTCTTCGCACTTCTGTTCAGCAGAAAGGCAGTACCGCTTCCCTCTTAACTACGGCGGACAGCGAACGCCTACCTCACAGTGGACGGCGACTGCCGGGGGAGCGCTTTGTGTGTCCGCCAAAAAACGTCCGCCCTACGTTCGAGCTTTCACAGTCGGGGTCATAGAGGATCTGGGCGTGACTGACGCTGCGAACATGGGCGCTGCAATGGCACCTGCTGCATGGTCGACTGTTTCGGCGTTCTTTCGTGAGACAGGAAAAATGCCGTGGGACTTTGACATGATACTCACAGGAGACCTTGCAAAAGTCGGCAGCAGGCTTTTCTGTGAGCTTGCGGAGCGTGACGGCATAAACGTCCGTGAGAACCACGCCGACTGCGGAAATATGCTTTACAGCTTTGAAAAGCAGGACGTTCACGCAGGAGGAAGCGGCTGCGGCTGCTGCGCCTCGGTGCTGTGCGGACACATTCTGCCTAAGATAGCGAGCGGAGAACTGAAAAACGTTCTGTTTGCGGCAACAGGTGCGCTCATGTCGCCTACCGTAAGTCAGCAGGGCGAGAGCATACCCTCGATCTCACACGCAGTATGGCTGTCATCGGAAGAATAAGGAGGAACACATGGTATTTTTATACGCATTTCTCATAGGCGGAGCGTTCTGCGCTGTCGGTCAGCTGCTGCTCGATCTTACAAAACTCACGCCTGCAAGGATACTCACGGGATATGTGGTAACGGGCGTGATACTGGGCGCACTGGGAATATACCGTCCGCTCATCGACTTTGCAGGTGCAGGTGCATCTGTTCCGCTGACGGGCTTTGGCTGTCTTATCGCTGAGGGCGTAAAAAAAGCGGTGGACAGTGACGGTTCTCTCGGGATACTCACAGGCGCTATGACCGCAGGTGCGGCAGGCATAACTGCGGCGCTCATCTTCGGACTGTCGGCTTCGCTGTTTGCAAAAAGTTCGGCAAGAGAATGAAAGGTCATATTCATGCCGTAAATAACTCTGTCACTGCTTACGGCGTTTGAGAAAAGATGCTCATTTTGGTGGGCATCTTTTTTATTGATATATGAAACTTTTGCTGCCTGTAAATATGCAGATATAACACAGTTTAAAAAATATTATATAAAATATTTACGAATCTCTTGACATCTTAGTGTTTTTATGTTATTATCATTATAGAACTAACAAACACTGAGGTGATAAAATGCAGACCGAAAAAGAATTTTTATCGGAATACAAACTGAGCGACTATGAACGTCCGTCAGTGACAACAGACATTGCAGCTTTCATGATACGCACAGAAAAAAGCAGCAACTATCGGCACATTCCGAAAAAACAGCTGTCATTACTGCTTATAAAACGTGGCGGACACCCATACAAGGGAATGTGGGCACTGCCGGGAGGATTTTTGCAGCCGAATGAAACAGTTGAAGAATGTGCGCTCAGAGAAATGGAAGAGGAAACACAGATAAAACCTGTTTCTATAATCCCTGTCGGCGTGTTCAGCAAACCCGGACGTGACCCCAGGGGCTGGATAATCTCCAACGCTTTTGTTTCGATAATCAGCGAAGAATCCGTCAAACAATCAGGAAGCGACGATGCGGAAGATGCACAGTGGTTCGATATAAGCTTTGAACCTGACGAAAATGGACTGTATATCCTGACGCTAAGTTACAAAGATACAGTTCTCAAAGCGGTTCTCAGAGAGGGCAAATCGCACCTCGGCGTGACTTCATTCGAGATAGTCGACAGTCCGACACTCGCTTTTGACCATGCAGAGATAATAGCTACGGCACTGTCAGCGCTCAGATTTTCCGCAAAAAACTATGAAATGATATTTGACTTTCTGCCAGAAGAATTTACGCTGTCGGCACTGCAAAAAGTGCAGGAGGCTATCACGAACGTCGCAGTCATGTCGGGAAATTTCAGGCGCATCGTAAGCGTCTCTGTTGAAGAAACGGGCGGTTTTGTCCACGGAGAGGGTCACAGACCGGCAAAGCTTTTCCGAAGAAAGAAAAAAGAATAAATTATACGGAGGGATCTTTTCATGAAACTCGAACCTATCATCGTATCGCTGCTTGACACCGATCTTTACAAGTTCAACATGGATCAGGTGATATTCCACAAGCACACAGACTTATGCGGTCAGTACTACTTCAAGTGTCGCAACAAGGGCGTTGTCTTTACTCCCGAAATGGCACAGGAGATAAGTGAGCAGGTCGATCACCTTTGCACGCTGACATTCAAAAAAGAAGAACTTGACTACCTGCGCTCTATACGCTTCATCAAGCCCGATTTTGTTGAATTCATGAGACTGTGGCATCCGATAAGGGACTACGTGAACATCTCCCTTGACGAAAACGGCGAACTCTCTATCGTTGTTGACGGACCTCTTTTCTCGGCTATGCAGTTTGAGATATATCTGTTGGAGATAGTAAACGAAGTCTATTTCCGCATGGCTTACGATTACGAAACGCTCCGCAAGTCCGCTGAGGAAAGACTTGACAAGAAGATAAAGGCACTCAATGACGGTACTTACAGCTTCAAATTCGCAGAGTTCGGCTGCCGCAGAAGACTTTCCCGTGAGTGGCAGGACGTTGTTGTAAAGCGCTTTGTTACCGAGACTGACAAGTGCGTGGGAACTTCCAACGTTTATCTTGCAATGAAATACAACATCACACCTATCGGAACTTATGCTCATGAGTTTGTGCAGATGTATCAGGGCATAGACTCTATCCCGCTTGCTTACACCAACCACTACGCTATGCAAGACTGGTACGATGAGTATGACGGCGACAACGGAACAGCACTGACCGACACCGTTACCACCGACTTGTTCCTGCTGGACTTCAACCGCTCCATGGTGAACAACTACACAGGCGTTCGTCACGACAGCGGCGACCCATACGCATGGGGCGAAAAGATCATCGCTCATTACAAAAAGTACGGCGTTGACCCGAAAACAAAAATGCTCCTGTTCAGCGACAGCCTTGATTTTGACAGAGCGCAGGCGCTTTTCGACTACTTCAAGGACAAGACGAAAGTTTCGTTCGGAATCGGCACTTTCTGCTCCAATGACACAGAGGCTGAGGCGCTCAACATCGTCATCAAGCTCCAGTACGTCAACGGCAGACCTGTTGCAAAACTGTCTGACGCTCCCGGCAAGGCTATGTGCCGTGACAGCGAATATCTTGAATACCTCCGCCGCTCGGTAGAGTTCAGGATAAACAGAGAATCGTGATATAGTCACCCTACTTCAAAATTCGATAGCAAATGAAACGTTGAAAATTCTCTTTTCAGGAAGTTCTCTTTAAATTGTATATACTTGATTTCAAGTAGGGCGACTATACATTTGTAAATAAACAAAAAAGAACCGCTGTGAGACTTAAAAAAGCACTCACAGCGGTTTTTATTTGATACATATCTTCATGCCGCTTCTGATGCGTGAGCCTGCATATAAGCTTCAAGACGTTCCGAAACGTTCGCTTTAAGGTCACGGAAAAAGAACTGACAGTCATAGAGGTGATAGCTTCCCTCGGGCAGACCCGGAACTTTTGACGGGTAATCCTCGGGGGTCACGTCTGTAACTTTCAGCACTCCCCTTCCCTCATCTATGTAACAGCCGCAAAGCCCTGCCGTTTCGCTCTTGATAACGCCGTCATAGCCTGTAAAGCACGCTCCGTGGTTCTCGGACTTGTCGGCTTTTGTGCTGTCGGTCTTCCAGTTGAGCGGATTTATCGAATAAGTCCACGAACCTGACGGGTTGATGAACGTGTCGGCAACATTCTCCGCTTCGCAGTCAAAGCTTATCACAACGCCTGTGTCATTTCTGCCCTTTGCAGGGACTATCTGCGGATATTTCTCGGTCATTTCCTTTGTACAGCGCCACCCTATCGCATAGACTGCGACCAGCTGACTGTAAAGTTCCTCGTCCCCGAAGTACTCCTCCAACAGACGATAACACATATCAGCGCCCTGCGAAAATCCTGCTAAAATTATCGGTCTGCCGTTGTTTTCGTGTTCGAGATAATAAGCAAACGCCGCCGAAACATCGCCGTAAGCGGTCATGAGTATCTTTTCACGTTCGGCTTCTTCATAAGAAGTTGTCCTCATCGATGCCTGACGGTAAAACGGTGCGAACATACGTGTGCTTTCCTCATATATTCCCCGTTCGGTGTTGAGCGCACCCACAAAATGCTTTCGGCTGTCCTCATCGGTCACAGACATCATGTCCTCATCTTTCATGTCGACTGTCGGGCATATCATGAACAGGTCAGCGCTCTTGCTGTCGCCTATCGACCAGTATGCCCAGTTCGTTTCGTCCGAATAATCGGGAGTACTGCTTTGCTCATGAACAGTCTGAGAGGTACTTTCAGCAGAGCTGACATCAGCCGTTTCCGCCGCCGCACACGCAGTCTGGAAGATGCACACTGCCGCAAGTGCGAGTGCGCAGAGTTTTCTTTTAATCATACTTTCCTGCCTGTCCTTTTTTATCCGAAATATGCGGCGATGTCGGCTTTGGCACGGCTCATTATCGCTTCGGTGTCAGCACCGTAAATATCCAAGCCCTCCGCTTTGAAGCAGAACGTTTCGGGAATGCCGTAGAAAGTCTCAGCGAGCGCTTTTACATATCCGAAACCATATTCGTCAGAGAAGATAAAGCCGCCCGCAGTTGTGACATAAAACAGCTTTTTCGCCTTGCAAAGCCCGTAAGGTCTGCCGTCCTCGCCGTAAGCGAATGTCAGACCGATGACGTTTATCTGCTCGAAAAACTGTTTCAGCGCCGCAGGGAACGAAAGATCATAATAAGGTGCGGCAATAACAACAGTGTCCGCAGCCGCAAACTTGTTCGCCATGTCAAACATCTCGTCCGAAAAGTCGGAAGCGGCACACGCTTTGTCACGCTTTTCAAGAAATGCTTCGTCAAGAACAGGTATCTTCTGCTCGCAAAGTTTCAGTGCTGTCACTTTGCCGTCCAGTTTTTCCATAAGAAAATTCGCAAGCTCAGCTGTTCTCGACTGCTTTCTCACACTTGCATCAACGTATAAAATATCCATAAATAAAACCTCCTCGGTCATGGCAAGATTATGATTTGCAGGGATCATCTGCAATAAGAGCAAACTTTATTTATGCTATTATACAATAAAATCAAAATTATTTCAAGTCAATTATATGAATTTTACAATATAAACAGGTTCTTAACTGACGATCACACAAACCACGCTTTCATAGTATCAAGTACCTGAACAAGCTCGGGTTCACTTATCACATAAGGCACCATGGCATACATATATTTCAGAAATGTTCTGCTGAATACTCCGTGATCGTATGCGAACTTCTTAAATCCTTCAAGCACCTTTCCGTCATATACCTCTATGCAGACACAGCCGCCCATGATTCGTATCTCTTTTATGCGTGGGTCGGCAAAACCTGCCATTTCACGGCGTGTTATCTCTTCAATGCGCCGTATTTTTGAAATGTAATCTTCACGTTCAAACAGTTCAATAGATTTCAGAGCCGCACAGCAGGCAAGAGCATTACCCATGAATGTCGGTCCGTGCATGAAAGCGTGTGAAGGATCATCACTCATAAATCCCTCCCATACTCTGCGGTTAGCAACCGTAACGGCATGACCTATGTAGCCGCCGGTCAGAGCCTTTCCGAGAACAATTATATCAGGCAGAACAAGATCAGCCACAAAACGATTGCCTGTTCGTCCAAAGCCTGTTGCGACTTCATCAAAGATCAGCAATACGTCATATTGGTCGCATAACTGCCTTGCTTTTTCAAGAAAGCTGACATCATACATACGCATTCCGCCTGCGCCCTGAAGCAGCGGCTCAACGATAAAACAAGTCAGGCGTTCGCCGTATTCTTCAAAAGCTTTTTCAAGTGCGGGGATCTCCGTAGGTATATGTACAACACCACGTTTTTTCTCACTGTTCACGCCGAACGCAAAATGATAATCTTCATCATCACCAACTTCCATTGCTTTAAAAGTATCTCCGTGATAAGCGTGTTCCAGTGAAAGTATCATATCACGGTCAGAGCCACGGTTCGTGTTGAATTGCAATGCCATTTTCAGCGCCACTTCCACAGCCACACTTCCCGAGTCAGAGAAAAAGCAGTAATCAAGATCGCCCGGAAGCCATTGCGCCAGTTTGTCAGAAAGTTTCTGAACAGGTCCATGCGTCATTCCGCCAAGCATAACGTGTGCAAACTTTTCAAGCTGGGCGCTGATAGCGGCATTGATCTCGGGGTGATCGTAACCATGGATAACGCTCCACCACGAAGACACCGAGTCTATCAGGTCGTGACCGTCCTCTGTATAGAGATGAACGCCATGCGCACGGGCTATTTTTATTGGTGCATCAAGTGTTTTCATCTGAGCGTATGGATACCAGATCATATTTTTCTCCTCTGTCACAAATTCTTTTCAGTACATCTTCCGAAATGTCAATATCGGTATCATTCTCACCGACACAGGCGATAACAGGCAGTCCTGTGAGTTTTTCACACATCAGTTTATTATCTTCCTCCATCACATCACCTTTGTGGAAGTTGTTCAGTATCAGTCCCCGTATGTCCAGACCATGGGCTTTCATGTATTCGCAGGTAAGCACCACGCTGTTGATCGTTCCAAGTCCTGCATCTGCAACTATCACCGTTGGAAGTCCGAGCGTTTTGATAATATCCTCAAGCATTATATTTTCATCATCATAGCGGATCGGACACACGATACCGCCGCTTCCTTCGCATATTACCTGATCGTATTCACCGCAGAGCTTTTCATATTGTGCTTTTACATTGCTGAGAACAACCGGCTCACCCTCTATCCTTGAAGCAAGGTGAGGTGATACAGCCGTTTCATAAATATAAGGACACATTGTTTCAAGCGGCTGAGATATGCCCGATATTTTCTTTACATATGCAGCATCGCCCGATATCAGCTTTCCGTTTTCATCACGTTCGTTTCCGCTGACTGCCGCTTTGAAATAAGCGGTATTGTTGCCGATCTCACGTAATTTTTTGACAAGCAGTGCCGTAACAAATGTTTTTCCTATATCCGTGCCTGTTCCTGTGACGAATATCCCGTTATACATTTTTATCCCTCCCTGTGGAATAGCCGATCTTGTTCAGCATAGCAATATCTTCACGGATACGATTGCCCGATGTTGTCAGCATATCACCCGTTATCGCCGAATTTGCGCCCGAAAGAAAAGCACGTTCACCGCAGTTTGTCATAAGGCTGCGTCCTGCGGCAAGGCGTATGTCTGCTTCGGGAACGATAAAGCGGAATATGGCAACAGTCCGCAGAATTTCAGGCTCGGTTATACGTTCAATATCTCCGAGCGGAGTGCCTTTGATGGGTATCAGTGCATTGATAGGTATGGAACTTACACCCAGTTCGCTGAGTGTAAGTTCCATGTCGATACGATCCTGCAAACTTTCGCCCATACCTATGATACCGCCCGAACATATTTCAAGTCCTGCCGACTTAGCTCTGCGTATACATTCGAGCTTATCCTCAAAAGTATGTGTTGTGCAGATGTTTTTGAAATTTGCTCTCGAAGTTTCGATATTGGCATGGTACCTTGTAACTCCTGCCTGACGCAGCTGTGAAAACTGTTCTTCTTCAAGCAGACCGAATGAAGCACATAAGCCTACGCTGTGTTCGGCTGCAAGAGTGCGGTAAGTATCAAGTGCTTTTTCAAACTCATCGCCGCTAAGCCTGCGTCCTGCGGTAACTATCGCAAAGCGATGAACGCCCTGTTCTTCATTATGCCGACATTCAGCTGTGATCTTCTGCTTATCGAGAAAACCGTATTCTTCGATACCTGTGCAGTGACGGGCGGACTGGGCGCAGAATTTGCAGTCCTCAGAGCATCGTCCGCTTCTTCCGTTGATGATGCTGCAAAGATCGGCTCTGCTGCCGCTGAAATGTCTCCGCAGAATATCTGCACATTCTGTAAGATCGTCTAATTCACTGTCAAAAAGAAAACTAAGATCATCATCTTTCGTCAGCCTTCTGCCATTGATGATCTGTTCGGTCAAGTTCTTAATATCCATTATGTCATTACCTCCTCACGTATCACAGGCATAAGGTGCTTTACCAATATCGCAGATAATAGGCAAAGTGCAATATCTCCCGGAACTGCAAGCACAAAGCAGTAAAGGAATAAAGCACCTATGCCGATAGGATCGTGCAAATACAATGCGCTTATCATATAATAATAAAGCATTCCGAATGCGTATACGACCGCAAGTCCTGCAAAACAACCGATAAGAATCCGCTTTGAAGAAGGCTTTTTTCTATGGGCGATCGCTCCGCTGATATATGAGCCTGCGATAAACCCGATAAGATAGCCGAATGTCGGCTGAAATACATAACCGATACCTCCTCCGCCTGTAAAAACAGGCAGTCCTGCAAGTCCGAGCATAACATACAGAGCCGTTGCCAGCGCTCCACGTTTTTTGCCCAGCATCAGACCTGCAAGAGTAGTGAACAGGAACTGCAATGTGAACGGGCAAACAGGTATAGGGATACGAATATATGCCCCTGCTGTTATCAAAGCAGTAAACATTGCGGTAAGCACCATACTCTTTGTTTTGTTTATATTGTTAATGACTATCACTCCTTCCATTCAATATTATAGCATGGCGCAGTATGTTTGTCAACCTGTTTTCAAAAATAGGTTGACAAAATTTAAGTGAAACAAACCGTCACCTATTCCATAAATTCTTACTTTCTTCCGATCCCGGCAAAATAAAAATACCGAAAACACTCTGTATAAGAGAAATGTTTTCGGTATTTTATATTCCTAAAGGTGTATGGAGTAACTCACCCCCACAAAAGCGACCTGCTGCACGCTCACACAGCGATACCGAACTTACTTCCCTGCTCCCCAAGAAACAGCACTCTGCCGCCTTTGGGCATGGGGATAATATTTCCTGCGTCCTTAACGTGAGAAGTGTATATCGGCTCATCGAATTTGTTGAACACGATGACCGCACTGTTTTCGGGTCTTGTCACGGTGACGGGTGTGTTTGCGATGCTGTCGGAAATGCTGTACCACGCCGCACTTCCCGTCAGTTCAACGTTTTTTACCGAAGCATCAAATTCGGGAATGTCGTCCGCAAAAATATATTCCATGCCGAATGATGTTTTCATCGTCTGTCTGCCGTTTTTATCTGTCTCAAACGTAATGTCGAGAAGATCTCTGCTCGATGAGGACGGTATATTTTTCGGTGAGACAAGATGCCTGCTGTCTGTTATTTTCAACAGCTTATCCATTTTCTTGCCTGAAAGAAAAGCATAGCCTTTCAGCTCGTTTATAACAAAGAACTGTCCGATGCTTTTATCCTCATAATTGCCCGATGAATACTTATCCCCCACAAGCAGAAATTTCTTCCCGTCAAGTGCCTTAAAGCTGTTCAGAACGTCCTCTCCGACATTGTTTTCATCTATCATTTGTCCTGCATAGGTCTTTATGTCAAACGAACCAAGCCCGGGATAAGTCATTCCGCCCGATACTCTCATAAAAGTTCCGTCTGTGTTCTTTTCAAAGGATAAACGACTGCTTCCCCCTGCCGCAAGGCGCTTGTCAAAACCGCTTTCCTCCACCTCGCAGGCAAGCTCCGCAAAATCGCTGTCTGCTGTCAGCACATAGTCTGTGTACTCGGTCTTTCGTGAAGATATTTTTTCTATGTGTAGATACTTATTATCGGGGAACGTAACTCTGCAAAGCGTATCGCTCCCACCCATGATATTCATTATATACCAGCCCTCATAGGCTTTGTATTCATCGGGTATCTCGTTAACTATCGTGCATTCGGGCAGTTCTGGTTCAGTGACAGTTATGCCCTTTTCCTGCAAAACTGTGTCCATAAGTGCCTGCGCAACAAGCTCATTCTGAGTACTGCCGCCGCCGTTTGAAAGCACCGCAACGCTGATATTCTCATCGGGCGCAGTCATCAGAAAGGCGTGATCCATTGATGTGTCGCCGCCTTTGCCGACCACTTTCACACCGCATTGCTTGTAGCGGAGCATTTCCGCATAGTCCCAGCCAAGACCGTTG
Source organism: uncultured Ruminococcus sp. (assembly GCA_947169885.1). Classification (GTDB taxonomy): domain Bacteria; phylum Bacillota; class Clostridia; order Oscillospirales; family Ruminococcaceae; genus YE71. Next base: position 88,791 of record CAMVRM010000003.1, read on the forward strand.
TCATCGCTGTATTCGTTATCGTTGTGGCGGGTCGCCATAGTGTTTTTGGCATTGTCGGAGATAAGCGTTTCATCGCCCGTGAAAAACGCCGCACCGAATCTCGCCGTATCGGAAGCAGTCGCATATATACCGCCGGCACCGATAGTCATGCAGTAACTTGTATCAAGGGGCAAACCGCTTGCCGAGAATGACGGCACGAGCTTTTCATCACGGTACATATTTAAAGGCGTTCCCGTGTCGGTGACACATAACTTATCCGAGATATTCTCCCTTACATAGTCGGTATAGGTCATGTCTGTTACGTTCTCAACGATAAGTTCCAGCAGACCAAAACCGTCATTGCAGTACGCCGCATATTTTCCCGGTTCGGCTTTGAGCCGCTGAGAGGCAAGATCTTCAAGCAGATGATCGTGGTTATAGGTATCATTGTCATCATACAGGTTGCTGTTCACTGTCGTTGAACCCATTAGCCCCGAAGTGTGATCCATGAGCATACGAACGGTTATGTCCTTGTACCGCTCATCTGCCATTTTGAAATTCGGGATATATTCGGTTATCGGCGTATCAAGTTCCACCATTCCCTTGTCTGCGAGCTGCATGACTGCGGCGGTGGAATATATCTTGCTGACCGAACCCACGCAGTAGATATATTCGCCGTCACCTGTATCATTCTCCGCAGAGACAGACTTTGCCGCTGCGTCCGTATTTTCAGTTTTATCTGTCTTAACACTTCCGCACCCCGTCAGCATCAGAAGTGCCATGACTGCGGCGATATTCTTTATGTGTTTCATATTATCTCCCTCTTATTCGGTCATAAGTTCTGTTACGGATATTGCCTTGATCTTTCCTGCGCTGATGTAAGTCACAGCATAGCAGAACGCCGCAAGTATCACATCTGCAATTATCGTCAGCGGTATGTTCAGCTCAACGTATGCACCGAACGCCATGAGCCAGAATGCGCTGTAAACGTACTTTGCCGCAAATGACGCTATTATCACGGAAACTATGGTCACGGGCATGGTTTTTACAGCTATCTGTTTCATAAGGTCTTTTGAGGTGTAGCCCATACCCTTCATGATACCAAGTTTCCTGCGCTGACGTTTCACATTCGATGAAGCGATAAGCCCCAGGATAACGGCTACAACTACGGAAAGCACGATCATTGCACCGATAGAGCCGTATTCCGACACCGCAGAAACATTAGTCAATTCCTGCTCCGCCAATGTCATGAGCGAGAAAACGTCCTTTATGATAAAATGCCTGCTGTTTCCCGTGATGAGCTGTCCGTCCACGACTACTGCATAGTCGATATTTGTTACCCCGTACTGCGAGGTCAGCAAAGCAAGCTTTTCATCTGCCGCCGCACGAATGCGTTCTTCAAGAGTGCCGCTTACATTACCTGCCTCCACGCTGTCCTTTGCAAAAGTGCCGAACTTCTCGTTCAGCTTTTCCTCAAACTGCTCCTGTGTCACGCCGTCTTTCAGGTATACCGAAATAATGTTCGGACGTGCATCGGGGCAGGCACGGCAGTAGCCCTCAGAGGTCATATACAGCATTGTTCCGTTATTCATAATTGAGCTTGTCATACCCGTGACGATGAACTTAGTTTCTGTTCCGCTGCCCTTGATAACTATGCTGTCACCGATGTCCGTACCCACAAGCTGTTTTCTCTGAACAGTTATCATAACTTCATTGTCATGTTCGGGAAATCTGCCGTCTATGAGCTTTATGTTCTCCGAATCATTATAATCATCGAATATTACCGCAGTACCGCCGTATTCAGTTCCCTTGACGGAAAGATACCCCTCCTTATAGTCCACGAGTGCTTTTCTCACTCCCGAAATTTCGGCTATCTCGTCCCTTACCGCATAAGCGTCAACGCCGTTTAGCAGTTCCACCTCAGTTACAATGTCATCACCTGTCATTGACATAAGACCGTCAATGCCGTGTCCGAAAAATTCCATAGCTGTCACGCAGAAAAGTATAGCCGTGCCTGCCGCAATTATGCAGACAGCCGTTCCGACAGCAGACTTCATATCGCCGAGAAAGCTTTTCATCGCAAGCGTGACATTGATGTTTCCCTTTGACTTTTCCAGCGGAAGTATGTTCCTGTCAAAATGGTGTGTGCGTATGCCTTTTCTGAATGCCGCAACAGGCGGATATTTCTTGACCTTTGCCGCCTTTATCAGCGCAAAAGCAGTAACAAGCACCACAACGGCTGACCCTGCAAGAAGTATCATTCCGCCCTCTGTTTTAACTGTCACGGGTCTGCCTATCATGTTTTGTATGCCTTTATTCATAAGCGGACTTACAAGAAATGCTCCGACAGCGCCCAGCACCGCACCGATGCCTGCGGTCATCACATATTCGTACACATATGAAAGTGATATTTCACGGGAACGGTAGCCCAGCGCTTCGAGAACACCTATCTGCTGCATCTGGTCTTGTATGTCATTGGTTATGCGGTGCATTATCATAAGAACCGCCGAAAGCATGGTTATCCCGGAGAAAAACGCCAGAAAATACATGAACATATTGATGAATTGCAGAGAATTTGCCTTTTCAAACCGTACACCGTCACGATAATAATAGGCGTTGATCCCTTCTCCGCTGATGCTTTCACACTTTTCTATATGTGCTTCATCGGTATACGCAGTACCTTCGGAGTCAAAGCAAAGCACAGTACACTCCCCGTCATAGCCGCCGCTGAATACCAGCTTGAAAAGCTCATAATCGTTATCGGAAATGACCATTTTATAGCCATAGCCCGGATCGTTATACAATCCTGTCTTGTAAAAGCCTGCTATGGTGAACGGATATTCTCTGCCGTTCTTGCAGGCAGTCAGCGTATCGCCCGGCTTGTAACCCTCGCTGATATGGAAAAACATAGGCAGCCATATAGGATGTTCCAGCTTTTCTATCTCCTCATCAGAGATTTTGTCAGTCTTGACAAAATCCTCTATCTTCCGTTCTGCCTTTTCGGTAACGAAAAATGATTTATAACTGCGATCCTCGCCATTGTTGTTTACATAATCAAGCAGATCAACAAATACGGCTTCTGTCTCGGTTATGTCAGTGATGCCGAAGTCTGTTTCAAGCAATTGCTTGTATTCGTCACGGTATTTGTCTTTGTTTATAAAAACGATAGTATCCTTTGCCCCTGCCTGTGCGAAGCTGTCATCATAAGCCTTGTTCGCCTTTGAGATATTTGCCATGAACACCGCCAGCATAAGCGTTGTTATCATCGTGAGAAAAGCGATAGCCACAGCTTCCTTCTTGTTCTTTTTCAGCTTGAAAAGCGATAAGCGAAGTATCTTCATGTCCTCACTCCTTACCAGCCCATTTCTTCAAGGAAAGCCGTCAGACCTGCACGGCGTTCCTGTTTATCGTCCTCACCGTATGGCTTCATGCGGTAGTCGCCCACAACGCCGCCGTCACGCAGATACAGCACTCTTGTGCCTCTAAGAGCCGTTTTCAGGTCATGTGTTACCATGACGATGCTCTGACCGTTTTTGTGTATCTCGGTGAAGATGTCCAGCACATCACGGCTCGATGCGGAATTTAGCGCACCTGTCGGCTCGTCTGCAAAGAGTATCTTCGGGTCATTGATTATCGCACGAACGATCCCCACTCTCTGCGCCTCGCCGCCCGAAAGCTGATTGGGGTATTTCTTACGGTCTTCCTCGTTCAGCCCGACTTTTTTCAGGAGTGTTTTTGCCTTATTCACAAGTTCGGGAGTGTTTTTCTGCACGATGAGCGCCCCTGTCAGCACATTGTCAAGCACTGTCTGATCGTTAAGCAGATACACGCTCTGAAAGACAAATCCGCAGTTGCCCCGTCTGAACTGTGCAAGCTGATCGTTGGAGTAGTCCTGTATCTGCGTATCTCCGAAAAAGATCTTACCGAGCGTGGGCTTATCCATACCCGAAAGAGCATAAAGCAAGGTGGACTTTCCCGAACCCGACGAACCCATGATAACTGTGAAGTCGCCCTCGTTAATGTCAAGGTCAAGATTCTTGATAACGTGCTGTTGAGTGCCGCCGTTTGAAAATGATTTGCAAAGTTTTTCTGTTCTTAAAATAGAAGAAGCCATATATAAAATCCTTTCCGCAGACTTTTTCTGCTGTTCTAAGGATATTATACATGACTTCGGGAAATTCTTCCATAAATCTTTCTTGTAAATTTCTTATATTTTTCTTAAATGAGTCCTCGGGGTCCTCGGGCGGACGGCTCATTGCCCTCGCACTTTCGTTTTGCTGAAACCGATCGTTTGCGATGCTCGGGGTCCTCGGGCGGACGGCTCGATTCCCTCGCACTATCATTTAGCTTGAACCTTTTTTTGGCAATGCTCGGGGCTTTCATAAGTTTGAACATGGCTCCGGAATAATAATTAACTTAGTGGGATTATAAGTGTTATTGCAAGACCGCTGTCGCTTTCGGCGGTAAGGTCGCCGTTCATCTTTTTCATCAGCGTTTTTGCAATATACAGCCCCAGACCGTTGCCGTCTGTACTGCTTTCAGCCCACGCTCTGCCACGATAGAATTTGTTGGTGATAAGTTCTATCTCGTCTGAGGAAACGCCATGCCCGTGGTCTTGAATACGCATTTCAAGAAAGCCCTCGGACAGCTTAAAATCCACATTTATCGGAGTATCAGCATACTTGTAGGAATTTGAGATGATATTCCCGATGACCTGCGCCATACGCTTTTTGTCGATACTGATGATAACGGCAGGCGGTTCTTCCATGACCGCATAATGCTTATCATCACAGCTTTTCACAATATCGGCAAGCACTCCCGAATTTTCATCACGGCAGTTGACCTTGAACTCGCCGAGATCATCAAGTGTCGATGTGAACAGGTCGCTCACAAGTGCGTTTATCTGCTCCGATTTTTGCAGGATCCCGTCCACGCCGTCATTCATGCTGTCTATCTCGTCCCTGCCGAAAGTTATATCGCTGTCGGAGTTCTCAGCCTTGACGGAAAAACGCATCTGCAAAAGTTCTGCTGCAAGCTTTATCCCCGTGACAGGCGTTTTGAGGTCGTGGCTCAGCGATGCCACAAGTTCACGCTCTTTCTTTTGCAATTCAAGTTCACGCTGTTTCGATGCGGCAAGCTCCTCACGCATTATGTCAAAGCTCTCCGAGAATGCACCGAAAAGATTGTCCCTGTCCATTTCGAGCGGTTCGTCAAGTCTGCCCTCTGCGACTTTGCCTGCGAAAGACTGCATTTTACGAAACGGTGTGATAATGTTACTGTTTAAGTATACTCCGAAGCCTGTCATTCCCAGCAGAATGATAAGACCGCCGACACTCATTCCCATAATAAAACGATACCGAAGCGTTCTGTATCTGTCAAGCCCGTCATCGAGCATGATAACACAGCCCCATACACCGCTTTCATCTTTCAGATACTGATAGGGATAACGCTTTTGTATCGCCGTTTCGGCTGTCAGTTCGTCTTTTACATTGATATTGGAATACAGCACATTGTCGGTCATATCCAAAATTACAAAACCGCCGTCATAGCCCGTATCACCGAGTATATCAAGTTCCGAACGATGTTTTTCGGCAGTTCTTGCAATATCATTCAGCGCAGTTATCGTCTGCCGTGAGGTGTCCTGTGTGACGTTTTGTGAAGTCAGAACAGCGAACAGAATGATACCCGCAAGAAATATCACCGCCGTCAGAATGGTTATCATGATATAGCTTTTCATGCGCCGTCACCATGAAAAAGAGCATCCTTTTCCACAACATAGCCCACGCCCCACACAGTCTTTATGACAGCAGGATTTTTGAGGTCAGGCTCTATCTTTTCTCTGATATGACGGATATGCACGGAGATAGTTCCGTCGCCCGTGTATTCGTCCTCCCATACGTTTTTCAGCAGTTCTTCCTTCGTCACAACTCTGCCTGCGTTTTCAAGCAGATAGGTGAGCAGTTTATATTCCATTGCTCTGAATTCTTCCTGCCTGCCGTGGGTCATCAGCTTGTGCATGGAGGTATCAAGATAAACGCCCTCACGGAAATATATCCTGCCCTCATCTGTCCGGATCGTCTTTTCCTGCGTGCCTGCCGCCGCAAGCTGTGCCGCTTCCCTTGCCTTTTCGTATCTGCCGAGTATCGCCTTGACCTTTGCAAATAAAACGCCAAGTGTATAGGGCTTTTTGATGTAATCATCGCCGCCGATGTTCAGCGCTATGATAACATCGTCATCGCTTGTGCGTGCGCTTATGAAAAGTATGGGCATATCATAGCTCTCCCGAACTTTTTTGCACAGGTCAAAACCCGACTTGCCGCCGAGGTTTATGTCGAGCAGAAGCAAGGATATTTCATGTGTATCAAGAAACTCCACCGTCGCATCATAGCTTGTGACATATGCTGTTTTTAAACCTAAGATATTGAAATATTCTGCTGTTGAGCGTGCTATCAGTTCATCATCGTCTATCATCAAAACTTTGTGATCTGTATCGTTCATATATGCCTCCCGTCCGAAACATTTGTTTGTATATGTCTCTGTTTCTCATCATGATATATTGAGAATATTTTTGTTTATTATAACACATTTTCCGAGTTTTTTCAATAGTCAAAAATATCAGTTACTAAGAACCTGTCTTCACAAGACTCTGTACGTGTCTTTTCAACGATATTCAGTCGCTTTCTGCGTTGAAAAACCTTGCAGTGCGACAGCACAACTGCGGTTTTTCGCCTTGAAATCGACTAAATCTCGCTGAAAATCCACGCACATTTCTTGTGAAGACAGGTTCTAAGAAATAACCATAAAGAAAAAACTGTGCAGAGTTTTGCTCCGCACAGTCTCTATTTTTACATAAAACAGCAATTTTGTTCTACTCAGAACAAATTACTTCACAGTGACACTAACAGCGTGTTTGATAGCCTCGGAAACGCCCCATGTGCCGTTTACCTTTGCGGCAACAGCTACTTTGTAGGTCTTGCCGGGGGTCATGTTTTTGGGAGTGGTGTAGCTTGTTGAAGAAGCGGAAATGTTCTGCGTCTGTATTCTCCACTTGCCTGCAAGATATACTGCAATGCCGTAGTTTGTTGCTCCGCTAACAGGTTTCCATGAAAATCTTATCTGATGAAACTTATCGCTGTACTCTATATTCGTTATCTCGGGATATGCAGGAGTTGAATCAACTATCAGATCAAGATATTCGATGTTTTTGATAACTGCATCAGCAGGGTCATATGTAAATTTGACAGACACCTTGTCTCCGACTTCATAGAATGCAAGATTTTTGCTGTCGCTGTCAAAGTAGCCCTCAGCAGGAAAACGATATGTGCCGTTGTTCCTGAATGTTACGGAAGAATAACCGTTCGTGTTAATGTCAATGGCGGTTATCTCATCGGTAAATTCGGCAGTTGAAACAGCAGGCTTTGCATTTTCAAGGTCAAATCTGCCCGACTCGTCCTTGATCTTGCTCCATGTGTATCGCATGAACCATCCGTCAAAATCGGTGATGACGCTTGAAGAACCTGCCATCATTATCGAACCGCCGCCGTCAACAGGGAAACCTCCCGGCGGAAAACCGTCCAACTCCCCTTCACCGCCGTAGAAATCCGTAAAGCCAAATCCATGACCCACTTCATGTATCTGAACGTGCGGAGTGGTCGTTCCGTTTGCAAGCCCGAGATAGTATGTGTCGCTAAGTCTCTGACCCCAGTCTCCGCCGCAGCCGCCGATGTCGGGGAAACCCTGCGTTGCCCAGATATACATATCAAAACGTTTGTCAAGTCCGCCGGGATATTCATAGTTCTTATCCGAAAAATGATCGAATCTCGAAAGTTCGGAAGGGGCGCTTGCCATGACTGTCGGAATATTACTGCTTTCTCCCGGCTGTATCACATACTGCTGAACATCGGTGTATACAACTTCATCGGAATGAAGATCGAGAAGAAGAGAGCTGTCTGCAACAGCCCAGCCGACAATACTTACATCAACGTGCTGATAAGGCCAGTTTTCATAACCTACAAGCCAGTCTGTCCATGCGTTGACACATTCCTCCAATGCAGTTTCAAGGTTCTGACGCTGTTCGTATGTGATAGTTTTCTCAGAATGCCAGCGAACAACATAGTTCAATGTTCCCTTGCCGTCAATTATCTGGTCGAAAAGCGAATTCCAGCGGCGGTTCTGCGAACCCAAAGAGTTTTCACGAACAACACGGTTCTGCCATATCCAGTCTGCCGCACTTTGATATTTGCTCGGCATATCATTGATAGAAGCGGCACAGACACTTATCTGTTCCGTTTTGCTCATCGGCATAAGAGCGTTTCCGCCGATCATCGAGCCGCACATGAGCAGTGCCAATGCCGATGAAGTGATCCGTTTTATACTATTATTCATATAATATCAGCCTTTCTGTTTTTACAATTACTTCACAGTGACACTAACAGCGTGTTTGATAGCCTCGGAAACGCCCCATGTGCCGTTTACCTTTGCGGCAACAGCTACTTTGTAGGTCTTGCCGGGGGTCATGTTTTTGGGAGTGGTGTAGCTTGTTGAAGAAGCGGAAATGTTCTGCGTCTGTATTCTCCACTTGCCTGCAAGATATACTGCAATGCCGTAGTTTGTTGCTCCGCTAACAGGTTTCCATGAAAATCTTATCTGATGAAACTTATCGCTGTACTCTATATTCGTTATCTCGGGATATGCAGGAGTTGAATCAACTATCAGATCAAGATATTCGATGTTTTTGATAACTGCATCAGCAGGGTCATATGTAAATTTGACAGACACCTTGTCTCCGACTTCATAGAATGCAAGATTTTTGCTGTCGCTGTCAAAGTAGCCCTCAGCAGGAAAACGGTATGTGCCGTTGTTCCTGAATGTTACAGATGAATATCCGTTAGTGTTAAGGTCAATGGCGGTTATCTCATCGGTAAATTCAGCCGTTGAAGTGGTATCAGCGATCGGCTGAATGCTTTTCAGGTCAAATCTGCCGGGTTCATCTTTTATCTTGCTCCATGTGTAGCGAGCGAAGTATTTATCGAAGGTGTTTATATAACCGCATGAACCTGCCATCATGATCGAACCCTCGCCGCCGGGGAAACCTCCGGGAGGAAAACCGTCCGACTCCCCTTCACCGCCGTAATAATCGGGAAAACCGAATCCGTGTCCCATTTCATGCAGAAGTATGTGCTGACTGGTCGTGCCGTCAATAAGTCCAAGCACTGACTTATCGGAAAGTATCTGTCCGTAGTGATAGCCATAGCCTCCCATGTCTATCATGCCCGTGATGCCATGCAGATACATATCGTAGCGGTTGTCATAACTGCCCTGATAACTCCAGTTTTTGTCGTTCCAGTGGACATATCGGGAAATATCAACAGGCTCGGCAGGTTGGATATTCGGAACGCTTGAATTGCCCATGCCGCTTGAGATCATGTCATCATGCAGCCACGAAGAAGTTGTTTGAGTATACACAACTTCGTCAGGCTGACGGTCAAGGATACAGCTCTCGTCAAGCACTGCATATCCGACTACCTTAACATTTACATGATCTATCGGCCAGTCATCGTATCCTACAAGGCAGTCATTCCATTTGTTGACAGCTTCTTCAAGCATTTTCGACAGCTTCTGACGCTGTGCAAGTGTGATCTTCTCATATGACTGCCAGATAAGGATATATTGCAGTGTGCCGTTTCCTGCAATTATCTGGTCGTAGATCGTTGACCACGCCTCACACGATCTCTCCGTTTCGATACGGTTCTTCCATATCCAGTCACAGGCAGTGCGGTAGTCCTGCGGAATGTCAGTGACCGTCTCGGCAGACACAGAGAACGATGCAAACGTCGGGAACTGTGCTGTCATCGAGGACGTACACATTGCCGCTGCTAACAGTGCGGCGGCGATCTTTTTACTCAGCATTATTTTTTCCTCCCTTAGCCAAATTTGTGAAAAATTTTAATTTATATTCGAGGTTAGTTACATTGTACTGCATTTTTCTGCAAATGTCAATAAATAATTATCTAAAATAACTAAGTTTTATTTGCATTAACTGTAATATTGTCTTGATTTATTCGGATAAGTGTGATATAATAGTACAATAGAGAGGTGGCTGATGCGTATGGATAAGAAATACCTAATCGGAATTATCGCTCCTGTACTTGCAAGAGTGTTCATGCAGGATATTTTGCGTGGTGCTATAAGTCAGATCAGGCTCTGCGGCTGTGATGCGGTCATTTTTTCACCGCTTATACAGTTTGAAAGCAATGTTTCCGCTCATTCACAGACAGAGCGTGAGATATTCCGACAGATCGGTTTTGAGGATATTGATGCTTTTCTGTATCTTAAAGACGATCCAACTATGGGTGCGCCCGTCATCGCAGAGATCGAACAGAGACTGCTTGAAACGCAGAAATATGTCATGACGGTCGATGAACGCACTCATCCCGTGTTTGACAGCACACAATATGACGATTATGACGAATTCGGCAAGGTGGTAGAGCATCTGATCGAAGTTCATGGATATAAACGCATTTATTGTCTGACAGGACCGAAAGACAGCTTGCAGGCACAAACAAGACTGCGTGCATGGAAAGACCGAATGACACAGCACGGTCTGTATTTTGACGATACCTATTTTGAATACGGCACATTCTGGTATGATTCGGTCATGCCGTATGCCGAAAAGCTTTTCTCGGGAAAACTGCCGATGCCTGAAGCAATTGTCTGCGGAAATGATGTTATGGCTGTTTCGCTTATCAAGACGCTCACATCGGGCGGCATACGTGTTCCCGAAGACGTAGCAGTGACAGGATATGACGGTTATCCTTTTACCGCAAATCTTGATGTTACGCTTACGACTTATGCACGCAATCATTTTCAGCTCGGTGCAGATGCCGTCCGCCGTCTTTACCGCAATATGACGGGACTGCTCAGCAGAAAAGTCGAACGTCAGAAAAGCGGATTCCTGATAGGCAGTTCCTGCGGATGCACCAACATTCCTGCACAGCAGCTGCTGACAGATCAAAACGTTGTTGTTCCCCGAATGTGGTCAGAACTTATGTTCGGCATAAACATTGCTCCCGATCTTGCTCAGAATAAAACTATCCCCGATCTTTTGAGATGTGCGCTGTATCACAGCCAAAACATTTATCAGATGCAGAAAGTCAGTATCTATCTTTGTGATAATTCGGGAGAATATCGTTTTGCCGCCTCATGCGAAGCGGATAAAACTCCGCAGATACACGGGCATATCCCCTCCCTGAAAAAAGCATCTGAGTTTCTTTCAGGCAGTACCGAACCCGAGATAGTGTATGTCTCGCCGCTGCATCTGAACGAACGGAAGTTTGGTCTTATCTCGCTTTCGTTCGGTGAACATGACCGTGTTTATGATGTGAGCTGGCTTCACTATGTAACGGTGCTTACGCAGGCATTGGAGATACTGTACACCGCTGTTCCAGATGCAATAGAGCGGAATACAGCGCCCGAACACATGAACAGCCGCTCAGCGCTGAATGAAAAGCTTGTTCGTCTGCGTGAAAAGCTTAAAGAAAAACCGTCGGAACACTGGACTGTCGAGATGCTTTGTGAGGAATGCGGTCTTCCGAAAAGCACTCTGCAAAAGCACTATAAACAGCTGTTCGGAAAAAGTATGTTTGAGGAACTGATAGAATTCCGTGTGGAAATGGCAAAGCGTCTGCTCGCACAGACCGACCGCTCCATTTCGCAGATCTCTGATCTGTGCGGCTATTCAACAGAAAGCTATTTTATGAAACAGTTCAAGCGCATCACACAGCAGACACCGACAGAATTCAGACGGAACTTACGTTCTAAAAAACATACGAATTAAGTAGTGAGGGATTAATATGATTATAGAAAAGAACAACTATTTTGAAGAAAAAAACATTACGATTGACTTAATTGAAAGTTATTTTAAGAAACACCCTTTGAATGAAGCTAATATTGGAAGAATGTACTGGGAATTAGTTGAAGGTGCTGAAGATACTGAACTACTAACTATTGCAGAGATCATTTTTCACCATGCGATTTGGAAATTAGCTGGCGGACTAAGGGCAAATGCCATTGAAAGAATTAAAAGACTTACCAATGAAATCATACGGTCTAACCAAACTTTTACTCATTTAAATGCTGATGAATATAACGATTTTATCAAAATTGTTAAAGAATTGAATGAGAGTAAGATAGATATATTAGGCGATAACAGTTGATCTATTTGTTTTCAAAAAGTGATGCAAAAATTGTGATTTAACATTCGGAGGCGAAGAATGAGTATGATAACTTTTAACGATATAAAAAACAATTCCGGTTTCAGAACCATTAACGGAACACTTGAACATCAATTGGAAAATTGCAAAAAAAGAATAAGTGATGATTGTCTTACTGTGGGAGAAATGGTAATGGAACTTGTCAAAGAATACGGCAACTTTTATATTGACAGAATCGAACAGAGTTCCGGTGACAGATTACGTTTCTATTTTATGCCGTTTTTCAATCCCTGCAAATATTGGTCTGAATTCGATCAGAAAGCTGTTTTTATAGGAACGATCGTAAATTCCGACTGCCGTGGTTTCCTCGATGGAAATACGATAGAGAGTGCTTATCTGCTTAATGACGGCTGTTATTATAATCAGTCAAAAAAGAAAATCGCAGACAGCATTGAAGAGCTTTTTGACTATTTTATGAAAGTCGAATACGATTATCATGCTCCTATCTCGCCTAAAACTTACGAACGTCTTAAAAGCGGAGGGTGGTGTGAAGGCAGGAAAGTTGATATTTCCAGTCTGATTGCCGAGTGTAAAGAAAACGGCATAACCTTGACAGATATACAGAAAGCATTTTTTGAAGAATTTTCAGGAATTGTATGCGATACAGATTGCGGACAGGAAGTAGAAATCTTTGATAAGTTATCATATGGCATATGTCAAGTCAGTCCGGAAAGCGATGAATATGACGAAAAATGGATGTATAATAATTATGATAAAAATGCTGTAATGGTCGGAAATTGTTATACTGGCGAAGGAAGAATATGGCTCACAGGTGAAGGACAGTTATTATTAGACAACATAAGCGGTATACTCAAGGATGATGATTGGATCAGTCCTATCGGAAGAACCATTATGAATGGATTCAATGTTCTTTTAAGTTAAGAACCTGTTTACAGACACTTGCAAAATCAACAAAGCTGTGATATACTATAACATGAAGAATTGCTTTACAGACAACGAAAAAATCAAATTTTGTCTGATATTTATTAAAGAACGGAGCGTTGACCATGCAGGTTATTATCCTAAACTCAGGTCTTGGAACTCGAATGGGTTCCCTCACAAGCGAACACCCTAAATGTATGACAGTGATCTCGGCAACAGAAACGATCCTCAGCCGCCAGCTCAAAATGATCGCTGATGCAGGCATTTCAGAGGTCATCATGACAACAGGCGCTTTTGACAGCGTACTTGTCAATTATTGCAACAGTCTTGATCTGCCGCTCCACGTTACGTTCGTCAAGAATCCTGTCTATGATAAGACTAATTACATCTATTCCATTTACTGCGCAAAAGAATATCTGAAAGACGATGATGTTATTCTTATGCACGGCGATCTTGTCTTTGAAAATACAGTATTCGATGATGTATTGGCTTCCGAGACAAGCTGTATGACCGTAAGTTCTGCGCTTGAACTTCCCGAAAAGGATTTCAAGGCTGTTATCACAGACGGTAAAATACAGAAAGTCGGCATTGAGTTTTTCAATGATGCTATGGCGGCACAGCCGTTGTACAAACTCCTGAAAGATGATTGGAGAAAGTGGCTTGATGCGATCATTGCCTTTTGCGAAAGCGGTGATGAAAAAAAGCGTAAATGCTATGCCGAAAACGCTTTGAATGAAATTGAGGATAAGAATATCGTTCCTCTTGATTTTACGGACAGGCTCTGTGCTGAGATTGACAATCCCGAAGATTTAGCTGTTGTTTCTGCTCGGTTAAAGGAGATAGAGAACCGCAAGGTCTATATGTGTTTCTCAACCGATATGATCCACAGCGGTCATATTGCGCTCATAAAAAAGGCGGCTCGTCTCGGCAAGCTTATTATCGGTGTGCTTTCCGATGAAGCTGTTGTGAGCTACAAGAGGTTTCCGCTTCTGCCGTTTACAGAGCGTAAGGCAATGTTTGAAAATATAGTCGGTGTATACAAGGTAGTCGAGCAGAAAACACTCAGCTACAAGGAAAATCTTGAAACGCTCAAACCTGATATAGTTGTCCACGGTGATGATTGGGTAAGCGGTTTCCAAAAGCCTATCCGTGATGAAGTCACATCTGTTCTTGCAAGCTACGGCGGACGTTTGGTCGAATATCCCTATTCATATGATGAAAAGTATAAGGAGCTTGAAAGCCGTTCACGCTCAGAGCTTTCTACTCCCGATATGCGCCGCAGCAGACTTCGCAAGGCTCTTGCTATGAAGGGTACAATTACAGCAATGGAAGCTCACAGCGGTCTGACGGGGCTTATTGTGGAAAATACTGTTGTTTATGAAAACGGCGGTGCAAGACAATTTGATGCTATGTGGGTAAGCTCTCTCTGTGATTCTACCGCAAAGGGCAAGCCCGATATTGAGCTGGTAGATATGTCAAGCCGTTTCCGCACCATTGACGATATTATGGAAGTTACTACTAAACCCATAATTTTTGACGGCGATACCGGCGGACTGACAGAACATTTCGTGTATACCGTAAGAACATTGGAGCGTATGGGCGTTTCAATGGTCATTATCGAGGACAAAACCGGCTTAAAGAAAAACAGTCTGTTCGGAACGGAAGTAAAACAGACACAGGCGGCTATTCCCGATTTCTGTGAGAAAATACGTGCAGGCAAAAAGGCTCAGAAAACTCCCGATTTCATGATCTGTGCAAGAATCGAGAGCCTTATCCTGGAGCAGGGCATGGACGATGCACTTGAAAGAGCATTTGCTTTTGCCGAAGCAGGCGCAGATGCGATAATGATACATAGCCGCAAGAAAGACCCTGCTGAGATATTTGAGTTCGTGGAAAAGTTCCGTGCTAAGGACAGCACAACTCCTGTCGTTGTTGTTCCGACCTCGTTTAATACGGTCACTGAGGAAGAATTTAAGGAACGTGGCGTGAATATCGTTATTTACGCAAATCAGCTAACAAGAACAGGTTTCCCCGCAATGCAGAACGCCGCTAAGATGATACTTGAACATCATCGTGCTAAGGAATGTGATGATATTTGTATGCCGTTCAAGGATATTATCCGTCTGATACCGGAGGAATAAGCTATGCAGAACATTTTGACCGCAAGCACGGACTATTCCGAACTTGATGAATATTTCAAAAATTCAGGCGCTGAAAGAATACTTTTTGTGTGTGATAATTCTATCGGGTTCTTAAAGCTGGACGACTATTTCAAAAGCCTTGAAAACAGAGTTGGGATAAAAGTGGTACGTTTCAGCGATTTCGAGCCTAATCCGAAATATGAAAGCGTAGTAAAGGGCGTGCAAGCCTTTCACGAAAACGGCTGTGACATGATCGCTGTTGTCGGCGGAGGAAGTGCGATAGATGTTGCGAAGTGTATCAAGCTGTATGCTGATATGGATAGTGAATGCAATTATCTGAAACAAGAGATAGTTCCGAATAATATACCTCTTTTCGCTGTCCCGACTACCGCAGGAACAGGCAGTGAAGCCACTCGCTATGCGGTAATTTACTACAATGGCGAAAAGCAATCCGTCACACATGAAAGCTGTATTCCCGAAACGGTGTTGTTCGATGCAAGCGTACTTAAAACGCTTCCAACCTATCAGAAGAAAGCTACCATGATGGACGCTTTCTGTCATGCGATAGAGAGTTTCTGGTCGGTCAACAGCACCGATGAAAGCAAGGAGTATTCCAAACAGGCTATCCGTCTTATTATGGAGAACATGGACGGATACCTTGACAATACCGAGGACGGCAACCAAAATATGCTCAGAGCCGCTAATATTGCAGGCAAAGCGATAAATATTACTCAGACAACCGCAGGTCATGCGATGTGCTACAAGCTGACAAGTCTGTACGGTATAGCTCACGGTCATGCGGCGGCGTTATGTGTCAAGGCGCTGTTTCCGTATATGATCGACCATGTTGAAGCTTGCATTGACAGCAGAGGTACGGCATATCTCAAATCTGTCTTTAACGACATTGCAGAAGCTATGGGCTGTAATAATGCTGCTGATGCCGCTGAATTATTCGGGAGTATTGTTGATCGTCTTGATCTGGGTGTTCCTGATGTGAAGTCAGAACAGGATATTGATATTCTCAAAAATTCGGTCAATCCTGTGAGGCTGAAAAATCACCCGATCTCATTATCGGTCAGTACAATAGAGAATTTGTATCGAAACATATTGAATAGATAGGAGCTTCATTCATGAAAGTAGAAAACTTAGTAAAAATTATCGGTGCGGATTTTTACACAGGTGTCCCCGACAGCCAATTAAAAGCGCTCTGTAATTATTTGATGCACACCTATGGGATAGATCAGGAGCATCATATTATTGCCGCTAATGAGGGTAATTGCACTGCTCTTGCGGCAGGCTATCATCTTGCGACTGGTAAAGTACCTGTTGTTTATATGCAAAACAGCGGTGAGGGCAATATTATCAACCCCGTGGCAAGTCTGCTGAACGATAAGGTTTATGCTATCCCGATGATCTTCATTGTCGGCTGGCGTGGTGAACCGGGTGTTCATGATGAACCTCAGCATATTTATCAGGGCGAAGTGACCGTAAAACTGCTTGAAGATATGGACATTAAGACTTTTGTCGTAAGCAAGGATACAACAGAAAATGAGCTGACTTCTGTAATGAATGATTTTGATGCCGTTCTCAAAAATGGCAAACAAGTAGCCTTCGTTATTCGCAAGGGTGCTATCAGTTACGATACACCTGTTGAATACAAAAATAGTAATACAATGATCCGTGAGGAGATCATTCAGCATATTGTTAAAGCAACCGGAGAAGATCCGATCGTATCTACAACAGGCAAGCCGAGCCGTGAACTGTTTGAGACCCGTGTTGCAAACGGGCAGAGCCACAAGTATGATTTTCTGACAGTAGGTTCAATGGGACATACTTCCTCTATTGCACTCGGAATTGCTATCAATAAGCCCGATCAGAGAATTTGGTGCATTGACGGCGATGGCGCTGTGCTTATGCACATGGGAAGTATGGCGGTTCTCGGTGCTAACAAGCCGAAAAATATGGTTCATATCGTTATCAATAATGGCGCACACGAAACAGTCGGCGGAATGCCTACGGTAGCTTCTCAAATTGACATCGTGGCTATTGCTAAGGCTTGCGGTTATCCGAATGCTGTTTGCGTAGATAACTTTGATGATCTGGATAAGGCTCTTGAAGAAGCTAAATCACGGAATGAGCTGTCATTGATCGAAGTTAAATGCTCTATCGGTGCAAGAGAAAATTTGGGCAGACCGACAACTACTGCTCTGGAAAACAAGCGGAATTTTATGGACTACTTGCACAGCTTTCACTAAGAACCTGTCTTCACAAGACTCTGTACGTGTCTTTTCAACGATATTCAGTCGCTTTCTGCGTTGAAAAACCTTGCAGTGCGACAGCACAACTGCGGTTTTTCGCCTTGAAATCGACTAAATCTCGCTGAAAATCCACGCACATTTCTTGTGAAGACAGGTTCTAAGCTGCGAAGAAACGCTATTATTTGACAAGGCTTGACTATATACGCAATTGACATGAAAAGCTCTTCACAATGACCTTGACGTAAACGGCAGTTTGTGATATAATATATAGTATAGTCATTTTAGACATGAAAGGAAATGATACTAATGAACAAGAAAATTGCAGTTATCAAAGGTGACGGGATAGGTCCCGAAATAGTTACCGAAGCTATGAAAGTGCTTGACAAGGTGGCAGAAAAATTCGGTCACACATTTGAGTACACTCAGTTGCTTATGGGCGGCGCTTCTATTGATGTGAACGGCGTTCCGCTGACTGACGAAACAGTTGAGATATGCAAGGCATCCGATGCTGTTCTTATGGGAAGCATCGGCGGCGACACCAATACTTCCCCCTGGTATAAACTGCCTGCAAATCTTCGTCCCGAGGCCGGTCTGCTGGGTATAAGAAAAGCGCTCGGACTGTTTGCGAACCTCCGTCCCTGCCTGCTCTATCCTCAGCTGTCGGGCGCTTGCCCCCTCAAAGCTGAGATCGCCGCAAAGGGCTTTGATATGCTCATCATGCGTGAACTGACAGGCGGTCTTTACTTCGGCGCACGCAAGACGGAAGAAGTTGACGGCGTTATGACAGCTGTCGACACTCTCAGCTACAACGAAAAGGAGATAAGACGCATTGCTGTCAAGGCTTTCGAGGTGGCTATGAAGCGCCGCAAGAAAGTCACAAGCGTTGACAAGGCTAATGTGCTTGATTCTTCGAGACTGTGGAGAAAGATCGTAAACGAAGTCGCTAAGGATTACCCCGAGGTAACTGTTGAACATATGCTGGTGGACAACTCCGCAATGCAGCTGGTAAAAGACCCTGCACAGTTTGACGTTATGGTGACGGAGAATATGTTCGGCGACATTCTTTCAGACGAAGCTTCGATGATAACAGGTTCTATCGGTATGCTCCCCTCGGGCAGTATGAACGATACAAAGTTCGGTCTTTACGAGCCGAGCGGCGGTTCTGCTCCCGACATTGCAGGAAAAGACCTTGCTAACCCTATCGCTACTATCCTTTCGGCGGCAATGATGCTCCGCTATTCTTTCGACATGACAGAAGAAGCAGACGCAGTTGAAGCCGCAGTTGAAAAGGCTCTCAATGACGGTTTCCGCACAGGCGACATAATGTCTGACGGCTGCAAGAGAGTCGGCTGCGCTGAAATGGGAACAGTCATCGCAAATAATATATGAGAACCTGTCTTCACAAGACTCTGTACGTGTCTTTTCAACGATATTCAGTCGCTTTCTGCGTTGAAAAACCTTGCAGTGCGACAGCACAACTGCGGTTTTTCGCCTTGAAATCGACTAAATCTCGCTGAAAATCCACGCACATTTCTTGTGAAGACAGGTTCTGACAAACCGTTTTATGACTGAAAACACGGAGGAATAATGAGCATAAGACCTATCGGCAGCAGAAAATTCAATGTCACACTTGACGGCAGACAGCACAGTGTTTTTGAATATACGTATGAAATGTTCTCGCCGAAACTGCCTGCGGCGCTTGACGGGCTGAAAGTTCTGCATCTGTCTGACCTGCATTTTGCTGAGTTCGGAGCTGAGAACACGGAACTTGCAGCACTCTGCAAAGCTGCCCGACCCGACATCATCTGCTTTACGGGCGATGCTTTCAGCCGTGAGGACAGCTTTGACGGCGTTATGAGCAAGCTTCCCCTAATGAAAGCACTCAGCCTGACTGCTCCGACTTTTTTCACCAGAGGCAATCACGAAAATGACAGTCCCCACCTTGCAGAGCCTTTCGAGGAAAAACTGCGCAGTCTCGGGATACACGTTCTTGACAATTCACGGGTGACTTTTTCGGCAAAGGGCGAAACGCTTTGTATTTCGGGGCTGGTTCTTCCGAGAGAATGCTATCGGCTTCCGAACGGCAGTTACTACGGAGTGAAAAAAGTTACGCCCGAACTGCTCACAAGTCTTCTCGAACGTCCTGACGGCAGGCATTTTGAACTGCTCATGGCTCACTCTCCCCTGCCCTTTCACGCCTATGCCGCATGGGGCGCTGACCTGATACTTTCGGGGCATATCCACGGCGGCATAATTCGTGTCGGCGGTGTGGGACTGCTTTCTCCCGAGAGAAAATTCTTCCCGAGATACACAAAGCACCTCTATCGGATAAAAACGCCGCACGGCATGAGCTGCATGGAAGTGAGCGCAGGGCTTGGGAAATTCAGGATAAACAATCCTCCCTCCTATTCAGTCTGCATATTAAGGAGTAAAGATAATGACAGAATTTGACAAACAGCTTAAAGAAAAGCTGGAAAAATATTTTGACGAACACATGGACGAGATACTCGCCGACTTGAACGAGATATGCTCCATTCGTTCTGACCTGAGCGAAGCTGTTGAGGGCAAGCCTTTCGGCGAGGGTTCGGCGGCGGCGCTTGCGTGGGGCGAAGCTAAGGGCAGGGCGCTCGGGCTGGAAGTCAAGAATTTCAGCAATCACGCCATTTCCATGACATATGGAAGTGACCCCGTTCTCGGAATACTCAGCCACTTAGACACCGTTCCTGCGACTGAGGACGGCTGGAGTTTTCCGCCGTTTGCCGCAACGCTCTCTGACGGCATCATCTACGGACGTGGAACGATAGACGACAAAGGACCGTCGGTTGCGGTCTTGTGGGCGGTAAAAGCTTTGCAGGAACTGGACGTTCCCATGTCTAAGGGATTCCGCATAATTTTCGGCGGCAACGAGGAAAACGGCTGTGAGGACATCGCCTACTATCAGACGCAGGAAACTTTTCCGCCTATGGTGTTCACGCCTGACGGCTCGTTCCCTGTGCTGAACTGCGAAAAGGGCTTGATACATCTGACTTTCTCGGCTGATTTTTCCGACAGCGAGATAACAGGTATCGTCAGCAACACGACTATCAACGCTATCCCCGACAAATGCGAAGTTGCTTTCTCGAACAGTAAAAAGCAGTACACAGGCAAGCCTGCGCACGGTTCACGCCCCGAGAACGGCGACAATGCGATCACGAAGTTCCTTGCGGAATACAACGGCGAAAATGCACTGCTTAAAGAGCTTGCAAAGCTGTTCCCTCACGGTGAATATGACGGAAAGAGCATCGGGCTTGGTTTTGAGGACAGCGTTTCGGGAAGAATGACCTGTGCGCTCACCTGTCTGAACACAGAGAACGGCAGGATAAAGGGCGGTATCGACATACGTTTCCCTATCGACAAGACCGTTGCCGAGATAGGCGGTATCATGAGCAATGCGCTTGAAAATGCAGGCTTTACTATTGATGACCTTTCGGGAATGGAGCCGCACTATGTCCCTGCTGACAGTCCGTTTGTTCGGACACTTCTTGAAG
Organism: uncultured Ruminococcus sp.; assembly: GCA_947169885.1. GTDB lineage: Bacteria > Bacillota > Clostridia > Oscillospirales > Ruminococcaceae > YE71. Next base: position 109,850 of record CAMVRM010000003.1, read on the forward strand.
TGTATGAAGATGTCAAGGGCGAACACGGCGAGCCTGTTGCGGAGGGCGGCGTTACATACGTCCACAACACTCCGGGCGGTGTTGCTTTCGGTGCTGAGTTCCCGTGGGAAAACAACAATATGCACGGCATAGACGAACATATAAGCCTTGAAACTTTCAGGTACAACCTTAATATGTACGCCAACGCTATCGCAAGACTTTGCAGATAAATAATAAAAGAGCTGTACAGTAATTTGTACAGCCCTTTTTTTATTTGGAGCGTGTATGAAGTTTAGTTCTGGAAAAGCGGTGTGGAGTAATATCTGTCGCCGCTGTCAGGCAGGAGCGCTACGATAGTCTTGCCCTTGTTTTCGGGACGCTTTGCAAGTTCGATAGCTGCGTGAAGTGCCGCACCCGAAGAAATGCCGACCAGCACGCCCTCTTTCTTGGCGATAAGCTTTGCAGCCTCGAAAGCATCGTCACCCTCAACGGTGATGACCTCATCGTAAACATCAGTGTTGAGCGTGTCAGGCACAAAACCTGCGCCGATACCCTGTATCTTATGTCCGCCGGCTCTGCCCTCGGTTAGAACGGGAGAATCGGTAGGCTCGATCGCAACAACTTTGACCTCGGGCTTTTTGGATTTGAGATATTCGCCTGTACCTGTGATAGTTCCGCCGGTGCCGACACCTGCTACGAAAATGTCAACTTCGCCGTCAGTATCGTTCCAGATCTCAGGACCTGTTGTCTCACGGTGAGCCTTGGGGTTAGCAGGGTTCTCAAACTGTGCAGGGATAAAGCTGCCCTCGATCTCACGAGCAAGTTCCTCAGCCTTGGCGATCGCGCCCTTCATGCCCTTTGAGCCTTCTGTCAGAACGATCTCAGCGCCGTAAGCCTTTAAGATATTGCGGCGCTCAACGCTCATCGTTTCGGGCATGGTCAGGATAACACGATAGCCCTTTGCAGCCGCAAGTGCCGCAAGTCCTATACCTGTGTTGCCCGAAGTCGGCTCGATGATAACGCTGTTGCTCGTCAGCTTGCCAGATGCCTCAGCGTCCTCGATCATAGACTTTGCGATCCTGTCCTTAACGCTTCCGGCAGGATTGAAGTATTCCAGCTTCAGAAGTATCCTTGCTTCAAGACCCTCGCTCTTTTCGATATTGACAGCCTCGACCAGCGGTGTATTTCCGATCAGTTCGACTGTTCCCTGATAAACTTTTGCCATAATATATTCCTCCTTATTTTTCTCGATAAGATTATAATTCCTATCTGTTTACTATATTATACGCCTGTTTATATGATTTGTCAATAGGATAAAGCTATTTTTGTAGATTTTCACAAATATTGAGGTATAATTTAGCTATATTATTCCTACTTTACCCATAGGAATTATGAATCTAAGTGGAATTTTGCCGAAAAGGGTTGCAAATAAGCCGTAAATGTGATAAAATTAAGCCTGCATAGAAATACCTCCTTGACTTCATTCTGAAAAAGAAAAACGCTCCTCATTGCCACGCAAATCAATTTTCAAAACCTTGACAGATATGGTATAATAGAATGATGCCGCACTCGGAATCAGGATTGCCGACACACCCGTAAAAGTCGGCAGTTTTCAGGGCTTTGACCTGTCTGTTACCGTAAACAGTTCCGCTATGGGCGGCGGCATGACAGCAAAATTGCAGGGTCAGGCTGCTCACAGCACTAAGCTGATCGAGAATTTTGCACACAACCTGAACCGCCTTGAATCCGCACTCTACAACATCGACGGCAGGATCGAGGGTGCCAAGGAAAATCTTGCAAAACTTCGTCTTGACCATGCCGAGGCACAGAAGATCGTAGCAGAGCCGTTTCCCCAGCAGGCTTAACTTGATACCAAAGAGGACAGATTGAAAACGCTGACCGATGAGCTGAACAAAGCGGCAGTCGAAGCGAAAAGAAATGCTCCAAAGCGTGAAAAGACTTGCTACTTCGAGAAGGCAAAGCTGAAACGTGATGCTATGAAAATTGCTAATAAGCCGAGGAAGAGCAAGAGTACTGATAAGAGTAAAAATAATCAGGGATTAGAGTGATTGAAAGCACGATTGGATTATCTCAATCGTGCTTTTTGTTTGTCATTAAAATGGCTCTGTTACATTATAATCCAATATGTATACACAATAATATACGTTAATATAAATAAATATAACATAGTACTTGACAAATCAGTATTAATAGTGTATAATTTAAACTGTATGAGTATATCAAATAGTTGTGAAACTTACACAAACATCTTTTCACTTATATCTATAAATTTAGGCTTGTTGATTTCAACTTAAAGGAGTATATTCTTTCTTAGGAGGATTGCGCATGGAAGCAGTAAACAACGAAAACTATGTAGGATTAGAGGAGATTGCAGAATATCTCGGCATTAAGCCTGTAACATTAAGAAGTTGGGTTAATGATCCAAAAAATAGTATTCCTGCACATAAAATAGGTCGCTTATGGAAATTTAAGCGTTCGGAAATCGATGAATGGGTCAGCAGCGGTGATAGTGCCATAATTAAGAGCGAAAAGAAGTAGATGTAACTGTAATAAATAATCAATCCACAAGTAAAATTGAAATACATTAGTATCATTTATGATATAACAAACGTATGAGATGTTGGAATGCCATTCAACCATGAAAGGATGTGGTTCAGGCATGGCAGCAGAAAAAAAACAGACTGTATCTGTTAATTCTCGATATAACGCATCAATGACCAGAGAGCAGTTTTTATTTCATGAAATGCGAATTACAGCCAAATTATTGAATGATGGACTTACTGATGAAGATGTAATCAATAAGGTCATTACAGAAAACCTCTTTCAGTACCCTACCGAACGTCAAATTAAAAATATTGCACACGCTTGTATAAAAAGATTAAATTCATTAGATGATAGAATACTTGTTTATGCTGTAGCAACACAGTCAAGTGAAGTTGCAAAACAGATTTGTCTATATTCTATGATGAAATATTATAGGCTGGTTTGGGATTTTATGATTACAGTCATAGGTAATAAATATAAACAACAAGATTTTTCATTTAGTAAGATAGATTTGAATGCTTTTTTTATGCGTCTTCAGGAACAAGACAACAATGTTGCTACTTGGACTGAAAGCACTGTAAAAAAGTTGAAGCAAGTTATCATGAGGACTTTAGTGGAAAACAGCTATCTTGATAATACAAAATCAGACCATCTTAATCCGGTGATGATATACTCTATACTTGAAAACTCAATCAGAAATAGCGGTGACACTGCTGCACTTTCTGCTTTTAATTGTTTGTGAGGTAAATGAACTATGAATAATATAAATGAAAGGCTTGATAAGCTCAGAAAACTTGTTCAAGAAGATGATTTCCTCGAAGGAAAAGGGCTCAGCAATGAAGTAAATATACGCATATTTTGTTATGAGCCTGCTGAAGAAATGAGAATCAAGCACTTTGTAAAGCAGATAACCACTGATCAATCCATTAAAAGCCATATTGTTGAGTATGATCTTTATAGGATATTTTTGGATATATGTGCTGACCTCGATATTCTTGACGGTATATCTGATATGGAAGAATGTGATGGAAGTGAGTTTACAATTGGAGAAATCCAATCGACTGTTGGAGTAAATGATTTTATTAATAAAATAAAAGAATATGGATCACTTAAATTTGGAGATGTTATGTTTATAACAGGTGTCGGAGATGTCTTCCCATTCATGAGAATACATTTATTACTTGAAGCCTTACAACCTCACTTTTCAACCACGCCGATCCTTGTTATGTATCCGGGCACGTTTGACGGCAAATACGTCAGATTATTTGACAAACTGACACCAAATCCGTACTACAGAACTTTTAATGTAGTTTAACCACAATAGTAAATAAGGGGATCTTATTATGCTTATTAAAAATATGTTTGATGATGATATCAACCGTAAGGTCAATGGTGTCATAAAAGTAGATCAGGATGAAGATAGCGTTCTTTATCATGAAGTAACAGAGTATGTAATTACTAACGAGCTTAAAAAGCATTTTATGTCATTTTTTACTTATTACGGAGAGACATTTTCTAATCCGTCTTCTGACATAGGAGTATGGATCTCAGGTTTCTTCGGAAGTGGTAAATCTCATTTTTTGAAAATGCTTTCTTACATTCTTGAGAACAAGGTAGTTCAAGGTAAAAAAACAGTTGAGTACTTCCGTGATAAATTTGCTGATGATCCGGCAACTTTCATGCTTATAGATAACGCTACTAAGGGAAAGACAGAGACCATACTTTTCAATATTGACATTGAAGGTTCTATAAACAAGGATAAAACAGCCGTTCTTAAAGTATTTGCAAAGATGTTCTACAATCACCTCGGATTCTACGGCGAGAATCTTAAAGTAGCAATGCTTGAAAAATATATTGAGCATGAGGGCAAAACAGAAGCGTTTCGTAAAGCTTTTGAAGAAAAAAAAGGTAAGCCGTGGCTTGAACAGCGAAAAGCTTTTGCTTTTAATGGCAAAGCCATTGTTCCTGCCCTTATGGAAGCTCTTGATCTAAGTGAAGAAGATGCACGGAACTGGTTCAATGACAAGAGTGCTGTTGAATTTAGTATAGCTCAGCTTGTAGATGATATTAAAGAATATGTAAATAGTAAACCCGATAATTTCAGACTGCTCTTTATGGTCGATGAAGTCGGACAGTACGTTGGCACTGATACAGATATGCTTCTCAATCTGCAATCTCTGATTGAAAAGATCGGCAGTGAATGTGGAAGTAAAGTTTGGGTAATGTGTACCGGGCAGGAAGCTATTGATGAAATTATTAAGGTTCGTGCAGATGAATTTTCACGTATTCAGGCAAGATTTAAGTCAAGACTCTCTCTTACATCTTCTTCCGTTGATGAAGTAATTCAGAAGCGTATTCTTCGCAAAAAAGCTCCTGTTGAAAAGGAACTTGAAAATCTTTATGAGGAAAATGACTCGGTACTTGGCAATCTTTTCAGCTTCAAACACGGTGATGCCTTACTTGATATAAAAGGATACAGCGGAGCGCATGAATTTGCTGTAAACTATCCGTTTGTGCCTTATCAGTTTATAATCATGCAAAAAGTTTTCAATGAAATTCGTAAGCATGGTAACGCTGGAAAACACTTTTCAGGCGGTGAGCGTTCCATGCTTTCAGGTTTTCAGGAGGCAGCACAGAAAGTTCAAAATAGGGATGAATATACACTTGTTCCATTATTTTACTTTTACGATACTGTTCATACTTTTCTTGACGGTTCAATCAGACGTGTTATAGAGCGCTGTCAGAAGGCTGCTGATTCTGATTCTGGCATTGAACAGTATGACGTAGATGTTTTAAAGCTTTTATACCTCATTCGTTACATTAATAATGACATTAAGGCAACAATTGATAATATTATTATTCTTATGGCTGATGACATAAGAGCAGACAAGACAATACTTCGAGAGAAAGTAAGAAAAACTCTTGAAAGACTCTTGGATCAGAATTATATCGGTAGAACCGGCGATGTTTATAACTTCCTCACTGATGAAGAACAGGACATTCAAAAAGAAATAAATGCAACGCCTGTTGATACTTCTAACATTATAGACCGTATCGGTCAGATTATATATGGCGACATTTATACATCAAAAAAGTTCCGCTATGGTAAATATGACTTTGCTTTTAACCAGATGGTTGATGGTAAGACAGTTGGTGCGGTAACAGGCGGAATGGTACTAAAATTCCTTACTGTTGCTACTGATACAACCGAAAAGAACGAACTGACACTTATGGCTCAGTCTCACAGTGAAGCTATTATTGCACTTGACGAGACACCGTACTTTGACTCGCTGAAAAAGGCAATGCAAATCAGAAAGTACGTTATGCAGCATAACGTTCCTCAGATGCCTAAATCTACACAGGACATTATTCGTACTCAGCAGGATCAGGCAAATGATTATGAGACATCAGCTATTGATGCGTTACGCAAAGCGATTGAAAATGCTCAGTTTTACGTTGATGGTGAACATCTTACACTTAAAAGTGGTGATTTCAAGTCGAAAATCGAGCAGTCACTTGAATACCTTGTTGCCCATGTTTACAGCGAACTCGACCTTATTACGAAAAATGCAGAAACTGATGATGACATAATAGAGATTCTTTCAAAGAAAACACAGCTTGCGTTCGACGGTCATGTTCCGAATCAGAATGCAGCAGCCAAAATAGAAGAATACCTCGAAATGCAGGACACTAAGTCTCTCCCGACTTCAATGGCTGATATTCAGACAAGATACCAGGCTATACCATATGGCTGGCGTGAAATAGATATTGCCGCTGTTGTTGCATTACTTATTGTTGATCAGAAGGTTACTGTAAAATATGCGGGTAACACTATTCAGCCTTCCGATCCAAAGCTTCCTGATATGCTCAGAAAGAAATCTGAGACAGGCAGAACGCTCGTTTCAAAACGTAAGAGCATAAACGCTTCAAACATGAGGGAAGCAAGAGAATTCCTCCGTGATTTCCTTGATATTATGGACGTTCCGGCTGATGAAGATGGTCTCGTATCGTTTATCATTGATAAATTCACCTCAACGAAAACACACTATGAAGAACTCTTAGGACGTTATGACGGAAAGAATTATCCTGATAAGCAGGTCGTAAAACACGCAATTGATCTTTCAAATGAGATACTTTCTCAGAAAAAAGACAATGTTGCACTTGTTTCTGCGCTCATCAAAAAAGAAGATGACCTGTATGACAGCAAGGATAATATGCACAAGGTCGAGGAATTCTTCAGAAGTCAGGTTCAGATATTCGATTCAGCTGTAAAAATGCTTGACGACCTTCATAACGAGATTGATTATCTTTCTTATGAAGAAGAAGCAAACAATGCTTTAAACAGAATCCGTCTGCTTGTTGTAGTTAATACAAAGTTTGATTATAAATGTATTCCTGAACTTAATACACTTATGAAACAAGTGAGAGAAGGACATGATCGTCTGCTTGAAAAGAAAAGGGCTGAGATGCTTGAAAATGTTCGTCAGTGTATGGAAAAGATACACTCTGCCGGAGCAGGTGATCTAAGATGTGAAGCTGTGCTTGAAAAGGCTGATCGTTTCTACACTCAGCAGAAACAGCGTATAGGCGAACTGGAAAGCCTTGCACTTCTTGACGGTCTTCTTCCTCCTATGATCCAGCATAAGGATCAGGCACTCAATAATATAGATATTATGAAAAAGCCGCCTGTGGAGGTCAAACCTAAGACAGAAAAAGAACCCAAACAGAAGAAGATTATTAAGTCATACAATCGCCAGATAGTATTTCCAACCAAGAGAATAGAAAGCGAAGAAGATCTTGACAAGTACATTGAACAGATCCGTTCTCAGCTCAAAATGTATATGCAGGGCTGTGACGGTATCGAGATAAAATAAGAGGTATGTCATTATGGACAAAAACGCATTAAAAAAATTCGCAGTGTGGGCAAGGCGTGAGCTTATTTCCCGTGTTAGCCAGAAAGCGTTGCAGTACGGGATTTCAGAATCAGACTGCGGCGAAGTTAATGTTGACAGCGTAAAGGGCAGATTGCTGACTCCTGATGAGAAGTCACAGCGTAACTCGCTGATTGAAAAAATCAAAAGCGTAGGCTATCAGGAAGCAATGGAAGAAGCTGCCTATACTTGGTTCAACCGTTTTACTGCTCTCAGATATATGGAGGTAAACGGCTATCTTCCGAGCCATGTCAGAGTATTTACCGATGAATCAAACAATTTCAAGCCGCAGATAATTGATGAAGCTATCCACCTTGATATTAAAGGACTTGACATGGATAAAGTCTATGCTTACAAGGAAGCCAACGATACCGAGGCGCTTTATAAGTATCTGCTTATAACACAGTGCAATGCGTTCGGAGAAATACTTCCCGGAATGTTCAGCAGTATCAACGACTTTACTATTCTACTGTTCCCCGATAATATTCTCCGTGAGGGCAGTGTATTAGAACAGATGATCTCGGTTATTCCCGAAGAAGACTGGAAAGACCAGGTGCAGATCATCGGCTGGCTGTATCAGTATTACAACAGCGAGAAAAAGGACGCTGTTTT
>CAMVRM010000004.1 GCA_947169885.1 uncultured Ruminococcus sp.
ACTCCGCATTTTCGGGGCAGAGATACCGCTTTATATGGAACGCCCCGACGGTTACAGCACGCTTTCCGAGGGGTATGAACCGCTCGGTATCGCAGGAAGTGAACTGCCTGTGGGGATAGCCTATGAACAGTGTGAGCCGCTGTGTTTTTCGGAGGTGCGTTACACGGAAGAACAGGCGGCAGAGCGTGTGCGCAGGCTGAAAATTGCTTACGAGGAAAATTTTCTGTCGGACTGCGAGATACGTTCCTGCGAGGAAAAGTTGGAATACCGTGACGGCTGTGCAGTCCTTGAAGTGAAGTATGAAGTCTGCGGACTGATAAGTGAGGAAAAACAGTTTTTCACAGTAAAGTGATGATACAGGAACATACATTTTTCTGTGATCTGTGAAGAAGTCTTTGCCTGCGATGTCAAAATTTTCTTATTTAATTTTATAAAAAAGTAATAAAAAAATTGTTTTTTTTCTTGCATTTTAAATTAAAATGTGGTATAATATTTCCTGAGAAATATTTTGATAACGGAGACTGTGTAGGGATGTACGAAAAAACTGTCGGTGTTGCTGAGATCGAGCATATGCTCAACCTATTTGGAAGCTACGATGAAAATATCAACACACTTCAAAAACAGTATAACGTGGCGATCGTCAACCGTGGTGAGGAGATACGCATAACGGGCGAACAGCAGAACGTTGATAAGGCTGTCAAGGCTGTTGAAACGCTCCTGTCGCTTTCACGCAAGGGCGAACGTATCAACGAGCAGAACCTGAGATATGTTTTCTCACTTGTTGACGAGGGCTTGCAGGACGAACTTAAAAGCCTGTCTGATGACGGCATCTGCGTTACTCTGAGCGGCAAGATAGTTAAGCCGAAAACGCTCGGTCAGAAAAAATATACCGATGCTATCAGGGATAACACGATCGTGCTGGGCGTGGGTCCTGCGGGAACGGGCAAGACCTATCTTGCAGTTGCAATGGCAGTCAAGGCGTTTCGGTCGCATGAAGTCGACAGGATAATCCTTACACGTCCTGCCGTTGAAGCAGGCGAAAAGCTTGGATTCCTGCCCGGCGACCTGCAAACGAAAGTCGATCCATATCTCAGACCGCTTTATGATGCGCTGTTTGAGATGCTGGGTGCGGAGAATTTTCAGAAACAGCTTGAACGTGGGAGCATCGAAGTCGCTCCGCTCGCCTATATGCGTGGACGAACTCTCGATGACAGCTTCATAATTTTAGACGAAGCGCAGAACACCACTCCCGAACAGATGAAGATGTTCCTCACACGTTTGGGTTTCGGTTCCAAGGCGGTCATAACGGGCGATGTAACTCAGATCGACCTTCCCGACCAAAGACGTTCGGGACTTATCGAAGCGATGAAGGTGCTTAAAAATATTTCCGACATCTCAATAAACCGTTTTACAGAAAAGGATGTAGTACGTCACAGACTGGTACAGGATATCATCAAGGCGTATGAAAAATATTACGAAAGGGGCAACAGTCACAAAAATGGATAAGGTAAAGGTTCTGATAACAAACAAACAGACAGAGGTAAAAATTCCCGTAGGCATTCGCCTGCTGATACGCAAGTGCTGCCATGCGGTACTCGATTTTGAAAAGTTCGGATATGATGCAGAGATAAGTGTTCTGCTTGTGAACAATGACGAGATACACAGGCTCAACAAGGAGTTCCGTGACATCGACAGAGAAACAGACGTTCTGAGTTTTCCGCTCGGCGAAAACGGCGTTTATGACGACAATCCCGAGACAGGCGCAAAGATGCTGGGCGACATCGTTATCTCGCTCGAAACTGCACAGAAACAGTCGCAGATATATGGTCACTCGCTCGAACGTGAGGTCGGTTTCCTGACAGTTCATTCAATGCTTCACCTGCTGGGCTATGACCACGAAGAAAGTTCGCTTCAGGAGCGCATCATGCGTGAAAAGGAAGAAGCTATACTTACCGAACTGGGCGTTTCAAGAGACGAGACATTCGTGATCTCGGAGCATTCACACCCGAATGAATAAGTTTTTAAAAGGTTTTTATTACGCCGCCGTCGGCATCGTGAGTTGTATCAGAACCGAGCGGAACATGAGAGTTCACCTCTGTTTCACGTTCTATGTCCTGCTGCTCATGCCCTTCTATGGTTTCACACGGGGGGAAAAGGCGGCGGTGTTCTTATGTATCGGCGCAGTCATGGCGGCTGAGGCTTTCAACACTGCGATAGAAGCGGTGGTAGATATGACCTGCAAAGGAAAGCACCCTCTTGCAAAGCTTGCGAAAGATGCGGCGGCAGGTGCAGTGCTTTTATTTGCGCTTGCGGCGGCGGCAGTGGGTATCGTGCTTTACATCGACACTGAGCCGCTCTCGGAGGCGATAGGGTGGTTTTTGGCGTACCCTGCCGCAATAGCAGGTCTTATTGCTTCTGTTATTTTCTGGATATGGTTTATAACACGTCCCTCGGGTAAAGAACGTTTGGATAAAAAAAGAAATAAGTGATAAACATGGAAGAATACAAATTTACAGTAGTTATCCCTGCGCACAACGAAGAGAAATACATCGGAAAATGTCTGCGTGCTGTGAGGAGTGCGGCTAAATATGTCTTTCCGGACAAGGTGGAAGTGATAGTCGTTGCCAACCGATGCACGGACAGGACTGCCGACGTTGCACGGCATTACGGTGCAAGGGTGCTTGTCAACGATGACAAGTGCATCTCGGCGATACGCAACACAGGCGTAAGAGCCGCCAAAGGTGAGATAGTCGTGACGATAGATGCCGACAGTCTTATGACGAAGTATTCGCTGGTCGAGATAAGGGGGATGCTGTCGGGCGGCAGGTACATCGGCGGCGGAGCGAACCCTAAGTTTGACAGGATGTCGATAGGGATTGCGTTTTCGGCGCTGTATGTTGCGATAAACCTGATACCTGTCATGAAAAAGAACGGCGGATATTTAAGCGGTGCGATGTTCTGGTTTTACAAGAAAGATTTTGATGCGATAGGCGGATTTGACGAAACGCTCATCAGTCTTGAAGACATGGACTTTGCGAGCAGGCTTAAAAAGCACGGACAGGCGCAGGGAAAGAGATACGGCACGTTGAAGCGTTCATATGTCACCACATCAGCGAGGAAGTTTGACGAGTTCGGCGACTGGTATCTGATAAAGAACCGTGAGCTGACGAAGCGAATTTTTACAGGCAGGGACAGAGAAGCGGCGGACAGTTTCTATTATAACGCAAGAAACTAAGTCTAAATAAGAAATAAGAATGAAGAAATAAGAAATAAGAAAGCTTTGCACAACCGTTTCCCGAAAAAAACAATGTCCAAAAAAAGGACAGAAAAAAACGACCTTACATATAACCCAAAAAAGGATAAAAAGGAAAAAGAAATATGAGTGAAACAAAAAATGTATTCGTAACGATAGTCGGCAGACCGAACGTGGGGAAGTCCTCACTGCTCAATGCACTTGTGGGCGAGAAGATAGCCGCCGTTTCGGATAAGCCGCAGACAACACGCACACGCATAACAGGCGTGCTTACTCAGAATGAGATACAATATGTGTTTATCGACACCCCGGGAAAACATAAGGCAAAAAACAAACTCGGCGAACATATGATGAAAGCTGTTCAGGAGACCGTTCAGGAGTCAGAGGTCGCTCTGCTCATGTGCGACTGCAATAAGCCTGTTTCAGATGCCGAGAGGGAACTTGCGGCGGCGTTCAAAAAGCGCTCGCACCTTGCGCTTGTGGTGAATAAGACCGACCTTATCGACAAGGAAAAACTTCTTGAACGGCTTGCGGAATACTCAAAAGTCGCTGACTTCGAGGAGGTCATCCCCGTGAGCGTTCTCAACGGCGAGGGTCTTGATATTATCATGGCTTACCTTGAAAAACACGCCGAGAACGGTCCGCACTATTTCCCCGATGATAAGTTCACAGACCAGCCCGAGAAAGTACTTATGGCTGAGATGATACGTGAAAAGGCACTCAACTGCCTGAATGACGAAGTTCCTCACGGTATCGCTGTGACTATCGAACAGCTGGAAGAACGTGACACCACAAAGGGCGAGCCGATACTTGATATTCGTGCAACGATCTACTGCGAACGTGACTCGCATAAAGGCATCGTTATCGGCAAGGGCGGCAGTATGCTCAGACGTATCGGAAGTGAAGCCCGTGAAGAACTGGAACGCTTCTTCGAGATAAAAGTCAATCTTGATATATGGGTCAAGGTCAAAGAGGGCTGGAGAAATAAGGAAGCACTTATCAAGAACTTCGGGCTTTCATAAACACTTTTTATGAATCATATGCGCTCTTTTGGGTATAATATCATTATATAAATGAAAGGAGCGCACACTATGGACGATGACGAACGCTTTGACTTTGAAGAAAGTGACGAACGTGAAAAACGGGCTGACAGATACTGGAAAGAATTTGTCAGGACAGGCAAGGTCAAGGACTATTTAAGATACGCATTGGGGTTGAGGGACGAGTGACAAATCTGGAAGGGCTCGTGATCGCTGAGCGCAGCACGGGCGAAACAGGGAAAACAGTCACACTGCTCACTAGGAAATTGGGCTGCATCGACGTTTATGTTCGGGGAGGACAGAAAAGCAATAAAAGTCTGTCCTCAACGCAGCTTTTTTGTTATGCAGATTATTCGCTGGAAGAAAAATGTGATGCCCGTGGGGTGCTTCGCTTTTACTATAACAGTTCCGAGCCGAAACGATTGTTCTATAACATAAGGCTCGATGCAAAAAAGCTTGCGCTTGCCTGCTATTTTGCCGAGATAATGCTGTTTGCTGTTCCTTTCGGGCAGGATTCGGAGAATGTTATGCGGCTCACGCTCAACACCCTGCACTACCTTGACAACGGCGAACGTGATGAAGCACTTTTGAAGTGCATTTTTGAACTGCGTCTGCTCTGCGAAACGGGCTTTCTGCCGAATCTGCTCTGCTGCTCGAAATGCTGCAAGGTGGAGGACGATGCCATGCACCTTAACCTTGCGACAGGCGACCTGACCTGCTCCGACTGCGCTGACGGCGAGGAGGGGCTTTATGACTTTGTTATGGACAAGTCACTGCTGTACATAGTCAGGTATATCTCGCTGGTGGAATACGAACGTTTGTTCAATATAAGGGTCAGTCAGAAATATCTTGAACGGCTAGACAGCTTTACCGAGGGCTTTGTACAGTATCATTACGGCAAAAAGTTCAAGCGTCTGGGTTTTTATAAAATGCTCTGATCGATATACTATTTAATAAAGATAAAGAAAGGAAAACCGATGGATACAATAAATAAGAAATACACGGATGCGTTGGAACTGCCGAAGATACTTTCGATGCTTTCGGCAGAATGTACGACTCAGCGTGCAAAAAGTGCGGCAATGAACATACAGCCGTCAACGGAACTGTTCACTGTCAGACGTGAAGTCGCAAAAACTTCGGCGGCGCTGGATATGTCCTCACGCTACGGAACGCCCATGTTCTTCGGGCTTGACGGTGCGGCGCAGGCAGTCGGCAGGCTGGGGAACAATGCTGTTCTGTCGCTTGCGGAACTTATCTCAATAAGAAAACTGCTCACACAGGTAAATTCACTTACCGACTGGTACGCAAAGTGCGAAGTCAAGCGCCCAGAACTGGAATACCTTTTCGACAGCCTGTTCCCCGACAAGTATTTAGAACACAGGCTCGATGTTTCGATAATCGACGAAAATGAACTTGCCGATGAAGCGAGCAGTGAACTTGCTTCGATAAGGCGCAAGATAACCGCCTGCGGACAGCGCATTCGTGACACGCTGGAAAAGATGATAAAGTCGCAGTCGGTCAACAAGTATTTGCAGGACAGCATAGTTACCGTGCGTGACGGAAGATATGTTCTTCCCGTCAAGAGCGAGCATAAGGGTCAGATACAGGGTTTCGTTCACGATACTTCTTCAAGCGGCGCAACGCTATTTATCGAGCCTGCGGCGGTCGTTGAAGCCAACAACGATATAAAGATACTCGAGGGCAGGGAGCTTGACGAGATAAACCGCATCATCAAGGCGCTGTCCTTTGACTGTGCGGCTATAAGGGAACAGCTTGAATCGAGCTATAATGCAGTCTGCGAACTTGACCTCTATTTTGCAAAGGCTAACCTTGCGGCAAAAATGTCCGCCTGCGAGCCTGAGATCTCGGATGACAGAGTTATACTTCTCAACAAGGCAAGACACCCGCTTATCGACAAGAAAAAGATAGTCCCCGTGAACATCACGCTTGGTCAGGGCTACGAAACGCTTATCATCACAGGTCCGAACACGGGCGGTAAAACGGTGCTTCTCAAAACGGTGGGACTGCTCACGCTCATGACCATGTGCGGAATGCTGATACCCGTTTCGGACGGAAGCCGTGTGTCGGTGTTCGGGAGCATACTTGTCAGCATCGGCGATTCTCAGTCTATCGAGAACGATCTTTCGACTTTCTCGGCGCACATGACAGGAGTTGTGGACATTCTTTCGCAAGCCGACTGTGAAAGCCTTGTGCTTATGGACGAACTCGGTTCGGGAACTGACCCTGCTGAGGGTGCGGCACTTGCGGTGGCGATAATCGAACAGCTCAGAGCGCAGGGTGCAACAACTATGACGACTACCCACTATCAGGAACTGAAAATGTATGCACTCGACACGGCAGGGGTCGAAAATGCCGCCTGCGAATTCGATGTGGAAACGCTCAGTCCGACTTATCGGCTCATCATCGGCACGCCCGGAAAGTCAAACGCTTTTGCTATCTCCCGAAAGCTTGGCGTTCCCGAAAGCATTATCAGTAAAGCGCAGTCGCTTGTGAGCGATGAGGACAGAAAATTCGAGCAGATAATAGAACGTCTTGAAGCCGCAAGGGAGCAGTTAGAACAGAACAACGCCGAAGCCGAACGCCTGAGAAACGAAGCGGAAACGCTCAGAACTCAGCTTGCGGAGGAGCGAAAAGCCTTTGAGGAACAGCGTGAAGCGGCACTCGAACAGGCTCAGCGTGAAGCGCAGGCGATGCTCAGGAGCGTTGAAAAGCAGTCGCAGGAACTTATTGACGAACTGGACGAACTTCGCCGTCAGAAAGAAAAGCCGAACTTCACGAACAAGGCGATAGACGCACGCCGCAAGCAGAAACAGACTATCGACAAACTTTACTTAGAAGCAAATCCCGTCACGAAAAAGACCGATGATTACGTTCTGCCGAGGGCGCTCGTCAAGGGCGACAAGGTGACGTTTGCGGATTCGGGCAGAAAGGGCATCGTCATCACTGAGCCTGACAGCAAGGGCATATGCTTTGTGCAAATGGGCGCTATGCGGACAAAAGCGGACATAAAGAACCTGCGTCTTGATGAGTCCTCAAAAACGGACAGCAAGCAGACGAAGAAAAAAGGCGGCAGAGTTTCCACCAAAGGCGTTCAGAGCAGGGCTACACGTAAATTGTCCAGAGAACTGGACATAAGAGGCATGACTTGTGACGAGGGCATATATGAACTTGACGGCTTTATAGATCAGGCGGTGCTGTCGGGCGTTTCGATAGTGACGGTCATTCACGGCGTTGGAACAGGTGTGCTGAAAAATGCTGTCCGTGCGCATCTTAAACGTCACCCGAGCGTTAAAAGTTCAAGGCGTGGGCTTTACGGCGAGGGCGAGGACGGCGTTACTATAATCGAACTTAAATAAACACCTCGGAAAACGAAAAAAATAACAGAAATGGTGCGGCTTCGCCGATTATTAAAGTTATCTGTAATGGTTGGACATCTGTACAAAAAAAGGAGACACTATGCTTATAGAGAAAAAAGATATTGACGGCGGAAAGCCCTTTGACTGGGGACGAACTTCTGCCGATTACGCCAAATACCGTGACATTTACCCGAAGGAGTTCTATGATGTGCTGTTGGAGAGAGGGCTGGGCGTGAGCGGTCAGCGCTGTCTTGATCTGGGGACGGGAACAGGCGTTATACCGAGGAATATGCACCGTTTCGGCGGCAGGTGGACGGGTGCGGACATCTCCGAGGGGCAGACAGCACAGGCAAAACGCCTTGCGGACGAGGGCGGCATGGACATTGAGTTTATCGTTTCGCCTGCGGAGGATATTGCCTTTGAGGACGGCAGTTTCGACCTCATCACGGCTTGTCAGTGCTTCTGGTACTTCGACCATGAGCGCACTTCACCAAAACTTGCGGCTCTGCTGAAAAACAGCGGAAAGCTTGCGGTCATGGAGCTTTCGTGGCTTCCCGATGAGGACGAAATTGCAGGACGAAGTGAACAGCTGGTGCTGAGATACAGCCCGAACTGGACAGGCGCAGGCTATAAGCGTCACCCTGTTTTTATCGCAGATGCGGTTTTGAAATACTTCCGTGTGACCGACCGTGCGGAACTTGACCTGCCTGTGCATTTCACCCGTGAAAGCTGGAACGGGCGCATGAAAGCGTGCAGGGGAGTTGGCGCATCGCTGTCGGGAAGTGAACTTGAAGCGTGGGAACGTGAACATACCGAACTTCTCGAAAAATACGCTCCCGACGAGTTCGACATTCTGCATCATGCCGCCTTTGCATTCCTTGATCCGATAAAATAGTACATAAAAACGGACTTGTACCGATAGAGATACAAGTCCGTTATTTTTTTTGCGTTATGCGTTTTTGCTCTTTATGTACTCATAGACCGAATGCAGGAACTGCCTGCCCTCGGGCGAGAGCATCAGCTTTGAAACATCGGCATTCAGCACGACTGCCGTTCCGCCGTCCACATCGTATTCGTACATAAGCGCCAAGTTGTGGTTGCGCTCAAAGTTGTCGATCGTGCGGATAATGACACGCCTGCCTTCGGCGTTTCCGTCAAGTATCTCGCTCCGTGAGTTGGTCACGATGTCCCACCACATGGGTTCGCTGTGCTTTTTGCAGGGGAACGCCGCAAGCGAGGGGTGCTGACAGTCGATGAGCAGACCCATTGTGCCGACAGGTTCGGGCTTGTTCATCATGTTGGAGATAGTCTTAAACATTGGGTAGCACCAGAAATCCTGACACCAGAAACCCTCAATGGAATTTTCAAGCTTGTCGAGTTCGGGGGTGACGAGGACTGTTTTTCCCTGTGAGAGCGCCGTTTTAGCATCGGCAACACTTCCGAACACAAGCCCCTCGGGAGCGGACGGCTCGGTTTTCGGGAATACGTTCAGTTCGTAATGGTTGCGGACATCTGTTCCCTCGACTTCCAGTTCCAGCCTGAAACGCTTAGGCTCTTTCGGGGAGGGGATAACTGCCGTCAGTTCGCCCAGCGTGAGGTAATTCTCATCAGTCTTCGGTATAACGCCCGTCAGTTCAGCCTTGACATTTCCGCAGCCGCAGATAAGCTTTGCCGAGAAAGTCTTTCCTGCTATGCCCTCGGGACGGAAGTTGGTAAGCTTTATCACTGCCTTGAAGTCACTTCCTGCTTCAAGACAATAGCTGTCAAACTCGGCGAGGATAACGCAGTCATTGCAGAACTCACGCCACTCTTCGGGACTGCAAATGCCTTTTTCGTCCATAAACGCATCCAGCACGCCCACAAGCGCCGTTCCCTGACCGCTGAAATCCTGAATATCCAGTATCTGGAAACCGCCAAGGAGCTTAGAGCGGAACACCGACTCCATTTCCTCCTTGTAGCACTGAACTGCAAGCGCTCCCGAGGCTTCAAAGTAATCGTGGGCGAGGGGCAAAAGTCCTGCCTTGTCCAGTCTGTCACGGAACATCTCGAAGTTCTTCGCCTTTATCGAGCCTGTGTATTTTTCTATCTCGTCAAAGTTCGGATAAGTCTCGAACTGACCTATCTCGTGGGTGATTATCGGCACTTCGGGAAGAAAATCCGCATCTGCGTCAGTTGCCTTGACCGTTTTCATTGTCGTGCCGAACTGTATCTGAACCGTTCCGTCCTCGCCCGAACCCGTGGAAGAAGCGGCGTGGTCGGGACGAACAGCGCTGTCATAATTGTGGGTAGTCGAGGGCTTGTCGGTCTGAATGTGTCCGAGAGGTGCATCGCACATCGCATACGAACCACGTATCAGCCTGTCATTCGCAAGGCGCACGCCCACGAAGAAGTCATCGTTTTCCACAACATTCGGATACCACTGGAAGTTGTTCGAGCCTTGCGTGTAAAGATGCCGCTGGTCGAAGCGCTTGTATGCTCCGAGAATATCGTTTATGCGCTGAGGACTGCCCCATAGTTCGTTGCCCATTGACATCATGCAGTAAGAGGGGTGGTTGCCGAAAGCGGTGAGCATACGGAAGCCCTCTGCGATGAGGTAGTTCTGTTCCTGTTCGTCAAAACCCTCCTCGTTCGGGGCTTGTATCGTGCCCCAGAACGGAAGCTGAGGTTCCATATAAATGCCGACAATATCCGCCGCTTTGAACGCCGCCTCGGGAGGACAGCAGGTGTGGAATCGGTAGTGGTTCATGCCGTAGCTTTTGGCGATCTTCAGCACACGCACCCACTCGTCAACGTCAGTCGGCGCAAAGCCCGTTTTCGGGAAGATCATGCCGTCATGTTTTCCACGCAGGAACGTGCGCCTGCCGTTGATATAGAACTTGTCGCCGCAAGCCTTGAACTGCCGCAGTCCTGCGGTAGTCTCGGTAACATCTTTGCCTATCGTGACAGAAATTTTATACAGTTCGGGAGAATACTCGTCCCAGGTCCTTGCATCATTTCCGAGGGGGAGAGTGACGAGCAGTTCGCCGCCGTTGAAAAGCGCTTCAACGGGTTCGGGTCTGTGAGGTTCTCTGCCCTCGGGAGCGTTGAAGCTCACCGCCGAAACAGTTGCTCTGCCGTTTTTCTCGCCGCCTATCTTTGCGTAAACTCTGAACGCTTTTTCATCGAAAAGTGGAGTGACACGCATTTCGTAAACATAGGAATATCCGAATATCTGTACGGTAATATCGCCTGTTATGCCGTTCCAGTTTGTCTGAGTGTCCTGCGAGGTCATATGACCGCCTTTTGTAGGGTAGCCCACGTTCGACACGCAGACGGTTATCTGCTGTTTACCGCCCTTTATGAATCGGCTTATGTCATAGACGTGCGGAGTGGTCAGGCTGTTTCGTGAGCCGACTTCCTCGCCGTCAATAAAAAGTTTTGTGAGCCTTGTTCGTTCGAGGACAAGCTTTGCGCACTTGCCGTGAGCGGCGGACAGGTCAGCCTCACGGGTGAACCATGCGTCCCCCTCAAAAAGTCTGGTGTCGGTGAGACAGCCGTCCTCAAACTTTGTGTTTTCTTCGCCCAGCCCTGCATGAGAAGTGGTGTCGGGAAGTGTTATCTTATCGGGAAAACTCGCAGGAAAACCCTTTCTTTCCTTGTCGAGGCAAACGTTCCACTCGCCGCTGAGGTCAATGTGATTTATCATAAAAGTTCAACTCCTTTTATTCATTAAAAATATTATAACACATCTTTCCATTTTTTGCAATAGTTAATTTAAGTATTATGGAAAGATATGAAACGACCACCTACCCTTTTTTTAAAAGAGCAGGCGGTCATTTCTTTAAGGTGGTGTTTATGGCTTTTTGTGTTTTAAAGCGGACTTCCGCAGACTATGCAGAATTTTCCTCCGTTGGTCTGTTCGTGACCGCATGAGGGACAAAGACGTGCTGATGTGCTTTTCTGTGGGGTGTTCGGCTCTGTGAAATAGGCGTTGTTCGTGGTGGTGTTATAGCTGTTGAAGCCGTTTGAGCCGCTGTAACTGCCATTATTATAATTGTTGAAGCTGTCTTTTGGCTGTCCGTTCTGAGCCTTATTTTTCTTTGAGCTTATAAGAATGAGCGATACTGCTACACCGACCAGCTTTGCAAAGAAAACAAGTATAAAGTGAAGTGTTGGGTTCTCGCCGTTCTTTTTGGCGTGCTGTGAGAGAAAATACGCAATTACACCCCACACTATCCAAGAAATAATGATATGTCCGATGCTGAACATAGAATTGAATTTTTCAAAAAATTCGCTGCTCATATATGCGTCCTCCTGTATATCTGTGATATGATGATCTTATTATACATCATAAAAAGTGTCTTGTCAACAGGTCAAAACCTTTGCACAGGGTATTGAAAACCGCTTGTGAGGTTACTCAAAAACGTGTTGCAGGTTATCACTAACCGCACACTTTACAATCTAATTACAGTTTGTCATTTTCACTTGATTTTTTTGTGCTGACGTGATATAATTCATTTCAAAGAGTACGAAAAAATATTAGCATATCATAAAAAACTCTTGCATTCAGTATAAATTTATGGTATAATAAAAATACAAAAGCCGTACCCTTTATATAGCAATCCAAGAAAATATCAACACAAATCTTTCGGATAAAATTCCACATTACTGCGTCAAACTCCCTTGCAGGGCGACAGCCCAACTGCGGTCGTTTTCCTTGTACTGTGAAATTTTCTCTCGAAATCTTTATGCCGATATTTCCTTGTATTGCTATAAGAACAAAAGATAAAACGAAAGGAGTTGTATTTTATGAAAGATATCCTTGAAGCTCTGGTATCCGACCCGTATGTGCTCGGCTGGTTCATCGCATTCTTAGCTTTCCTTATAGCCGAAGCCGCAACGCTGCACGCTCTTGTGTCTATCTGGTTTGCGATAGCGGCAATACTTGCTATGATCGCAGCGGTTGCAGGGCTTGCCTTTATCTGGCAGCTGCTCATATTTGTCGTGTCCAGCGTTATCCTGCTCTTTGCGACAAGAGCGCTCGTTAAACGCATAAGACAAAGACGTGTCGCTGACCCGACAGAAGACTATGACATCGGCAAAACTGCTATTGTTATCGAGGGTATTGACAACGAGCAGGGGCTTGGCAGAGTTAAGCTTGACGGCGTTGACTGGGCTGCACGCTCTGATGACGGCGCTGAGATAGGCAAGGGCACAGTCGTGACAGTAAGAAAGATAGACGGCTCAAAGCTTATCGTAACACGGTAA
Organism: uncultured Ruminococcus sp.; assembly: GCA_947169885.1. Classification (GTDB taxonomy): domain Bacteria; phylum Bacillota; class Clostridia; order Oscillospirales; family Ruminococcaceae; genus YE71. The sequence continues at coordinate 12,918 of CAMVRM010000004.1, forward strand.
TAATTCGGACAATGTTCCGAAAAAGGAGGAAAATATCAGTATGGATGGAGTAGTAATAATCCTAATCATCGTGGCGGTGCTGGTGATTCTTGTTATCGCAAATATCAAGATCGTACCGCAGTCTTATGTGTGGGTAATAGAGCGTTTCGGTGCTTACCACGCTTCATGGGGAACAGGTCTTCATGTGAAGATACCTTTTATCGACAGCATCTCGAAAAAGGTCAACATGAAAGAACAGGTCATCGACTTCCCCCCGCAGGACGTTATCACAAAGGATAACGTTACCATGAAGATCGACACAGTTATCTTTTTCATGATAACCAACGCTATGCAGTTCACCTACGGCGTTGAGCGTCCTATCAAGGCTATCGAGAACCTGACGGCTACCACACTTCGTAACATCGTCGGCGACCTTGACCTTGAAGCAACACTTACCAGCCGTGACCTTATCAATACCAACATCACCAGAGTTCTTGACGAGGCTACCGACCGCTGGGGCATCAAAGTTATCAGAGTTGAGTTAAAGAGCATCATCCCTCCTCCCGAGATACAGGATTCAATGGAGAAGCAGATGAAGGCTGACCGTGAAAGACGTGAAAAGGTGATTCAGGCTGAGGCTGAAAAGAAGGCTCAGATCCTTATCGCAGAGGGTGAAAAGGAGTCTAAGATACTCCGTGCGCAGGCTGACAAGGAAGCTAAGATCCTTCAGGCAGACGCTCTTAAACAGCAGAAGATACTCGAAGCACAGGGCGAAGCGCAGGCTATCGAAATGGTACAGAACGCACTTGCAGTCTCTATCGAGAAACTCAATGCCGCTAACCCGAACGATGCAGTTATCCAGTTGAAGAGCCTTGAAGCATTCGCTAAGGCTGCTGACGGTCAGGCTACAAAGATCATTATCCCGAGCGAGATACAGGGTCTTGCAGGTCTTGCCGCAGGCATCAAAGGCGTTGTGACAGACGACAAGAAAGTTGTTCCCACAACTCCCACAAGAAAATTCATTTCCGACTAAATGAGAGGGGCTTCCGTTCAGTAAGATGTGCGGAAGCTCTTTTAACATTTTGTGCATTGATTTTTCCGTAAACGGGGTGTATAATAGAGTGTATTAAACTTTCTCGGAAACTAAAAAAGATAAGAGATAAGAAATAAGAGATAAGAAATAAGAGATACATTTTTTAGTGTAGTCATTTTCCGTTTGTATGTTGACCGCAGATCTGACTGCTTACGTAAGCACTCAAAATGAAAGCATACCACAAAAGATCTATTATCTATCATCTTTTATCTGATAAAAAGGGGTGACGGGCTTGAAACGTCTGCTGACGATACAGGATATATCATGCTTCGGGAAATGTTCGCTCACGGCGGCACTGCCTGTTATTTCGGCAATGGGTATCGAGACTGCCGTTATACCGACGGCTGTGCTTTCTACCCATACGGGCAGCGGCTTTTCGGGGTTCACTTTTCATGACCTTACAAACGATATTGAGGGCATAGCGGCTCACTGGAAAAGGCTTGGTCTGCATTTTGATACGATATATACGGGTTACTTGGGTTCATATGAACAGGTGTCGCTTATAAGAAAACTGATAGCCGATTTCCGTACTGAGGACACTCTTGTGGTGGTAGACCCCGTTATGGGTGATGGCGGACGGCTCTATTCGGGCTTTGACAACAAATTCGTGACGGCTATGCGCTCACTTTGCGCAGATGCTGATGTTATCCTGCCGAATGCTACCGAAACAGCGCTCCTGCTTGGCGAGAATTACAGCAATTCGCTTACAGCTGACGATATAATGTCTAAGCTTATTCGGCTGACGGAACTCGGCTGCGGAACTGCCATAATGACGGGCGCTTGCGAGGACAAGGCTCACAACGGCGCAATGGCGTATGTCAGAAAAACAGGTGAACTTGTGTCGGCTTCGTGCGAGAATGTCTCGGGGAGTTTTCACAGCACGGGGGATATTTTTTCAAGTGTGCTGTCGGGCGGCATGACACTCGGCATGGATATAAAGACCGCACTTGAACTTGCGGTGGATTTTACTCATGACTGCATAAGCGCAACGCTCCCTATCCGTGAACAACACTGGTACGCTGTTCGCTTTGAACCGTGTCTCGGTTCGCTTGCGGAGCGGTGCAGAAAATATATTGATGTCTGAGGTGCGGAACATGGAACTTGTTTTTTTTGCAGAAGAAAGCACCGAGGAAGTAAGTTCCCTGACTGCCGAAAATGATCCTTTTGATTTTAAAACGGTGCAGTCGGGCGGTCTTTTGAAGGGCATGGGGATAGTTGTTGTTATGATGATAGTTCTTCTGCCGCTGCTTATTTTTATGGATAAAAAGAGCCGAAAGCACCGTGAAGAACTTATGCTTATTGAAGAAATGTCCAAAAAAGAGGACGAAAACAAGGAGAGTGAAGACAGGTTCTAACGTTGAAGCTGTGGTTCGTAAGTGCCGCAGCTCATGTGTTTTGGCGGTGGGATATGGAAAAAGAAAATGAAATGAAAAATGATATGGATATGCTGCACGGCTCGATAGGCGACAAGATCATGAAGTTTGCACTTCCGCTTGCGGCAACGGGGATATTGCAGCAGCTTTTCAATGCGGCTGACATCGCAGTTGTCGGGCGCTGTGTCGGAAAGACCGCAATGGCGGCAGTCGGCAGCAACACGCCTGTTATAACGCTGATACTCAGCCTTTTCACAGGTATCTCGATAGGCGCAAACGTTGTTATCTCAACGCTTATCGGTCAGCGCAGGAACGACAGGGTAAAAAATGCGGTACACACGGCACTGTTGTTCGCATTTGTGAGCGGCATTGTGTTCGCCGCTGTCTGCGAAGTGTTCTCACGGCAGATACTTGAACGAATGTCTATCCCCGATAATGTATTCAATATGTCGCTTCTGTATTTCCGTGTTTATATCGCAGGAATGCCCGTCATACTGCTTTATGACTTTTCCTCGGCGATATTCCGAAGCCGTGGAAACACACGCACTCCGCTGATATGCCTTATGACCTCGGGCGTAATAAACGTTATACTCAACCTCTTTTTCGTTGTCGTGCTTAAAATGACAGTCAACGGCGTTGCGCTGGCGACAGTTCTCTCGAATCTCATAAGTTCGGTACTGCTGATAATATTTCTTATGCGTGAAAAAAGCGAGATACATTTTTCGTTCTCAGACCTCGGCATAGACAGGAAACTTCTGTATATGATGATAAGCATAGGACTTCCCGCAGGCGTTCAGGGCATGGTGTTCGCGATCTCGAACATCACCATACAGTCCTCGATAAACAAGCTCGGAGAGGACGTTATGGCGGCATCTTCTGCGGCGTTCAACATCGAGATATTCGCTTACTACATACTCAATTCGTTCGGACAGGCTTGTACGACTTTTGTGGGTCAGAATTACGGCGCAGGCTTGCCGAAACGCTGTGTAAGAGCCACAAAGATAGCCTTTGCGCAGGATATGGTGATAACCGTTATCATGTCGCTACTGATATTTTTGGCAGGAAAGCCGCTTCTGCACATCTTCAATCCTGACAGCACGGTCGCTGCGGTAGGCATGATACGTCTGAAATACATACTTCTTTCTGAGGGGATAAACGTTGTTATCGAGATAATCTCGGGCTGTATGCGAGGTTACGGACGCTCGTTCGTGCCTGCGATCATATGCACGGCAGGGATATGCGGCGTGAGGATAATTTGGGTCTATACAGCGTTCAAAAGTCACAAGACTTTCTCGATGCTTCTCAAAGCCTATCCGCTCAGCTGGATAGTGACCGCCGCTGCTCTTGTTGCGGCTTACACGATAATGCGCCGAAAGACGATGAATAACTTCTTCGCTGATACAGAAAGGGAATGAAATGAAGCTTGCAGAAAATCTCTCGGCAAAACAGCTCGGCAGGATACGCCGCACAGTCGGTGAAGCGTTCGTGACGAACGAATTATTTCACGAACTCGGGAGCGTTGAAGAACGCCGTCCGCTTGTCATGAGATATATGGCGGCTTACGTTGATAATGTGTATGAGTCAAAGTCGCTCTATATGACCGAGGACGGCATGGCGTTCATAGGCTTGCAGGAGAGCGGAAAAGCGCCTGTTTTTCCTCAGCTGAAAATGCTCGCACGGATATTTCTTTATCTGCCGTTCGGAAAATTGAAGCGTATGCTGTCGCAGGTCAAAGATATATCCGCATACGCAAAGCAATACGCCGACAAGCCGCATATCGAGGTGCTGATGCTTGCGGTGGACAAAAAAAGCGCAGGGCAGGGGATACGCAAGACAGCTGTTTGACTTTGCAAAGGAAATGTCTGCCGAAAAGGGACTTCCGCTCATCATCGGCACGGATATGAGGGAGTACGCCGAGATGTATGAGCATTTTGGCTGTGAAGTCTTCAACACAGTCACCGCATCTAACGGCGTTACAAGATACGGACTTATTTACAGACCGTAATGTAAGGAGGAAAAAACATGAACAGAGAAGAAAAAGCAGTCTCGCTCAAACACAGCGGTTTCAACTGCGCACAGGCAGTCCTGCTCGCATACGCCGATGAACTTTCGCTTGATGAACAAACGCTTGCAAAACTTGGCGCATCGTTCGGCATAGGCATGGGAACGCTTGACGCTACCTGCGGAGCGCTGTGCGCCGCCCAGATGATACTCGGCTTGAAGAAGTTCGAGGGCAGACCCGTTATCCCGAACGCAAAAGAACTTTTCTCGGAGTTCAAGTCGCTCTGCGGCAGCACTCACTGCGGCGAACTGAAAGGAAAGGATACGGGAGTTGTCCTGTGTCCCTGTGATGACTGTGTAAGAAACGCAGTCAAATCGCTGAAAAAGATAACAGATAACAAATAAGAAATAAGAATTAAGAAATAAGAAATAAGGTGTCCGCTGAAGCGGACGGATCATAAATTGGTTTGTGACCGCTTTTTAGTTTCGCTTACAATAGGTTATCTGCTTCTTACTTTTTATTTCTGATTTGCAAATTCTGATCTGTCACAGGAACACTTTCTAAAAATGGAGTTAGTAATAAAAAACGAACCGTGGTATTCTCCGAAATGGGAAGTACCACGGTTTTTTCAATACATAAATAATATACTAAACAATTATCTCTTATCTGATTTCAGATCCATGCTCCGTCAACACGCAGGACTTGTCCGCAGATGTAAGCCGCCTTGTCGGAACAGAGGAAACTTACAGCATCGGCGACTTCCTGCGGACTGCCTGCACGGTCAGCGGCTATCTCGCTTATGACTGCCGCACGTTCATCGGCGTTCAACTGTGAGTTCATTCGTGTGTCTATGAACCCGGGGGACACGCAGTTCACACGCACACCGCAGGGAGCAGTCTCTTTCGCAAGAGCTTTCGTAAAGCCGATAAGCCCCGATTTTGCGGCGGAATAAGCGACTTCACAGCTTGCACCCACTTCGCCCCACACGCTTGCGATGTTCACAATACACCCCTTGTGACGGTGAAGCATCTGCGGAATGATAAGCCGTGTCAGTTCCATGCAGCCCACAAGATCGGCGTTCATTAGCGAGACAAGTTCCGCCGTGCCCATGTCCTGAAACAGCCCGATGTGTTCACTTCCGCCGTTGTTCACGAGAACCTCGATGTCCACGGGGCATTCAATGAGCGTATCGGCAAGGCTCTCGGGGCGTGACAAGTCAAAGCGCACCGCCATGCCGTCCAGTTCATGTGCGAGGGCTTGCGCCGCATCACAGGCGCTGTGATAGCCGACTATAACTTTGTACCCGTCAGCGGCGAGGGTTCGTGAGATAGCCGAACCGATACCGCCCGAACCGCCCGTCACAAGTGCGTAACTCATCTCAGATATTCCTCAGCCGAGATAGCACAGCAAGCGCCGTCAGCAACAGCAGTAACGACCTGTCTGAGCGACTTTGTGCGCACATCGCCTGCCGCAAACAGCCCCTCAGCGGAAGTGATGCCGTTCTCGTCAGCCTTGATGTAACCGCCCTCTAACTCGCACACGCCCTCGAGCGGTCTGGTGTTGGGTATCTGACCTATCGCAGTGAACACGCCGTCCACAGCTATCTCACGGCGTTCGCCCTTTTGTTCGACAGCTATCCCCGAAACTTTTCCCTCGCCCAGTATCTCGGCAGGAACGGCTTCAAGCACAAGCTCGATGTTCGGAGTCTCGGCGATCTTCTTCTGCAAGCTCTGATTTCCACGGAACTCGGCACGGCGGTGGATAAGATAAACTTTTTCGGCAAGCTTTGACAGATAGAGCGCATCGCCCAGTGCCGTGTCGCCGCCGCCCACGACTGCAACGGTCTTGCCCTTGTAGAACATTCCGTCACACACAGCGCAGTAGCTTACGCCTTTCATGTTTGCGCCCTTGACATCCAGCCTGCGGTTAGACGCACCTGCCGCATAGATAACGCTTCTGCCTGCGACTGTTTTACCGTCAGCAAGCTTAACGTTCCAGCCGTCGGAGGTCTTTTCAAGGCTTTCCACTTCGCCGTCCATGAACTGAGCGCCCATGTTCTCGGCGTGTTCACGGAACTTTGCGCCGAGGTCATAGCCGCCGATGCCGGGCAGTCCGAGGTAATTGTCAACGCAGTCGGTAACGGCTATCTGTCCCGTGCCCATGAATTCTTTCTCGATTATAACGTAAGAAAGAGTTGCTCTGCCTGCATAAACTGCCGCCGAAAGTCCCGCAGGACCGCTTCCGATAATTACAACATCATACATAATCCAATACCTCCAAACAATAAATTAAGATAAAAAGCGATTTAATTTAGCTAAATTAAATTTACCTAAATATAATATACCACAACTAAACTCATTTGTCAAGTCTTTTTTTAAAAAAATTTTCATCGCCGCAGGCAATACCTTATTTCTTATAGCACCACACTTGGTGCGCTTATCTCTAATTTCTTATTTTATTTTGGCTTTATCTCGAAGAAGTATTTTCTGTCCGCAGTGGGAAAGTCTGACATAACTCCGTGTTCGGGGTCGTAGAAAACGCCCTCGCAGTAAAGCGACCAGTGCCAGCAGCGTGGAGTTTCAAGGCTCAGCATACACAGCTGCGGAAGCTGAGACTTGTCCGTTATCTGCACACGGCGGTCTGAAACGGAAAAACCATGCGAGCGCAGGAACTCTTTCATCTCACGAAGCGTTGTCTCACGGTCATTCGAGAGCAGGCGTGCGACTTCCGAAACGTCAATGCCAGTCACCATTGCAAGCACTGCCTGTCCGCATTGCAGATCGGTCGGCTCGTGAACATATCCAATATCCATATTTTCCCTCCATAAAAAAGATAAGAGATAAAAGATAAGAGATAAGAGATATTTGATCGTTCGTTCTTTTTTCATTTGTTCTCGAAAAAGTCTGATATATACATTACAGAACTTATCTGGAACTATTTAAGAAACAGCACAACCGCTCCTTATCTCTTATCTCTCATCTCTTATCTCTTATCTCTTATTTAGTATTCTAGCATATTTTAATGACATTGTGTTTAACAAATTTAAAATTCTGAGCCGCAGCACTTGAAAAAGTTGTCGGAATGTGATATAATTGATTGGATAGCAGGTCAAAAAATGAACTGTTGTCTTTTATCTGATATTTTGTGATAAGGGAGTGAGTCGGATTGGATAACGAAGTCGTAAGACTGCTTGTCAGAGTTATGCTCACGTCTATGGGGCTTATGGCTGTGATAATGCTTTGCTGTGTTGTCACCCCAAAACTTGCGAAGTTTATCGACTCACACAGAAAGTCTCCTCCTGCCGAACCGCAGGAGGGGGAGCAGGAAGTCAGGGGAGCGTTCGATGCTCAGAGCCTGCCCGAATATGACCTGAATTACAAGATATACAACAAAGATATTTATGGAGTTGATTTTAAGCATGGCAAAGAAAAACAAAATGGTCGAAGCGATAACCTCAATGGATGAGGATTTCGCACAGTGGTACACTGACATCTGCAAAAAGGCTGAACTTGTTGAGTACACAAGCGTTAAGGGCTGCATGGTCATTCGTCCCTACGGCTACGCTATCTGGGAAAATATCCAGGCTGACTTAGACCGCCGCTTCAAGGAACTGGGTCATGAGAACGTTTGTATGCCTATGTTTATCCCCGAGAGCCTTCTTAATAAGGAAAAAGACCACGTTGAGGGCTTTGCACCCGAAGTTGCGTGGGTAACTCACGGCGGCAGCGAGAAGCTGGAAGAACGCCTTTGTGTGCGCCCTACTTCCGAAACGCTGTTCTGCGAGCATTACGCCAATATCGTTCATTCCTACCGTGACCTGCCTAAGCTCTATAACCAGTGGGTGTCGGTCGTTCGCTGGGAAAAGACCACACGTCCTTTCCTGCGTTCGAGAGAATTCCTGTGGCAGGAGGGTCACACCATTCACGAGACTGCCGAGGAAGCTGTTCACGAGACTGAGCAGATGCTGAACGTCTATGCTGATTTCTGCGAGAAGTCGCTTGCTATGCCTGTTGTCAAGGGCAAAAAGACCGAGAGCGACAAGTTTGCAGGCGCAGTTTCGACCTACGCTATCGAAGCGCTCATGCACGACGGCAAAGCTTTGCAGGCAGGCACGAGCCACTATTTCGGCGACGGCTTTGCAAAGGCTTTCGGCATACAGTTCACAAGCCGTGAGAACAAGCTGGAATATCCGCATCAGACCTCTTGGGGCGTGACTACCCGTCTTATCGGCGCTATCATCATGACACACGGCGATGACAGCGGACTTGTTCTGCCCCCTGCGGTAGCACCTGTTCAGGCTGTTATCATCCCGATCCAGCAGTTCAAGGAGGGTGTTCTTGAAAAGGCTAACGAGCTTGCAGAAGTGCTGAAAGCAGCAGGCGTTCGTGTGAAAGTCGATGACCGTGACCAGTCACCCGGCTGGAAGTTCTCCGAGCATGAGATGAGAGGTGTTCCTGTCCGCATCGAGGTAGGTCCGAAGGACATCGAGGGTGGCAAGTGCGTTGTTGCAACACGCTACAACGGCGAAAAGCAGGACGTTTCTTTCGAGGATCTTGCTGAGAAGATAAATGACCTGCTGAAAAACGAGATACCAAAGGGTATGTTCGAGAAAGCGGCTGCAAACCGCACTAACAAGACTTATCAGTGCAAGACTATTGAAGAGATAAACGCTGCACTCACCGAAAAGGGTGACGGCTTTGTTGAAGCTATGTGGTGCGGAGATGAAGCCTGCGAAGACAAGGTCAAGGAACTGACAGGCGCAGGTTCACGCTGCATTCCTTTCGAGCAGCATGAGATCTCGGACAAGTGCGTTTGCTGCGGAAAGCCTGCCAAGTGCATGGTCCTCTGGGGCAAAGCTTACTAAATAAGAAATAAGAGATAAGAAATAAGAAAGCTTAGAAATCAGAAAGCTGAAAAGCAGAGATAAGAAATAAGAAAGCTTAGAGATCAGAAAGCTGAAAAGCAGAGATAAGAAAGCTGTAAAAAATCTGAAATTTCTGGCGTGAACGGATCGGTGCAAATGATATATAAGAGAAAAGTTTTTTACTACGAAACTGATAAAATGGCTATCGTTCATCACTCAAACTACATAAGGTGGATGGAGGAAGCGAGGGTCGAATATCTTGATAAAGTCGGCACTCCGTTCGACAAAATGGAGGAGCTGGGGCTTGTGTGTCCTGTGCTGGGCGTGAACGCCGAATATGTCGGAATGGTGCGCTTCGGCGACACTGTGACGATAGATGTTCGGCTCACAGAGTTCAAGGGCGTTAAGATGATAGTACGCTATACCATGTATAAAGAGGACGGCTCGGTATGCTTTCGCGGCGAGAGCAGGCACTGCTTCATGAAAGACGGAAAGATCGTGAACGTCAGGAAAAAATTTCCCGAGATATACGAAAAAATGATCTCCGAACTTGATACTTCGGAAGATCGGGAGGTTAAAACGAAATGAGAACATACACTTTAAATGTTGCAGGTCTGACGAGAGAACTGCCGCTCTGCCCTATAAGCGACAAGCTGGATATTGCGGCGTTCGTGATCTTTTCTGACGTTGAACTGACTGTCAGATGCACCGAGGAACTGCTCAAAAAGATAGATGTTGACTATGACATCATCATTTCAGCCGAGTCAAAGGGTATTCCGCTTGCATATGAATTTGCAAGGCAGACAGGCAAGCAGTATATCATCGCAAGAAAGAGCATGAAGTTTTATATGACCGAGCCGCTCACAGTCAAGGTCAAGTCGATAACAACTGCAAACGTCCAGACGCTGTGTCTTTCAAAGGAATATGCCGATCAGGTAAAGGGTAAGCGTGTGCTTATCGTTGATGATGTTATCAGTACGGGTGAATCGCTCATAGCGCTTGAAAAGCTGGTGGAAGCCGCAGAAGGTGAGATAGTCTGCAAGGCGGCTATCTTAGCTGAGGGCAAGTCCGCTGACCGTGACGACATCGTGTTCCTTGAAAAGCTTCCTGTGTTTGAAAAATGATAACTTCAAAGCCGTGGAGTTCAATTTACTCTGCGGCTTTTTTTATTTTTGGAATTGCTTGAAATGCACTTGACAGTCGGGCAGATATGGTGTAAAATAGAATATAGCAACTCTTTTTTTAGAAAAACGACAGGGAGAGCATGAAATGGATAGTATTGGACGACAATATCTTATCATCGGAGGGGCTGTCTTTGCGGCGGTCAGTCTTTTCATGCTCCTGCTGGGGCTTTCGATGCAGACGGTGACACGCTTTGCAGATGCAAGGCTTGAACGTATGCAGGAGGACAGGCGTGCTAAAAAGATAGCCGTCTTGCAGGAAAACGCCGAACTGACACGCTTCAAGACCATTCTTATCCAGCTTGTGTCAGGCACAGGGCTTGCAGATGCTGAATATGAACTTATCTTCCTCACGGTCAAACGGTGCAGTGAACTTTCGTTATCGGCTTTGATCCTTGTTTCGGCGGCGGCAAGCGTTCTTCTGACGCTTGTTTATTTCGTGCTGTGTACCGAACTGCCGAGACGTGCCTGCAAAACAGGACGGCTCGCAGGTGAGAACGGCGAGGTCTTTGCGCTCAGGTCGGTATCGTTCCTGCTCTTTATGCACGGTATCTTTACGCCTGTGACGCTTATGGGCAGGGGAGTGCTTGCACTTCTTTCAAAGGCTTTCGGGGTGCGCCCCGAGGTCGTCGATGAAACAGGCGAGGATCTTATACAGCTTATCGACGCTCAGAGCGAGGACGGCGGCATCGAGGAAGAACAGGCAGAGATGATCTCAAACATCTTCGAGTTCGGCGACCTTGAACTGCATGAAGTCATGACGCACCGAACAGAAGTGTGTGCGGCAGAACTTTCCTCATCGGTGGGTGATGTGGTGAAACTTGCTGTCGAGACAGGATTTTCCAGGATACCGATATACCGTGAGACAGTTGATGACATCTGCGGAGTTATCTACGTGAAAGACCTGCTTCCGCTGGTGCTTCAATCGAACGTTTCGGATATTCCCGTGTCGAAATATATGCACAAGATAAAATACGTTCCCGAGTCGGGAAGCTGCGGCGAACTGTTTACATATTTCACCGAAAACAACAGACAGATAGCCGTGGTGCTTGACGAGTACGGCGGAACGGCAGGCGTTGTCACCATGGAAGACCTGCTTGAACGCATAGTCGGGAATATACGTGATGAATATGACGATGATGAGGACGAGGAGATAGAGGAGATAACCCCTCACACATATGATATACTGGGCAGTGCCGACCCTGACGAGACAATGGAGAGATTGGGTTCGCCGCTTCCCGAGGAACACGATTATGACACTATGGGCGGATTTGTCACCGACCTGCTGGGATATATACCCGAGGACGGTCAGACCCCTGCGGTGCGGTATAAGAACATCACATTCGGGGTGATTTCCGCAAGAGACAACCGCATTGTGAAACTTCGTGCGGTAATAGATAAAGAGAAAAAAGGAGAAAATATATGAAAAAAGGGGTGCTGTCGGTCATCACGGCTGTGGTCATGCTCTGCTCATGCGGTGCCGACAGCGGAAAAACAGCTGATAAAGTCAGCAGAAGAACTGCGAATGCTGCGCCTCAGCTTATTGAAGGAACGATCATCGACAATGCTGATACTTCGTCTGTGTCGGAGAAAAAAACTACGACTGCAACTTCTGCTGTCGAAAGCACTGTTCCCGAAGCGCAGGACGAGGACTTTCCCGAACTTTCGTTCATGGCGAATTTTTATCTTGCTGACCGTGACGAGGGCTATCTTGAAGCATTTAAAGCGATACAAAGAGGTCTGTTTAACCACGATGACGAGATAAAATTACCGAAAGGTGTTGTTTCTAAAAAGGAACGTTCAGATTTTTTTGTTTTTTGTACCAAGTCTTATTACTGGACGGATAATACAGGCGATTCCTTTTCATCTTACAGTGAAGACGACTATGTAACTTCTTTATTGGTTGAATATTCAAACTCCGCACAGGACGAACTTGAAATGTATAACAAGGTCAGGGAACGTGCGCAGGAGATAGCGGAGCAGGCTTGCAGCAATTCGGACAGCGATTTTGAAAAGCTGTGTTATATCCATGATACGATAGTTGCCGACTGTGAGTATTCTTATGAGGGAGAAAATGTTCATGGTGCTTATGGCGCACTTGTTGACAGAAAAGCTGTCTGCGAGGGTTACGCAAAAGCGTTTGCGCTGATATGCGATATGGCAGATATTCCCTGCCTTTATGTGAGCGGAAATGCCGATAATGGCGAAGGAAGTGAGGGGCACGCATGGAACAAGGTGAAGCTTGACGGCAAATGGTATAACGTTGACTGCACATGGGACGATCCGTTGGGAAATGACGGCAGCAAGATAGAACATGAGTATCTTCTGTTGAGTGATGAACAGATCTCAGTGACACATTCTCCCGAAAGCAATACGTTTATGCCGGCACCGCAGGCAACGGACAGCAAGGGCGACTGGTTCTACCGAATGGGAAAAGTTATTACTGCCGATGATGACATTTACGAGATACTTGATACGTTTATCTCACAGATCGAGCCGGAAACTTCCGACACTATCGAGTTTAAGTGTGAGAGCGATGAAGTCTATAATAAGGTATGTAACGAATGGTTCGATAACGATAACGGCGAACACGGCGTTTTTACTGTGATGAGAAAATATGCAGTTTCGAGCGGTTCACTTCGTTATTCTAAAATAGTTGAACCTGAACACAGGTATATCTCATTGACGATAAACAGTTGATAAAAAACATTAATATATGGAGGAATAAAAAATGCTTACAGATATTGAGATCGCACAGCAGGCAAAAATGCTCCGCATCGGGGAAGTCGCAAAGGCTCTCGGCATCGCTGAGGAGGACTATGAGCCATACGGTCACTACAAGGCAAAGCTGGCTGAACAGCTTTATGTCAAGACCGCTGACAAGCCGAACGGCAAGCTCATTCTCGTGACGGCGATAAACCCCACTCCCGCAGGCGAGGGAAAGACCACCGTTTCGGTAGGACTTGCCGAGGGCATGGCAAAGACAGGCAGAAACGCTATTTTGGCGCTTCGTGAGCCGTCACTGGGTCCTGTTTTCGGCATCAAGGGCGGTGCGGCAGGCGGCGGTTATGCTCAGGTAGTCCCCATGGACGATATAAACCTGCACTTCACAGGTGATATGCACGCAATAACTGCGGCTAACAACCTGCTCTGCGCACTTATCGACAACCACATTCATCAGGGCAACGCTCTGAAAATAGACGAAAGACGCATTCTGTTCAAGCGCTGCATGGACATGAATGACCGTGCCCTCAGAAGCATTATCGTTGGTCTTGGCGGCAAGGTGAACGGTTTCCCGAGAGAGGACGGCTTCCAGATAACCGTTGCTTCCGAGATAATGGCGATACTTTGTCTTGCAAGCGACCTTGCAGACCTCAAAGCACGTCTTGAACGCATACTTGTGGGCTATGACCTTGAAGGCAAGCCTGTTTATGCAGGTCAGCTTGGCGGCTGCGGCGCAATGGCTGCACTTCTTAAAGACGCACTCAAACCAAACCTTGTGCAGACTCTTGAAAATACTCCTGCTATCATGCACGGCGGACCTTTCGCAAACATCGCACACGGCTGCAACTCGGTAAGAGCAACTAAGTTGTGTCTTAAACTTGCGGATTACACCATTACCGAAGCAGGCTTCGGCTCTGACCTTGGCGCTGAGAAGTTCTTCGACATCAAGTGCCGCTATGCAGGCTTGAAGCCCGACTGCGTTGTGCTTGTTGCTACTATCCGTGCGCTCAAATACAACGGCGGTGTTGCCCGTGCGGAACTTAAAGCCGAGAATGTTGAAGCGCTGAGAGCAGGCTCTGTAAATCTGCGCACTCACATCGAAAATATGCAGAAGTTCGGCGTGCCTGTCGTTGTTGCGATAAACCGCTTTGCTGAAGATACCGATGCCGAGATAAAAGTCATCGAGGAAGTCTGCGGCGAATGCGGAGTTGAGTTCTCGCTGACTGAGGTGTTCGCAAAGGGCGGCGATGGTGCTGCCGATCTTGCCGACAAGGTATGTGACGCTATCGAGAAGAAGCCCTCGCAGTTCAAGCCGCTTTATGACACGGCTCTGCCCGTCAAGGAGAAGATAGGCACTATCGCCCGTGAGATATACCGTGCTGACGGCGTTATCTACACCGCTCAGGCTGAAAAGGCGCTCAAAGAGATCGAAGCGCTGGGCAAGACCGACCTGCCTATCTGCGTTGCAAAGACGCAGTACAGCCTGTCGGACGACCCCACAAAGCTCGGCAAACCTGTTGGTTTTGAGATAACCGTCCGTGACATGAAGCTTTCATCGGGTGCAGGATTCATCGTGGTCTACACAGGCGACATCATGACCATGCCCGGACTTCCGAAACTGCCTGCCGCAAACAACATCGACGTTGACAACGAGGGCAATATCTCGGGACTTTTCTGACGTTCTTTAAGGAGGAATATTCATGGACGGCAGCCATTCTGAAGTCAGAAAAAGGCTGAAAAAACGCAGTTTGCAGGGCGAAATAATAATCGTTCTCGTGATAATATGCGTGCTTGCAAATCTTTCATACCTATTCATGGATAAATTCGCTCCTGCGCTGAGCCGTCAGGTGTTCGGATTCTATCAGCGGTATATTTTCCCGATACTCACCACGCCGTTTGCATTTATTACGGAAAAACTGCCGTTCTCATTCGGCGAGATACTTATCATCATAGGGCTGTGTTTTGTGCCGTTTTCGATTATTTTCGGGATAATAACGGCGGTCGTCAAGCGGCATGACAGCGAAGCAAAACGCAAAGTCGGACGGTTTTTCGGGCTGTTCTATGCGTGGGTGCTGGTGTATGTGCTTCTGACCGAGACATTCAACTGCTTTGTGCTGTATCATTCGCCGACTTTTTCACAGCTGTATGACTATCCGCAGGACAAATACACGCCTGCACAGCTGGAACAGCTTGCGGATTTCCTCATAACACGCACGAATGACCTGTCACGGCAGGTGGAACGTGACAAAAGCGGACGATTCATACTGACAGCCGACCTTGACAAAACGGCAAAGTCTGCAATGAAGTCCCTGAAAGATGATTATCCCCAGCTTGGCGGCTATTACACCACGCCTAAGAAAGTTAAGAACTCGTTCTTCATGAGCCAGCAGTATCTTATGGGCATATATTTTCCCTTTACTATGGAAGCGAATTACAACGATCAGATGTATCAGCTGAATATGCCCGACACCGTTTGCCACGAACTTGCGCACACAAAGGGCTTTATACGTGAGGACGAAGCGAACTTCATTTCGTTCCTTGCCTGCTATGAGAGCGACAATGTTGAATATCGTTACAGCGGAAGTCTGCGTGCGCTCAAATACGTTATGTCAAAGTGTGACGAGAACTGCTCTGAGGACACCAAAGACAGGCTTTACAGCCGCCTTTCGGAGGGCGTTCGTGCCGACTGGTCGGGAAATGCGGAGTACTGGGAGTCGGTGCAGAAGTCTGACGAGGGGATTCTTGATTCGGAAAAAGTCGCAGAAGTGTCTGACAAGGCAATGGAGACTTCGCTCAAACTCAACGGCGTTGAGGACGGCAAGAAGTCTTACGGAAGAATGGTCGATCTGCTGCTCGACTGGTATTATATGGAACAGGAGTGATGCAGTTGAAGTTTGTGACTGATTCTGCCGAAGAAACGATAGCTCTGGGCGAAAAGATAGGAAAACTTCTGCACGGCGGCGAGGTCATCGCTTACCGCGGCGACTTGGGCGCAGGAAAGACGACTATCACACGGGGCATCTCGATAGGCATGGGGCTGGGCGATGAGGTGACAAGCCCGACTTTTGCGCTGGTCAACGAGTACCGGGGCGAAAAGCTGACGCTCTATCACTTTGATATGTACCGCATAACCTCTGCGGAGGACTTGGAAGCGGCAGGCTTTTTCGACTTCATGGGCGAGGACAGCGTTATCGCCGCCGAGTGGAGCGAGAACATCGAGGACGAACTGCCCGAGGGGACTATCTTCATCGAACTGCGGCGTGTGAGCGATGATGTCCGTGAGATAACCATAACAGGAGACGATCGTTTTGAAGCTATTGGCAATTGATACATCAGGCAAGGTGGCATCGGCAGCCGTGACAGACGGCTCAGTGCTGCTTGCCGAAAAAAGCGTTTACACAAAGCTTACCCATTCGCAGATAATACTGCCCATGGTGCAGCAGCTGCTTGACGACTGCGGACTTGCGCTGTCGGAACTTGACGGCGTTGTGTGTGCAAAAGGTCCGGGTTCTTACACGGGTCTGCGCATAGGCATAGCTGCTGTAAAGGGCATAGTCATGGGCTGCGAGAGCCTTAAATGTGCAGGCGTTTCCACCCTTGAAGCGCTTGCGTGGAACAGTGCGGCTTACCGTGGCAGCATAATAAGCGTTATGGCGGCGAGAAAGGGCATAATCTATCTGGGCGTTTACAGTTCGGACGGCGAGCGTGTGGTGAACATTTCGCCCGACAGAGTTTGTCCCGAGGAAGAATTATCAGCGCTTGGGTTCAGCGAAGCGCTGATAACAGGCGACTGCTGTGAGTATGTCAAGGGAAAATACTTTGCAGATAAACCGAACGTTAAGTGCGCCCTGCCTGCTGACAGACTGCAAAAAGCATCGGCGCTGTGCATGGCTTTTGAGGCTGAACCGTCCATTGAAGTTTCTGCTGACGACCTTGCGGCGGCATACTTGCAGGACACCAAAGCCGAAAAAGACAAAGCACACCAAAACAGTTAAGAGATAATAGATAAAAGATAAGATATAATGCGGCGGCAGATGCAGAAGGTGCTTACTCTTACCGTTTATGGAAAAGAAAACATCAAACCGCCGTAATAATAAACAGGAGAAAAGTAATATGAAAATTGTGATCGGTAATGACCATGCTGCGCCCGAGTTAAAGCTTGCCTGCGTCAAGCATCTCGAGGAGCAGGGATATGAGGTCATAGATACAGGTGTCGGCGTGGGCGAGAAGTGCGACTATCCCGATGCCGCACGCAGGGTCTGCACGCTTATACAGCAGGGAAAAGCTGACCTCGGCATACTCATCTGCGGCACGGGCATAGGAATGTCAATGTCGGCGAACAAGTTTAAGGGCATTCGTGCGGCTTGCTGTTCGGAAGTATTTTCCGCAAGGCTCACCCGTGAGCATAACAATGCGAATGTGCTGTGCTTCGGTGCAAGAGTTGTGGGCGAGGGAACTGCCCTTGACCTTGTGGACATATTCGTTAAAACTCCTTATTCGGGCGACGAACGCCACGAAAAAAGGATCGCAAAAATAACAGAAATCGAAAAGGAGGAAGTAAAATGAGCGAGAATATCGAGCTTACAGAAGCATTTGACGATGATGACATCGTTACGCTGACTGACGAGGAGGGCAACGAGTCTCCCTTTGAACTGGTGGACATCATCGGTTTTGAGGAGAAGCAGTACGCTGTTCTTATCCCCTATGTTGAGACAGAGGAAGAAGCAGAGCAGTCTGCTGAGGTCATGATCTTAGAGCTTATCGAGGGCGAGGAAGAGGACGAGCTTGTATCGGTAACGGACGAGCGTGTTCTGACCGAAGTCTATGAACTGTTCAAGGATATGCACGAAGATGATTTCAACTTTGTTGACGAGGAGTAATTTCCAACGTTAAGTGCAAACGAACGCCGCAGTATTTTTTTCCGTGAAAAGGGGAGAAGTACTGCGGTTTTATTTATATAACATAATAAACAGCATTATCCTGTCGGAACGTGGTGAAATAATTACCGACTATTGATTTTTTATGACTAATGTGATATAATATTATAATGATACAAACGAAAAAACAGGAGGTGCGGTGATGAACGAAAAGCTTGAACGCAGTGTGGTCTATCTCAAAGGCGTAGGTCCTAAGCGTGCGGAGTTGCTGGAAAAAGTCGGCGTTACCAATATCTATGATCTGCTGGGCTATTACCCGAGGGATTATATCGACCTGTCAGTACCCTCGGAGATACGTTCGCTCACTGTCGGAGGCGAAGAACCCGTTGTGGTCAGAGGGCGCATAGTCAGGAAGCTTCCGCCTGCACATATACGCAGGGGAATGACTATCTTCAATGCAGTTTTTACCGATGATACTGAGGACCTTACTATCATAATATATAATCAGGACTATCTTTTCTCGACACTGAAAGTCGGTGAAAGCTATATCCTTTACGGCAAACTCACGGGAAACACTTTTCGCAAGGAGATGTCTGCGCCTGCTATTTATCCTGCCGATTCGCAGGACCTTATACAGCCTGTTTATCCGCTGACAGAGGGGCTGACACAGAACGTGCTGAGAAAAGCCGTGCGGAATGCGATAGACCTTGTTTCGGGTGAAGTTACCGAGATAATGCCTAAGCACGTCAAAGACCAGCTGAGTCTTTGTTCACTCATAACGGCATGGGAGAATATACACTTTCCGAAAAGCATTGACAGCGCACTTGAAGCACGCCGCAGACTTATTTTTGACGAACTGTTCGTACACGCTCTTGCAGTCGCTTACCGTCGGGAATTGGAGAACAACAGCTCGAACTTCATTATGAAGAATGTTGACATGAGCGGTTTTTACGCCTCACTGCCCTTTGAACTGACAGGCGCACAGGAAAAAGCCCTTGACGACTGCATTGTCGGTATGTGCAGTCCCGAACGCATGAACAGGCTCATTCAGGGCGATGTTGGTTCGGGAAAGACTGTTGTTGCGGCAGGCGCTGCTTACTTTGCGCACAAAAACGGTTTCCAGTCCTGCGTTATGGCACCCACCGAGATACTTGCAGGTCAGCACTATGAAACGTTCCGAAAGCTGTTAGAACCGCTTGGGGTGCGTGTGGGTCTGCTGACGGGTTCGCTCACCCCTAAGAACAAAAAGGAGATGCAGTCGGCGATAGCGCTTGGGGAATATGATGTTGTTGTGGGAACTCATGCGCTCATTTCCGAAAGCGTCAAGTTTTTCAGGTTAGCGCTTGTTATCACCGATGAACAGCACCGTTTCGGCGTGGAACAGCGTGCGGCACTGTCGGCAAAGGGCAACTCGCCGCACAGGATAGTCATGAGCGCAACGCCTATCCCGAGAACGCTTGCACTTATCTATTACGGCGAACTTGCTATATCTATAATAGATGAACTACCGAAAGGCAGACAGCCGATACACACCTATGCAGTCTCGGGAGGGGTGCGTGAAAGGGCTTACGGCTTTGTGAAAAAACAGCTTGATGACGGACGGCAGGGTTATATCGTGTGTCCTGCGGTAGAGGAGAGCGAACTTGACATCAAAGACGTTAAAAGCTACTACGAGGAACTGAAAAACGGCTTATTCTCGGAGTATAAGCTGGGGCTGCTGCACGGAAAAATGTCCGCAGCCGAAAAGGACGAGGTAATGCGCAGCTTTAAGGACGGGGAGCTGCATCTGCTTGTTGCGACGACTGTTGTTGAAGTTGGCGTTGACGTTCCGAATGCCACCATAATCGTTATCGAGAACGCCGACCGCTTCGGGCTGTCACAGCTTCACCAGCTGAGAGGACGTGTGGGACGTGGAAGCTGTGAATCTTTCTGCATACTCATAACCGACAACGGCACGCCCGAGGTCATAAAACGCCTGAAACTCATAAGTTCCACCAATGACGGCTTCAAGATAGCGGACGAGGATCTTAAACTGCGTGGTCCCGGAGATTTCTTCGGAAAGCAGCAGCACGGTCTGCCAGATTTCAAGCTTGCCGACCTTTCACGTGATATAAACGTTTTTCGGCAGGGACAGATAATGGCAGAACGGATAATCGCCTGCGACCCGAAACTCTCACGTCCCGAAAACAGGGTGCTTAACGAACTTGTTTCACGGCTTATAGAAAAGGGCGCAGAGATGAACTGAAAAAGAATAAAAACGGTTAGCATTATCTAATTGTGCAAGATAAATGGAAAGAAAACAACAGAGCGGAACATCTTGCGCACGGTATGTAAATTTTTTGTTATAAATGTGAAATCGTGCTGAAAACATGGGTTTTATCCTTGACTTTTCGGCGGTTTGTAGTAAAATATAATTAAGTAGGAAATTTAGAAGAAATACACAAAAAGGAGTACATAAATTGAGCAACAAGAACAAAAATAAAAGCTCGGCTCAGACTGCTGAGGACACTTTAAGCAAGCCGCAGTCAGAGCCAAATGCAGAGACAGCATCAACTCAGGAAGAAAGTCCGACCTCTGAGAAAAAAAGTTTTTTCAGGCGGTTCAAGGACTTGTGCGTGAACAATTCCGTTTTTCTGGTGTTCGTGATAACGCTGGTGATAGATTCGCTGGTACTCAGATTTTTCACTGTTAAGTTCGGCGATGCGGCAGGAACGGCGCAGATAGTCAAGTCGGTGTTCAAGCCGATGTTTGCGGACATAACGGCGGTCATGGTCATAGGTTCGATAGGTTTTGCGTTCAGAAAACAGAAGCACCGCTTTGCCTATCTTATGACGTGGGCAGTGATATTCTCGATACTTGCAACGGGAAATTCCATTTTTTACCGAAATTACAAATCGTTCCTGTCGGTATCGCAGGCATCAACGGCTTCACAGCTGGGCGGAGTTATGGATGCGGTTGCGAACATCGTCCGTCCGAAAGACTTTCTTCTGCTTCTGCCAATGGTGTTCGTGGGAGTTTCCTACGCACTGTTAAAGAAAAAGCGTGGAAAGGAATTTATGAACGTAAGGCAGGAACGCACCGCACTTTCAGGCTATGCAGGTTCGTCACTGCTGATAGCTCTTGCGAGCGGACTTGTCTTTTCGACCATGCTCACCAAGACCGACTGCTCACGCCTTGTTAAACAGTGGAACAGAGAGTCGGTAATGTCAAGCTTCGGAATGTATGTTTATCAGATAAGCGATGCTGTAAGTTCAGTACACGCAAAGGTAAACATGATGTTCGGCTATGAGGACAGCAAGAAGAAGTTCGATGAGTTTTTCGACAGCACAAAGGACTCGGAAGCCGCCGAAAAGCCCAAGCCTATCAAGGAAGAAACTACCGAAAAGGCTAACGAATATTCCGACATTTTCAAGGGTAAGAACATCATCGTTATCCACTGCGAGAGTATGCAGCAGATGATGCTCGACACCTATTTCAACGGCGTGCCTGTTGCCCCAAACCTGCAAAAGCTTGCAAAAGAGGGCTTGTATTTCTCTAATTTCTATGCGCAGGAATCGGTGGGAACAAGTTCTGACAGTGAGTTCACTCTTGCGACATCGCTCATGCCTGCGTCAAGCGGCACGGTCGCAGTAAACTACTGGGACAGAGACTATGTTACCATGCAGAAGAAGTTCAAGGAGCAGGGTTACTACGTGTTCTCGATGCACGGCAACAACGGCTCTTACTGGAACAGGCTTAATCTTCACGAATCGCTGGGCTATGACAGGCTCTATCACTATACCAACGATTTCGTTATCGACGAATCTATCGGACTGGGACTTTCTGACAAGTCCTTCTTCCGACAGGTAGTGCCGAAACTCAAAGAGATAGACAAGGAACACGAAAAATGGTACGGTGCGCTTCTGATGCTCACCAACCACACACCTTTCACCGACATCGAACGTGTGAGCGACTTTGACGTAAGCTTCCGCTTTAAACAGTACAACGAGGAAACGGGAATGTACGAGGAAGTCCGCCGCAGTTTCTTAGACGGCAAAAAGCTGGGCAGTTATTTCAAGAGCGCTCACTATGCTGATGAGGCTCTGGGTCAGCTGATGCAGAACCTTGACGAGGAGGGTCTGCTGGAAAATACCGTGCTGGTGCTTTACGGCGACCACGATGCAAAGATCAAGGAAGATCAGTACGAATACTACTTCAACTACAATCCGTTCACCGATGAGGTTCTTTCGGACGATGATGACGGCTATATCCCCGTGGACGATTTCTATTACAACCTGAACCGCAAGACACCTTTCATAATCTGGTCTAAGGACGGCGGTTATGAGCCGAAAGAGATAACCCGAGTTATGGGTATGTATGATGTTCAGCCGACTGTCGGAAATATGTTCGGCTGGTCAAACGAGTATGCACTGGGTCACGACATTTTCTCTATCCCCGAAGATGAGGAGAATATCGTTATATTCCCCAACGGCAACTTTATCACCGATACGGTCTATTATGATGCTCAGAAAGAGGTCTACTTTGACCGCACTGACTATAAGAACGTTGCCGTGAATGCTTCCTGCAATCAGGAGTATAAGGACGATCCTATCCCCATGTACAGCGAGGAAAAGCACGGACTTTACAAGTTCGCCGAGAACGAATACTCTGCCGCAAATGCACTGCTTCGCAAGAATGACGGGATCGTGGACGATCAGTACATAAAAGTCAGGGCGGAATATGCGGCTGACTGCATCGAAGTGTCAAACTCGATAATCTACTATGACCTTATCGACAAGATTACTGACGGCTTTGATGAAAAGATCCCCAACGGGGACAGCAGTTCGATTGCCGAAAATCCCTTCAAGCCGCCCTCTTTGAAGGACAGAAGACGTCCCATGGCGGCATAAGAAAAAAACAAGAACGGTTCTGCTTGAAAAAAGCCGAGCCGTTCTTTTTATCTAAAATATAAACTTTTGTAAAACTGCATTTATGTATCATTGACTTTTTTCTTGAAAAGAAGTATAATGTTATTTGAAGTTAGAGTATGTTAACAGGAGATGATCTTATCAGAAAATCGGCTTTGGCAATTGCGGCGGCTGTGCTTTTGCTGTTTACAGGCTGTGGAAATGACAGCACGCCTGCGGTGTCTGACAGCGTTAAGGCGAAAGCGAATATTTCAGGAGAACCGCAGAGCATAAGTGAGTTTGCAATGGATACCTATATGACCGTTACCGTTTATGACGGCGAGACTGAAACGGCTCTTGAAAAGGCGCAGGAGGAGATAAAACGTCTTGAAAAGCTGTGGTCGGTGACGGATGAGGAAAGCGAGGTCTACAAGCTTGACCATGCGGCAGGGGAGACTGTCACAGTCAGCAGTGAGACTGCTGAACTTATTGCCTTTGCACAGGAGATGTTCAGCAAAACGGACGGTTCGCTTGACATTTCGCTCTATCCAATTGTTGCAGAGTGGGGCTTTACGACAGGCGAATACAAGATACCCGATAACGAGACTATCACGGCACTTCTCAAAAACACCGACTGCTCAAAGATAACCGTTGACGGCTGTGATGTGACTCTCCCTGCGGGTATGAGCATCGACTTGGGTTCGCTTGGAAAGGGCGTGACGGGCGACAGGCTCTCGCAGGTGCTGAAAGATAACGGCGTTACTTCGGCACTTTTAGACTTGGGCGGCAACATTCAGGCTGTCGGCTCAAAGCCCGACGGGAGCGACTGGAAGATAGGCTTGAAAAGTCCGTTCGGCAAGGACAATATTGCAAAGCTGGAAGTATCTGACAAGTGCGTTATCACTTCGGGCGGCTATGAGCGCTATTTTGTCGGTGAGGACGGCGAGACTTACTGGCACATTCTTGACCCGAAAACAGGCAGACCAGCACGGAACGGCATAATTTCGGCAACGATAATCGGCAGTGAGGGGCGGCTGTGCGATGCGCTCTCGACTTCGATGTTCGTTATGGGTGAGGAAAAAGCAGTGGAACTATGGCGCAGTATGGGCGGTTTTGACATGATACTCATAACCGATGACGGACGGCTCATAATGACCGAGGGGCTTAAAGACAGTCTCACGATGTATGACCAATACAGTTATATCAAGACAGAGGTGATCTCAGATAAAGCATAAGAAGCTATGGATAGGCGCAGTTCTGTTCATATTTATCGCAAGCGGAGCTGTAAGCGCATTTATGCTCTTTCGGCAAAAGCCGCAGACTGTTGAGATAATCAGTGACGGCAAGGTCATTTATACGCTCGACCTGAGCCGTGAGCGAAACAGGGAGATAACCGTTGAGTTCGAGGGGCGGCAAAACATAATCTGCATAGAAAACGGCGACATCTACATGAAAGAAGCGGAGTGTCCCGATCACACCTGCATGAAAACAGGGCGGCTGAGCAAGGCAGGCGTGCCGATAGTGTGTCTGCCGAATCATCTTATCATTCGTTACAGCAACAGCGGAGGTGACGATGTTGACATCACAGCAGGATAAAAAGCGGTTCAACGTTCACAGGCTGACACGGCTTGCGATGCTGACGGCGTTAGCGCTCATCATTTTCGTAGTCGAGATGCAGATACCGAATGCAGTACCTATCCCGGGGGTGAAGCTGGGGCTTGCGAACATCATCACGGTCTATGCCGTGTATCATTACAGGGCGGCTGACGTTCTGATGATACTGCTTGTGAGGATATTTTTAGGGGCAGTATTCGGTGGGAATCTGAGTGCATTGCCGTTCAGTCTGACGGGCGGTCTGCTGTGTTTATCGGGAATGCTGATAATGCGGCGTTTCATTGACGAAGAACACATATGGATAGCGAGTGTGCTGAGTGCGGTTTTGCACAATATAGGGCAGACAGCGGCGGCGGTTGTAGTAATGCAGACGGCGGCGGTAATTGGGTATCTGCCGTTTCTGATGTTCACGGGCTGTATTGCAGGAGCGTTCACAGGCGGAGCGGCACAGCTGATAATAATACGCATGAAAAACAATAAAAATAAGAAATAAGAGATAAGAAATAAGAAAGAACTGACGTTAAACCGAACAAAGACGAAACAAATGAAGTGTGAGCGCCAGAGATCCAAAAGTTTTAGGAAAGAGAGTCCAGAGAGGATAACCCTTTTTCAAAAGGGTTTCCTCTTTGGTGGGAGTTTGAGGGCAAAGTCCTCATTCGCCCCCATGGGGCGACTAAGACCAAAACAAAATAAAGATAAAGCGTACAAACGTAAAGTTCACGCCTTAAAAATCGGCATTCCAAAACCAAACTAACAAAATCAATCGGCATTAAGGTATACCTCCAAAGAGAGTAGAAGCACCAAAATGCCGATTTTTATTTTTCGGGACAGCGTAAGCGATTCCCGAAAAAGACCCACAATGTCCAAGGGACATTGACCCTGCAACGGACGATAAGTCCGTTCACACCCGACCGCACAAAGCACCGGAAATAAGAACTCACCCAAGAGCAACGTCAAGTATCATCATAATGAGAAACCCCGACATTGCCCCGAAAGTGCCGATGTGAGAGCCTTCAAGCTTCGCTTCGGGGATAAGTTCCTCCACAACAACGTAAAGCATAGCACCTGCCGCAAAACTCAGAAGCCACGGCAAAAGCTGCATCGCCGCACCCGCAATGAATACCGTGAGTATGCCTGCCGCAGGTTCGACCAGCCCCGACAGCATCCCTAAGAAAAAGGCTTTTCGCTTGCTCATTCCCGACTGCATCAGCGGTATCGAAATAGCCGCACCCTCGGGGAAATTCTGTATGCCCATTCCAAGCGCTAACGCCGCCGCAGACGCAAGAAGCATCTCGCTTTTCTGATTCGCCGCAAGCGCAAACGCAACTCCGACCGCCATTCCCTCGGGAATGTTGTGGAGCGTTATCGCAAAGATAAGCATCGCCGTGTGTCCGAGACTTTTGCGTACACCCTCGGGGCGGTCTGCACCTGCGTGGAATGCGGGCAAAAGCTTGTCGAGAAGCATAAGGAACACTACTCCGAGTGAGAATCCGCCTGCCGCAGGGATCCAGCCGACTGAGCCTAACTGCTCCGCTTTGTCTATCGCAGGAATGAGCAAGCTCCACACCGAAGCCGCTATCATCACTCCTGCCGCAAATCCAAGCGAACAGCGTTCAAGCCTGTCGGACGGCGCTGACTTTCTGAAAATAAAAACCGCCGCCGCTCCAAGCGTTGTCATGGCAAATGTGAATCCCGTTCCGAGTACAGCGTATAATAATGCGTTCATGTTAATACACCTCTTGACAAAAAATCACTTTTAATAACATTTTATGCAGGAGCGGATTTTTGGTGAGTGAATCGCATCTGATGATCGTACTTGACAAACTGCACAAAATGTTGTATAATAAGAGTGAAAAGATAACAGCATTTTGACATCGGGGTGATGCTTGTGCCAAAAGATATGACAGTGAAACGGCAGTCGAAAAACAGCGTGTTCGTGAGCTTTTTCAATGACGAAAGAAATGTTTTGCAGTTTTATAAAGAACTGCATCCTGAAGCAGTTGACCTGACTGTTGATGATATAAAGATAGATACCCTTGAATCGGTCATAGTGAATACGCTTTACAACGATCTGGGATTTATTGTTAGGGACAGGTATGTGCTTCTTGTGGAGGCACAGAGTACATGGAACGAGAATATCGCTCTGCGTATGCTGTTTTATCTTTCCGAGACATTCAGAAGATATTTGAACGATACCGAACAGAGCGAACTTGACGAAAAGCGTGTTCAGCTTCCTTGTCCTGAGATGTACGTCATCTATTCGGGAAACGGCAAAAAGCCCGAGGTCATGTCGCTGAGCGAAGATTTCTTTGGCGGACGGAATGATATTGAGCTTCGTGTGAGAGTTTTGAGTGAAGTTAACCAAACGCTTTCGGGACAGTATATCGGCTTCTGCAAGGTATTTGACGAACAGCGCAGATTATATAATAACGGTATCAGGGCTGCAAAAGAGACTTATCGGATATGTATTGAGAACGGTTATCTGACCGATTATATGAGATCACATGAAATGGAGGTCGTTGATATGATGTCTGAGTTATTTGATGAGGAGACCATGCGCAGACAGCTGGAGATCGCACACAGACGGCGTGACCTTGAAACAGGTGCAGCAATTGGTAAAGAACTTGGTATGAGAGAGGGCAAAGAAGAACAAAAAATCAAGATCGCCAAAGAACTTCTTGCAGACGGCACTTTCAACAATGAAAAGATCTCAAAACTGACAGGTCTGTCCCTTGATAAAGTCAATGAGCTTGCAAAGAAGTTGCAGGAGAACAATTGCTGAACGCACTTTTCTCAGCAAAAAAAACAGAACAAAACTGCATCGGTTGCCGCTTCCTGTGTCGGGAAACGGCAGCTTTGTTGTTTTTATGCACAATTTTGTCCTTACTTTGGTGAATAAATTGTTTTAAAATTACTATTGACAAAATCTATAGAAAAAAAGTATAATATAAATAATGAATAAACAATAAGGAAGTTTGTAAAATGATAACATTTTTGATAGGGGTCGTTTTGCTGGTTGTGGGCGGACTTGTCTATGGCAGGGTTTGTGAACGTGTCATGAAACCTACCGATGATAAGACCCCCGCCGTCGAACTGAATGACGGCGTTGACTTCGTGCCTATGAAAAAGTGGAAAAACAGTCTTATTGAACTGCTCAACATCGCAGGCACAGGTCCTATCTTAGGTCCTATACAGGGCATTCTTTTCGGACCTATCGTGTTCATAACGATACCGATAGGCTGTGTTCTGGGCGGCGCTATGCACGACTATATGACAGGCATGATCTCGATCAGGTGCAGCGGCGAACAGATGCCTGCACTTGTCAGGCGTTTTCTCGGCAAACACACCTATAGCTTTTATAAACTGTTTATCTTGCTGTTCATGCTGCTAATCGGAGTTGTGTTTATTTATACGCCGGGAGACTTGTTCGTTACTCACATACTGAACAGGGAAAGCTCCATAAGCGATCCTGTCGGCTGGTTAGTCTATGCGGCGATATTTGCTTACTACATAATCGCAACACTTCTCCCGATAGACAAGATAATCGGTAAGGTCTATCCGATATTCGGAGCGATACTTCTTCTGTCGGCGGTCGGTGTTTTTGCAGGTCTGTTCATCAAGGGTTACAGACTGGACGAACTCTGGGAAACAGGTTTCAGCTTCTCAAATATGTACGGTGAAAAGTTCATACCTGTTTTCTTCGTGACAGTTGCCTGCGGTATCGTTTCGGGCTTCCATTCAACTCAGGCTACTATTGTTTCAAGAACTGTCAGCAACGAGCATGAGGGTCGTATGACTTTCTATAATATGATGTTACTCGAAGGCTTCATCGCTATGGTGTGGGCGGCAGCCGCTATGGGTGCTGTCAACGCAGGGCTTGCAACTAACGATATGCTCCACACTTCCGCAACTGAGGTCGTAGGAATCGTGGCAAAGAATATGCTCGGCAAAGTGGGCGGTATTGTAGCGATAGTCGGCGTTATCATTCTTCCGATAACTTCGGGCGACACTGTGCTTCGTTCGCTCAGGATAATGGTATGTGATATGCTCAATATTGACCGCGAAAAGAAAAAGAACAGGCTTTTTGTTTCGCTCGTTATTTTTGCGGTAGTCGCAGGTATACTCTATTATGCAAAAGCTGATGCGTCAGGTTTTAATATCCTGTGGAGATATTTCTCGTGGACGAACGAAGGCATTGCGGTGTTTGCTATTACGGTGATAAGCGTTTATATGATGCGAAACAGTATGCCTTACCTTATGGCACTTATCCCCGGAATGTTCTATATGTTCATCATTTCAGCTTATATCTTTAATGCGAAGATCGGTTTTCAGCTCCCGTGGGCAGTGTCTTATACCATAGCAGGAGTATTAACGCTCATATATGCAGTGGTTATTTGTTACTGCGGAAAAAAAGGCAAGGAACTTCCGCCTGTTAAAGCAACGGCATAACATAAATAATAACAGCCAAAACAGCCCGTCCGTTATTCTCAGCGGACAGGCTGTTTTTATGCAGGTCTATTATATATTTTACTTGATGTGCTTTACAATAACGATGATAAAGCCCGTGGGAGATACCATTGTAGCGGCAGAAGCATGACTCAGATCAAGCGTGTTGTCACCACGGGTATTCTTAAAGCCGTAGTCGGTGAGTATCTTGTATGCTTCTTCAAAATTGTCAACGTTCATTCTTATGAATGTCTTATCAGCTTCAAGATCTAAGCTCGATGCCGTAACATCAACACGAAATCCGTTCTGATCTTTCATAATAGTGTTCGTTACCTTGCCCGTATCCAGTTCGGTAACGGGGGCGTGTATTTTTTCAAAACCCAGCGCTTCAAAAAGCGAAATGATGTTTTCTGCGTTGTTAGTGTCTATGATCGGTTCAAAGCCTGTTATCTTCATGTTTCTTTCCCTCATTTACTGCTTGTCTTCTTCTCTGATATGCTGAGAAAGGCTGAACAGGAATCCAGAAGGTGCGGCGAGCATGGTAGCCTTTGATGTGCCTGTGTCGGTTATCTGACCATTGTTTATGTCCTTGAAGCCCTTTTCAAGCAGGAACTTATAAGCTTCTTCAAAGTCACGAACGCTTATCCTGATGGTGGTGATGTCCTGCGGAACAGGTGCATTTACGATGTCGATACGGTAGCCGTCAGGGTGTTTCAGGTCAAAAGCAGAAACTGTGCCGTCATGGATGCCTGTCTTGTTGTGTTTGCGCTCAAAGCCCAGTTCTTCAAAAAGCTTTACGGTCTTTTCGGGGTCTTTGGCGATGATAAGGGGATTAAAAGCTGTTATCTTCATGGTGATAAACTCCTTTTTGTTATTTCTTATGGTGCATGAGCATTATGCTCATACCTGTTTTTGAGGTCATGTGTGCGCCTTTGAGGAACGGCGTTTCTATAAAGTTACCCTCTCCGAGAGCGTTCGTAAAGCCATGCTCTGTAAGTATCTTGAATCCCTCATCGAAATTATCAACGTTCATGCGGATAAGTGTTGCGTCCTGCGGAACGAAATCAGCATTGTTTATGTCGATATAAAAGCCGTTCTCATCTTTCATTCTTATGTTGCTTTCGATCTGAGCGTTTGTCACATCGTTGCGGTGACGCTTTGAGAACCCGAGTTCTTCAAAAAGCTTTATAACGTCATCATACTGTCTTGTTAGAATTGCGGGATTGAAAGCTGTGATCTTCATGGTGAAAAACTCCTTTTACTGTTTTTTTATATGTTGGATAAGGCTGATCGAGAATCCTGACGGCGAGATCATCATGGTCGCCTTAGACGAGCCTGTGTCGGTTATCCTGTCACCCTGAGCGTTTTTGAAACCTCTGTCGAGCAGGAACTGATAAGCTTCGTCAAAGTCACGTACATTCATTCTTATAGATGTCATGTCCTGAGTGATATTCGGAGTTTGTGCCTTGACAACGCTCACACGGAAACCGTCAGGATTCTTCATATCAACGGAGGTTATGTCCTCGCCGTTTATGCCCTCTTTCGTGTGCCTGCGTTCAAAACCAAGCGCTTCAAACAGCGCTATGATGCTCTCGGGGTCTTTTGTAACGATAACGGGATTGAAAGCTGTTATCTTCATGGTGAAAAAACTCCTTTATTTTTTCTTGTGGTGCGACAGCACGATGATATATCCTGTCGGTGAGACCATTGCCGTGCCCTTGCTTGTGGGGGACTCGCCTATCTTGTCACCCTGAGTATTCTTAAAGCCGTGAGCAGTGAGGAAATCGAATGCTTCGTCAAAGTCATCAACGTTCATGCGGATAGCGCCCACGTCCTGCGGAAGCTTGTTCACATCAGAAACATCAACGTGGAAACCGTCCTCGTTTTTCAAGCGGACATCAGTTATGTTCTCATCGTTAAGCCCTGTCTTGGTGTGCTTTCTTTCAAAGCCCAGCGCCTCAAAAAGTCCTATAACATCGTCAGCTTTCGGCGACATGATGAACGGGTCAAAAGTTGTTATCTTCATGACATTCCTCCTGTCAGTCATGGTCTTTCTTGTGGTGGCAAAGGTCGAAAGCGAATCCCGAGGGCGCTTTCATGAGCGTTGACTTTGAATACTCGTTCTCAACGAACGTTCCCGATGGGTGAGTGAAGCCCTTGCTGATAAGAAAGTCATAAGCTTCATCAAAGTCATCAACATTCATGCGTATGATCGTCAGATCCTGCTTGATGTTCGCAGTGCTTGCAACGTCAACGTGATGACCGTTCGGGTCGGTCATGCGTATATCGCAGATGTTCACATCGTCATTGCCTGCATTTTTGATATGGTGCTTCTTCTCAAAGCCCAGCGCTTCAAACAGTTGTACCAGCTTTTCAGGCTCGGGCGTTACGATAAGCGGATTGAATGATGTTATTTTCATGTTTTATTCCTCCTGAATATTAGTCGTCTTTTCTGAAATGTTCTGCCAGATTTATAGCAAATCCTGACGGTGAAAACATAACAGCCGACTTTGAACTTGCGGCACTGAGTTCGTTTTCGCCGTAAAAGTTTTTGAATCCAAAGGACAGCAGCAGTTTGTACGCTTCGTCAAAATCTCTGACATTTATTCTTATAACAGTCATGTCCTGCGGAACTTCAATTTCAGGCACAGAGTAATCAACTCTGTGACCGTCCTTGTCCTCCATGACAACGCCTGTTATCTTCCTGTCAGTGAAATCTGATTTTGTGTGCTTTTTCTCAAAGCCCAGCGCTTTGAAAACTTCTTCGACCTGCTCGGGGTTATTCGTAATTATCTGCGGTTCAAATCCTGTTATTTTCAACTAAAATACCTCCAATATTTTAATTATGATAATTCAAAACCGACAAAAATTTGATAAATGATTATCATGTCATAAATTATACATATGATTTATGATAATTGTGTGATAATATTAGCATTGTTTAGTGAATTTTAAAAATCAGTAACAACAATGTTAAAAATAATTATCATTTTTTGCCAATTTTGGACAAAGAAATAACCTCGGCATACTTCTGTCAGCATACCGAGGTCAGTTTTTTTACTTTTCAGTTGTGAAAGGTGCAAGAGGAATGCCGTTCTTTCCGAACAGGCTAACTTCTATCCAGTTGTACCAGTCATAGCGCACATAGCACGGTTCGGGGACGCTCTCACAGCGGACTATCACTCTGTCACCGACTATCTCAGCCTGCGCTTCAGCAAACTGTTTGTCAGCGCCTGCAAGCTCAAAGCCGACTATCTTTTCCGTCTTAACGTCAAAGCCGTTCTCGGCGTGGATAAAGCTTATCTCAGCCGCACCGTTCTTGAAGATAACACTGTCGAACATCGGACCGAATGCGTCAGCGTCCATGCCGTACACCAGCTTTTCAGCCTGCAAGCAGAGCCGTTCGCCGACAGGTACTTTGTCGACAGGGTGGATATTGTCGAACTCTCCGCAGTCGGTTATAACGGCGATACCGGTGTTCTTCACTGTCCTGAACGCTTTCATCTGTGCTTCTCTTATCTTGCACCAGTGGCGGTAGTCGGGGTCTTTTGCATACTTGAACATGGGGAGCTGAACCATTATGAACGGCAGACTGTCATCGCCCCATATCTCACGCCAGAACCCGATAAGCGATGAGAACAGCTTGTAGTAGCTGTCAGGCTTGTGGTCATCGCTCTCGCCCTGATAGTAGAGAAAACCTCTCAGCGTGTAGGGGCAAACTCTGTCTATCATTGTTTCGTAAAGTCCGCAGGGGCGGTATTCATTTTTGCACCCCATAGGACCGGGATACTCGTTCTTGCCGATGAGCGTTTCCAGCTTTTCCCACGTAATGCCCGGCTGTTCCTTGTAGTAAACGGCGGCTTTCTCGTTCCACTGACGCATATGTTCGGTGTATTCGTCATACTCTTTTATCTGCTGTTCAACGCTCTTGCCCTCAACAGCCTTGTCATAATCTTCCAGATAGGAGACAGTCTGCTTTGAGTCTGCGAGCGTTTCTCTGTTGACCCACGCCGAAGCGGAAGTACCGCCCCAGTTACAGCCTACAAGCCCCACAGTCACGCCCAGTTCTTTCGCAAGCTTTCGTGCGAAAAAGAAACCGACAGCGCTCCACGCCTTTGAAGTCTCGCTCCCTGCCTCGTTCCAGCAGGTATTGCGCTCCGCTTCAAGAAAATCCTCGTCAATGATAGAACGCTTGTTCGTATAGTAGAACCTGACATTGCACTTGGGGGTGAGTTCTGCAAGGATTTCCTTTCCACCCTTGCAGTTTTGCAGTTCAAGCTCCATATTCGACTGACCGCCGCACAGCCACACTTCACCGATCATGACGTTTGTGAAAGTCTTGCTGTCGCCGCCGCAGGAAACAGTCATGTCATAAGGACCGCCTGCTTTCATGGGAGGAAGTATCAGCTTCCACCTGCCGTCCCTGACGGTGGTTTTTCCGCACGAGCCGTTTATGACCGCAGTGACCTCTGCGCCGTCATCGCCCTCGCCCCATACCGTGATGTTCTTGTCTCTTTGCAGCACCATATTGCTGCTGAAAATGCTTGCTGTCGTGAACATTTAATTAGTACACTCCTTTGTATTGAGATAGTCTGTCAAGACATTGTATGCACGTTCTATGTGCATATTGCCTTAATTGTCATTATAGCCGAATCTTTTATTGCGTGTCATCAGCACATCTTTCCACCATGATTCACGTTCGAGAATGATTTTATCATCGGCAGTTGATTTGAATATTTCAAGCAATGAGTATTTGAAATTTGTTTTGATATAGTCAAACCCAAGTTTTTTCAATTCGGCATTACCGCCATGCCCGTTTTTTATATAACTTGTCCACCTTCCGTATATCATCTCATCGCCATATGCAGAACCGACATATCTTTTTCCGTTTGATATATCAGTTATCAGATATACACCTTTTTGGTTTTCGAGTGCGGTTTTCCATGAATCGGTTTTTATCCATTCTGACAGGTCTTTCCATGATATATCGACTTTATCGTACCCCGGAAAAGCGGCTTTGCAGGCATCACGATAGAGTTCGATAAGATAAAAGTTTTCGATATGTTTTTCAAAACACAAATATGACTGACGAAAACCTTTTTCAAAGCGAATAACAGCCTTGCCGATATATTCAGCACCAATATCAGTAAGTTCTGTTTCATATATAAAGTAACCGCTATTAGAAACACCGATCACACCAAGGCTTTTATATATTCCTGCAAACAGCCATTCATCTTTTCCGCAATAGATGACCGACAGAATATATGGTCTTGAAAAATTCTTATTTTTTTGGTGTTCCTGCCACTCTTTGAAATTTCCTAATTTAAAAACATCAAGCGGTTCAAACACTTTATTTCTGCCTATCGCACAATGCACTTTAATATCATTTTTATGTTCATCTAAAAATGGTATCATATCTTTCAGTTTCATTGACCCCTCACCTCTGTATTGAGATTTGATATATTCCTGTTATGTAATAACTTTTGTCTGCCGTATCTCGGGGATAAAATACTTTTCTTCGATACATATGCGCTCTGTTATCATGCGCTCACGCAGACGGCGCTGAGTTTCATTTTCTTCAAGAAACGCCGCAATGTCCTCTCCCATGGGAAACATCTCGCCGACTGCCGCTTCGTAATAATAAAGCTGTCCGTCAGAGCCGAGATAATAATAAGGCTGTTCTTCTGCCGTGCCGTCATGATAGCCGTGCGTGATAAGCCCCACGAACAGTTTTCCCTCGGTGCAGAAATTGTCATTGCCCGCACCGAAAAGATAATAATGTGTTCTGTCGGGAGAACCGTCCGCTTTGTCAAACGGCACATCTATCAAAAATTTCGCAGGGTCATAAAGCTGAACACGTCTGCCGTCATACTCGGCGATGAGCGCTTTCATCTGTTCGGTAAGCACGCACTCTGCAAGCGCTGTCGGTTCTCCGACTTCAATGCCGTTTTCCATATACGGTTCTTCGGGAAGATCGGACTTCATGAGCGCTTCAAGCCCCGAGAACACACGTTCTATCTGTTCTTCAAGCCGTGGAATGTCCTGCTCGGGAAGCTCATGCCCCAGACTGCGGCGCTCACGGTATCTTGCAAGCAGTTCTTCCAGTTCCTCGATGCTGAACCGCACGAACCACTTGCTTTCAAAATTATCGCCGTTATCCAGCATCTTGCTCAGCCGAAAAACTTCACAGATAATATTCTCAAAGAATCTGCTCCCGTCTGCCTGCACAGAATAGCTGAGCGACATGACCTCGCAAGCCATGTTCGCCGCATGAAAGCAGTCAGCGCCCTCTTTCACGAACAGGCGATACAGCCGTTCAAGTTCGGACAAAAGCGTGTCGGCTGTAAGCGTTGTGAAAGCAATATCATCAGGGCAGGGGAGTTCATCTGCAAATCTGTCCTCCATAAACATACCATTCACCTCTTTATCCCCAGTTCCTCAAAGCACTGTTCGAGCGTGTAGGCGTTCTCGTCACCCTCGGCGGCTTTTTTCTTCTCGAACTGCATCACAAGGCGTGTCAGTTCATCGGGATAATGCTTGTCGGCAAGTTCTGAGGGCAGTTCGCCGAAACAGCCTGCACGCCTGAAAATATCCGCATAGATCACCGCATCGAGCGCACTTGCGGCAGGCATCTCTTTGCAAAGCTCAACGCACCGCAGACGGCATTTTTTTGCGTTCACGCTGTCATTTGCATCATCGAACGCCCACGCTCCACGCAGGAACGATGCAAACGCAGTGCCTTTGTCGCCGTCACGCAGGGCAGTCATGCCGAATCGGTAGTAATCCGCACCGATACCGTCAGGTAGGCGGTTTCCCTCGCAGGTCTTGTATTCGTGGGAATCGACAAACTCTCTCGGAACGCTCCTGTCTTTCGGTCCGAACGAAAAACCGCACTCGGGACAGCGGAAGATCTGCCTGTAAAGTTCCGAGCGCATTGGTTCGGGCGGTCTCTGGTCAAGGTCGAACCAGTCGCCGCTGTTGTCCGACAAGGGCGGGATCGCCGCCGCAAAGACTTTTCCGCAGCAGCCGCATTTTTTTGCAACAATTTCCTGTGACATTTTTTCTCCTTTAATATTTTTATATTATTATCGGGTAAGTTGAACTTATATACCTTATTATATCATATTATCTTTAATTTTCCAACAGTTATTTATCCGTTATATCAAACAAAACGCATATATATTTTTTGTGAAATTTAAACAATAAAAAGCAGTCCCCGAAAATGCAGGAACTGCCTTTATCTCAATCTGAAATAAGCGTTTTTGCGAGCGCACGTCCCAACAGCCTGCCCGACAGCTTGACTTGTTCGAGAGTGTTGCCGTGACTGCCGACTTCCACTAAAAGTGAACCGTGTGTCAGGTCTTGATTGTAGTGCCTGTAATCGAACAGTATGGGGCGTGTCAGACCACCGAACATCGCCTCGGCGTTTGTCTGGAACTGACAGGCAAAGCGGAAATTGAGCATATATTCGGGCATACCCATTGTTCCGTCATCGCACCCCGAGATTATCATTATCTGCGCCGCTTCGCCCTCGGGAGTGTCGCAGACAGGCGCTATCCTCACGCCGTCAGCCGTTTCTATGCCGTCACGGTGAATGTCTATCGCCGCTTTTATCGAAGGGTACTGCGCAAGAAGCTGTGTGACTGTTTCACGGCTGGAATCGTAAGCCGCATCGTAACTAGGATAGTCGTGAACGAGCGTGTCATGTATAACGGTTATCCCTGCGGCTTCAAGCTCACGGCATATCTCGTCACCGACTGCCGTTATATTCTTGTCAGGCTCGGTCGTCTTGCCGTAAAAACGGCTGTCATACCAGTCCTTGTCGGTCAGTTCAAAGCTTTCGGTGGTGTGGGTGTGGTAGATAAGCACCTGCGGCTCGTCCGAACCGACTTCTACCGAAAAAGCCTTTCCGAGCCGTGACTCCTCCAGAAGTTCGGCATTGCTGTGCCACGTCAGATTGCGCACCTGTGCGCCGCCGTCAAGAGTAAAATACTGCTCGCCTGTGTAGCCGCCGTAAGTCTGCTTGCGTATCTCGCCGTCATGACTGTCAAGCACTGTCGGGTAGGGAACAGCGTCAAGCACTTCCTCGGACGGTTTCGGAACAGGTATCTCACTGCCCTCGGGAAGATGAGTCTGTTTTTCTTCTGCCGCCGCTTCGATGTCAATATCAAGCGCATTCGCACCCACATGGAAACTATCCGAAAGCTTGTACACTTTATTATTGCTATCCAATATTTCACCCTGAACAGCCGCCTTTGGTATCTCGGGTATTATCTCCCACGCAGAGTATACCGTAAGAGGAACAGCCGCACATACCATAAGTCCTGCCGCCGCCGTTACAAGGATATTTTTCGCATCAGCCATTTTCAACACGCCCTTTCATATATAAACATATTCAGGTACGTGTGTAAATATAACTGCTTAAAGACCGAGAAGCCTGTCGATAACAGGGCGAACGTCCGCAAGAGTTTCGCAGACAGCTTCAAGCTTTGTCCTTGTTTCGTCATCGGGCTGAGACAGATCGGGTATCATAACGGGAATACAGCCTGCTCTGAACGCC
Organism: uncultured Ruminococcus sp.; assembly: GCA_947169885.1. GTDB lineage: Bacteria > Bacillota > Clostridia > Oscillospirales > Ruminococcaceae > YE71. The sequence continues at coordinate 50,517 of CAMVRM010000004.1, forward strand.
GACTCTATGCCGTTTGGCGAATCTTCGAGCGCCATGCACTCCGAGGGATCAAGACCAAGCTTCGCCGCACCCATGAGGTAAGTATCTGGTTTAGGTTTGCCGTTGGCTATCATGTCGCCGCAGACAAAATCATCGAACCTGTCATAAACGCCCAGCATACCGAGATACCACTTAGTCCGTTCACGGTCGGTCGCCGTGCAGACAGCGCAGGCAAGCCCTCTTGCCTTAATGTGGTCGAGCAGTTCGTTAACGCCGGGTTTAGCTTCAATTCCGTTTTGCTTTATGAAGTCATTCATAAGAGCCTTTCGGCGATCACGGACAGCGTAGTAATCAAAATCCTGACCGAGTATCCCTTTAAGGTGTGGCTCGGCGTATTTAGGGGACATAGAGCGTATCCCGAGAGCGTGTTCAGGCTTCATATCGAACCCGGCCTCTCTCGCCGCCTGACACCAGAACCGATTGAGCAATTTTTCCGTATCTGTAATAAGCCCGTCCATGTCGAACAAAACAGCCTTTAACATTTTCAACACCACCAAAAATAAATAAGAGATAAGAAATAAGTGAAAGGATCAACTTACCCTAGGCGAAACAAAGTAAAAGCGGACACCTTATTTCTTCATTCTTATTTCTTATTTAGGATTCATAGTCCGTTCGGGTTCTGACGGGTGAAGTTCCAGCCGTCGGCGCACATTTCGTCGATGCCGTATTTTGCTTCCCAGCCAAAAAGTGCTTTGGCTTTTGAAGCGTCGGCGTAGCACCATGCAATGTCGCCTGCACGTCTGGGCATTATCTTGTAGGGGAGTTCCTTTCCGCAGGCTTTCTCGAATGCGTGCAGAACGTCAAGCACGCTCGAACCCTTGCCTGTGCCTAAGTTCACCGCTTCAACGCCTTTGTGCGAAAGAACATAGTCCACCGCACAAAGATGACCGTTCGCCAAGTCCATAACGTGTATGTAGTCACGAACGCCTGTGCCGTCGGGTGTGTCGTAGTCGTTGCCGAACACGCCTAAGAACTCACGCTTGCCGATAGCCACCTGCTGGATATAGGGGAAAAGATTGTTGGGTATGCCGTTGGGGTCTTCGCCCAGCAGACCGCTCTTGTGTGCGCCTATTGGGTTGAAATAGCGCAGAAGTGTGATGCTCCACTCGGGGTCAGCGTTTGCCACGTCCATGAGTATCTGTTCTATCATGACTTTTGTGTAGCCGTAAGGGTTGGTGGAAGTGTGTGTCGGCATAGTCTCGACATAAGGCACTGTGTTGTCAACTCCGTAAACGGTAGCGGAGGAAGAGAATACCATGCGCTTGCAGCCGTGCGCTCTCATAGCCTGAATGAGCATGAGCGTTCCTGTGATGTTGTTGTGATAATATTCAACAGGTTTCTGAACGCTTTCGCCGACAGCTTTAAGCCCTGCAAAGTGGATCACCGCATCTATCTTGTTCTCATCGAATATCTTGTTCAGAGCATCAAGGTCAAGAATATCCGCTTCAACAAATTTGAATTCCTTGCCCGAGATAGTCTTTATGCGTTTTAAAGCTTCGGGCTTTGAGTTTGAGAAGTTGTCAACGATGATGATGCTGTGTCCTGCACCGAGAAGTTCCACGCAGGTGTGGCTTCCAATAAAGCCTGCACCGCCTGTTACGAGAATGTTTGCCATGATAATTGACCGCCTTTCTTGTTGTCAGAGCATATTTATCCCTATAATTATATTATACTCATAATCTGAGATTTGTCAAGGACTTTTAAACAGATCGCTGAGCTGTATGATAGTGCAGTCTGCATAAACGGCAGTGTTCATGACTGTTAAGAATCACGAATCTGAAAAAACATATTGACAACGTGTCAGAATAGTGTTATAATATTTATGATGACACGATGTCAGAATGCAATACAAAAATATCTCTTGTCTTAAAAAAAGGTGGTGAATAACAATGCCAAAAGGTTCACCCGAACTGACAGCTTCACGCAGAGAGGAAATCATCAGCGCCTGCGAAAAGCTGTATAAAACACACAGTTTCAAGGAAATAACGCTCAAAGACATAAGCGCCGAGACAAGCCTTTCACGTCCGTCTGTCTATAATTATTTTCACACGAAAGAGGAGATCTTCTTAGCGCTTCTTGAACGTGAATACACCGACTGGTCAGATGAACTTTTCAGAATATCACAAAATGAAAGCGTCTCTGCTGAACAGTTCGCCGATCTGACGGCACGTTCTCTTGCCGAACGTGAACAGCTTCTTAAACTGCTGTCCATGAACCATTATGATATGGAAGAAAACTCTCGTCCCGAATGTTTAGCTTCTTTCAAAGTCGCTTACGGTAAAACGCTTGATATGATGTATGCTTGTCTTGACCGCTTTTTCCATGAAATAAATAAGGAAAGGTTCATATATGTTTTCTTTCCGTTCATGTTCGGTATCTATCCGTATACATCGGTGAGCGAAAAACAGCTGACAGCTATGAAAGAAGCAGAAGTTGACCTGAAAATAAAGAGCGTTTACGAACTGGTCTATTCATGTATAATGCAGTTACTGGGGAGGTAATTATTTATGAAGTATACAAAACTCGGGAACTCGGAACTTAACGTTTCACGGATATGTATGGGCTGTATGGGCTTCGGAGATGCGTCAAACGGTCAGCATTCATGGACGCTTGACGAGGAGCATTCCCGTGAGATAATAAAGCACGGGCTTGAACTGGGAGTGAATTTCTTTGACACGGCGATAGCTTATCAGTCGGGAACGAGCGAACAGTTTGTCGGCAGAGCGCTCAGAGACTTCGCAAAGCGTGATGATGTGGTGGTGGCTACTAAATTCCTGCCGAGAACTCCTGCGGATATTGAAGCAGGCATAACAGGTCAGAAACACATCGAGCGCATGATAAACAAGAGCCTGTCAAACTTGGGGCTTGACTATGTTGATCTGTATATCTATCATATGTGGGACTGGAATACTCCCATATACGATATTTTAGATGGCTTGAACAACGCTGTAAAGGCTGGAAAAGTGCGTTATATCGGCATTTCCAACTGCTATGCGTGGCAGATAGCAAAGGCTAATGCGCTTGCGGAAAAAGAGGGCTTTGCAAAGTTTGTCAGCGTTCAGGGACACTATAACCTTATTTTCCGTGAGGAAGAACGTGAAATGGCAATGTTCTGTCACGAAGATAACATAGCTATGACACCGTACAGCGCACTTGCAAGCGGAAGACTGTCACGTCTGCCGAACGAGATCACAAAGCGCTCGGAGGAGGACAGCTACGCAAAGTTCAAGTACGATGCAACAAAAGCTCAGGACGAAGTTATAATCGGGCGTGTGGCAGAGCTTGCGGAACGTCACGGTGTTTCCATGACGGAAATTTCGCTGTCTTGGCTTCTCACAAAGGTGACTGCTCCCGTTGTCGGGGCGACAAAGCTTCACCACATCGAGGGAGCGGTCAAGGCGGTTGATCTTGAACTTGCCGATGACGAGATCGCATATCTCGAAGAACCGTATGTTCCGCATCCGCTTGCAGGAGTTATGGCACAGAACAAGCCTGCCGACAAGGACGAAAAGCACGTCTGGTCAACAGGCTCACAGAAAATATAAACAGGAGGTAATCATCATGAGTGAAAAAATAGTACAGACAGCAGGCAGGGAACAGCTGGGAGAGTTTGCGCCCATGTTCGCACATCTCAATGACGATGTTCTGTTCGGAGAGGTTTGGAACAACGGCGATATTGACGTGAAAACACGGTGCATCATCACGATAACTGCGCTTATGTCTCAGGGCGTGACGGACAGCTCGCTGAAATATCACCTTATGAATGCAAAGGCTCACGGAGTTTCGCAAAAAGAGATAACTGCGATCATTACCCATGCGGCTTTTTACACAAGCTGGGCTTTTGCTTGGGCAGTTTTCAGGCTTGCGAAAGAAGTGTGGGACGAGAACGCACCTGAACTGACAGAAAAGGACAAATATCAGAACAGCATATTCTTCCCGATAGGCGAGAAGAACCCCTACGGCGAGTTCTTTGTGGGTCAGAGTTATCTTGCGCCTGTTTCGACTGAGCAGGTTTCTGTATTCAACGTGACATTCGAGCCTGCCTGCCGCAACAACTGGCATATCCACCACGCAAAGAGCGGCGGCGGTCAGATGCTCATATGTGTGGGCGGCAGAGGCTACTATCAGGAGTGGGGCAGGGAAGCCGTTGAGCTTACTCCCGGAAGCGTTGTGAATATCCCTGCGAACGTCAAGCACTGGCACGGTGCAGCCCCTGACAGCTGGTTCTCGCATTTAGCGCTGGAAATAGCAGGCGAGGACGCAGGCACAGAATGGTGCGAGCCTGTATCCGCCGAGGATTACGGAAAACTTAAATAAAGATAAGAAATAAGAGATAAGAGATATAAGTATGAACTTTTTCATTTTGTTTTGCTTTACGGTGGACTTGTAGGGGCGGGCATTGCCCGTCCGTGAGCCTGCCTTGGGTCAGCGTGCAAAATGAAAAATAACACACAAAATATCTCTTATCTCTTTTTCCGTCCGTGTGCAACAAACGCATACGGACTTCTTATTTATATATCGTATTTCAGACTATATTCATCGTAAGCCTTGCCAACGTCTGAATCCTTGATCGAAGCCTTGATAGCATCGGCGGCGTGTATGCCGTAGTTGTTGGGGTTCACTTCGATAAGCGCTCTGATTATCTTTGAGCAGTGAACAGCTATTCGTTCAAGATTTGTGAGCAGTTCGCCGAAGCCTGCGCCCTGTCTCAGTGAGCATTCGCCTGCCTGCATACGCTTTACGTGGTTGAGTTCAGCCGTTCCGCAAAGGTTGTGTATAGAAGCGGTAAGAGCGGCGATCCTGCCGTCAGACTTCCAGTTTTCCTGCGTGTAAGCGTCGATAGTCAGGTCGAGCGCTTCACGTACTGCCTCGGTTATAACGCTGAGTTCCTTGCCTGCCTGTTCGGAGTAGATGATGTTTTCATCGTGGTTGTCACGGGCAATGAAAGCGATGTTCATTGCTCTGTCGGTTATGCGCTCAAAGTCAGCGAGCGTGTGCAGATACTTGAACACATCGGCGTTCTGTTCACGTGTGAGTTCTCTGCGTGAGATGCGCATGAGATATGTGCCGATGTCGTTTTCATATTTGTCGGCGAGCTTTTCATATTTCTGGGTCTTTTCAAAGGCTTCTGTCGAGTAGTTGTTGAGCGCTTCAAAGCAGCAGTGAACGCTCTTGACAGCTTTTTTCGCCATATCGAATATAGCCGACTTGCTCTGCGAGATAGCGAGCGGAGGATAGGGAATAAAGCGTTCTTCCAGCGGTATCATGTGAGAATCGGGTTCTTCCACTGTTTTGTCTTTGATGATAAAGCAGGTGAATTTCTCGATAAGCCCTATCATCGGGAACAGAACTATAATATTTATCAGTCTGTAAAGAGTGTTGACAGCGGCGATCGTGATAACGTTCATGGTCATATCCATGAAACCGAAGCCGCCTGCAACAGCGTTTATGATGTAGAACAGCGAACCGCAGATAACAACGCCGAGAACATTTGCAAGAAGATAAACAAAAGAAGTTCGCTTTCCTTCGGTGTTGGCTGCAAGTGCCGTCAGCAGAACGGGAACAGCCGCACCTATGGAAATGCCGAGAAGTATAGGCAGCGCAGCTTTAAAAGTGATGACACCCGTTGCGGTGAGTGTCTGGAGAATGCCGACTGCTGCCGAAGAACTCTGGAGAACTGCGGTGAAAGCCGCACCTGCAAGTATACCGAGCAGAGGGTTCGAGAACATCGTTAAGATGTTGACGAATTTTTCGCTCTGGGAAAGTGGAGCAACGGAACTTGACATCATGTCGATGCCTGCCATAAGCACAACGAAACCGAGAAGAATGTCTCCGACGTTTGATTTTCGTTTGGAGAAATTTCTCAGCAGAATGCCTGCAACAGCCATGATGCCCATCATCGTTGAGGTGGAAAGCAGAGCCGCAATGCCGCTTCCTCCGTCCAACGAGGAAAGCACGATGACCCAGCCTGTTATAGATGTGCCGAGTATCGAACCGAGAATGATACCGATAGCCTGCCTGAACTTCATCATGCCCGAGTTGACAAAACCGACTGTCATGACAGAAGTCGCCGATGACGACTGTATCACGGCAGTAACGCCCGTGCCGAGCAGGATGCCTTTCAGCGGTGTGTTGGTGAGCTTTGCGAGGAGCGTTTCAAGTTTGCTTCCTGCGACTCGTTTCAGTCCGTCGCCCATAAAAGCCATACCGAACATGAAAAGAGATATGCCGCAAAGCAGGTCGAACAGGTTTGAAATATCCATATTGATCTTCACCGTATCCTTGATTTGGCGTGAAAATTCTTATACGCCTTTTTCTTCCTATCAAAATATCCCATTTAACGCCATTATAAGTATAGCAAAAAATCATCGTTTTGTCAACGCTTTTTTTAAACTTCGATATTTTAGATATATATTTATTGCTGTTATCGCATTTAGATTGTTCTTTTTATACATCAAAGCGCCGAAAAATACTCCCTATATATTGACAAATGTGTTTAAAATATGATAAAATAACAGCAAAGGAGCGTGATAAATATGAGAGATACTATCAAAAAAGAACTTGCGGAGATAGAACGCCGTGAGAACGTGCAGATACTTTACTGCGCTGAAGCAGGCAGCCGTGCATGGGGGTTCAGTTCCCCCGACAGCGACTATGACGCACGCTTTATCTATGTAAGAAAGACGGAGGATTACCTGAAACTGGAATCTTTCCGTGACGTTATCGAGTGGAAGCTTGACGACACGCTGGACATAAACGGCTGGGACATAAGAAAGCTGCTGCGCCTGCTCTACAACTCAAATCCCGTTATCTTCGAGTGGTGCGGTTCGCCAATTGTCTACAAGACCACCGGATTCTGGGAGAAGAACGCTCCGCTTTTTAAGGAGTACTTTTCCGAGAGGGCTGCGCTTTACCACTATGTAAACATTGCACGAAATCACTACAAAGCCTATCTTTCTGCCGACAGGCTGAAACTGAAAAAATACTTTTACGTCCTGCGTGGGCTGTGGGCGTGTGACTGGGTGAGGGATAAGAAAACACCACCCCCCGTGCCGTTCGAGATGCTTTTTGAGGAATACTGTCCCGATGAGTTCCGTGAAACGATAAGCGATCTGCTTGCGAAAAAGCGTTCGGGTGAACTGGGGAGCGGTGAAAATCTGACGGCTCTGACCGACTATTCCGAAAAGCGCATACAGCATTTCACAGAACTTTGCGCCACATACGAAAAACAGCCGCCCAAAAGCTGGAACACCCTGAACCGCATCTTCTTAGAAGCAACACTCCCCAACAGATAACAGAATAATAGATAAGAGATAAGAAATAAGAGATAAGAGATATTTTTGTTTGTGATATTTTTTCATTTGTCTCTCTATCGGTCAATAGACGAACGAACAGGCAAACAAAATAAGAAATAAGAGATAAGAGATAAGAAATATTTTTGTTTGTGATATTTTTTCATTTGTCTCTCTATCGGTCAATAGACGAACGGACGGGCAATGCCCGCCCCTACAAACCCAACGTAAGCGAAACGAAACGAAAACTCATGCTAATATCTCTTATTTCTTATCTCTTATCTTTTATTTCTTATCTCTAATTTAGTAGGTCCGTGTGGGAAATGATTCCTGTGCGGATCTTTTTATTTCTATTCCCGAAAAGACAAGCATATTATGAATAGAATAAAACGATGAAAGAAAGTGATACCCATGAAAAAACAGAGCTTTTTGAAAGGCTCGGCGGTGCTGTTGGGAATGGTGCTTGTCACGAAAGCACTCGGGCTTGTCTACAAGATACCGCTGACTTCGATGCTGGGGGGCGGCGGTATGAGCTGTTACTCGGGGGCGTTCGCAGTTTTCACGCCCGTGTTTGCGGCGGCAGCGGCAGGAGTTCCCTCGGCTATGTCAAGGCTTGTCTCTCAGCAGCTTGCACTTGGGCGGTATTCGGGAGCGCTCAGGTTCAGACGTGCGGCGTTTCTTATCTTCGGCACGCTGTCGGGATTGCTCACGGTGCTTATGGCGGCTTTCAGCGGCGTGCTTGCGGAACGTGTCATACATATCCCCTCGGCAAAGTATGCAGTGGCGGCTGTCTCGCTCACGATATTCCCTGCGGCGATGATGAATGTTCACCGTGGGTGGTCTGAGGGACTGGGGAGCATGAACCCCACCGCTTCTTCCGAGATACTTGAAACGGCGGTCAAGCTGATACTGGGGCTTGCTCTGCCCTATGCCGTCATGAGATACGCCGCACAGAGTTTCGCAGAGTATCACGGCTGTTTCGGGCATTACTGCGCCGACAGTTCCGAAATGTTCAGGACTGCCGTACCATATGCGGCGGCGGCTTCCTGCACAGGCGTTGCGGCGGCATCGTGGGCGGCGCTTTTGTACCTCACGTTTCTCACACGCAGGATAAACGCAGGCTTTTGTGCAGAAGAAACGTCATCGCTCAGGCTCAGGACTGCCGCAAAGCTTCTGCTGAAACAGGCTGTTCCTGCTTCGCTCACGGCGGTTGCGGCGACCCTTACGAGCCTTGCAGACCTCATGACCGTCCCGACCATGCTCGAAAAAGCTATGAGCCGCTGTCAGGGGTTATATCCACAGCTGAACGGCATACCTTCTGCCGAACGTGCAGGATTCATTTACGGCGCATACACGGGGCTTGCGCTGACAGTATACGGGCTTGTGCCGACATTTACGGCGATGCTCGGAAAAAGCATTCTGCCGAGGCTGAGTGCGGCTTGTGCAGGCGGTGACAGTGCGGAAGTGCGGCATTCACTGAGAGCAGTACTGCTGTTATCGGCGGCGATAGCGATGCCCTCGGGAGCGGTGATATTCGGATTCCCGAAAGAGATACTGGGACTGTTATTTGCAGGCTCGCCCACCGAAGCGGCGTTATGTGTCCGTCCGCTTGCGATACTCGGTATATCGGCAGTATTCATGGGGATCTCACTGCCGTGTCTTACGGCATTGCAGGCGTGCGACAAGCAGGGGAGTGCGGTCACGATGACGCTCGCAGGCTCGGCACTGAAACTGATATTGAACATCATTCTTATACAGCGCCCAGAGTTCGGACTGAGCGGTGCGGCGGCGGCTATGGCGGCATCGCAGGGGCTGATACTTGTTTTCACGCTTATAGTTCTGATACGTGGAACGGGGGCGAGTGCGGAATGTTTAAGTGTGCTTCTGATACCGATACTGCCGACAGCAGGGGCGATGTTTGCGGCTAAGCTATGTCAGGCGGAATTTGAAGCGCCGATCTTTTTTCCGCTGTGCGTGGGAGCGGCGGTGTATTTTGCGATGATGCTTATTCTGAATAAGAAAGAACTTTGAGCCTTTACAGCGTTAGTATACTATTTAGAATATATCAGCATAGGACAGAAGCAACAAAATGCTCAAACAACATCCCAAGCTTTGAAAACACTCATTTTCCTATGAATTAAAGCAGAAACAGCACACTTCACAAAATATTATTCAAAAAATTCAAGGGTAATTGTGTACATAGCGATGTTTGATGATTTGTGCAAAACGCCAAAAAAGTCGTATTCTGCGGTTTTATTAAAAAAAATCGCCGAAAACCCTTGAAATTTTTTTTGTTATAGGTTAAAATAATAATACAACCGTTGGATTCGGGAATAATTGGAGGGTTGAACGCTTTGACTGATAGTGAATTTGAACAAAGAGCCGCAGCGATACTTGCGAAGAACGATTACGGCGTGGCTGACCTTGCGGAGATAGTCACACTTCTCAGGAGCGAGCGTGGCTGTCCGTGGGATAAGGTGCAGACACATGAGTCCATAAGACGTGACTTTCTCGAAGAAACTTATGAGGTGCTTGAAGCGATAGACTGCGCAAGCCCCGAAATGCTTCGTGAAGAACTGGGAGATGTGCTTCTTCAAGTTGTGTTCCATGCGGATATTGAACGTGAAAAGGGAAGCTTTGACCTTGAAGCTGTTGCGGATGAGGTGTGCAAAAAACTGATCCTCAGACATCCGCACGTTTTCGGAGATGTTCAGGCTGATACAGTCGATAAGGTTCTCTCGAACTGGGACGCTATCAAGAAGGACGAGAAAAAGCAGGAAACTTTTACCGATACGCTCAAAAGCGTGCCGAAAGTTTTTCCCTCCGCTATGAGAGCGCAGAAGCTGGGCAAGAGAGCGTCGAGGGCAGGCATAGAATTCAAGTCTGCGGAAGAAGCGGCAGAGCTTGCAAAGGCTCTTATCGACAGGGGCGAGACTGCAAAGGCGATGTTCGTGCTTGCTAATGCTGTCAGACTTGACGGCGGTGATGCCGAGGAAGAACTTGCCCGTGTATGCGACAGCTTTACCGAACGCTTTGAACAGCTTGAAAAAACGGGCAGAGAGCTTTCGGCAGTTACTGCGGCAGAACTCTACGACAACATTTAAATGAAGATCCAAGCGTAAAAGGCTTGTAATATTAAAAAAACATCTGGAGGTATTTACAAAAATGAAAAAGGCAGAACTTATCAATGTGATAGCAGAAAAAGGCGGCTACACCAAGAAAGAAGCAGAGAAGGCTCTCAACGCAGTTATCGACTCGCTGACCGATGTTATGGTATCGGGCGACAAGATCACTCTCGTTGGCTTCGGCACTTTCAAGACCAAGGTAAACCCCGAAAGAATGGGCAGAAACCCCCGTACCAAGGAGGAAAAGCTCATTCCCGAAAAGACCGTTCCCGTATTCAAGGCAGGTCAGGCTTTGAAGGACGCTGTTAACAAGTAAGAACCTGCGGGGCGTGCCTTAAAAAGTATGCCCCGTTTTTTTAGAACCTGTCTTCACAAGACACGTTCTTAAAGGAAAGTGTGGAAAAGTATGCGACTGGATAAATATTTGAAAATAACAAGGCTCATAAAGCGCAGGACTGTTGCGAACGAAGCCTGTGACGCAGGAAAAATAGAAGTCAACGGCAAGATCGCAAGGGCTTCTTATGATGTCAAAGTCGGCGATATTATTGCGATAAACATGGGTCAGCGCCCGATAAAAGTTGAGGTGCTGAACGTTACCGAATACGCTACCAAGGAAAATGCCGCCGATAATTACAGGGTAGTCGACTGACGCTGAGCCTCGCTTAGGGGGTCGTGCTATGCCTGATAACAAACAGAATGAACATCAGGCAAGGTTATCTGTCAGCGGTATTTTGCTCGTGGCAGGGCTTTTGATGTTTGTTTCGGTGATCGTTCTTACTGCATTGCTCGGAAACAGGAACGGCGGAGAGGTATTTTACAGCGGAGAACAGCAGATCCAAGGTTCATCGCCTGCGGCATTTTCGGAGATCGTTTCGGAGTGTGACGGCAATCAAACGGAAGTTTCCGAAACTCCCTCGGCTGAAACAAAGAACAGTTCGTCGGCGGCTAAGGCAGAGCCTGCGGCTGTGACCAAAAGTTCGGAGACAGTCACGAAAACAACTTCCGCTGAACAGACTGTTCCGACTGTATCCGAGATAGTTTATCCTGTTGACATAAACCTTGCAGGCTTTGAGGAACTAACGGGCGTGGACGGCATAGGAGAAGTCACGGCGAATGAGATAATCGGCTATCGGGATATGGTGGGCATTATACACCGAATGGAACAGCTGACCGAGATAGACGGTATCGGCGAGAAAACGCTGGAACTGCTGTGCAGTCATTTTTATGTGAGCGATGCGGACTATATTCCGCCGGAGGACGAAGCTGACAGTGTGGCTTCTGACGAAATTTCCGCTCAGACAGACAGCGTTATCGAAGAACAGCCTGAGCCGCAATTGCATGATGTGAACATCAACACGGCAACGGCTGAGGAGATAGCCGAGGGACTTTTGCTGACAGAGACACAAGCGGCGGCAATAGTTGAACTGCGTGGAAATATACAGTACTTCAGTGCTGTTGAAGAACTGCTCTATACCGAGGTGATAACTGCTGAGGATATTGAGCGGATAAGAGATTATGTTATAATATGAACTTATTGCGGAACGGCAGACTATTTGCGTTTTGAACAGTCGGCTCGTTCCGAAAGTTTTTTTAATGAAAGGAAAGTGTAAATGGATACCGAAAGGATAATCGACAGACTTACAGAAGAATTTTCAACTAAGCGTGAGTATGTCAAAAATGTTATAGATATGCTCGATGAGGGCGCTACCGTGCCGTTTATCTCACGTTATCGTAAAGAAATGCACGGTGATATGGACGTGCGTTCTTTCAGCGAGAGATATGAATATATGAAAAACCTTGAAGCGAGAAAAGACACAGTTATCGCTTCTATCGAGGAACAGGGTGCGCTGACTGACGAATTGAGACAAAAGCTTTCGGAAGCAACACTTCTCACGCAGGTGGAGGACTTGTATCTGCCGTTCAAGCCGAAGAAAAAGACCCGTGCGTCTGCCGCAAAGGCGAAGGGGCTTGAACCGCTTGCCGACCTGCTCATGTCGAAAGAGACACGCCCTGCCGAACAGCTTGCGGCGGATTTTCTGAATGAAGAAGTTCCCGATGCGGCGGCGGCTTTGCAGGGTGCGTCCGACATCATCGCCGAGCGTATCTCTGAAAATGCCGATGTGCGCAGTGCTGTCCGTGAACTGACTTTCGACACGGGAACAGTTTCGGCTGTCCGTGCGACCGAGGAAGAAACGGTCTATGACAACTACTACGATTTTCACGCTTCGCCCAAAAAGATACAGGGGCATCAGTGCCTTGCCATAAACCGTGCCGAGAAAGAGGGCGCTCTGAAAGTCAGGCTTGAAGCGGACGATGAGCGCATTTTAGACCGAATAGAGCGCATGACTTTGCCGAAAAAGTCGGCGTACCGTGAGATACTCGAAGCGGCGGCAGAGGACAGCTATGACAGGCTCATTAAGCCCTCTATCGAGCGTGACATTCGTTCTGCGCTTACCGAAACTGCGGAGGACGGCGCTATCTACAACTTCAAGCTGAATCTGCGTGCGCTCCTTATGCAGGCTATCGTGCCCGGCAAGACGATACTGGGTCTTGACCCCGGATTTGCGCACGGCTGTAAGATCGGCATAATCGACCCCGAGAGCAACGTGCTTGCGACTGACGTTGTGTATCTTCATCAGAAAGACCGCATGACAAAGCGCATAAAACAGCTTTGCGATATGTACAAAGTCGACTGTATCGCTATCGGAAACGGAACTGCTTCCCGTGAGAGCGAGGAGGCTGTGGCAGACCTCGGCATTGATTATGTTATCGTGTCGGAGGCGGGCGCTTCGGTATATTCCGTGTCGAAGCTTGCCGAGCAGGAGTTCCCCGACTATGACACGAACGTTCGTTCGGCTATCTCTATCGCAAGACGTTTGCAGGATCCGCTTGCGGAACTTGTGAAGATCGATCCGAAGTCCATAGGCGTTGGTCAGTACCAGCACGATATGAACCAGAAGAAACTCAGCGAAGCGCTTGACGGCGTGGTGGAGGACTGTGTGAACTCTGTGGGGGTCAATGTTAACACCTCGTCTGCGGCTCTGTTGGAGCATATCGCAGGACTTAACGCAACAACTGCGAAAAATATTGTACTCTACCGTGAGGAAAACGGAGCGTTCAAGTCACGCAAACAGCTTCTCAAAGTGCCCCGTCTTGGTGCGAAAGCGTTCGAGCAGTGTGCAGGCTTTCTGCGTGTGTCGGGCGGTGACACGATACTCGACAACACGGGCATACACCCCGAGTCCTACGAAGCCGCCGAAAAGCTTCTCGATATGCTGGGTTACACCCTTGATGACGTTGCTAACGAGCGTTTGGGCGACTTTACAGAGCGTGCGAGAAAGTTCACTGTCGGTCAGATAACCGAGACTTGCGGCGCAGGAAAGGAAACGATGATAGACATCGGCAAGGAGCTTTGCAAGCCGGGGCGTGACATTCGTGAGAGTATGCCTGCACCCGTGTTCAAGCGTGGGATAATGGGCATTGATGACCTTGAAGAGGGCATGATACTTGACGGAACAGTGCGCAACGTTATCGACTTCGGAGCGTTTGTTGACATAGGTGTACATCAGGACGGCTTAGTTCACATTTCGGAGATCGCAAACAAGTTCATCAAGCACCCCTCTGACGTGCTGACGATCGGACAAAACGTTAAGGTCAAAGTAATAAAGCTTGACAAGGTGAAAAAGCGCATCTCGCTTTCGATAAAGCAGGCTAAGTAAAATGATCTGGCTGTATGTCATACGGATCATTGCTCAAAGGAATATCACTTTATGAAAAAATACGAAGAATTTATCGGCAAATACACCAAACTCGGCAAGCGTGTTGACGATCTTTCACGGGCGGAAAAGCTGATGAAAGCAGTCGGCGAGCCGCACAAACGGCTCAGGTTTGTCCACGTTGCAGGCACGAACGGAAAGGGGAGCGTCTGCGAGATGCTTGCAAAGACGCTGACCAATGCAGGCTACCGCACGGGGCTGTTCACTTCGCCGTATATCGTCCATTATAATGACCGCATACGTATTGACGGCGTGGAGATAACTGATGAACAGCTTGACGAACTTGCGGAGTTTGCCGAGCCGAAGATAAATGCCTGCGGCGGCGGTTTTTCGCAGTTTGAGATAACTCAGGCGCTGGGACTTCTGCATTTTGAGCGGCAGGCTTGCGACATTGTTGTGCTTGAAACGGGGCTGGGCGGTCTGTTGGACTCAACGAACGTTATCCCTGCTCCCGAGGCGGCGGTCATAACCTCCATAGCTCTCGACCACACGGCGCTTCTGGGTGACACTACCGAGGAGATAGCCGCTCAGAAAGCAGGCATCATCAAGCGTGGTTCGGCGGCAGTATGTTCGGCGTGCGTTACGGGCGGCGCAAGGGAAGTGATCCGCAGGCAGGCGGAAAAATGCGGCATAAGCCTGCGCATTCCCGACATGAGCAAACTCAGCGTTTCAGACTGCGGACTGTTCGGTTCGGAGTTTGACTTCGGCGAGCTTAAAGGGCTGCGGCTGAAAATGGGCGGTGAGCATCAGCTTTTCAACGCCTGTGCGGTCATCGAGACGGTCAAAGTACTACGTGAAAGGGGCTTTGATATACCCGAGAGTGCGCTCCGTGAGGGTCTGACGGTGCAGATACCTGCGAGGATACAGGTCATAAGCGAACAGCCGCTCATAATCGTGGACGGCGGTCACAATCCCGAGGGTGTGTCGGCGCTTGCGGCGGCGGTGGGTCAGCTTTCGTGTGAAAAGCGGTTCGTGATAGGTATGCTTTCCGACAAGGACAGCGCCGAAGCCGCAAAAGTGCTTGCACCGCTGGGAGAGTTTGTCTGCGTGGGGGATTTTGCGCCGAACGCACGGTCTGCTCGGGAACTTGCAGAGCTTCTTTCGGCGGCAGGCGCAAAGGCGTTCGCATCGGAACTTTCTCCGCAGGAAACGGTCAGACGTGAACTTGCTCAGCTGACTGACGGCAGGGCGCTCATCATCTGCGGTTCGCTCTATCTTGCGTCGCTTTTCTGCGGCAGGAACAAGTGGTGGACAAATAAACATTCATAGTGAGACATTGATAGTCCCGAAGCGTTTTTTTAGACGTTTCGGGGCGATTTTTTTACCGATAAATATTCACACAAATCAATTTTTAAAAATAAGAAATAAGAAATAAGAAATAATATGCGCCCCTACATGGCGTATAAAAATACGCTGTCATAAGAATCATACGCCTGACCTATACGCCAAAAACTACGTATTTACGCCACTTATACGCCTATACGCCGTTTTTGACGGTCAGCATATTATTTATTGATAGCTGGGCGGCGGTGGGCACGTCCACAAGTTCTTTTACCATATTGAATATCGACATATCATCATCTCTCTTTCAAGTAATATCATACTCAAAAAAGTAAAAAGTAAATAGGTAATTTACATGAATTTTAAATATATGAATATTCACACTTTCAGCCGTTTTATATCAAAAATAGTAATTTAAACCTATTTTAAGTTAATATTGATATTTTTTGAGCCGATAAAGCCGAAAAAAAGCTGCATATATAAGAAAATGCCCCTTTGTCAAAATAACGAACGGTTTAAAATATTTATATAAATTCTTATCTCTTATTTATTATCTCTTATCTCTTATCTCTCATCTCTTATCTCTTATTTATTGTCTCTTATCTGTTATTTATTATCTAATATCTGTTTACGGCGTATAGGCGTATAAGTGGCGTAAATACGTGGTTTTAGGCGTATGGGTCAGGCGTATGAGCGCAAAAAAGGCGTATAAAAATACGCCTGTACAGAACTTTATCTCTTATTTATTATCTCTTATCTCTCATCTCTTATCTCTTATTTCTTATTTTAAAAAATTAATTTGCGTGATAAATATTTATATCGCCTTGACAAGTGTGGTACGGATATGGTATAATATGTTCAGGAACATGAAACTTAAAAGAGAGGTATCATATGAACATTTCAGAATTTGCAGAACGTGCAGGCGTGTCAAGATCGGCTGTCAGCAGATACTTCAATGACGGTTATCTCAGCGATGACAAGCGTGAACTTATCGAGAAAGCTATCGCCGAAACGGGCTATTCGCCGTCAAGCGCCGCAAGGACGAACAAGAACCGTGTCACAAAACTGGTGGGCGTGATAATCCCTAAGCTGTCGAGCGAGAGCTGTGCAAGGGTGGTCGACGGCATAAGCGAGGTGCTGGGGAATGAGGGCTATGAACTTCTGCTGGTCAACACCGCCAATGACAACAGCCGTGAGATAACTTCGCTGGAACTGTTTCGGAGCAACAGAGTTGACGGCGTGATACTCCTTGCGACTATTTTTACCGAACTGCATATCTCGGTGCTGAAAAAGATGAGAGTGCCTGTCGTGATAGTCGGGCAGGAACTCAGCGGTTTTGACTGCGTGTGCCACAATGACTACGGAGCGGCTTATGCGCTGACTTCGCTCATGATAGAAAAAGGTGCGAAAAAGCCTGCATTTATCGGCGTTACGCTCGATGATGCGGCGGCAGGGAAAGCAAGGCGTGAGGGTTTTGAGGCGGCAGTCAGGGCGCATGGTCTGGAACTGAGACAGGGCTTTGTCGAGACTGCAAAGTTCGATATGGATTCGGGTCACGAAAAGGCAAAGCATCTGCTTTCGGGGAGTGTTATCCCTGACTGCATATTCTGTGCGACCGACAGCATCGCACTGGGGGCTATGCTCTATTGCCGTGAGAACGGCATACGTGTTCCCGAGGACATCATGATAAGTTCGGTGGGCGACAGCAAAATGGGACGTGCGTCTTCGCCGACCCTCACAACTGCACACTTCCACTACAAGACTTCGGGCATAAACGCCGCCGAGATGCTTCTGCGTGAACTGAAACAGGGTGACGGCATCGGCAGACTGCTTAGACTTGACTATGATATTATCGAGCGTGAAAGCACTGGTATAGGGCAATTTGATATATCTTATGACTGAAACTGTGTGAAACCTACTGAAAATTTCTGTTAAGTTCTCACAAGCCGTCAATAGACAAAACGCAGTAATTATGTTATGATATATACAAGAAAAATACCTGATACAAAAATATTCAGGTGAGAACGTTGACCAAATCTGCAAAGGAGTGGATCGTATGGATCATAACAAATGTGCGTCAGAGATCCTGACGGCGATAGGCGGCAAAGAGAATTTGGCGAGTGCCGCTCACTGCGCAACAAGACTAAGGCTCGTGATAGCCGACAACAGCAGAGTGCAGAAGAAAACACTCGAGAACATTGACGGCGTGAAAGGCGTGTTCGAGGCGGCAGGTCAGCTGCAAGTGATAATCGGCACGGGCACGGTGAACAAGGTCTATGATGAGTTCATAGCGCTTGCAGGCATCGAAGCGGCATCAAAGGAAGACGTTAAAGCGGCGGCGGCGGCGCAGTCCCCGTGGTACAAGCGGGCTGTCAAAACGCTGGGCGACATATTCGTGCCGATAATCCCTGCGATAGTTGCGACAGGTCTGCTGTGCGGACTGCTGGGCGGTCTTTCAAAGGCGTTCCCCGAAATGGCAGGCTCGCACATCTACACACTTCTCGACATCTTCTCGAATGCGGCGCTCACATTCCTGCCGATACTTATAGCAGTCAGTGCGGCGAAAATTTTCGGCGGAAACATCTACTTAGGCGCAGTCATCGGCATGATAATGATACACCCAAGCCTTGTGAACGCATGGTCGGCGGCAGACGCTGAAACGTCAACGCTCTGGTCGTGGTTCGGGCTTTGGAACATTCAGAACACGGGCTATCAGGGTCACGTTATCCCTGTTGTCATCGCAGTTCTGCTCATGTCGAAGCTGGAGAAAAAGCTTCACAAGATAGTTCCCGAGGTCATAGACCTGTTCGTTACTCCGCTTGTGACGGTGCTTGTTACGGGATTTCTCACGATGACGGTCATAGGACCTGTTTTCTCACAGCTTGAAACGTGGGTACTGGGCGGTGCAAAGGCTCTTATCGCAATACCGTTCGGTATAGGTGCGTTCCTCATGGGCGGCGCTTACGCTCCGACAGTCGTTGCAGGCGTTCACCATATGTACAACGCTATCGAACTTGCGATGCTCGCCGACAACGGACAGAACACATGGATGCCGATAGCAACAGCCGCAAACGTTGCACAGGGCGCAGCGGCACTTGCAGTTGCATTCAAGACACGTCAGCAGAAGATAAAGTCCATGGCTCTGCCTGCTTCGCTCTCCGCATTCTTAGGCATAACCGAGCCTGCGATCTTCGGTGTTAACGTTCGTTTTGTCAAGCCCCTTATCGCAGGAATGATAGGCGGTGCGTGCGGTGCGGCGGCGGCTTCGCTCACAGGCGTTTACGCAACAGCAAACGGCGTTACAGGCGTGTTCGGTTTTCTTATCACGACAGAATCGTTTGTCGGCTATCTTCTTACATTCGTAATTGCGGCAGTTGTGGCGTTCGTGCTTTCCTACATTCTTTACAAAGATGAAGCGGAAGAAGTTCCCGAACAGAAGCCCGAAACAGCAACAGACAGCAGAGAGTTTGACGAAAGCTGTGTATATTCACCGCTGAGCGGCAAGGCTGTTGCTCTTGCGGAAGTTCCCGATGAGACATTTTCAGCAGAAATACTCGGTAAAGGTGCGGCAGTAGAGCCGACTGAGGGCAGGGTAGTCGCACCTGCTGACGGTGAAGTAAGTATGCTGTTCGACACGAACCATGCGATAGGTCTGACGCTTGACAACGGCATGGAGATGCTCATTCACATCGGCATCAATACAGTTGAGCTGAACGGCGAGGGTTTCAGGGCGCTGGTCAGTGACGGCGACAGAGTAAAAAGAGGTCAGACGCTCATCACGTTTGACAAGGCGTTTATTGAGAGCAAGGGTTTTAAGACGGTAACGCCTGTTATCATCACGAATGCGGACGATTATACAGATATAGCACTTGCGGCAAGCGGAAAAGTAAATGAACTTGATAAGCTGATAGCAGTCAAATAAGAAATAACAAAGACTGCTCCCAAAAACACAATGTCCCCCAAAAAGGGACACCAAACAGCACACAATAAAAAAGCATAAAACCAAAGGTGATGATGCAACAATGAAAAACGATATGAGACAGCTGCTGCACTTAGAGCCGAAAAGCGGCTGGCTCAATGACCCTAACGGTCTGAGTTTCTTTAACGGCAAGTATCACGTCTATTTTCAGTACTCGCCCGAAAGCGCTTACGGTGACGGCGATAAATGCTGGGGACACTGGCAGGGAAGTGACCTTATACACTGGGAATTCATGGGTACGGCAATTCGCCCCGACTGCCCCGATGACCGAAACGGCGTTTACTCGGGGTGCGGTATTGTTAAGGACGGCTTGCTCAACCTGTTCTATACGGGCAACGTTAAAGAGGACGGCGACCACGATTATGTTACCTCGGGACGTGGTGCAAATGTTATCCGTGTGACTACCGCTGACGGCTTGGATATGAGCGAAAAACAAACGCTCCTCACTAACGCCGATTACCCCGACTTCTGCTCATGCCACGTCCGTGACCCGAAAGTGTGGGAGGAAAACGGCAGTTACAGAATGGTTCTCGGCGCTCGTACTCTCGATGACAAAGGCTGTGTGCTGTTCTACCGCTCCGATGACCTTGCAAAATGGTCATACGAACGCATGATGAGCGCCCCCGACTTCGGCTATATGTGGGAATGCCCCGATGTTATCGAACTCGGCGGAAAACGCTTCCTCAGCATCTCTCCGCAGGGACTTGAACACGGCGAAACACAGTTTCAGAACGTTTACAGCTCGGGCTGTTTCACTTTGGAAGAAACGCTTTGCGGTTTTGAGGAATGGGACTACGGCTTCGACTTCTACGCTCCTCAAAGCTTCACCGCTCCCGACGGCAGAGTGATCTTTATCGGCTGGATGGGCATTGGCGATATACCCTACTCAAACCTCACCGCCGAACTCGGCTGGCAGCACTGCCTGACTTTTCCGAGAGAACTTTCACTGCGGTCTGACGGCGGCATTTATCAGCGCCCGATACGTGAACTTAACGCACTTAAACAAAGACCTGTCAGCTTCACTGACGGCAAACCGCTTGAAACTCAACTGCCGTTTTATCTTGCTTCTTTTGCAGAGTGCGGACGTTTCAGTATCGAATTTGAGGGAATACTCTTAATGAGCTTCGATAACGGTATATTCACATTGGAGTTTACCGATAAACAGGCAGGCGGCGGCAGGACTGTAAGACGTGTAAAGCTCGATAACTTTACCGGTTTGGAAATAATTGCGGATAAGACTTCGCTCGAAATATTCCTGAACGGCGGCGAAAAGGTCATGAGTACACGTTTTTATCCGCTCGAAACGGCGGTGACGCTCACGGCTCACGGCATAAGCGGAAGCGTTTATCCGCTCAGAGGAATGGAGGTGCGCTGAGTTGGCAAAAGATATGCTCGTTGCGATAGGCGAGGCGCTTATCGACTTTATCCCCGACAAAACAGGCTGTGAGTTCGGCGAGGTGGGAGCGTTCTCACCAAAACTTGGCGGTGCGCCTGCAAATGTCTGCGGTGCATTCACGAAGCTGGGCGGCAGGTCACGGCTTCTGACACAGCTGGGTGACGATCCTTTCGGTCACAAGATACTCCACGAACTTGACGGCTGCGGCATCGACATCAGCTGTATAAGCCTGACCGACAAGGCGAACACGGCACTTGCGTTCGTAAGTCTCGGGGCAGACGGCAACAGGACTTTTTCCTTCTACCGCAAGCCCTCGGCGGATATGCTCTATTCGCCCGAAAAAGTACGTGAGGAATACTTTGAAGAAGCCTATGCACTGCACTTTTGCAGTGTTGACCTCGGGGATTTTCCCATGCGTGAAGCGCACATGGCGGCGATAACGGCGGCGAGGAAAAGCGGCTCGATCGTAAGCTTTGACCCGAACCTGCGTTTTCAGCTGTGGGACAGCCGTGAAGCGCTCAGACAGACGGTGACAAGCTTTATCCCCCTTGCGGACATCATTAAAATATCTGACGAGGAACTGGGATTCATCACGGGCGAAACAGAGATCGAAAAAGCACTCCCGAAGCTGTTCACGGGGAGCGTGAAACTGATAGTATATACCTGCGGAAGCGGCGGCGCTTATGCGTTCACAAGGAAGTGCAGGGCATTTTCGGAGGGGCTGAAAGTCAAAGCCGTTGACACGACAGGCGCAGGGGACGGCTTTATCGGTTCGTTCCTGTGGGCGCTGTACAGCGGCGGTGCTACTCTTGATACGCTTGAAACTCTGGGCGAAGAACAGCTGAAAACGGCGCTCGGCTTCTCGAACAGGTTCTGTGCGGTGAGCGTGCAGTCGGCAGGCGCTATCGCCTCATACCCAACGGCTTCACAGATAAAGGATAAATTATAAGGGATATGATGTTCGTTTTGTTTACGGTTTAAAATTATTATATAACAGAAAGGAAGTTATCTTATGAAAAAATTTACTTACACTATCAAGGACGCACTCGGTATCCACGCAAGACCCGCAGGCAATCTTGCAAAGCTGGTAAAAGGACTTTCGGGTTCGGTAGTAACGGTCGACAAGGGCGGCAGAAGTGCTGATGTCACAAAGCTTATGAAGCTTATGAGCCTTGGTATAAAGTGCGGAGATACCGTTACTTTTACCGTTGAGGGCGGCGATGAAGAAGCGGCGGCAAAGACCGTGCTGGACTTTATGACTGAAAATCTCTGAGAAACGGAGGCGGCGGATAATGGCTGATACTATGAGATCATTTCAGGGCAAAGGCGTTTACGGAGCGGTCGCAGTCGGCACTGCTCACGTTTTCAGGCGGCAGGAGGCGCAAGTCCGCCGCATACGTGTTGATGACAAGGCGGCTGAACTTGAACGTCTTGAAGCGGCTAAGGCTAAGGCGGCAGAACAGCTCTCGGGTATTTATGAAAAGGCGCTCAAAGAGGTCGGCGAAACTAATGCGCAGATATTCGAGATACACATGATGATGATCGAGGACGATGATTATAACGATTTTATCAAGGGCATCATCGACACACAGTCGGTCAATGCGGAATATGCCGTTGCGGTAGCTTCCGACAACTTTGCCGAGATGTTTTCCTCTATGGACGATCCTTATATGCAGGCTCGCTCGGCTGACGTTCGTGATATTTCAAACCGCCTTATCGCCTGCCTGTCTGACACCGAACAGGCTGAACAGTCGGCTGACGGCTGTATGATAGTTTGTGCGGACGATCTTGCCCCCAGCGAAACAGTTTCGCTCGACAAGGATAAAGTTCTTGCGTTCGTGACGGCGTTCGGCTCGTCAAATTCCCACACGGCTATACTCGCACGCAATATGAATATCCCTGCGGTCATCGGTATCGGCGAGGGATTTCTGAGCGAACTTCATGACGGCGTAAGGCTTGTTGTTGACGGTCACACGGGAACTGTTATCATTGACCCTGATGAGGAAACTGTTAAACAGTATCTGGAAAAACAGCGTGAGGACGCTCACAAAAAGGTACTTCTGCAACAGCTCAAAGGCAAGGAGAACATCACAAAGGACGGCAGGAGCGTCAAGATATTCGCAAACATCGGCGGCGTGGACGGTATAGGTGCTGTGCTTGCGAACGATGCAGGCGGTATAGGGCTGTTCAGAAGTGAGTTTCTTTACCTCGAAAGCACCGACTTTCCCGATGAGGAACAGCAGTTCCGTGCATACAAAAAGGTGCTGGAAAGCATGGCGGGCAAAAAGGTCATTATCCGCACTCTCGACATCGGCGCTGACAAGCAGATAGACTATTTCGGGCTTGACAAGGAAGAAAATCCTGCGCTGGGTCTGAGAGCTGTGCGCATCTGCCTGACACGTCCCGAGATATTCAGGACTCAGCTGAGAGCGCTCTACCGTGCGTCGGTCTACGGAAACTTAGGGATAATGTTCCCGATGATAACTTCCGTTTCTGAGGTGGAAAAGTGCCTTGCCGCCTGCGAACAGGCGAAAAGCGAGCTTGCGGCTGAGGGCGTGCCGTTCTCCGACAGTGTTGAAACGGGCATCATGATAGAAACACCTGCGGCGGCTGTCATAAGCGACAGACTTGCGGAAATTGTCGACTTTTTCAGCGTTGGCACGAATGATCTTACACAGTACACGCTTGCCTGCGACAGACAGAACGCAAAACTTGAACCGTTCATCGACACGCATCACGAAGCGATACTGCGGCTTATCGAGCTTGCGGCGAAAAACGCCCACGAACACGGCGCATGGATAGGCATTTGCGGCGAACTTGCGGCAGACCTGTCGCTCACCGAGACTTTCCTGCGAATGGGCATAGACGAACTGAGCGTTTCAGCCCCCTTTGTTCTCCCTCTGCGTGAAAAAGTCAGAAACCTTTATCTTAAATAAGAGATAAGAAATAAGAAATAAGGTGCGCCTTCGGCGTTATCTGAAAAAAATATAAAAGTCCGAAAGTTCTGATGCTTTCGGACTTTTTTAGTTATTGAACGGCGTAAGCCGTGTTCTTTCTTATTTATCAAAGGTCAATGCCGTTGAGTTTGCAGAGCGCTCTTGCGCTTTCTACCGAGTCAACGCCCGTGGCGTTCTTTATCGGGGCGAACTCGTTCTCACGGATAACTTCAAAGGGCAGGCAGGTGTCAAGCTGGTGTATCATGTCGAGTACAAGCTGCTCGAACTTGAAGCCGTTGGGCGATTCCGGTTTTACAAGACTGCCGTTCTCGTCGATATAGGGTATCTTCTTCTCGACAACGTGGAGCGGCATTTTGTCGTCAGCGACTGCTTTGAGGGCAGGGACGTGGAACAGGTAGTTGAGGATAACTCCGTAGTTGTAGGCAGGGTCGCCGTTCTCGTCACGGGCGTTCATCATTTCCTCCGACAGTTCGTAGTACTCAACGATCGAGGGCTTGCCGTCCTCTAAGCACATAACGCCCACACGCTCATCGGGAGCGGCTTTGCGCACGACTTTTGCGCCGACTGAAACATCAGCCATGATAGTAGCACCGACAAAGCATGGGTCGCAGATGCGCTGAAGCACGTTATCAACGCCGAAAAGGTTTATCCACTCGATGCCCTCGTCCGCAAAGATGTGTCCA
Organism: uncultured Ruminococcus sp.; assembly: GCA_947169885.1. GTDB lineage: Bacteria > Bacillota > Clostridia > Oscillospirales > Ruminococcaceae > YE71. Next base: position 75,045 of record CAMVRM010000004.1, read on the forward strand.
AGCCCTGCTTTCATGAGCGAAGCGTACCAGCCTGCGTTGCCGTTTGGCGAAGTGGAAAGGCGGTCAGGGGCTTCAAGAAGTATCTTGCCGTTACGGTCACAGGCAGGAGCCATTTCCTGCTTGAAGAAGCACACTCTGTCCTCACGGTAGCCGAAGAAATCGTGTTCTTTCAGGAACTGCACCGTTGCATCGTTGTTCTTCTCGCTGGTCATGATGAAAAGGCGTATCCATGTGCCTGTTTCGTTCACAACGTCGAGCAGGTTCTCGATTATGCGCTGGAAGATATAGACGTGCTTTGTCTCGCCGATGTCGAACATTCCTTTCGGACTGTCAGAACCCAGACGAGTTCCCATTCCGCCTGCAAGGAGCAGAGCGGCGGTCTTGCCGTCCTTTATGGCTTTAAGACCCGCCTCACGGAATTCCTGTTCACGCTTTACTATCTCGTCACGCTGCATTGCCGCAAGGGGAGAGAACACACCTCTGCCGAGATTTTTGCCGAAGTCTGCGATGTGCGAAACGACCGAAAAGTCAGTCTCGTCGATCTGTTCGAGAAGCGCCGCCTTGCTCTCGTCAGAAAGTGTGTCATAATATCTCAGCAGATGTTCCTGTCCGAACTCTGCAAGTTTTTTCTTTGCGTTTTCAATAGTCATATCAAGTTGTCCTCCGTTTTTTTTAATAAACTTGTTCAGATACTATTATATCATAATATCCTGATTATTTCAAGCCCTTTTTTACTTAATAATTGTATTATTTATACTTCATGTTACATTTTTATTATAAAAGTAAGAAAAACTTTGCATATACATAATAATGTGTTAATATTCATGTAATAAAATATTAAACAGGATATTTGCATAATATCATGTTTAAGGAGGAAAAACATAGATGACGATAAATGTTGAAACGCAGAACATAGGCATGACAGCCATACAGAACGCCCGTGAACTCGGGGGTTATCCGACTTCTGACGGACGGACGGTAAAACGTGGAGTTCTGCTGAGGACTGCAAAGCCCTCAGCAGGCAATGAAGCGGACTTTAAGCGGCTGACGGAGGTGTATCACCTTGCGAAGATGATCGACCTGCGCTCGGAACAGGAGATAAACGGTTCGCCCGAACTTGCGGTGTTCACTCACACCACCGAACCCGATCCCGACCCTGTTCTTGACGGCGTTGAGAATATCCATTTGCCGATACTCGACCTTGACGCTATGATGAGATCAAACGCCGAACTGCTGAACGATGAGGAAAGCATGAAAGACCTCGACATCGTAAAGATGCTGTCGATCTCGATAAAAGCTGGCTTTATAAATGACGAACTGTATTTCGGTTTCCTCGATGAAGAAAAGGGCAGGAACGGTTACAGCCGAATGTTCCGTGAACTGCTCTCGCTGGGCGAGGGGGAAGCGGTGCTGTTCCACTGTACGCAGGGCAAGGACAGAACGGGCGTTGCGGCTATGCTGATACTCTCGGCGCTCGGCGTTGACGAAGATGTCATTATTCGTGACTATCTGCTGACAAATGACTTCAACAGTGAGCGTATCGAAAAAGAACGCATGATGCTCATTGCAACAGGAAAAGTTCCCGAAGATCAGATAGATACTTTCCTCATGGCAATGGACAGAGTGAACGAAAAGACCATGACCAACGTTATCGCACACCTGAAAGAGCGGTGCGGTTCTGTTGTGGATTACATAAAAAATAAACTTGGCGTTACAGATTCCGAGCTTGAAGCGCTGAGGGACAAATTTCTTACGGAGGGATAATTCATGAGAACACTTAACGAAAACGGCACGCTGACGATTTTTCTTGACGGCAGGATAGACACGTCAAACGCCGCTCAGACCGAGAAAGATGTATTCGCAGAAGTGGGGGACAAGACTGACAGCATAGTTCTTGACGCTGAAAAGCTGGAATATATTTCAAGTGCAGGACTGAGAGTTCTCATGAAGCTGAGAAAGAGCCTCAAAAAGCCTCTGCCGATGATAAATGTTTCCCGTGATGTTTACGATATTCTTGAAACTACGGGCTTTACCGAACTGCTTGATGTTAAAAAGGCACTCAGGAAAGTCTCTCTTGAAGGCTGTGAGGTGATAGGAAAGGGCGGTCACGGTAAAGTATATCGGCTTGACGAGGAAACTATCATCAAGGTATATCACGACCAAAGTCCGCTGTCGCTTATCGAAAAAGAGCGTGAATATGCGAAAAATGCTTTTGTTCACGGTGTTCCGTCCGCTATCGCTTATGATATTGTTCAGACGGAGGAAGGCTTTGGGGTTGTGTTTGAAATGGCAGGCGCTGTGACCGTCAGCAAGGCGATGATGACCCAGCCCGAAAGACTGCCCGAACTTTCGGTAAAGCTTGGCGAACTGCTCAAAAAACTCAACTCCATCGAAGCCGACCCAACACTTTACGGCGACATAAAACAAATTTACGTCGACAGGGCGAAAAATGCCGTTGAGTTTTTTACTGATGAGGAAAACGCACAGATAATGAAGATGCTGGATTCTATCCCTGACGGCAGCGGCATGATACACGGCGATTTCCACCCGAACAATGTTATGATGCAGTCTGACGGCGAACTTGTGCTTATCGACATGGCAGACATAAGCCGTGGAAACAGCCTTTTCGACATCGGCGGTACATTTCTGGTAATGTGTATCGCAGGCATGAACGATCATTCCATTACCGAACAGGTCATAGGTCTGGAATTTGAAATGGCGAGAAAAGCGTGGGGTATATTGCTTTCGACCTACTACGGCACTACCGATCCTCAGCGCTTGGAACTTATCAATCAGAGGTGCGGAGCGTTCGCACTGCTCAGAATGGCGACCACTCTGGGCTTTAAGACCACACGTTCAAGGCAGAATTCAGGTGCAATGCTCGCTCTGCTCCGTGAACGTATGTTCCCCAACACCGAGGCTTTCTGCAAGCTGTTTGCTATGGAGTAAAATAAGAACCTGTCTTTACAAGAAATGTGCGTGGATTCAAAGGTATCACTGTAAAATATAAGGCAAGTACCTATTAAGGCGTGTAAACTACACGCCATACAAGCCGATACACGCCATAGGTACACGCCAAAAACAACGTATTTACGCAGTTTACACGCCTACACGCCATTTTAGTAAGTTGCCCTATATTATGTATGTGCAGAATATCCCTTTTTCAGTGTCATGATTTTGTATATACTTGATTTTAAGTATGGCGACTATATCCCTTTTCAATGTCATGATTTCAGTGTCATGATTGCAAACTTGATGAATGAAAAACAGTTGACTTTCACCGCTATTATAAATGGTACGAGGATAACGCTCTGACTGCCTTGAAACATGATACTTTTATCTCATGGGTAAAGCAGAATGAGGATAAATACAGCATTGCATATTCCACAAATATTGCAAGCAATGGCAGTCATGTCCGAGGATTCAATGGTATCACTGTAAAATATAAAGCAAGTTGCTTTTAAGGCGTGTAGGCGTGTAAAGCACGTAATTGCGAGCTTTTTGCCGTGTAGGTCAGGCGTGTAACCGCAGAAATGGCGTGTAGGATACACGCCGTCAGACACTTTACACGCCATAGGTACACGCCAAAAACAACGTATTTACGCAGTTTACACGCCTACACGCCATTTTAGTAAGTCGCCCCTATATTATGTATGTTCGGTGCGTTTTTTTTGCACCCTTGATTTTTTCCTCGATAAGTGGTATAATTATATCAGCAAACTTATTGAGGTAACTGACCAATGCGAAAAATAATAGACATAATGACCGTTATGCTGTTCTTTGCCTTTATTTGCTTAGGCGGCATAATGACATCAGCCGCAGGCAGAAAGGCGGCACTGTCTGCATTTTCAGCCGAACAGCCTGTCGATGAGATACAGCGCTCTGCGGCGGCAAGCTTTCCTGCGTCAGACAAGATGCAGGCGCTCTGCTCACGGTGCGCACGGCTTTTCGGGCAGTCGGCGTTTGACGGCGTATACTACGATGCTGACGGCGGAAGGCTCATTGACGTTCATTCGGGGCTTGACACCGAAAAGGCATATGCCGCCGCAAAAGCGATAGACGATTTTCATGCAGGCGCTCCCGAACTTCCTGCGTTCGTGATGCTCGTGCCGACAGCTTCCGGGATATACCGTGAACGCCTGCCCGAGAGCCTTGCCGCTGATGACCAGCAAAAGCTTATTGATGAACTATACTATGCGATAGACCCCGAAATTACGCCGCTTGACGTTTACGGTTCACTGTTCAACGTGCGTGAAAATTATATCTTCTACCGCACTGATGACCGCTGGACACCGCAGGGAGCATATGCGGCGTATGCAGTCTCGGCTCAGCGGCTGGGTGCGGCGCTTTACAGCGTGCAGAATTATGATGTTGAGTACACCCATGTGGAATTTTTCGGAGACCTTGCCGAACGAAGCGGTATACGCAGTATCGCACCCGACCGTGTGAATGCTTATCGGTGCAAGTTCGGAAGCTATGTCAAGTCCTGCGATGTGACACATGACGGCATCACCGACAACCGCACTTCCGTTTACAGCAGAAGCGGACTTATCAAGAGCGACAAATACAGCTTTTTCCTCGGTTCGTCCGAACTGAAAACGGCGCACATCGTCACGACAGCCGAGGGTATGCCGAAACTTCTGCTCATCGGTTCGGATTATGCGCACTGTTTTGTGCCGTTCCTGCTTCCGCACTATTCCGAGATAATGCTCATCGACCCGAAACAGCTTGCCGATGGCGAGACAGTCGATATGTTCGCTGACACGAAGGACTTCGATCAGGTGCTGTTCCTGTTCGACCTGAAAACATTCTGCGGCGAAAGCGGATATGAAAAACTGTCAAAAAGATAAGTTGCGGATTCCCCGAAAAATACCGCCTCACAGCTGTCTGAGCCGTGGGGCGGTCTATCATTTTATCAGTAACTAGTTGTTTGTTCCTGTGTCTGCTGAGTTTGTTCCTGTGTTTGTTGGGGCTGTTCCTGTTCCTGCGTTTCCTGCTGTTCCCGAGTTTGCTGTTGAAGCTGTTCCTGAGAATTAACGGTAACGCTGTTCTTGCCCTCGGAGATAAGCTGTTCGCCGAGTTTTCTTGTGCCGTCCTCAGCGATAACGCCAAGGTCAACGCCCGTCTTTATGACAGCGTTTGCGATAGCATCGGCATAAGCCTCCTTGTTGGAAATGAAAAGCTGGTTGTCATCGGCGCAGAGCATACTGCCAAGCTCTATCTGACAGCTGGGCATAACTGTACTCATGTTTATCTCGTAGTTTGAATCGGCAGCGCCGTCATAGCCGTAATAAACGCCGTGATCCTGTGAAACGCCTGCTTCGTCAAGAGCATTGAGGATATTCTGCGCAAGCGTTGTGTCATAAACGGGACGGTGATCGTTCACCCATGCGATAACGCCCGAAGTTCCGTAGAAATAAACGCTGTCGCCGCCGCCCCTGTGGATAGAAACGCACAGGTCAGCGCCCGAAGTGTTCGCAAGCGTACAGCGGTCGGTGCGTGAGATCTGAGTGTCGCTCTCACGGGTCATGACGACTGTCACGCCTTTTTCGGTCAGGCGGTCACGCACCATGAGCGCAACTTCAAGCACCTGATCTTTCTCGAAGTTTCCGTCACCGTCAGCATTTCCGAGGTCGATGTCGCCGTGTCCCGGGTCGATACAGACGATCAGTTCTCTTGTCTGCGGTTCGGCGGCTTCTGCCTTTGAACTGCTGTCATCGGCAGAGGGAGCTTTTGCGGTCGGGGTCTCGGCAGGCTTGTCCGCTGTTTCGGCAGAAGCGCTTTCTTCGCTGTCAAAGATAAAAGTGTTCGCCTTTGAAGTGACATTGCTTTTTTTGCTTTTTGAGATGCTCTTGCCTATCTGGACTATGCCAAGTATCAGCAGGAAAAGCAGCAGAACTGCAACAGCTATCCTGCCCCAGTATATCTTTTTCTTTTTGAACCTTGTGATCTTTATAACGCCGTCATTGTAATAGGTGTACTTTGTGTTGCCGCGTCTTTCGACGTTGACAACATAGCGTTCACCCTCGGGCGGTGTTGAACTGTATTCCATTATCACTGATCCCCCCACATATCAGACGAGAGTTCTGTGGTCACAATATTCGCAGGTGAGTATATCGCCGTTGCCCTCGAAAAGGTGCGGCAGATATGTCTCGAAGTGGGTTATGCACTTGGGGTTCGAGCAGGTAACTCTGCTGTTTTCTCTGCCTTTGATGCGCTTGACAGGTGTGCCGTCACCACGTATAACTGTGTAAATGAGCGCCATGCGGATATACATTCCGTACTTTGCCTGTTCAAAATACATCGCACGTTTGTCATCATCGACTTCGATAGCTATCTCGTCAACTCTGGGCAGGGGGTGAAGAACGATCATATCGTCCTTTGCAAGCTTCATTTTGTCTTTGTCAAGTATGTAGTTGCCTTTCTGTTCGAGGTATTCCTCACGGCTGCTGAAGCGTTCCTGCTGAATGCGTGTCATATACAGCACGTCAAGTTCGCCGATAACTTCATCGAGTGTTGCCGCCTCTTTGAAAGGTACGCCTGCCGCCGACAGCATATCCTTTATATAAGAGGGAAGTGCAAGAGTCGGGGTGGAGATAAGCACAAAGCGTGAACCCTTGTAGCAGAGCATCGCTTTGATGAGCGAGTGGACGGTGCGTCCGTTTTTGAGGTCGCCGCAGAAGCCGATAGTCAGACCTTCGAGCGAGCCTTTTTCTTCTTTAAGAGTAAACAGGTCGGTAAGGGTCTGTGTGGGGTGAAGATGTCCGCCGTCGCCTGCGTTGATAACGGGGCATTCAGCCGTCAGTGAAGCCGCCTTTACAGAGCCTTCGGTGGGGTGGCGCATAACAAGGATGTCGGCATAGCCCGAAACTATCTTTGTGGTGTCTTTAAGGTTCTCGCCCTTAGCCACGGAGGAAGTTGCAGGGTTGTCAAAGCCGATTATCGTGCCGCCTAAACGGAGCATAGCGGTCTGAAAAGACATCTGAGTGCGTGTTGAGGGTTCGTAGAAAAGTGTTCCCATGATCCTGCCCTCACAAGCCTTTGAGTAAAGGGTGGGATTCAGGCGTATCTCATGTGCAAGTGCAAGCAGTTTGTTCCACCAAGCAACGGGGTGGTCGTTTAAGTCGATAAGATCAATGAATTCCTGTTTTTCTGACATTTAAAACTCACTCTGCCTTTCAAAAAAGTCACAATTACCTATTCTATGATATTATAGCACATACCGATAAAAAAATCAATAGGGTTACAGAATATTTACAAACTTTGTAACTGTTTTTGCATAATAAAGTCTGAGTTCGGCGTAACGTACTTCGTACATAAAAAATTAACTTGCCAAATCTGTTTCTATGTGATATAATTATAAGATAATATGACGATTCGGGCGAATACCTCACAGGACGGTATCTCGCCCCTTTATTGCTTGCAGATAAAGATAATTACAAATATCTTTATCTGTTATCTGAAAAAAGGGTGGGTCAGTTATGAGCATATGGGACGCATTTGACAGGATCTCAAAGGGTAAGGAGACTTCCTTTGGCAAGATCGAATTTATAATCGCAGGACTGGGAAATCCGGGGATACAGTACGAAAACACACGGCATAACGCAGGTTTTATGGCTGTTGCCGCTCTTGAAAAAAAGTACGGCTTTGAGGTGAAACAGCACAAGTTCAAGTCGGTCGTCGGTGAGGCGAATATCGGCGGCAAGCGTGTGCTGGTCATGAAGCCCGAGACTTATATGAACAACTCGGGCGAGGCGATAGAACAGGCTATGGATTTTTACAAACTGCCCATTGAGAACCTGCTTGTTATCTTTGACGATATTTCGCTCGAATCGGGGAATATCCGCATAAGGCGAAAGGGAAGTGCAGGCGGTCACAACGGGCTTAAAAGCATCATCGCTCTCTGCGGCAGTGACGGCTTTCCACGCATAAAGCTGGGTGTCGGCGCAAAACCTCACCCCAATTATGACCTTGCCGACTGGGTACTTGGCAAGTTCAATGACGAACAGCAGAAAGCTTTTGATTCACGTCTCGATGATGCCTGCAAAGCGGCTGAATATATCGTCAGGGGCGAGATAGACAAAGCTATGAACGAATGTAACTGAGATATTTGAGAATAGGTAACTGTTATGGATATTTTTGACAAAATATTGCAGAAAACCGACTTCTACAACGACTTGTACAACACTGCCGCAGGCGGATACACACCGCTTGCGGTCACAGGCGTTGCAGGCATACATAAAGCGCATATCGCTAAGACCCTTTCGGCTGACACTTCCGTGCTTATGGTCTGCTCGGACGAAGCGGCGGCAGTCAAGGCGGCGCAGGACATCAACACGCTTGCAAGTGAACGCATAGCCTGCGTTTTCCCTGAGAAGGAGTTTGCGTTTGCGCCTATGGAGGGAGCTTCGAGCGAATACGTAAACAGGCGTATCGAAGCGCTTTCACTCATTTTTACGGGCGAGTGCAGAGTGCTTTGCTGTTCGGCGGCGGCGGCTTGTCAGGCGACTATACCGCCCGATGTGCTGGAAGAATATTCCTTCAAGCTGTCGGTCGGCGGCGAGTTAGACACCTCCGAACTGGTGGAACGGCTGACGGCGGCAGGCTATACCCGCTGTGAAATGGTCGAGGGTCAGGCACAGTTTTCCGTCAGGGGTTCTGTTATCGACATTTTCCCTGTTTCAGACACTGAGCCTGTCAGGATAGAGCTGTGGGGCGATGAGATAGACAGCGCCGCACGCTTTGACACCGAAACTCAGCGCCGCACTGAACCGATAGACAGCGTGACCGTTTTTCCTGCAAAGGAAGTTATCTTTGAGTCGGCAGAGGAATTCTGCACACGCCTTGACAAGCTGTCAAAGTCCGTCAGGACGAAAAACGCAGACATTATCCGAGCGCATCTTCTTCATGACCGTGAAAACGTTTCGGCAGGGCTGTCGCTGTCAAATCCCGACAAGTATTATTCAATGGCGTATAAAAAAGCGGCGTTCGTCACCGATTATTTCACGAACGGCATATGCCTTGTTGCGGAGTATTCAGCTGCTGCGGAGAACCTGCGCATATTCAGCGAACAGCTCGCCGAAGACCTGAAACTTATGTACGAGAGCGGCATCATGTTCAAAAAGCTTGAGGGCTATATGGCTGACTTCGGCACGTTCGAGATGAAACTGCTTTCACTGCCGTGCGTTTTTCTTGACACGTTCATGCGGCAGAACGGCAATATCAGGTTCAAGAAGCTCATCAGCACCGACTGCCGTCAGACAGCAGGCTGGGGCGGAAGTATGGCATCGCTCAAAGAAGAACTTGACGAGTTCATCGGTCAGGGCTATACAGTGGTACTGCTGGCAGGTTCGGACAAAACTCTCCCGATAATCGTGAATGACCTCTGTGATGACGGCTACAAGGCGGAACTTCTCACCGAGAACAGCGAACTTGTTTCGGGAAAAGTTTATGTTCGCACGGGTTCTCTTTCCTCCGGCTTCGATTATCCTGCGGCAGGCTGTGCTGTTATAACGCAGATGAAGTCGATGAACATCTCGAAAAAGAAGAAAAAGCGCAAAAACGGCGAGGAGATACGTGCGCTCACCGAACTGCACCCCGGCGATCTTGTCGTTCATTCGATACACGGCATCGGACGTTTTAGGGGCATCGAGAGCATCGCAAACAACGGCATCAAAAAGGACTATATCACGATAAAATACGCAGGAACAGATGTTCTTTATGTTCCTGTTACTCAGCTTGATCTTGTGTCGAGATACGTTGGCGCTGCCGATGACAGCAATGTTAAGATAAACAAGCTGGGTTCGCAGGAGTGGCAGAGGACACGTTCACGTGTTAAGAAAGCCGTCAGGGATATGGCTGAGGAACTGACAAAGCTTTACGCCGAACGCAAGCTTGCTTCGGGTCACGCTTTTTCTGCCGACACCGACTGGCAGCGTGATTTTGAGGAACGCTTTGACTATCAGGAGACTGACGACCAGCTGCGCTGCATAAACGAGATAAAGGAAGATATGGAAAAGCCGCAGCCTATGGACAGACTGCTCTGCGGAGATGTTGGCTTCGGCAAGACGGAAGTCGCACTCAGAGCGGCGTTCAAGTGCATACTCGACTCAAAGCAGGCGGCGATACTCGTGCCGACCACCGTTCTTGCGTGGCAGCATTATCAGACGGCTGTCAAGCGTTTTGAGCATTTCCCGATAAAGATAGAACTTCTCAGCCGTTTCCGCAACGCAAAACAGCAGGAAGCGATAATCCGTGAGCTTAAACGCGGAACGATAGATCTGGTCATCGGCACGCACAGGCTCGTTTCAAAGGACGTGGGCTTCAAGGACTTGGGGCTTGTGATAATCGACGAGGAACAGCGTTTCGGCGTGGCGGCGAAAGAAAAACTCAAAGACCTGTTCAAAGGCGTGGACGTTCTGACGCTTTCCGCAACGCCTATCCCCCGAACGCTCAATATGGCGCTTTCGGGCATACGTGATATGTCGGTCATCGAAGAACCGCCGCAGGACAGAAGACCTATCCAGACTTACGTCACCGAGCAAAGCCATGCGGTCATCGGTCAGGCGATCTCGAAAGAACTGCGCCGAGGGGGACAGGTCTATTATATCCACAACCGCATCGAATCTATCTATCACACGGCTGACGAACTTTCAAAGCTTGTCCCCGGGGCAAGGGTAGGCGTGGCGCACGGCAGGCTGAGCGAGCATGAACTCAGCGAGATATGGCGGCAGCTCATCGAGGGCGAGATAGATGTACTTGTCTGCACAACGCTTATCGAAACGGGCGTTGACGTGCCGAACGTGAACACGCTCATCATCGAGGATGCCGACTATCTTGGGTTGTCGCAGATGCACCAGCTGAGGGGACGTGTCGGGCGTTCAAGCAGGCGTGCGTATGCGTATCTCATGTTCCGCAGGGGCAAGGTGCTTTCCGAGATAGCCACAAAGCGCCTTGAAGCGATAAAGGAATTTACGAAGTTCGGTTCGGGATTTCACATCGCAATGCGTGACTTGGAGATAAGAGGTGCAGGCTCGATACTCAGCGGCAGACAGCACGGACACATGGAGGCGGTCGGCTATGATCTTTATTTGCAGCTGCTCAACGAAGCTATCGCCGAGCAGAAAGGCGTTGCACCGCCTCCCTCGCCCGAGGACTGCCTTATCGACATAATGATCGATGCTTTTATCCCTGAGACTTACATCGAGAGCGATATGCTGCGTATCGATGCTTACCGCCGCATAGCATCTATCGTGAGCGTTGAGGACAGCCGTGACGTTATCGACGAGTTCATAGACCGTTTCGGCGATCCTCCAAAGCCTGTAATGGGGCTTATAAACGTAGCGCTGGTGAGAAATTCCGCAGCGGCGCTGGGTGTCAAGGAGATAACTCAGAAAGGCTCAAAGGCAGTATTTACCATGCGTTACTTCAAGCAGGAATACGCACCGAAACTGCTGGAAAAATACGGTATGCGCCTGCGCTTCATTCAGGGGAATATCCCCGGCTTTACCATAGACATAAGCGCAAAACAGACCACTGCCGAACTTATCACAGAAGTGGTCGAAACGCTCAGAAACAAGATATAAGAACCTGTCTTCACAAGACTCTGTACGTGTCTTTTCAACGATATTCAGTCGCTTTCTGCGTTGAAAAACCTTGCAGTGCGACAGCACAACTGCGGTTTTTCGCCTTGAAATCGACTAAATCTCGCTGAAAATCCACGCACATTTCTTGTGAAGACAGGTTCTAATTGATAAAAGATAAGAAAGATGCACTCTGCGGCAGTGTTCTTTCTTATCTCTTTTTTAATGCTGATAATGTAAAAAAAAAATTAAAGTGTGTAAAAGTATCTTGAAAAATCATGATGATTGTAATATAATAGAATTATGATTTGTTTTTTTGGAGAAGATGTTATTTCGGAAGGAGTAATAAAAATATGGGCGGATTTTTTGGAGCAGTAACTAATAAGGACAACTGCGCTTTCGATGTTTTTTACGGAACTGACTATCATTCTCACCTCGGCACTCGCAGAGCGGGAATGGTTATTTACAGCAATGAAAAGGGTTTTGAGAGGTCGATACACAACATAGAGAACTCGCCGTTCCGCACAAAGTTTGACAGCGATGTCAACAATATGAAAGGTCATATCGGCATCGGCTGCATCTCGGACTACGAGGCACAGCCCCTGCTCATACGCTCGAAACTCGGTACTTATGCCATAACCACTGTCGGCAAGATAAACAACACTGAGGAACTTTTAGAGCGTGTGTTTGAAAAGAGCCACCTGCACTTCTTTGAGATGAGCGGCGGCGAAGTCAATGCGACTGAACTTGTGGCGGCGATAATCAACCAGAAAGACAGCATCTTAGAGGGCATAAAGCTTGCTCAGGAAGTTATTGACGGCTCGATGACCATGCTTGTCATGACAAAAGACGGCATCTATGCCGCCCGTGACAGGCTGGGCAGAACTCCCTGCGCTATCGGACAGCGTGAGGACGGCTTCTGCGCCGCTTTCGAGAGTTTTTCTTACCTGAATCTCGGCTACACTCACTACAAGGAGTTAGGACCTTCCGAGATAGACTTCATCACCGCCGAGGGCGTTGAGGTGCTTTCAGAGCCGCAGAAGAAAATGAAGATCTGCACGTTCCTGTGGGTATATTACGGCTATCCTGCTTCAAGCTATGAGGGTGTGGGCGTTGAGGAGATGCGCTACAACTGCGGCAGACTGCTCGCAAAGCGTGACGATGCGAATCCCGACATCGTTGCAGGCGTTCCCGACTCGGGTATCGCTCATGCGATAGGCTATTCCAACGAATCGAAGATACCCTTTGCAAGACCGTTCATAAAGTATACTCCCACATGGCCCCGTTCGTTCATGCCTACAAATCAGAACCAGCGCAACCGTGTCGCAAAGATGAAGCTTCTCCCTGTCGAGAGCCTTATTAAGAACAAGAGCCTGCTGCTCATTGATGACTCTATCGTGCGTGGAACTCAGATGCGTGAGACTACTGAATATCTGTTCAGGAGCGGCGCAAAGGAAGTTCATATCCGTCCTGCCTGTCCTCCGCTGCTTTACGGCTGCAAGTATCTGAACTTCTCACGTTCAAATTCCGAAATGGATCTTATCACACGCCGCATTATCGCCGACCGTGAGGGTGCTGACGTTACGGCTGCAAAACTGCTCGACTACGCAAATCCCGAAAGCACCAACTATGCCGAAATGGTGGAGGAAATACGCCGTCAGCTGACGTTCACCAGCCTGCGTTTCCACCGTCTGGACGATATGCTGAACTCCGTGCCTATCGAGAACTGCAAGCTCTGCACCTATTGCTGGGACGGCAGAGAATAAGAACACAAATACAGCGCAAAAAATACCTCCTGTGGAAAAAGTTCCACGGGAGGTTTATTATTTATTTGAACTTGTTTTTCTGTCGGGTGCGTATGCGGATAACGAGTACCACCGAAAGCAGGGCTATAAGAGCCATAGCGCCGATAAGCACGGGCATGAGTTTGTCATGGAGCGTTGGAGGTTCGGTGTCTGCGACTGAAACATTGCGTGAACGTGGAGCAACGGAATTGACTGCCGCATGAGTTGCAAGGCTGTCGGAAACGGAATTTTCGGCAGAGATCATCTCGCTGATGTCCGAATCCGGACTTTCCTCGGGGTCGTAGATAACTTCTTCCGACTCGGCAGGAAGCCTTATGATGTTTATTGTGTACACGTTGTTCACTTCGCCGTCAGCGGAAGTCACGGTGACAGTTCTGAGCGTGCTGCCGTCTGCGAGGTATTCAGAACCCTCGAACCATATAGTGTCGTATTTTCCTGCGGGTTCAGCGTCAACGCCTACATAGTCTATCTCGTGGGGAAGTGTGAGCGTGTAGTCATAGATACCCGGTGAGAAAGCAGGAACGAGCTGACCCTCGGTGACTGTCATGGTCGCAAGAGTGCCTTTGAGCGAATCGGGAACTGAATCCTCAGCAGGATAGCCGCTGTTATCTGAAATGTTTCCGATGTTCAGGGTGGTGTAGGTATAGAAACTGCTTCCCGACATAAGCCCGTCAGGTGTCATAACAGAGCCGTTGGTCAGGCTTATCTGTGAACTGCCTTCACGCAAGGCTTTAAATGTGAGTGTGACGGTAAGTTCAGAGGAAGCGGACTGAGGGAAAGCGGAGATCGTCACATATCCGCCGCCGCCGCTTGCGTATTTTGAGCTGATAAATTGAATATCATATTCGGAGTAGCTGAGAGTTGCACGTGCAGTCCCGATGTTTTCATCAGAAGTAAAGGTGACTTGCACAGAGAATTCGCTGTCCTTCGGCACTTCATCGGGGACAGTTATCTCAGCGAAGCTGTCGGCGCTGACACGCAGACCTAAGCCGCAGCAAATCGAAGCCGCAAGCATTAAAAACAGCGATATAATGCGTTTAATGCCGTTAGATAGATCAGTCATAGTTATGTCCTCAATTAAAAAAATGAAAGTTCTTAGTACTGTAATTATAATACATTTTATCGGTTAAGTCAATGATTTACAAAATTTTGTTACAGAACGTACAATTTTGATTGTGAAAAAGGTGAGCGAAATGCAATTTTTTTGTGCAAAACGCCGAAAATGTGTTGATGGTATTGACAAAAAACGTTTTCGGGTGTATACTCTAAGTGTACTACAACACATAGTACACTTGGTACGAGTAATACATATCGTGCGTTGCAGAACAAAAGAAAACATATGAAAGGAGAATGACAATGGCGATCGTATCAAAAAGAAAAAGATCCACAGCGGCTCTGGCAGTTGTACTTGCGGCGGCAGTCGGTTTAGGCGCTTACAAAGGGCTGAGTAAGATCGGAAGTGAAAAATACTTCGAGAGCGTAACTCAGCCTATCGTACAGCGCCTTGACAAAGAGGAAGGTTCTGACGGCAGTGCGAGCATGGGCGACATTGAGTCGACAGAACTGCTCACAGGACGGCTTGAACTTTTCCCCTATAACGGCGGCGACAAGATCGTGATGTGCTTTCGTGGTGACTTAGCTCCCAATGGCAGAGACAAAAGTGCGCTTCACCTTTATAAGGGCGCAGGTATCTACGACTATTACGCCAAACTGAGCTGCACAGTACACCGAAGCGGAAGCAGAGAATATGAACTTCTGCTCAGCGCAGCAGGCGGTTTTGACCCGATATATGTGGATATTTCAGATGACGGTTTCAGCTATCCTGTGTATAACGGTATGCAGGCAACGGAAGAACAGCGGCAGACAGTCGAGAACAACAAAGATGACATCTTGCAGCTTGTGGCTGATTTTGAAAAGGAGTTATTTCCGACAAGCTGAAACACTTGACACCAATAAAAGACAACAGGAGACAACAAAACGGACGAAAGGAGAGATGTTAGTTGATAACCATTGACATGACAGGTCGTGCGCCGATATATGAACAGATATGCCGTTCGATCTGCGGCGAGATCGCAAAGGGCGTATACAAAGAAAATGACCGCATACCGGCTGCCCGTGCGCTTGCTAAGGAACTTGGACTTAACCCTAACACCGTTGCTAAGGCTTACGGCATCTTGGAACGTGAGGGCATAATCTATTCGGTTGCGGGAAAGGGGTGCTTTGTGGCTAAACATGACGGCAGGGCTGACAGGCGGCTCACTGAGGACTTTGAGCAAAAGACAAAAGAAGCACTTGCCGCAGGCGTTCCGAAACAGACACTTATAGATATAGTCGAGAACGCTGCGGATGAGAACGGAGGTAACGGATAACATGATCGAGATAACAAACGCTTCGATGCACTTTGGTGCAAAGGGGCTTATGGCTAAGGGCGAACCGTTCAGGGCTGTTGACGATGTTTCGATAACTATTCCTGACGGCTGTATCTACGGATTTCTCGGGTCTAACGGCGCAGGAAAGTCAACGCTCATGAGAATGATGTGCGGCATTTACAAAATGACAAGCGGCAGTATAAAGATAGACGGCAGGGAAGTCTATGACGATGAGACTGCAAAGGGTTCTATCTTCTTCGTGAACGATGAAACTGTTCAGTATGCCAACTTTACGCTTGACGGGCTGAGGAAGTATTACAAAAGCTATTACCCCTCATTTTCGGATGATGTGTTCAACAGGCTGATCGGACGGCTGAAACTTCCGCTCGACAAGCGCCTGAGCGAGTTCTCAAAAGGCATGAAGCGTCAGTCAGTGGTAATAATCGGACTGAGCTGCATGACACGCTATCTTATGCTTGACGAGGCGTTCGATGGTCTTGACCCTGCGATGCGAAAGGTCATAAAGAACATGATCGTTGACGAAATGCTCGACCGTCAGGCAACACTTATCGTTTCGAGCCACAACATCGCCGAGATAAACGAACTTTGCGACAGGGCGATGCTGATACACAAGGGCAAGCTGATATTTTCGGGTGAGCTGGACGAAATATCAAGCGGTTTCAGAAAAGTCCAGCTTGCAAGAAAGAATCTGCCCGTTTCCCGTGAGGAACTTGAACAGCTGGGACTTACAGTTATGCAGTCCAGCATCTCGGGAAGCGTTACACAGGCAGTGATAAGAGGAACAGAAGACAAGATAATGAGCGGACTGTCGGCATTAAAGACCGACATTACAGAGATAATACCGCTTACACTTGAGGAGATTTTCATATACGAACTGGAGGCGAGGGGCTATGGCAGCGAATACGTTCCCGAAAATTAACAAGGCGGCTTTAGCCGAAGTGCGCACGCACAAAAAATTATTTATCGTTACTTTCATACTGCTGAGTATCGGTGCAGTGATGTACGGGATCATGAGCAGTTTTTACAAACAATACGGAATTTCGGAGGATATGTCACGGGACATTACAACGGTCTATTCTCCGTCATGGTTCGCAGTTCTGCTGCTTGCAGGCGGTGCGTTCATAGGCATTTTCTCGGCGGTAAACATCTTCCGTGACATGACGAACCAGCAGATATGCGATGTTCAGCACTCACTTCCAATGAGCGGAGTTCAGCGCTACTTCTCAAAGCTGCTTGCAATGTGCTATATCCACATTTTCCCTGTTTTCATCTTCTCGGGGATAGCGGCGATAACAGGCGGCATACTTTGTTCCTCAAATCACGTAAACGGTGAACTTAACCTGAAAATATTCATTTCGCTCATAACGGCGGCACTTTTCACAGATGCAATGACGATCGTCTGCACCTGCTGCTGCGGTGCATTTGCAGAGAGCATATACTTCACGCTCATAATGATGTTCTGCACTTCGATAATGCCCGTGATGCTCTATAATGTTCTGATAAGGAACTTTGCAGGATTTGATATGTATGATGTACCGCATTTTATCGGCATATGGTCTTATTCGTTCGTAGCACTTGTGGAGGATCTGAACTTTGTGTTTTACGGCATAATAAACTGCCTTATCTCGGCTGCGGTGATGCTGTTAACAGTGTTCATCTATAAAAAGCGTGATGCAAGCACAGTCGGAACGCCTATCGTCAGCCGATTCTTCTTTGAACTTATGCTTATCATGGGCGTGTTCACGGTTTACAGCATAATGCTTTTCGAGATCGAAGCGGTTTACGGTCTGGTAGTAGTGGCGATAATCTATATCGTTATCCACATAGTTGTCAGCCGTGCAAAGCTAAATCTGAAAAGCTTTATGGTATGGCTGCTGAAATATGCTGCAACATCGGCGGTGTTCATTGTGTTCATGGGTGCGGCTTATATGACAGGCTGTTTCGGACTTGCAAAAAAACTGCCTGCTGAAAACCTTGACCATGCGTTTCTGCATATAGATGTTGACTGTTCAGACCGATATAATTATAATAGTGTATCGTTCAACTGTTATGATTTCGGTGCTTATAAAGAAGCATTAGAAAGTGATGAAAGCAGAGAGTCGCTCAGAACGCTTTCAACACTTAACGATAAACAGGTGAGAGAGGCTTGCAGGATCGTTCAGAACAAGTATCTCAACAGGAAAAAAACTGTTTCGGATTATATCTCTATGCTCTATAACGGTGATATGCACCTTTTGAGAAAATACGGATATGATAATACAGCTATGATCTATATAAGCGTTATAAAGCCTGTTTCGGAAAAGAATAAGTCGCCTTATGAAGTGATCGACCCTGAAACAAAGTGGTACGAGCAGGACATTTTTGAACAGAGTTTTGCCCTCACATATGAAGAATGCAAAGAACTTACCGAAGAACTCAGATCGCTTGGCTATCTCTATGAAGATTCGGCAGATGTGCCGCAGGGTGTGTATGAATACGATTAAAAAGATAAGATAAAACAGACAAAAGTCAAGAGACAACAAACGGATAAAAAATAGAAATAAAGACAACAAAACAAAAAGTGCGAGGTATGGAATGAACTTTCCGTACCTCGCATTGTTGTTTGGATAAAGCCGTCAAAGGCGGCAGATATTATTTTTCAAGATTCCAGATATAGCGTGCGTATTCTTCAACAGAGCGGTCTGCCGAGAAGATGCCTGCTCCTGCGATGTTTATAAGGCTCATCTTTGCCCAGCCCTGAGTGTTGGTGTAGCACTCGCTTGCTCTGCGCTGTGCAGCCTGATAGCTGTCGAAGTCTGCAAATGCCATATAGGTGTCCTTGCTCTTTAAGGTCTGAGCGATCTCTGCAAAGTTCTGACCGTTGATAGAGCCGTTAGTCAGGCTGTCAACTGCGCCTTTGAGGATGCCGTTGCAGTTGTAAACGTCGATAGGTCTGTAACCGGGCTTTGCACGTTCAACTTCGTCAACGTTCATACCGAACAGCAGGATATTGTCAGCGCCCACCTGCTCGAATATCTCAACGTTTGCGCCGTCAAGAGTACCCAGAGTTACAGCGCCGTTTATCATAAGCTTCATGTTGCCCGTGCCCGAAGCCTCAGTTCCTGCGAGCGAGATCTGCTCGGAGATGTCAGCGGCAGGCATGAGTATCTCAGACAGCGATACGCAGTAATCTTCCATGAAGATAACATTCAGCTTTTCGTTCAGCTTGGGGTGTTTTTTCAGCTCTTCGGAGATGTTCCATATGAGCTTGATGATCTGTTTAGCCATGTAGTAGCCGGGAGCTGCCTTTGCTGCGAAGATATAAGTCTTGGGAACGAACGGAGCATCGGGGTTAGCTTTCAGGTAGTTATACTCGGCGATGATGTTGAGTGCATTGAGCTGCTGACGCTTATACTCGTGAAGTCTCTTTACCTGAACGTCAAAGATAGAATCGGTGTTCAGGATAACGCCGTAACGGTTCTTGACATACTTGGCAAAACGCTGTTTGTTCTCAGCCTTGATAGAAGTCAGGCGGTCAAGAACTGCCTTGTCGTCAGCAAAGTCTTTGAACTTGGACAGCTCGGAAGCATCTCTGAGGAAACCGTCGCCGATAGTCTCACGCAGAAGCTGTGTCAGACCCTCGTTGGACTGATAGAGCCAGCGTCTGTAAGCGATACCGTTTGTTACGTTGGTGAACTTTTCGGGTGTGTAAGCGTACTCGTCCTTGAATGTCTCACGCTTGATGATCTCGGAGTGTATCTTTGCAACGCCGTTTACGTGGTGGCATGCGTGAACGCAGAGGGTAGCCATTTTTACCATGTTGTTCTCAACGATAGACATATGAGTTACCTTTGCGGAATCGTGATATATCTCATCAAGCTTGCGGCAGTAGCGTTCGTTTATCTCGATAATGATAGAATAGATACGGGGAACAACAGTCTTTAACAGGTTGCACTCCCACTTTTCGAGAGCCTCGGGCATAACTGTGTGGTTGGTGTATGCAAAAGTTCTTGTAACGATGTCCCATGCAGCGTCCCACTCATAGCCGCACTCATCGAGCATTATCCTCATAAGTTCGGGGATAGCGAGTGTGGGGTGAGTATCGTTGATGTGGATAGCCACCTTGTCAGCGAGGTTGTCGAGCGTGCCGTAAACGTTCAGGTGAGTTCTTACGATGTCGCCGATAGATGCAGCGGACATGAAGTACTGCTGACGAAGACGAAGGCTCTTGCCCTCAGCGTGGTTGTCGTTGGGGTAAAGAACTTTGGTGATAGCCTGAGACATGATGTTTCTGCCGAGAGCCTTGAGGTAGTTGCCCTTGATGAAATCATCCATGCCGAAAGATGCAACGTCAGCTTTCCAGAGTCTCAGCTTTGAAACTGCGCTGCTGCCGTAACCCGAAACGTACATATCGTAGGGGATAGCGGTAACAACGGTGCTGTCGGTGAGTTCAACGCTGTGGAATCCGTTGTCCCACGACTCACGGAGGTTGCCGTCAAAGTGTACCTGAACAGCTTCGGTGGGGACGGGAACGAGCAGAGCCGAACCGCCGGGGAGCCAGTTGTCGGGAAGCTCAGTCTGCCAGCCCTCTTCCAGCTTCTGCTTGAAGATGCCGTACTCATAAAGAATGGAATAGCCTGTTGCGTGGTAGCCGTCAGCTGCAAGAGCATCGAGGTAGCAGGCAGCAAGTCTGCCGAGACCGCCGTTTCCGAGACCTGCGTCAGGCTCCTGCTCGTAGATAGAGTTTATGGAGATTCCGAAGTCTTTGAGCATACCGACAGTTTCATCTACCATTTCGAGGTTATAGATGCTGGTCTTTAAGCTTCTGCCCATGAGGAATTCCATTGAGAGGTAGTATACCTTCTTCTTGCCCTCAGAGCGGTTTTTAACGGTGAAGTGTCTTCTCTTAGCCTTTAAGATTCCGACTACTATCTGGGTGAGAGCTTCGTATACCTGCTGGTCGGTAGCCTCATCGGGGGTAGTCTGGAAGTCATTATGGAGCACATCGAGAAACTTCGCTTTAAGTTCTTCCTTTGAAATAGTCTTAGGCGTTTCTGCCGTAGTTGTCTTTGCCATGAATTATCCTCCTGTTATTTTGCTGTTAAAATTTATGAAAGTCATATTTTGACAAAACACTCCTGATATTATAACATAATTTAACTTATATTTCATCAACATTATGTGAATCTGTAATAACAAAAAACATAAATTTATCAAGCGATAAAATAAATTCTGTGCGATTTTCACGAACTTTGAGACTGAAAATCGGCATTTGAACCAAATTTCCTGAGAAATTCGTAAATTTGTACTGTTTATGAATAAATATTTCGGCTATTATAACAAAAAGAACCTGTGCAAATAGTATTCTGCACACCATAATAATAGTATACGCAGTTAAAAACGATACTTTTGGATAAAATATGTAAATAAACTGTAAACATTAAAAAGCTTAAGGAATTCTTTATTATTGCAAGTTAAAATATAAGCAGATCAAGAATCAGATCGAGGTGTTTTTTATATGAATGAAGTTATTATTGAAGTGAATTCGCTTACGAAAAAGTATAACAAGGCGCAGGTGCTGAAAGATGTTTCTTTCGGGATAAAAAAGGGCATGATCTGCGGACTTGTCGGTCCTAACGGGGCAGGAAAGACAACTGTCATGAAAGCGGTCGGAGGGCTTATCATACCGACTTCGGGGAGCATAAAGCTTTTTGGCGAAACAAGCGAAAAAGGGCTTGCTCACTCACGCAGCCGCATGAGTTTTATTATCGAAACGCCATACGCAAAACAGAATATGACTGCCCGTGAGAATCTTGAAAAGCTCAGACTGCAAAAGGGCATACCGGACAAAAAGCGCATTGACGAGGTGCTTGAAATAGCAGGCATCGCCGACACGGGCAGGAAGAAGATCAAGAATTTTTCGCTCGGCATGAAACAGCGGCTGGGGCTTGCGGCGGCTCTGATGTCTAAGCCCGAAGTCATGGTGCTGGACGAGCCGATAAACGGTCTTGACCCCGAGGGCATCGTTGAGATACGTGAACTTTTGCTGAAACTAAACCGTGAGGAACATATCACGATCATGATCTCATCGCATATCCTGTCGGAACTGTCACTGCTCTGCACCGATTATCTGTTCATACGCCACGGCGAACTGGTGCAGACTATCTCGGCTGACGAGCTGAAACGTGTCTGCAACGAACAGTACCGCATAAGGAGCAATAACAACAGTCTTGTTCCCGCTATTCTTCACGAAAAGCTGGGCATTGAAAGCTTTGAAGTAGACCGTGACGGAACGGTGCGTGTGTTTGAAGGCTTGAACGACCTTGAACGCATATCCCGTGCGCTTTACGAAAACGGAGTTGTCCCGACGGAACTGCATCTTAAAGAAGCTGACCTTGAAAATTATTACATGGAACTGGTAGGTGATGAAAATGACAATGACGCTGACAAACAAGATAAAAGCGCAAATGTATCAAAGCGTTCGTGAGAATTACACCTACATAGTTTTCGCTGTTATGACGGTCATATACCTGCTGACAGACCTGTTGGAACTTGCTGATGAGGGAAGCAGTGATGTGAGTGGAAGTTATATGTTCGTGCTGTCTGCTGACGGTATGCCGTTCATACTCAATATGCTTGCACTCATTTACACGGCGGTCATATGCGGCGGCGACATGATCGACCGCACCATGAACTATGAACTTCTTGACGGCGCAAAGCGTTCGGACGTTTATTTCTCACGTTTTCTGGTGGGGCTGTTCTGGTCGCTTGTCTCCTGCACGCTCATACTTGTTCTGCCGATAGCGGCGGTGAGTGCGGCGGCAGGCTGGGGGAAGATGCTCACAGTCGGCGCTGCGGCACGGCGTACATTGTTTCTGCTTGCCCCGATAATAAGGCTGGTGTCGTTCTACACTCTGCTGACCTTTCTTATCACAGACTACCGTGCGGTTATCGGCATCGGGTTCGTGCTGGGTCAGGGGGAACTTATTGCGGTAATGCTCATTCAGGAATCAGGCTCGCTGGGGATAGACGAAAAGCTGTTCGATTTTTTGGCACTGCCGTCTTTGACACGCATATTTGACGTTGCGAACATAGGTTTCGGCTACGAGAACGGCGAAGATTTTTATATTGTCAAGCAAGTGATGAACCTTTCGGACGATCTGCGCTGTGCGGCGATAAATCTTGTTATTGCGGCGGTGTATGTTGTTGCAGGATATTTGATATTCCGTAAACGTGACGTAAAGTGAGGTGCTTTATATGGAACTGAAAAATATCATAAAAGCGCAGAACTATCAGCTTGTGCGGTCAAGAAACCTGCGGAGCGTTGTTATAGGCTTTTCGGCGCTGACGCTGTTGTTCGTATTTATAATACATAACAATGGCGGTGAATACCCCCTGAAAGGCTCGGAGATATGCTCGATGCTTATCTCGATGCTTTCGACTTTCAACCTGCTTTTGTCTGCGGTGGTAACTTCCTTGATCTGCGGAGATGACTTCGGAGACAGGGCGGTGAATTTTGAACTGTCCTCGGGAACACGCAGGATATATTCCTTTCTCGGGCGTGCGGTACCTGCGATATTTTTCAGCACGGGTGCAGTTCTGTTGCAGTATATCCTCATGACGGCAGGAGCGGCGGCGGTAAGCAGTACATGGGGCTGTGAACTTGAAATAGGCGGCGTTATACAGCGCACGCTGATAGCTTTGCCGATATTCATGCGGCTGAGTGCATTCTGTGTCCTGCTGACCTATATAATAAAGAAACCTATCGCAGTAGTCATCATTTTGCAGGCGATAGCTGTGATGATGTCTATGCTCGCAGATGAAGGCGGTTTGGCTCTTTCGACATCGCTCATGACGGGCATGACAAGTTTATCCAAGGCGTTATCGTTCAGGAAATGGTACACCTTTGCGCTCGGAGGCGACCAGCGGATCATCTGCGAGCCGTACTTAACGGCAGGTGAGTGGATACCGCTCGTTCTTGTTTCGCTCTCAGCGGCGGCGGCGTACATTGCAGCGGCATACCATTTCTTCCTCAAAGACGACCTGAAATAAAAGATAATAGATAAAAGATAGGAGATAATATGTTCGCTGAGGCGTACTGTCTCTTATCTAAAAAGAAGTTGGTGTTTTTATGGTCAATGCTGATATTATGCTTGTTGCTGTCGGGCTTGCGGAGTGTTTCATGCTCACAAGAGCGGCGGTGCTGTGCGAAAAAATCGTGAATAACAAGTGGAGACTGCTTTGGTTATTACCCTCGCTCGTTTGTATTTTGATAACTGTTTCGGCAGGAACTGAACCGCTCATGGCGGCGGCTTATCTCGGGAGCGTGGGGCTTGCGGCAGGCTTTTTCACCGATGAACGAAAGAAAAGAAACATCATCTCGGCAGTTTGTGCGGCAGTTATGCTCTTGTCTCTGCCGTGCTGTCTGCTCTCGAAGTCCTACCGCAAACATTTTGACTTCACGGGGGATTTTGAAACGGCAGTACGCTCGATGAAGTCTCACTATGCCCTGACGAAACACAAGGGTATAGACTTTGATGCGCTCCACGATAAATATCTGCCTATGTTTGAACAGGCTGAAAAGGACTGCGATGCAGTTCAGAACGTGATAGCGTGGAACTGTTTCTGTGCCGAGATACACGACGGTCATGTGAGCTATGCTCCGAATGATGAAGCCGACTACAAAAAAGCTATGAAACTTGCCGCAGGGAATGACTACGGACTTGTTATCGTGAAGCTGTCTGACGGCAGTTTTGCGGCGGCGCAAGTTGATGATTCGCTGGAAGAAAAAGGCATTCATCTCGGCACGAAAGTCAAACTCTGGAACGGCGAAACTCCCGACAAGGCGAACGAACGTTCTCTTATATGGCGAATGGAAACATGGTGTGATGCCGACAACAGGGACTTTTATTCGGGGATATGTGCCGCAGGCGTGGGCGGTGATACTGCCGAACTGACTTTTGCCGATGACAGCGGAAAGGAACAGACTGTCACCCTGCCGAAACTCAGCGACAATTATTATGACAGGCTGAAAAAAGCAAAGGAAACTATTGATCGTGGGGTCAACGCTCCGCATATGTCGTGGACGAAAGTTAATGACACTACGGCTGTTCTGCGTATAAAGTTCATGATGTTCGACACCGATTCGCTTAATAAGGACAACCACCTCGGCATGAAAAACGAGATACGCAAAGGACTTCTTGAACTCATGGACGAGGGCGTTCGTGACGTTATCATCGACATACGCTCAAACGGCGGCGGTTCGGGCGACATGGTAAAGGGTATCGCTTCACTGTTTGCGCCCGAGGGCGAACATTACTACGTCACGAATGCTTTGTGGGACGAGGAAAACGGCTGTTACGTCACCGATGCCGAAGGAAATTATCTGCCCGATGATGAC
Organism: uncultured Ruminococcus sp.; assembly: GCA_947169885.1. Lineage (GTDB taxonomy): Bacteria > Bacillota > Clostridia > Oscillospirales > Ruminococcaceae > YE71. Next base: position 100,201 of record CAMVRM010000004.1, read on the forward strand.
GTGACCTTCGAGGGCGAGAATATCCTTGGGAACGGCAGGATCATCATTCTTGTCAATTCAAACAGCGGTTCGGCTTCCGACCATTTGACAAAAGTCATGAGCGGCTTTGAGAACGTGACAGTCATGGGCTTCACGGGTGCAGGCGGTGCGGCGCAGGGAGCGTACAGTCTGCCGCTGAGCTGCGGAAGTGTGAGTTTTTCGGGTTCGGTAATGCTGGACAAAGACGGCAGTATATTTATCGACTCGGGAAAAGATATGCAGGCGGCTGACGATGTGGGCGAACATATACCGTTTGACGAGCAGGCTCTGATCTCCCTGTTCGAGAATGACGAGGACTATCTACTTAACGTTGCGGCAGAAAAACTCTCCAAAACAGATCATAAATAAGAAAATATAGATAAGAGATAGGAGATAAGAGATAAAAGATAAGAGATAGGAGATAAGAGATAAAAGATATTTATTTGAGATATTTTTTCATTTTGTATTTCTTACCTGAGGTAGTCTGTGCGACACTTTTTACATAAACACTCAAAATGAAAGCATATTGCAAACTCAAATTATCTCTTATCTCTAATCTCTTATCTGAATTTATCTCTTATCTGAATTTATCTCAGGATCAAAAGTGTAAACCATAAAGAGGACTTCGATCACTACGACCGAAGCCCTCTTTTTTGTATTATAACAGAAAAAATTAAATATCAGCGAAAGCCGCACCTTATCTATTATCTGTCAACTCTTATCTATCATCTTTTTTTACGGCATCGTCACTTTGTCCTCGGTGATGACTATGCGCCCAAGTTCCTGCGCTTTGCCAATTCCCTCGGCGAGCGCAGTTTTCGCAGATTCGGTCAGACGTGAACAGCCGAACAGACGTGCAGTCTCACGCTCTAAGTCGGTAACGCTCATGGCTATCTGCTCGGAGATTATCAGCTGTGCGGCGGAGGCTATCTCCTCGGGTGCTATCTCGTCAAGCGGACGCTTTGAACCGTCCAGACCCTCGGCAGGCACTCGACAGCCCTCGTAGGCATCGGGCAGCTGCCACGCCGACCAGATGAACTCCGCTCCGCTCTCATATTCACGGATAATGCCGCCTGCTTTGTTCACCGCTTCAAGGAACACGCCGTCCACCTTGCTTCCGGCACGGGTGATCTTCCACGCAGCGATTATGCGCTTTTTCACGCTCATCAGGCTGACGGGTGCTTCCGCTTCAAGTATCCAGCCGATGTTTTCGGCTATCTTCGGGAGCGTTTCAGGCAGATAAAATTCCTTTGAAGTACCCATAGGCTGAACTTCCCACGGCGAATACTTCTCACAGCGGTCAGCAAGCGGCGAGGGCGCATCTTCACGCTCAAATTCGAGCGGTGCGGCAACAGGCTTTGGCGGTTCTTCGGGCTGTTCCTCGGGTTCGGGAGGATTGCGCTTTATGTAAAGTGCGTCCTCAGCCGAGGTCTTTATGTCCTCTATGACCTTTGCATGGTCGTTGAGCCAGTCGAGCGCATGGACGGTGTGAAGTCTCCAGCCCAGCCCTTCCAGCACTGACGGCTGAACAATGTGCCTGTCACGGGAGGTAGCATTCTCATAATGCTGTCTGCCGTCGCAGATGATGCCAAGCAGATAGCGTGACGGTTCATCGGGATCGACTATCGCCGCATCAACACGGTATCCCGAACAGCCAACACTTGTGCGCACATCGTAACCCTCTGCACGCAGTCCTGCGGCTATCTGCTCTGCCAAACCGTCCGAGACTGTCCTGCTGTCGGCGGAATTGACTGCCAGCGCCTGCTTGCCTTTTGCGGCAAATTCGAGGAACGCTTTGAGCTGTTCTACGCCGTCAGAACGTGTACGGCTCATGTCTATCTGCTCGGGACGAAGTGCCGAGAACACTATCATGCCCTTTCTCGCACGGGACACCGCAACGTTAAGTCTGCGCCAGCCGCCGTCACGGTTGAGCGGACCGAAGTTCATCGACACTTTTCCGTCCTTGTCGGGACCGTAGCCCACGCTGAACAGTATCACATCACGCTCATCGCCCTGAACGTTTTCAAGGTTCTTGATGATGATAGGTTCGTACATGGCGTTTGCCGCAGTTTCAAGCGCAGGGTCATCTATGAACGCTTCCGAAAGAAGATCGTCTATAAGATTCTGCTGAACTATGCTGAACGTGACAACGCCTATGCTCTCTTTGCACAGCTGAGGGTCACGCAGTCTGCGGCATATCTCAGCCACAACTGCTTCGCCCTCTGCATGATTCTGCTTAGTCTTGCCCTTGTCGTAAACGCCGTCAACGTGTACCCAGCTTACCTTTGAGTCAAGGTCATCGGGCGAGGGGAAAGTCAGAAGCTTGTTCTCGTAGAAACGTGCGTTCGAGAATGCTATAAGGCTCTCGTGCCGTGAGCGGTAGTGCCACAGCAGATGCTTCGAGGGCATGGTGAGCGCAAGACAGTCGTCAAGCACGCTTTCCAAGTCCTCCTTGTCGTAGTTTTCCTCGTCGATGTGCGTTGTCGAGAAAAAGCTTGTAGGAGGAAGCTGTTTCGGGTCGCCGACAACTATCACGTTCTCGCCCCTTGCTATCGCACCGACTGCCTCGGCGGTGGGCAGCTGTGAAGCCTCGTCAAACACCACAAGATCGAACTTCGGGAAAGTCGGGTCGATATACTGCGCAACCGAGATAGGCGACATGAGCATACACGGACAGATGCGCCGCAAAAGGTTCGGTATCGTGTCGAACAGCTTGCGGATAGAAAGCATCCTGCCGCCGCTCCTTATGGCTTTTTGGAGTGTGGCAAGTTCGGAACTTCCTTTTCCTGCCGATGTGTTAGGAACGTTTGCCGAAAGCTTTGCACAAAGTTCCTGAACGGTCAGCCGCTGGAAGTTTTCAAGGGTGTTTCGGTAGCGCTCAACTTCGTCATCGAACTGCGCTTCGTTGAAAGTGCCGATAGCAGGGTCATCACGGAACGCCTTGTCGATGACCGTCCTGCAAAGCATATGGTCAAACGCCGCAGTCAGCTTTTCGGCAGGGACTTTTCCGCTCATGTAAAGCTCGGCGATAACGCCTGCGCCCAGACTGTTCAGCTCGTTTATCGACCTCTGCAAAGCCGAACGCTCACGAAGCCGCCCTGCGCTCCTTGCGAGCCGTGAAGCAGTCTCGGTCACGCTGTCAAAAACGTTTGGACTGTTTTCGCACTCGCTCAGGTCAACGAACTTTCCGAACTCCACTGTTACAATTCGTTCGTACTCCGCACGGGCTATTTTTTCCTCGTCAAACAGCCGGCAGAACTCCGCAAGCGCCGTATCGCCCGAGATACCCGTCCGCTTGGCAAACGCATCAAGTTCTGCGCTATGCTCGGCATATGCGATGAGCCGTTCGACTGTCGGCGAAAGATTTTCTTTTGTGACAGTGCCTGTTTTTTTGGCGTGTATGTCAAGTTCTTTTGCAAGCTTTTTAAGTCCAAACGCTTTTGGAAGTGCCCATTTCTGCTCGGTGCGCTTTATGTTGAGCCTTAACTCGGCGGCATTTATCCCGTACACGCTTTTCTCGAAAACTGCGTCAAGCTGTGTTTTTTCCGCTTGAAGAGCCGCACGCTTTTCGCTGAGGACTCTCGCATTTTCGGTGACAGCCTTTCGCTTTTGTGCAGTAAAGTCGGGAGAAGCCTGCATGACCTTTTCCAGCGCTCCGAAAGCCGTGCGCTCCTTGTCGGCGGCGGCAGCAGTGTCTCTGCAAAGCCCTAAAAATCTGTCACGTATCTCGGGAGAATAATCGCTCATGATGTAATCACGGAGCGGTGACTGCGTTATATCGCCCAGCTGTGCGGCGGCGGCAGCAGTCTGTGAAACGGCGTTTTTAAGCCTGTCATGAAGTTCGGGAGTGAAGGTTTCGGCGTATTCCTGCGAAAAGCCTTTGAGCGGCGCAAACTCGCCGTTTGGATCATAGCTTATTATCGCATCATAAAGCGTTATGCCGACAGGGTTGGGCTTGTGCAGACGTTCTATCTCGGTGTTGAGCCGCTGACGCATAAGATGCAGATTTTCAGCCGTTCTCGCATAATCCGCAGGTTCTTTGATGCGCCCCACGTTGAGCGTTGCTTCAAGCTGAGACAGCACCGCACGTTTCTGAGCCTTATTTGAGTGAAGTTCAAGGCAGAACGGGTCAAGCCCTATCTTTGCAAGGCGGTTCTGAACAACTGACAGCGCCGCCATTTTTTCCGCCACGAACAGCACGCTTTTGCCTGAAAACAGGGCGTTTGCGATAAGATTGGTGATAGTCTGGCTCTTGCCCGTTCCCGGAGGGCCGTGAAGCACAAAGCTTTCGCCCTGAGCCGCCGCATATATCGCCGCAAGCTGTGAGGAATCGGCAGAAGTCGGTATCGCCATGTCAGACGGCAGAACATTTCCGTCAAGTTCACGCACTCCCAGCTGTTCGCCCTGAGGTTCCCATTCAAGCTTGCCCGACATGAGCGATCTGACTATCTTATTCTGTTCAAGGTCGGCACTGCGGTTTTTCAGGTCGTTCCACATTATGAACTGACTGAACGAAAACTGCCCCAAAAAAGCGGCTTCTTCAACGTCCCAGCGCTGTTTAGCCATAACGCTCTTACGAACGGTGTTGAACACAAGTTTCAGGTCTGTGCCGCTCTCGTCCTGCGGCAGGGGGTCAAGACCGTTTATCGAGATGCCGTGATCCTGACGGAGCATTTCAAGAAGCGTGACGTTCATCTGAGCGTCCTCGTCACGAATGCGCAGAGAATACGCCTTTTCACGCAGACTGCGCACCAGATCGACAGGTATCAGCACCAGCGGCGCAAACCTTGCCTTTTCACTGCGGTCAGTCTCGAACCATTTGAGAAAACCCAGCGCAAGATAAAGCGTATTCGCACCGTTTTCTTCCAGCGACTGCTTTGCACTTCGGTGAAGCTTTTTAAGCTTTGTTTCAAGTTCGTCCGCACGGCAGAAACTTCTGAGTCTGCGGCTCTTGAACTCCGACTCGGAGATAGCTTTTATCTGCTCGGCGTTGTTTTCAAGTTCAAATATCTTGCTGTCGGAAATGACGAACGTTTGTTCGGCAGGAACAGGCATTATCTTAAAGCTCTCCCCACGAGAGATCTCATCCTCCAGCTCGTCCAGTTCCGCCGTCATTAGCTGAACGCTCATAGCCCCCGGACGGAAGTTGAGCAGTGAATTTCTCAGGCTCAGGTCAAGCAGTTTGCGCTCCCACATCGCCTGTTTCGTCAGTTCCTGTCCCTCGGCAGTTACTCCGTGCATACCCAGATCAATGTCTTTCGGAGCGGCGGTTATCTTGTTCTCTGCCGCCTTTCCGTAATCGGCAGTGAACTGCTGAACTTCTTCCAGTTTCAACGGGATAGGTCTGATACCGCTCGCACGGCATCTTGCAATATCCACCGTTATGTCAAAAACAGAAGTATCGGTCAGATGTTTCATCGCCATGCGTTCTGCGGCTTCAAAATCTGCGCTGTCCTTTCCTGCGGTGTAAGCGGTGCATTCGATAAGGCACAGTTCGTCAATACCGCTTGCCGCACGTTTTGAAAGTGCCGCAGGGTCATCGTTCACGCACTCGGGAAAAGTCTGCTGTTCAAGCCAGAAGCCTGCAAAAGCGTGACCCGTTATAAACACGATGAGCGGATTTATGTGGACAGCTTCAAGGCAGGCGGCATAAAGGAGCGCTAAGTCGATGCACGTTCCCTGTTTCTGCGTAAGGACGGTATCTGCGAGACGCACCCTCTGCCCTGCCGCCGTGTATGACGGAGGCGGCATGACGTATGCGATATTCTCAGCCTGCAATGCCGCATAAATTGCTGCCGCCTGCTTTTTCACAATGTTCGGGTTCTTAGTAGTATAGCCTGTGAAAGACGGGTCGCCTGTCCACTTTGTCAGATAAGCCGCCGCCTTTGCGATGACCTGCGAAACAACAGGGTGATTCGGCGTGACGAAAGCCGCCGTTATCTCGGGGAGAATGCGTGTTCCCAGCCAATGGTTATAGGGCATAAGGTCAACAGGCTTGTCCTCGCTCCAAAGCAGGGTTTCTCCGCCGTCGGGCGTGTCAGCCGTCAGTTCAACACGCAGTATCGCCGCCATAGTCTCGCTGAGCGAAAACAGATAATCGGGGGAGATGAGCAGTTTGACGGGCGACAGTTCAACAGGCTGATACGGCAGAGCTTTTTCGATGTCCGCCGAGAAATCACGCATAAATTCAGGCTCGGCGGTGATCTTTATGTGAAGCCCCTCGACCGTCTGTTCGCTCCTGTTCATGATAACGATGCTTTTGATAAGCGGTATATAGTTCTGCTGCATCGCAAGGTCAAGAGTGTTGAGCAGATCGACCTTTGCGGAAATGCTCATGTGCATCGCTCCTTCCATTTTTTATAAACTATAAAATAAGAAATAAGAAAGCAGGGTCTTTATAAAATGCCGCAGGTTCTTTCTTATTTCTTATTTTCTTTTCCTTATTTGATTAAAGCAGTGCTTTCAGTCTTTCGTCAACAGCTTTCAGGAATTCCTCAGTGCCGACTTTCTGCTTGTTTTCAAGCTTTGAGAGCAGATAAAGGTCGCCTGTCATGATGCCGTCCTCGATAGTCTGAATGGTAGCCTTTTCCAGCTTGTCAGCGAATGCCATAAGTTCGGGCAGTTCGTCAAGCTCACCACGCTTTCTGAGTGCGCCTGTCCATGCGAACAGTGTTGCAACAGAGTTTGTGGAAGTCGGCTCACCTTTGAGGTGCTTGTAGTAGTGGCGCTGAACTGTGCCGTGTGCGGCTTCATACTCATAGATGCCGTCAGGTGAAACCAGCACGGAAGTCATCATAGCAAGCGAACCGTAAGCAGTTGCTACCATGTCGCTCATAACGTCACCGTCATAGTTCTTGCAAGCCCAGATGTAGCCGCCCTCGGAGCGGATAACTCTTGCAACAGCATCGTCGATAAGCGTGTAGAAATACTCGATGCCTGCTTCTGCGAACTTTTCCTTATACTCGTTCTCGAATATCTCAGCGAAAATGTCCTTGAAGCGGTGATCGTATTTCTTGGAGATAGTGTCCTTGGTTGCGAACCATACGTCCTGCTTGGTGTCAAGAGCATAGTTGAAGCAAGCCCTTGCGAAAGAACCGATAGAATCGTCACGGTTGTGCAGACCCTGAATGATGCCTGCGCCCTCGGTGAACTCGTGGATAGTCTCCTTAGAAACTGTTCCGTCGGGAGCGGTGCATACCAGTTCGGTCTTTGCGCCTGCCGGAACCTGCATCTCAACGTTCTTGTAAACATCGCCGTAAGCGTGACGTGCGATAGTGATAGGCTTAGTCCAT
>CAMVRM010000005.1 GCA_947169885.1 uncultured Ruminococcus sp.
AAAAGTATCCCGAAGTGCGTGTGGTGAACGATCAGATCGGCACGCCGACTTATACGTTCGACCTTGCAAGACTGCTTGTCGATATGGCTGAAACGGACAAGTACGGCTACTACCATGCGACCAATGAGGGCGGTTTTATATCGTGGTATGATTTCACCTGCGAAATTTTCAAGTTAGCAGACTACACCACGAAAGTCACCCCCGTGACAACTGCGGAGTATGGGCTTTCAAAGGCGGCACGTCCTTTCAACAGCCGCCTTGACAAGTCAAAGCTTGCCGAGAACGGTTTCACTCCCCTGCCCACATGGCAGGACGCACTCGCAAGGTATCTTAAAGAGATAACAGATAATAAATAAGGTACGGTTTCGCCGTATTGTTCTAAAAGTCTGATAATTATTACAGGAGGTATTCTTATGAGCAAGATCAATGATTTTCTTAACGAAGCAGGACTGTTTTTCTTAGCGACAGCTGACGGCGACCAGCCTAAGCTTCGTCCGCTTGGTCTGCACTTTGAAGCGGACGGTCTTGAACGTTTCGGCGTAGGCGATTTCAAGGACGTTTACCGTCAGCTGAAAGCAAACCCCAAGTGCGAGATAGTTGCCGCAAAGCCTGACGGTCACTGGCTGAGATACACAGGAACAGCTGTGTTCGATGAGCCTAAGTACGCTGAACAGGCGCTGGAGCTCATGCCTGCTCTCAAAAACATCTACAACGAGCAGACAGGAAATAAAATGATGATCTTCCATTTGGAAAACGCATCAGCTGTTGACATTGCAACAATGGGTGACGGCGAAGACCTGCTGAAATAAACATAAAGCCTGCTTTGCGCCTCATGCGTAAAACAGGCTTTTTTCTCACCGACCTTATACCAAAATATTATTATACTCCTCTCTGTTCCAAATCCACCAATATCTTCGTATTTTACGAAAAGCGACAATTTTGCCGTGGAGTGTTGCTTAGGCGACACTTTCTCCTAAAAACTTTGCTTATGCTACATTTCCGACCCGAATCGACTGTTGATTTATCGGGAAGTTTGATGTATCATATATACACAGGGTAACAACGACCCGATAAAAGATAAAATGCAAAAGCCACAGGAGGTAATTGATATGAAAAAGATCATCAGAAACATCGTATCAGCAGCGGCGGCAGTTATAGCATCCGCATCAATGGTGATATCCGCAAGCGCAAATACGTACATAGACAAGGACGGGAACGTGACCCATGAGCAAAACTATACCGACTTCATGGTATATGTTCAGGACAGCGACGGCAATTACAAGCTGACATACGATTATGTTTATATGGGCAGATGCGAGCTTTACGGGGATGTATATTGCACCCCCGCCAATGGATGGTTTGCATACAATGACGGCATCCGTATTGAGCTTGGTCATGAATTCTCTCCGACAAAACGCTACGGAAAAGACTCCGAGGGCAGAGATCTGTATTACAACGACTATGTCGGATACTTTGTATTTGACGGAGAGGAGCGCTTTGTTTACGGATATTCATACGGAAGAGACCCCGAGGGCAGGAGAGTATATTACAGGAACGATGTAGGATACTATGCATATGACAAGAACGGCAACATCTACTACGGAAACGAAGTGCCCGATGACGTGATATACGATCCGTGAAAACAGCCTTGAACAGCTGCGGTCGTGTGCCTTGATAAAATCCGTTTCTGCACGAATCTATTGTCGGCTTTGAAACAGAGGTGAGTATATTTTCATTTTTAAATATTGACAATCATATGTTTTTATGTTAAAATAAATAATATGATAATTCTTTTCACACAGGAGGAAACAAAATGAAAACAAAAAGAATAACAGCGGCAGCGGCGGCACTTGTAATTGCTTTTTCGGCAAGTTTTACGGGCAATGCGATCGACATTTCAGACGTTCCCGAAAACACCATAACATCAAGTAAAAGCATCACTGACCCTATACAAACAAACGGAAACGGTTTTGATGTGATAAGGCTTGACGAAAAAGACATGAGATTTACCGTACCATACGGAACGTCCATGAACAGCAATGATAATGCCGAACTTACCGTCACAAACGGCGGTGTTCTTGATATTTCGGGCGAACTGTCCCTCGGCAAAAGCTGTAAGATCAATATTTCAAACGGCGGCTTGGTCATCGTTTCAGGCAAGCTCACTTCCGAATGCACTTTCGAGATAGGCGAGGGCGGCAGGCTCGAACTTACTCAAAATGCTGTGTTTGAGAACAAAGGCACACTCAACATCAAGGGAACTCTGCAAGTCGGAGGAACTGTCACAAACACCGATGATTCCTCAGTCGTTCTGTATGACAGCTGTAAAATTGAGATGTGTGAATACAACGGCGGTATACAGCTCCCCCGTAAGGACACCATGACCGCTTTCGGCAGCGGCGACATCATTGACATGGAAAATGACCATGTGTTCGACAGCTTCCCCGACCTGTTCGACCCGCGGAACGTTACAGTTACTGCTTTATGCCCGAAAGTTCTCACCTCAGACACGTTCAAAGTCGGCAGTGAATTTGAAGCAGGCACATACTCCGTTCCCGAGGGTATGCGGTTATCTTTGGTCTGCATATCTGACAGCGGCACAGGAAGTGACGATCAGTTCTGCGAGTGTTCGGGCGGCGACAGGATCTTTGTCGGCTCTGAAAACGGCTCTTACAAAATACAGAGAAATTATCTTGACCCTTTCGCATCAAGACGTGTATATATCCCCGATGAAAGAAACACCGTGACCGCAGGCGAGGGCTTTGAGCATTTTGTTGTCGTTCACAAGGGTATAGACGAAACAAGCGGCACGATATACGTTGCTGTTGAACCCGTTTCCGAAGCAGATTGCCCGAGACAGCTTGACGTTTCGGCGCTCACGATCGGCAGTGAACTTGCAAAGGGAACATACACTCTGCCCGATAATGTTCAGCTTTCTTTCAGTTGTCACCCTGAACTGACAGACAATTATTCTTACGTATGCGAGTGTCATGGCGGCGACAGACTAGAAGTTTCAGACAAAAACGGCGCTTTGATGATACAGAGACAGTATCTTGACGATCACCCTTACGGCGATGCAAGGTATCTGCCTGACGAACCCAACACCATAGTTACTAAGGAAGGCTTTGAACATTTCATGGTTGTCCGCTGTGAAACTGACGAAGCAACAGGCAGGATATACATAAACCTTAAACCTGTTACCGACAAGGAATGCCCGAGAACGCTTGAACTTTCCGAGGCAGCGGCAGGCAGGGAACTTCCCGAGGGCATCTTCACCGCCCCCGAAGATTACAGAGTAAGCTTTACGATCCAGTTAGAAGACCGCACAGGCGGAAGCGGCAAAAGCTATATCCAGTGTGCAGATAAATACGATGCTTTTAAGATAAGCTATGAAAACGGTGAAGCTGTTATCAGCGGAGTGAACTATAATAATAACAATTACAGTGAGGAATGGTATACTGTTGACAAAGCCAACAGCATTCAGGCGGCTTCGGGCTATGACAGGTTCATTATATCGCAGGTAAGGAACGGTGCAAGAGATGGCAGTCTTGAAATACTCCTTATCCCGATAAATGATTCGGACGAACTGTGCAGGGCAAGCATTGAGAACAGCAACGGCACTGTGTTCTGCGAGCTGAAAGGCGAGAATATGCCTTTTTACGATGTAAACGAAGAAAACAGATGGATAAACGACAGAAGTGCCGCATATTTCATTGATGAAAACGGCAGAAGTTTCATCGAAAACATAACATTCGACAGAGACATGACGCTCACACCTGTTTACCGTGAGCCGATGCGTTACAGCGGCAAGATGATAAACGGCAGTTCGGAAAAGATAACTATTGAACGCTACGAACAAAACATGGGCGTTTCCTATTCTTACACGCATTCGCCCTCTGACAAGCCGATAGACGCATATTTCACAGACTATTACTACGGTTACAGTATGTGTATCCACACCGAGAAAGCAGGCGTGCGTTTTGATTTCGGCGAGTTCAACTCCTGCTTTACGGAAGTTCTTGACTATTATTCGGGACGTTACTACTACTATCAGAACAAGCCGATAAGCGAACTTGTAACGGTGAAAGACAAGATTGTTGAGCATCTTGCAGGCGATGTGAACATTGACGGTAAAGTTGACATACTTGACGTTATCGTTATCAAGAAATACATTCAGGGCGCTCAGAATGTTGTGAACCCTGCGTGGTGCGATGTTACCGCTGACGGCGTTGTTGACGAAAAAGATGCTGAACGTCTGAATCAGTATATTGTCGGATACGGCGTTGATATTTATTGATCTTCACGGGTGGGGGTTCGCTCCCGCCCATTTTTTTACAAAACTTGACAAATCAAAAATGAAATGTTATAATACAAAAAGAAAACAAACAGTAAAGATAACTGCACAGGAGGAACAAATAATATGCTTATCGACATTTCGCAGGAAGTTTTTTCATGCAAGGTATTCCCGGGCGACCCCTCTCCTCAGCGTGAGGTAAAACTCAGCATAACCGAGGGCGCTGTCTGCAACCTGACGGCTTTTTCGATGTGCGCACACAACGGCACACACGTTGATGCGCCCTACCATTTCCTGAATGACGGCAGAACGATAGATCAGATGCCCCTCGACAGCTTTGTGGGCGACTGCTTTGTTGCACGCCGTTCGGGAGACATACACGCCGAGGACGCTGAGGACATTCTGCGTTCAGCCCGTGAGACAGGCGGCAGTGAGCGCATTCTTCTCGCAGGAAAACTGACCGTCTGCGCAGATGCCGCCCGTGTTTTCGCAGATGCAGGCATAAAGCTTCTCGGCAACGAGTCGCAGACCGTAGGACCCGAGGAAGCCCCCATGGAAGTTCATCTTATCCTGCTGGGTGCAGGCGTTGTTCTGCTCGAAGGCATAGTTCTCGACGAAGTTGACGAGGGTCGCTACACCCTCTGCGCCGCTCCCCTCAACCTCGGCGGCTCTGACGGCTCACCATGCAGAGCAATACTATACAGATAAGAGATAAGAGATAAAAGATAAGAGATATTGTGTCGCCTTCGGCTTCAGCGGACACCTTTTCTGTTATCTGACATAAAAGCTTCCGCTTCCCTCGGTGGGGATAGTTTCCGATCTTATGTCGTCGATGCTTATATAGTAGCTTTGTTCTATGAAACGCAGGACGGCGGAAATGTCCGCAAGTTCACCTTCAAGTTCCGCTTCGACCGTGCCGTCATAGAGATTGCGCACCCAGCCCGAAACTCCGTAGCCCTGAGCGGCGGTCTGCATACGCCACCTGAATCCTACTCCCTGCACACGACCCGAAAAAATATAGTGTATACGTGTTTTTGACATGATATTATTCTCCTGTTGAAAGGTGTTTGGTATAATGAACATAATTTTTGACATCGGCAAAGTGCTGATAGATTTTGATTGGGACAGCTTTGTAAACCGTTACTTAGATCCGCAGGCGGCGGAGGCTGTCACCGAAGCGATGTGGCACGACCCTCAGTGGATAGAGTTCGACCGTGGCGTGCTGAGCGATGAACAGGTGCTGAAACTCTTTATCGCCAATGCTCCCGACCGTGAACGTGAGATACGGCTGGTTTTCTCAAAGCTGGGCGAAATACCTCATATGCGTGACGAAACTATCCCCTTTATAAAGCGCCTTAAAGCCGAGGGTCACAAAGTCTTTTTCCTGTCGAACTACTTTGAGTACCTCATGCACACCGCACCGCAGGCACTGGAATTCGTGGGTCTTATGGACGGCGGTATCTTCTCATGCTTTGAGCATATGGTAAAGCCCGACCGTGAGATATACGAACTTATCTGTGAGCGCTATTCGCTCGTTCCGTCCGACTGCATTTTTATCGACGACAGAGCCGAAAACGTCACAGCCGCACAAGCCCTCGGCATGAAAGGCGTGCATTTTGTCGGCATGACCTTTGACCAACTGCACGATGTCATAAATAATTATACCGCAAAATAACCGGCTTGTCAAATTTAGAACCTGTCTTCACAAAAAATGTGCGTTGAAAAGACACGTACAGAGTCTTGTGAAGACAGGTTCTAAAATCCACTTGACAAATCATGTAAAATGTGCTACAATTTTATTGACAGCAGAATGATTTTTTGTGAAATTCTGCATCATGAATAATTTTAAAGCAGGTGATGTGATGTACGATGTTCTTATCATCGGCGGCGGAGTGACAGGCTGTGCTGCGGCGGCTGAACTCGCTAAGTTCAAGCTGAAAGTCTGTCTTGCCGAAAAAGAAAGCGATGTCTGTGAGGGAACGAGCAAGGCTAACAGCGCTATCATTCACGCAGGATTTGATGCGGCAGTCGGTTCGCTCAAAGCTGAGATGAACGTGAGGGGAAGCAGGCTTATCCCTGAACTGTCCAAGAAACTGGATTTTGCATACAAAAACAACGGCGCAATGGTGCTGGGATTTGACGATGACAGCCGTGCAGGGCTTGAAGAACTTCTCGAACGTGGAAAGCAAAACGGCGTTGAGGGTTTGCAGATACTTGACGGCGATGAAGCAAGGGCAAAAGAACCTGCGCTCTCGCAAAATGTTAAGTTTGCGCTTTACGCCCCCACTTCGGGGATAGTCTGTCCCTTTGAGATGACCCTTGCTTTTGCGGAAAACGCCGCAGATAATGGCGTTGAGTTCCGCCTGTCCACCGCTGTCACAGGCATAAAACGCACCGCTGACGGCTTTGAGGTGCTGACAAACAAGGGCGTTATCAGCACAAAGGCGATATTCAACTGCGCAGGAGTTTATGCCGACAGGATAGCTGAAATGGCTGACGCAGGCGGTTTCACCATAACCCCGAGAAAGGGCGAATATATACTCATGGACAAGGACGCAGGCGGAATGCTCACCTGCACGATCTTCCAGATGCCTACCAAAATGGGCAAAGGCATACTCGTTTCGCCGACTGTTCACGGCAACCTGCTCGCAGGTCCTACGGCGGTCAACATCAACGACAAGGAAAACACTTCCACCACCGCTGAGGGTTATTCCGAGATACGCTCAAAGGCGGCGCTGTCAGTCGATAACGTGCCTTTTTACAGCACGATCACAAGCTTCACAGGGCTTCGTGCAGTCGGAAGTACTCACGATTTCATCATCGAGGAGACAAAGCCGTTCTTCTTCAACGCCGCAGGCATCGAGTCCCCGGGGCTTTCGAGTGCGCCTGCTATCGCCGAGAGACTTCGTGAACTGCTCTCTGAGCGCATGACCCTTGAACCTAAGTCCGACCACAAGGACACCCGTGAGGGCATAAAGCATTTTGCACTTCTTTCCCGTGAGGAACAGAACGCCCTTATCGAAAAAGACCCGAGATACGGCAGTATCGTCTGCCGCTGTGAGACTGTTACAGTCGGTGAGATAGCCGATGCACTGACAAGAACTCTGCCTGCCACAACTCTTGACGGCGTTAAGCGCCGCACCCGTGCAGGCATGGGCAGATGTCAGGCAGGCTTCTGCTCGCCGAAAACCATAACGCTCATCGCAGATCAGCTGGGTATTGATATTGCTGACGTGAGAAAAACAGGTGCTTCGGGGGAGGTGAACGGCGATGCGTGAATTTGATATAGTTATAGTCGGCGGAGGTCCTGCTGGAATGGCGGCTGCGGTCGGCGCTTACAACAAGGGTATACGCAGTATACTTATACTTGAACGTGACAGCGAACTCGGCGGTATCCTCAACCAGTGCATACACAACGGCTTCGGTCTGCACACTTTCAAGGAAGAACTGACAGGTCCCGAGTATGCCGAGCGCTACGCCGATCAGGTCAGAGCGCTTGATATTCCCTATGAAACAGGCACAATGGTGCTGGACATAGCCGCCGACAAGACTGTTACGGCTATAAGCGCCGAACACGGTGTTGAGCAGATAAAAGCAAAAGCCGTTATTCTCGCTATGGGATGCCGTGAAAGACCCCGTGGTGCGCTGTCTATCCCCGGTTTTCGTCCGCAGGGCGTTTACACCGCAGGAACGGCTCAGAAGCTTGTCAACTGCGAGGGCGTAAACGTGGGAAAAGAAGTCGTCATTCTGGGTTCGGGAGACATCGGACTTATCATGGCACGCCGAATGACGCTTGAAGGCTCGCACGTTAAGGCTGTCGTTGAGCTTATGCCCTATTCGAGCGGTCTGAAACGAAATATCGTGCAGTGTCTTGACGATTACGGCATTCCGCTCATGCTCAGTCACACGGTAGTCGACATAAAGGGCAAGGAGCGCTTGGAGGGAGTGACAGTCGCCGAAGTGGACGCAAACAGACAGCCGATAAAAGGCACTGAACAGTACTTCGAGTGCGACACACTGCTTCTCTCCTGCGGACTTATCCCCGAGAACGAACTGTCGAAAAACTGCGGCATAAAGCTTGACCCTAAAACCAACGGCGCAGTTGTTGACGAGGGACTTGAAACGAGCATTGACGGCGTGTTCGCCTGCGGAAACGTTCTGCACGTTCACGATCTGGTGGACTTTGTTTCGGAAGAATCCGCAAGAGCAGGCGAAAGTGCAGCGGAGTATGTTCAGCGAGGCTGCACTTCTGACAGCACAGAACCTGTTAAGGTGACGGCGCAAAACGGCGTTCGCTACACTGTTCCTGCGCTTATCCACACGGGTGAACTGAACGGCGATGTTCACATAAGGTTCAGAGTGACCGACATTTTCAAGGATCACAGCATCGTTATAAAATCGGGCGAAACGGAACTTGTGCGCCGCAAGAGCCGCATTTTAGTACCGAGTGAAATGGTGGATATTATCATCAAAAAGGACAAGCTTATCGGTATCAGCGATGATATAACGGTCGGCTTGGAGGAGGTATGAACCGTGGCTGAAACAAGGATACTTACCTGCATAAACTGCCCTATGGGGTGTGAACTGACTGTAACTGTTGAAAACGGCAAGGCTGTTTCTGTCAGCGGCAACACCTGCAAACGTGGGGAACTTTACGCCGAGAGCGAGATCTCTGCGCCCACACGCACGATCACAACAACGATCATCTCAGACAGCGGCATTCCCGTTCCCGTAAAGACTGCACAGCCTGTGCCCAAAGGCATGATCTTTGAATGCACAAAGGCGATAAAAGCCGCAAAACTCACACTGCCTGTCAAAGTCGGTCAGGTCGTTATAAGCGATCTGCTGGGAACAGGTTCAAGTGTTACCGTGACAAAAACCGTGAGGTAAAAAAAACGTCACAGTTATCTTGGGGGAGAAACATGAAAGATAAGAAAAGGATCATCGCCGTTTATACTTCACGCATTTTCGATGCACAGCAGCACAGCTTTTTAAAACAGCTGAGCAGTCATCTTGCGGAGATAAACTGCGCTGTTGTCATCTACTGCACGAATACCGATCTTTACTGGCAGGAGAATGAATACTTCCCCGAAGCCGAGATTTTCCGCATAGTCCCTATGGACAGCGCCGACCTGATCATCGTTATGGACGAAAAGATAAAGTGCAGGCGCATTTCTCACGAACTTATCCGCAAGGCTAAGGCGCAGAACAAACCTGTGCTTGCGGTGGACGGCGAATATGAGGACGCTTGCTGTGTGAAGTTCGACTATTCTTACGGCTTTGAACAGGTGGTACGGCACATAATTGAACATCACGGCGCAAAAAAACCGCATTTTATGGCAGGCATAAAGGGCAACGCTTTTTCTGACGAAAGAATCGCCATATTCAGGAAAGTCGCCGCCGAAAACGGACTTCCCTGCTCTGATGACACCATAAGCTACGGCGAATTCTGGGCTGAACCTGCCCGAAAAGCCATGCAGAAGATCATTGACAGCGGCGACCTGCCCGATGCGGTCATATGTGCTAACGACATCATGGCGATAAACGTTACGAGCGTTATCATTGAAGCGGGTCTGCGTGTTCCCGAGGACATAATGGTGTCGGGCTTTGACGGCATTGACGAAGCGGCACTCTGCACCCCCAAGATAACCACTGCAAGCTGCGGAAGTGACGCTCTTGCCGAAAGCGTTTTCCACTCCATAAAAGACTGTCTTGACGGCAATGTTCCCAACGAGATAAGCGTTATCCCGAAATTCATGCCGAACGATTCCTGCGGCTGCTCTTCCTGCGAACAGCAGTCAAGCGAACTTATGAGCCGCTTCAACAACAGCTTCTACCGCTATCAGGACGATATACGCTTCATGTTCGACATCTCCACAAAAATACAGATGAGCAAGACCCCCATGGAGGCGGCAGTCTGCATGAGCCACCCCATGCTTAAAGGGATACGCTGCTTCACTTTCAGTTCCTGTCTCGAACAGGAGTCGGACTTTTTTGCATCGCCGCTTCTCATGAGCGAACGCAGCAAGTTCAACACATTTTTCGATTCAGAGGGCGACATCGACCCCGAACACAGTTTGAGTGCGGACGAACTTTCGCACCAAATAGCCGAGATAGCAACCGTTGGTCTGCCAACAGTAATAAATGTGCTTGATTATCTTAGTAAGCCCATGGGCGTGATATGCTATTCTTTCGAGAACTTCAACATCGTTGAATGCTCAAAGACCGCAAGCATCACGAACACCATTTCAATGGGACTTGGCGGCTTTATCACCAGCCGTTACCAGCGTTTTCTGTTCGAGCGTGTTGAGGAAATGTACCGCATAGACCCTCTTACGGGGCTTTTCAACCGGAGCGGCTTCAACAACGAATTTGCTAAACTGTCCGAAGATACGGACAACAAAGGCAGACCGATAACCGTTATAATGGCTGACCTTGACGGGCTGAAATTTATCAACGATACCTACGGTCACGAGTCGGGCGATGTTGCTATCGCATCGGCTGCAAAAGTCCTTTCCGACTGCTGCCCTGAAAAATCGCTGTGCGTGCGCTTCGGCGGTGACGAGATGTTTGCCGTTATGCTGGGCGACTGCTGTCCCGAAAAGATAATCGGCGAGATAGAAACAAAGCTTGAAAAGGTAAACAAACAGGAACACAACGGCTTCCCCACAATGCTCAGCTGCGGCGCATATACCACCGTTCTTGATGACAGCTTTGACCTGAGCAGCGCACTTAAACAGGCTGACGAAAAAATGTACAGCAACAAGCGCAGCCGAAAAAACAAGTATATGAACATCTAAGAACCTGTCTTCACAAGACACGTACAGAGCCTTGTGGAGACAGGTTCTAGGTTATCCCACCGATAAACAAGAAAAAGCCATAGCACTTCTGACCGAACATCGGAAATGCTATGGCTTATTTTTATCCAAGCTGCTGCATGAAAAACTTGTCTATCTGCGAAGTAAGCTTTGTGTTCACGCCGTTTGCGAGCTTTTTGTTCACCGAGCGGTAATACGCTGCAAGCGCTTTGTCGGGTATCTTGCCGTTGTACTGCTTCATCATGAGTTCAAACTGCGGATCAAGCTTCTTGCGCATATAGTTTACGGTATTTTTCGCATACAGGTAGGAGTTGTGTCCACGCCTGCGTTTTTCGTCCATTGTGACATAGACAACATTCTCGTTTGTAATGCGATCCTGCTGGTTGATTATGGCAGCGCCGTCATATCGAACTGTTTTGTCGGCAGTTCCGTGAACTACCATGACGGGTATGCCCGACTTGTTTATGCCGTTCACCGCCGAAAGGTCGGAATACTTGCCGAAACAAGCCTTGTTGTATATCCAGATAAACGGATAGAGATACTTTGCCGATTCACTTCCCAGAATAAGTTCGCTCGCTTCGGTAAGTTCTTTCATCGGCGTGCAGTAGCCCGAAAGCGTTGCGCACGCCTTGATGTCGTGGTCAAAATTCAGCACCGCCGCCGCCGCAAAACCGCCCCAGCTGTGCCCCATAACGAACATCGGCAGACTGTTCAGCCGCTTGTCCGTCTCGGCGTAAGTCAGAGCATTGTCAAGGTCGATAGCGCTTTGTGCAAGACCTATTGTGCTTCTTCCCTCGCTGGTGCAGCTGCCTGTTGCGTCATATGCGAACACTCTCCAACCCCTGTCCACAAGATCTATGAGCAGTGCCATGTAGCTCTCATGCCCTGCGCCGATGCCGTGAGCAAAAACTATCAGACCTTTGTCATTATCCATGCCGTAGATGTAACCGTGGAGTGTGTTTCTGCCCGACTCGAAGGTGACTTCATCACGGGGATATTTTTTCTGATAGTGGCTGTAACGATAGCTGTAAGAATACTTTTTGTCGGGGTAATCAACTCTTGTGAACCTCGACCGCATAAGCACACTTGTCAGCATCATGCAAATGGAAAACATCATCAGCACAGCCGCAGCGATTATAGCAAACATGAGCCTGCGCCGATGTTTCCGCTTAACTTTTCTGATATGTTTTTTTTCCGGACTCATTACGATCACGACCCCGATCCAAAATAAATATTAGTTTTTACTTTGTCTTTCGTACCATTCTTCTTTGGTAAGAAGTATTTTTCTGGGTTTTGCGCCCTCCTGCGGACCGATTATTCCCATAGCTTCGATGTCGTCCATTATCCTAGCCGCTCTCGGGAAACCGAGTTTCAGCTTGCGCTGCAAATATGCAGTCGATGCATTGCCTGTTTCAACGATTATGGTTATCGCCTGATTAACAAGATCATCATCGGGATTTATCTGAACTTCATGGTCTTCCTCGTTCTTAGGTTTAGGCATATTCTGTTCAACTTCGTGAACAACTTCCTGATCGTACTGCGCACCATGCTCGTCTTTCAGGAACGCCACGATGTCACGTATCTCAGCACTTGACGCAAATCCGCTCTGTATTCTGAGCGGCTTAGGATAACCCGCAGGCTTGAACAGCATATCGCCCTTTCCGAGAAGCTTTTCAGCGCCCACTTCGTCAAGGATAACTCTTGAATCCACATTATTGGACACCATAAGTGCAGTTCTTGACGGGATATTCGCCTTGATTATACCTGTCAGAACGTCTGTTCGGGGCGACTGAGTTGCAATGAGCATATGCATTCCTGCGGCACGTGCAAGCTGTGCAAGGCTCTGTATCGAAGCTTCGACTTCGTTTTTAGCCGCCATCATAAGTTCTGCCAGCTCGTCCAGGATTATGACGATATACGGCAGTTTAGTGCGAGTGCATTCGGGATCGTTGGCTATCATCTCGTCCACGAATTCGTTGTATTCTTCAAGATTCTTAACGCCGTTCGCTTCAAGCAGTGCATAGCGGCGGTTCATCTCGTTCACCGCCCAGCCCAGCGCACCTGCCGCCTTTAACGGCTCGGTAAGAACAGGTATCAGCAGGTGAGGTATGCCGTTGTATATCGGGAACTCAACTCGTTTCGGGTCAACAAGTATCAGCTTCACCTCATCGGGCGAACAGCGGAACAGGATATTCAGTATTATGGAGTTGGTGAATACCGATTTACCTGAACCTGTTGTTCCTGCGATGAGCATATGCGGCATTGACGTGATGTCGCCCATAACGATGTTGCCCTCGATGTCTTTGCCGACTGCGAATTTCAGCAGACCCTTTTCCTGACGATAGGGTTTACTGTCGATAAGTTCACGCATAGAGATACTGTCACGGTGAATGTTCGGTATCTCAATGCCGATAGCCGCCTTTCCGGGGATAGGCGCTTCGATACGCACGCTCTGAGCCGCAAGGTTAAGTGCAATATCGTCCGAAAGCGATGTGACCTGCTTTACCTTAACGCCTGCGGCAGGCTGTAACTCATACCTCGTAACGGTAGGACCTCTGTGAATTCCGACTATGCGTGTCTTAACTCCGAACTGTTCAAGAGTTGCAACAAGCCGCTGAGATTTTTCCTCTATCTCACGCTTGATCTCGTCCTCCGAACTGCGGTTTTTCGCAGGCTGGAGAAGATCAACAGGCGGAAAAACATAGCCATCCTGCCCGCCCTCACCATGCGGCGAATATGTATCAGCGCTTGTGTCGGCATTCGTTTCCGCACGCTTCTGTGCCGCCGATGCCTGCCTGATAAGTTCTTTCAGCTTTATCTCCTCGGCAACTTTCTGCTTTTCTTCCCTCACCTGTTCCGCACGGGTAGGCTCTTTGGGCGGTTTCTTGGGCTTTTCGGTCTTGTCAGCCGTTTCAGCGCTCTCACTTCCCTGCTCGTCTTCCTCAACAGGAACAGAACGCTTTCTCCTTACCGTTCTTGGGTCAAGACCCTCGCTCACAGGGTCAAAGCCGTCATCTTCCTCCGTCTGAGGTTCAACTTCGGGCTGAACTTCGTTCGGATCAGCGAACTTGTCCGCACGCTTTTTCGCTTCTTCCTCCTCACGGCGTATCTGTTCCAGCTGTGCCTTGTGGACCTTTGCAAAGTCGACACTGCGCTTTTTCAGCCTGCGCTCGGGCTTTTTCGCAGGTCTGGGAGGTTCAGGCTCGTAATCGTCATAATCGGGCGGCGGCTCATAACCGTAACCGTCGTCGTAGTCATAATCGTAATTATAATCATCGTAATATTCGTCAAACTCGGGAAGATCGTATCTTCCGTCAAGATCACGCTCATACGCCCTGTCCCGAGCGTTCTCCTTCAGCGCCTTTGCACCGCCGATTATCGGGCGTGTCATTGCGTGGATTATCTGCGGCAGGGTCAGATCGGACAGCAATAGCATGAACAGCACGATAAACAGGACGATGATTATTTTCGAGCCGACTTCACCGAACCAGTTTTGCAGCGACATTCCGAGCAACGCACCTGCCACACCGCCGCCTTTGAGCTTTACTCCGTCGGCGTAGAGATGCTTGATCTTTATCCACAGCGTTGTGCCGTGAACGATGTTCCCGAAGAATATCTGCGCCGCACCGCTTAGCAGAAAGAACATGACTCCGCCCTGAAAAGCCCTTGCGATAACGGCATTCTTTGCCTTTTCAGACGCTATCGAGAGCGCCATATATATAACGAAAAGCCCGAAAACGAACACCGACATCCCTAACAGTCCCCTGTTCAGGTCGTAGAGCGTTTTCCACAAGCCTTCTCCTTTGATAAATGTCAAAATTATCTGAAATATCCCGAAAAAGAACATGACGAGCGACCAGAAACGCCTGCGCTCTTTGAACTTTGCGGTCATGACCTCGTTCTGCTTCGTATCGGTCTTTGCGGCAGCTTTCGGGGCTGCTTTTGTCTTTGAAGAAGACGTTTTCGCAGAAGAAGTCTTTTTCGGTGCGGACTTTGCCGCTGTTTTTCCTTTTGCCTGAGCCAAAAAATTTTCCCTCTCTTTTCACACTGATCCATTATGTCTGTTCGATCTGCTTATCCAGCCATTCGAGTGCATCTGAAAGACCGCCCAGACGGTCGATAAGTCCGCACTCAACAGCCGTTTCACCGTCAATGACCGTACCCACGTCCATAACTATCTCGCCCGTTGCGAGCATAAGTTCATGCAGACGTTTCTCGCTTATCCGTGAATTTGCCGTGATAAATCGGTCGATACGTTTTTGCATACGTCTGAAATATTCAAGCGTCTGCGGAACGCCCACAACAGGACCGTTTAGCCTTACAGGGTGAACGGTCATGGTGGCGCTCGGCACGATGAAAGAACGTTTTGCGCTGACTGCCAGCGGAACGCCGATAGAATGTCCGCCGCCAAGCACTATCGAAGCGGTAGGCGTTTTCATGCCTGCGATAAGTTCGGCGATAGCAAGTCCTGCTTCAACATCTCCGCCGACTGTGTTCAGAAGTATGAGCAGCCCCTCGGCAGTTTCGTCCTGTTCGATCTCGACCAGCGAGGGGATAATGTGTTCATATTTGGTGGTCTTGTTGTCCGGCGGCAAAAGATAATGCCCCTCGACCTGACCGATGATATTCAGACAGCAGATACTGTGTCTGCCCTCAGCCCTGACCAGTCCCAGCTTTATCATCTCATCCGACTGAGCATTTGAAAGTGCGGTGTCGGGCGTATCCTCAGCGAGCGAAAAAGCAGGAGTACAGCTGATAAAAGTGCGGTCTTTGTGATGTTTTTTCTTAGACATATAAAAGCCTCCGATGCAAAATGATCTCTTACAGAAATATTCTGCACTGAAAGCCAAAGTTTATTCCATATATAACGTATCAAAAAATGCTGATACCCTATCTTACATAATAACACATAACGGAAGATTTGTCAAGCAAAAACCAAAACAGTTACACTTAATAACACTTTTATTAATAGTATACCGCATGATGAGCAGAGCGGCGTTTGTGAATATTTGGTTAATTTTGCATTTGAAGCATTGACTGAACGAAGATTTTATGATATAATATATTTTACAATGAATCGCAAAGGTTCATCATCGAGGTGTGGCTCAGTTTGGTAGAGCGCTTCGTTCGGGACGAAGAGGCCGTGGGTTCGAATCCCGTCACCTCGACTTTGTTGATAAAAAAAGCTGATCGGAGTTGTTGCTCCGTTCGGCTTTTTTGTTTACTCTGTTATTTCCCAAATGGTATAATATAAACACTATGCCCCCGAGCGCTTATGAAAACACTCGGGGGCATAAAACTTATCAAAAGTCACTGTCAATAGGCTTGTCGCCCAGTACCGAACGCCTTAATCTGTCCATTCTGGTGTCAAGGTTCGCACTTATTTCCGCACAGAGATAAAGCTCCTCTGCCATGCGGTCGGAGTATTCGTAGTTCTTCTTATATTTCAGCTGATGTTCCAGTGCTGCCCAGAAATCCATGGCGATCGTGCGTATCTGTATCTCAACTTTGACATACTGCTTTTCGGTCGGCAGAAATATCGGCACGATCACTATAAGATGCAGACTGCGGTAGCCGTTCGGCTTAGGATTCTTTATGTAGTCTTTGGCTTCAAGAAGCGTTATATCGTCCTGACCCAACAGCGCTCCTGCAAGCAGATAAACATCTTCGATGAACGGACAGGTCACACGAACGCCTGCGATGTCATTGAGATTTGCTTCAATGGCGTTCATTGTCAGCTTGCAGCCTTTTTTCGCAAGCTTTTCACGAATACTGTCTAAGCTTTTCAGGCGGCAGTGTATGCTGTTTATCGGGTTGCGGTCTATCCTGTGAGAGAAAGCCTCGTTCAGAACGTTGAACTTTGTCTCTATCTCCATCATGGCGCATTTGTAATATGTCATCATTCGGTTGAACTGCTGGAAGAACACCTTTGTCCGCTCGAATTCTTCATTTTGAAAAACAACGGGCGGAAATTCCGCTGAATCTTCCTCGATAAGAACGACTTCATTTTCAACTTCGGTCATTTTTCTCACCTCTAAATTTTATCATAACATATATATGTCATAAATGATTGAGTAATACGTGATGTTTGTGAAAAAATCATTCACCGAAAGTCAGCCCAAACTGCCTGTCGATGCGTTCTTTTGCAAGTTCACGCATTCTTTTCGGCGCAAGTATCTCGATAGTAGGTCCGAAACTCAACAGCTGGATAAGTATTTCCGTTTCGTTAGCCTTGTCATACCAAAGCGAAACAACACACTCGCCGCTCTCGTCAAACCGCTCAGTGCGCTTTTCAAAGGTCGCAAACTCCATAAGAAAACGCTCAACAGTCCTGCGCTCGGTGGTCACTTTCACAACAAGCGGCTCGCTGCACTTTCTTTCATCAAAATAACTGTTAATGTCGGTAGGCTGTCCGACTTCGTGAAGAAGTTCGGCTGAAAGTATTCTGCCAACGTTTATTATGCTGCCATGTCCCGCTTTGTTGCTGCAATATAGCCTGAATCTGTCATTTTTCGGCGAATATTCAAGTCTCAGCGGTTCAAAAACTCCCTTGATGAGCCTGCCCCTGCCGCTTTTGAAGCTTATCCTTATCAGGCGTTTCTGCCTTACACCCTCCAAAACTGTGCGGAATATCTTTCTGTAAGTTTTGCTTTCGTAATCGTCGCCGTCAGAAAAACGGTCGGTATAGCGTATCCTGTCGGGAGTGTAAAGCGGCGTTACGTCTGAAAGCAGCCTGTAAAGTTCCGCAATATCATCATCACTGATGAAAAGGCGCATTCTCGGGTCACACAGTTTTGCTTTGAGCCACCTCTTTTGCAGAGTTGTCATTATATTTTTAGGCGGCTGTTCAGTAACAGCTAAGTATTCCTTATCGCCGACTTCTGTGAACAATCCCCAGTCACTGCCGTCACTCTGCGGAAAAAGCTTTGAGGGAAGAAGCAGCCCTGTGTCTCCGAAGCCACGCTTTGAGATAAGCCTGTCAGCGTCGGCTTTGGTGAACCTGCGCCTTTTCAGCAGTTCGGCGGCTATCTCAAAGTAAGTTCCGTATATCTCATTGAACATCGACACTTGCATCACCTCCGTACATCTCGTGCAGACGTTTGATGTCGTTCTCAAAGCGTTCACATACCTCGGGCGTTGCACCCTCAAAGCGCTCTATGCGCCCGATAAAAGACTTGACCCAGTGCATCATCTCGTTTGGGTCAGAGAGCCGCTCAGTCAGGAGATACCTGTTCTTCCCCAGCCTTTCAAGACTTCCCTGCCGCATCTCACGCTTTATCCGTTCGAGAATAAAACCCTCGTTTTCTTCATCAACTCTGAACGTGATGCGCACTTCAACAGGCTCGGGGCTTTCGTCAAAACCGAACGATACTCCGAAACAGTGCTTGTACTGTTCCTCAAATTCGGCAATTCGTGCGCCGTAATCCTCGCAGACTTCCAGCGGTCTTATCTTCTTGATGTGATCCAGTCTGAGCGACACAGGCTTTTTTCTCCAACTTGCAAAGCCTGCGATATAACGCCGCCCCGTCTGCACCGATGAAAGTATCTTTATCGGCAGAAGTTTACAGTCTCTGCCGTCTTCGTCTATCGAAAATGACCTGATCTCAACAAATCTGTGCTTGTCCATTGCCGACATTATCTGTTCGAGAATATCGTCTTCGAGGGTGTGTACTATATAATTATGCTTCATGAGGAACAAGTCGTTTTTCAGTCCGCAGGTGTGCAGTATCGTGTTCCCGACAAACCCGAACCACTGCGTTTCCGAGAAGAATGTCACGGCATCTGAAAGACCTTTGAACCGCCCGATAAGCTCATCGAGAGTGAGCGGACTCAGCTTATAATACAGCTTCCGCCCTGTTTTTTCGGTAAGGAAGATACCCTCTTTGACATATTCGTTGAGTTTGTTGCGGACAGTCTGTTCTTCGTAAGAACTCTTGCACGGATACTTTTCCGACATCAGGTCAGCAAGTTCCTTTGCGGAACGGCTTATTCCGTCCGAAAGAATATCTGTCAGCAGAAAATGCAGGCGAATATCATTATCGGTAAAACTTTTTGAGCGGTAGGCACGGTAAAGCGGATTTTCGCTTATATGTCCCGAGTCAACTGTTATCGAGACTTGCCTGCCGTGTGCGGTGTCCTCATACCTGACGTGATCTCCGAGCCAGCTTTCCGCACGGCGTTTTTCATCGTCATATGTTCTGCTGCTTTTTTTGCCTACTTCACCACGCACCTTGTTTCCGTAAATAAAAAAATCGCTGAGATAGTCCCGTGTCTTGCTGAAC
Organism: uncultured Ruminococcus sp.; assembly: GCA_947169885.1. Lineage (GTDB taxonomy): Bacteria > Bacillota > Clostridia > Oscillospirales > Ruminococcaceae > YE71. Next base: position 19,395 of record CAMVRM010000005.1, read on the forward strand.
TTTTTTATCAGTTCCGAATAACTGCCCAATTTTTCACACCGCCTGTAAGAACCTGTCTTCACAAGACTCTGTACGTGTCTTTTCAACGATATTCAGTCGCTTTCTGCGTTGAAAAACCTTGCAGTGCGACAGCACAACTGCGGTTTTTCGCCTTGAAATCGACTAAATCTCGCTGAAAATCCACGCACATTTCTTGTGAAGACAGGTTCTAAATGATCTGTATATACATAATACCACATTTTTCACTATTAATCAAGAGTTTTTTTAGTCAGAAATGCTGTTATATATCGTCTCGCCTCAGCATATATATCATTACGAAACTATATTCAGAGGTGAGACAATGAGCCTTTCAGACAAAATGCGCCCTGTGGAACTTGGAGAATATATGGTGTCAGACGGTGCGACCGTTCGTTCGGCTGCAAAGCACTTCGGCATTTCAAAATCAACTGTTCACAAGGATCTGAGAGTAAGACTTCCCGAGCTTGACAGCGAACTTTACAAAAAAGTCGAGGCACTGCTGGAACTGAACAAGCAGGAACGTCACATCAGAGGAGGTCAGGCGACTAAGCGCAAATATGAAGAAAGAAAAGCACAAAGAAAAAAATAGTCACTTCGGATACATAAATAAAAAGCACGCACAGCTTTAAAATAAGGCTATGCGTGCTTTGTTTTTTTCAAAAGAGAACAGCTTTCTTATGCGCTCTTTTTCTTGATGAGCGCAGTGTTGATGAACGCTGCTGCAAATGCGCCTGCAAGAGGTGCGATGATGAACACAAGACCTTCAAGCAGGTAGTTTATGTCGCCCTTGCAGATAGTTGCGAAAATTGCGGGAGCAATGCTTCTTGCAGGGTTTACGGAAGTGCCTGTGAGGTTGATTCCGATGAGGTGAACGAACACCAGTGCAGCACCGATGAACAGACCTGCGTGCTTGCTTGTGCCCTCGTCCTCAGACTGAGTTACACAGAGGATAACAAGAACGAAAATGCAGGTGAGGATGATCTCCACCAGAATAGCACCAACAATGTTGAGTGCCGAATCGCCTGTCTCGCCGAAAGTGTTTGCACCGAAAGAGATCTCATCGAGCGAAACTCTGACATATTCTTCTTCCTCGGGATCATAGACAGAAAGCATACCGCAAAGAGCAAGTACAAGGTGCATGAGCGTTGCGATGAATGCGCCGACTGTCTGTGCAACGGAATAGCTGATAGCATCTGCAAGGGACATTCTTCCGTCAAAGAACATTGCAAACGAAACAGCAGGGTTCAGGTGCGCTCCGCTGATGCCGCCAATGGTGTAAGCCGCAACTAAGATCGACAGACCGAATGCAAGCGAAGTCGGAACAACAGCAGCGCCTGTCACCATAGCTGTGCCGCAGCCAAAGAACACTAAGATAAATGTTCCGAAAGCTTCTGCGCAGAGCTTCTGGGATTTGGAATACATATCACATTTCTCCTTTACATTAGATTTTGTCCGCAAAAACGGGCAAGAAAAAATGATACATCTTAAATTATAAACCAAAATTATTAAATTGTAAAGTGCATTTTTTTACGGTCAAAATCTTTGTTAAATATAACCAAAACATGATACACTTTTTAGCAAAAAAGCCGCCGTCCTTGTGAGACAGCGGCGAAAAATTTACGTTTCTGTTAATTTTTTTATTATTCGTAAAGCGGATATTTAGCGCAGATAGCGTTCACCTTTGCACGAACTTCGTCAGCAGTGCCTGCAAAATCCTTAGCAGTGAGGTAGATGCACTCAGCGATAACGTCCATATCTTCCTCAACAAGTCCACGGGTGGTAACGGCAGGAGTACCGATGCGGACACCGCTTGTTACGAACGGAGACTCGGGGTCGTTTGGGATAGCGTTCTTATTAACGGTGATGTAAACTTCGTCAAGGTCGTGCTGGAGCTGTTTGCCTGTGATGCCGAAAGGTCTGAGGTCAGCGAGCATGAGGTGGTTGTCAGTGCCGCCCGAAACAAGGTCGAAGCCACGCTCAACAAGTCCCTTTGCAAGAGCCTGAGCATTCTTTACGATCTGTTCGCCGTAAGCCTTGAACTCGGGTTTGAGAGCCTCGCCGAAGCAAACTGCCTTGCCTGCGATAACGTGCATGAGAGGACCGCCCTGTGTTCCCGGGAAGATAGCGGAGTTGATCTTCTTAGCGAGAGCCTCGTCATTTGTGAGGATAAGACCGCCTCTGGGTCCGCGGAGGGTCTTGTGGGTGGTGGTGGTGGTGATGTCAGCGAAAGGAACAGGGGAAACGTGCTGACCTGCCGCAACAAGACCTGCGATGTGAGCCATATCCACCATGAAATATGCGCCGATAGACTTAGCTATGTTGGAGATGCGCTCGAAGTCGATAGCACGGGGATAAGCGGAAGCGCCTGCAACGATGAGCTTGGGCTTTACTTCCTGAGCCTGCTTTTCAAGAGCGTCATAGTCAATGAAGCCGTTGTCGTCAACGCCGTAGGGAACGAAGTTGAAGTACTTGCCCGAGATGTTGACAGGCGAGCCGTGAGTGAGGTGTCCACCGTTGTCAAGGCTCATGCCCATAACGGTGTCGCCGGGCTTTAACAGAGCGAAGTAAACAGCGGTGTTTGCCTGAGCGCCCGAGTGAGGCTGAACGTTTGCAAACTTTGCGCCGAACAGCTTACAGGCACGGTCGATAGCTATCTGCTCAACAACGTCGACGCACTCACAGCCGCCGTAGTAGCGCTTTGCAGGATAGCCCTCAGCGTACTTGTTGGTGAGAACGCTTCCCATAGCCGCCATAACAGCAGGTGAAACGATGTTCTCGCTTGCGATAAGTTCGAGGTTGCGGCGCTGACGTGCAAGCTCGTCCTGCATAGCCTTGCCGACTTCGGGGTCAACAGCCTCAACGAATCCGATTGTGTCTAACATTTTTGCCATTGGTAAAATCTCCTTGTATTTCAGTTTTCCGGGCACAAACCCGATACACACTAATATTATACAATATTTTCCGATGAAATGCAAGGGGTTTTGTAAAAATTTTTATAGTTACTCATAACGTTTATGATAGCAATTGGAGCATGAAATGCTGTTAGGCTTATTTATTGCGCCGCACTCATCGCATTTCCACGAATCAGGTGCTGTTGAATCGCCGCCTTTTCCGCCGAATACATAGCCCGACATACCCGACACCATAACCCTTTCTTTCTGCCGTTTGAACTCTTTTGTGAATTCATAAGTCAAACGGTCATTTGCATAAGCTCCGACAAAACCAATTACTATAAGCACTATCGCTGAGATCGGGATACTTAGTTTTTCATTATCAAAATAGTCTTTCAGCTGTTCCATAGACAGTTCTTTTTGTTCTTCAAACTGTTCTTTCTGCTCATCGGTCATCAGTTCACTTGCGCCGAACGCATCAGCAACAGAATAACTTTTTTGAACAGCACTTCGCATTCCAAAATAATAGATTATATTCATTATTACAGGCAGAAGCACAAAAACTATCCCTATTTTGGCGATATGTTTAAGAACTTTTGAAGAACTGTATACTGATTTTTCATAGTCCTTTTTGATCAAGACCAGACTTCTTATTATATGACCGATAGTAAGGAGTGTAACAACAAATAGAAAGATACCTGCTATTATTACTATACCGATAACAAATGTCACATTGCTCTGACCGTATAACCTGTCAATAACTTCAATATCATCGAGAAATTTAGAATCTTCCAAACCGTATGCCATTGTTCCGAAACGAATAAAAAAAGCAACAGCAATAACAGCAATAAAGTCTAAAAGAAGTCCGCTGTATTTTTTTATCACTTTTAAACCGTTTTCCTCAGACGGCTTTAACTCGGGAGTCTCTGCAATTACAGCAGGTTCTTCGACCTTTTCGCCGCATTTGTTACAGAATTTCTGACCCTCATTCAATTCATTACCGCATCTATTACAAAACATAATGTCACTACCTGCTTTCGCTCATTGAACGATCTCATTTATGTTGTATTTGTCACCCTTGCTGGATATACAATTGAAGTAAGCTGTTTCATCCGAAATATCACCGCTGTGGTCTATGTCAAGATCATACTTTAACGTTCCGTCAGGATATACAATAACATTTTTGATCGGAATAAATACGGCGATTCCGGTTTCATACTGCGGAGCTTCATCATACTCATATGTGCCTTTATCATCATGATGATCTCTTATCGCATATCTGTTTATGTATTCAACATAGTAGTAGTTTTTTACATCCATATCATTGAAAAAATTTTGTTTAGCGATTAATTGATAACGATGAACTATATCGCTGCTTACAAAGTGGTCAAAGAAAATATTTCTATCATCGCCAAAACAATACTCATTAAAAGTTGTATCAAGAATAATTCCCATTATATGACCGTGATATGTTTTACCATGAAGTGATCCATTTTCCATGACATTTTTACTATGTTCTTCAAACATATAATGCGAATCCATATACTGCTGTATCTCAGTATCAAGAGTTGAAGTATCTATCTTAGAAAAATCGGTGACATATTCGGGCATTCCGCCGATCTCATATTCCTGTTCCCAAACACCTATCTCAAAATCAATGGAAGTAAGATCGGAAACGTTATATTCTGCCGTTATTTTTACCTTATCGCCATTTGCAAAGTTTTCTTTTTCCTCTGCCTTAAATGTCACATACTGCTGAACACGAGGTTCACACTTGCTGTTATTTATGCTGATATTTACATAAGGTGAAACACCGTCAAACTGAACTTCAAGTCCCTCAAACGGATTTATCTTCGGGACATTGTTTTCAGGTTCAACGCTTTCATCAGAGACTGTTTCTTTGGGAACAGAAGATTCTTCGGAGACAGAGGAACTATCGGAAACAACAGGTGATGTTTCAAAAAAACTTTTCTCACTGTCATCATGTTTTTCTCTCTTAGAACTCGTGTCGCCGCAGCCGACCAGAGATAAAGCTGTAATTGCACTGAGCATAAATATAATACTTTTTTTCATAGATCGTTCTCCTTAATTAAATATATCTGAATAATGCCGGACTTCTCCCCAAAAGTCTGATAAATGCTTCAATAATAAAAAGACCACATATTCCGTGCTTTGCACTGCGGACAGATCTTTGCACGATGTTCCGTATTGCCCCTGATGATCAATACCGTGAGCAGATAGAAAATTCCTGCACCAAAGAAAAACAGCGATATGAAAAATATGATCCAGTGGTGAGTGAGAAAAATAGGCTCAACTTTCCACTGCCCCACATATCCACAGCACCCGCACCGTGGTTCATTATGCTGCATAGCGCCTTGTGGCTGAGGGTTATACTGAACAATCGAAGGATTATGTGTTGCAAGCGGTGTTCCGCAAGTTGTGCAAACGTTAGTTCCTTCTGCCAAGTTTGCACCGCAATTTTGACAAAACATGATAATTTCTCCTTAATTATGATTTAATCTTTTTTTAATTGTATCACATATGACAATACTACGTTAACGGTCTACCGACAAGTTTTTCTGACAATATATGCTATTATTATATAGGATATGACAAAATAGGAAAGGAAAACCTGCGGTATGAACATCTCCGAAGCCGTTGCCGAGCGGATAGTCGGGCTTTGTATTGAACGCAATATCACCGTGAACAAGCTGTCCACCATGTCGGGGGTCACGCAGTCGACCGTCAATGATATTGTCAACCACCGTGCCAAAAACATCGGCATAATCACAATAAAAAAGCTTTGTGACGGTCTTGACATGACTATCACGGAATTTTTCGATACCGATACATTCAGAAATCTTGTTCAGGAAATGTACTGAAAACGCTGTGACTTCTTGTGGAGCTATGGCGTTTTTTTTGTTTTATATAAGTTTTCTTCACGGTTGACACGGCTTTTTAATTGTGATATAATAAGAAAAAAACATTCCCATTGGAGGAAAAATGATGATATATGAAAGCATAAAAAAACTTATCTGCTACGGGCTTGAAAAGGGTCTTATCCGCCACGGGGACAGCGTTTTCTGCACTAACCGCCTGCTCGAAGCGCTGGGACTGGACGAATATGACGAGCCTGACGGAAATTTCAGCGATATTGACCTTGACCAAACGCTGGAAGAACTCGTTGACTACGCAGTCGAAAAGGGGCTTTGTGAGGACAGCATCGTTTACCGTGACTTGTTCGACACAAAGCTTATGGGGCTTATAACTCCCCTGCCCTCGGCGGTCAATGACAGGTTCGTGAGCGACTTTTCCGTTTCGCCCGAGACTGCCACGGACAACTATTACCGTTTCAGCTGTGACACAAATTACATAAGACGAAGCCGCATAGCACGGGATATTCGCTACAAAGTCCCCACCGAATACGGCGAACTGGACATAACCATAAACCTCTCGAAGCCCGAGAAAGACCCAAAGGCTATCGCCGCCGCAAGAAACGCAAAACAGTCCGGCTACCCGAAGTGTATGCTCTGCCCTGAGTGCGAGGGCTATACAGGCAGAGTTGACTACCCTGCCCGTCAGAACCACCGTATTATCAGCACGAAAATTTGCGGCGAGGACTGGGGTTTCCAGTATTCACCATATGTTTATTATAACGAACACTGCATCGTATTCAACAAAAAGCATACGCCCATGGTCATCGACAGAAAGGCTTTCGACAAACTGCTCAGTTTCGTGACGGAATTTCCGCATTACTTTGTCGGCTCGAATGCCGATCTGCCAATAGTCGGCGGCTCGATCCTTTCGCATGAACATTTTCAGGGCGGAAGATACACTTTTGCAATGGAACGTGCCGAGATCGAACAGGAACTTGTGTTCAAAGGTTACGAGGAGATAAAAGCAGGCATAGTCAAGTGGCCTATGTCGGTCATACGCATAACGGGCAAAGACCCCGACAGGCTTGCTGAACTTGCTGACAAGATACTCGGCGCATGGCGTGGGTACACCGATGAAGAAGCGTTCATTTTCGCCGAGACTGACGGCGAACCGCACAACACTATAACGCCTATCGCACGCCGCAGAGGGGAACTTTTTGAACTCGATCTTGTGCTGAGGAACAACATCACCACCGAGGAACACCCTCTCGGAGTTTTCCACCCTCACGCCGAACTGCACCACATCAAAAAAGAGAACATCGGACTTATCGAAGTAATGGGTCTTGCAGTTCTTCCCAGCCGTCTTAAAGCTGAAATGGCAAGGCTCGAAACGGCGATACTTAACGGAGAGAATATCTGTGAAGACGCAGAACTTGCCAAACACGCCGACTGGGTGGAGGATATTCTTTCGAGAAGGACTATCTCGCCCGACAACGCCGAACAGGTGCTTCGTGAAGAGATAGGCGCAGTTTTTGCAAAGGTGCTTGAACACGCAGGCGTTTACAAAAGAACAGACAGCGGCAGACAGGCGTTTTTAAGATTCACAGAATACGTCAACAGCTTATAAGAAAAAGGAGACAACGGAAATGGCAGTACTTGACCCTGTATATAAATATTTAAACGAGTCGATAAACGAAAAAGAACGTGTCGCACAGATGCGTGAGGATCGTGAAGCACGTCCGAATTACGGCGGCAACAACTATCACAAGGAAACAGCCGAGATAAAAGGTGCAGGCGGTGTGTTTGTGCTTATCTCGCTTGCAGTCGGTTTTCTGGGACTGATAATCTTCTCTCAGGTCGAACCGATGATCGCAGTTGCCTGTGTGGGGCAGATGTTCCTGTTTATTGGGCTCTCGGCGCTCTTGTCGCAAAAGCTGACATTTGATAATTGTGCGCTCCTGCTCTTTCCGATCATCGGGGCAGGAATGGTGTTCTTCCCTCTTGATTCGCTTTACAGAAGAAAACACGATCTGCCGCCGCTGCTCACCACAAACGGCATCGAAGCAGTCGCAGGAATATGCTGTCTGGCGTTGGGACTTGCGATGATAATAGTACCTTTCATCAGGAAAGCTGTCATGCTGAAAAGATGCACGCTCACAGTTGAGGCGACCTGCATAGGGCTTGATTCTCACTTAGGAAGTACCAGCGGTACAGGCACTCACCGCCACCGCACAAGAGTTTATGCTCCCGACTGGGAATACACAGTTGACGGCAAGATATACAACCACCTCGAAGAAGTCTACACAAATGTAGGCTACCCCGAGATAGGTTCGGTACACGAGATACACGTTGACCCCGATGATCCCGTTGTTATCTACCGCAAGAACGGCGGCACGGTGGTAGTGATCATAGTCGGTCTGATATTTGCGCTTCTTGGAGCGCTCATGATCTACATGATGCTTATAGGCAAATAAGAACCTGTCTTCACAAGACTCTGTACATTTCTTGTGAAGACAGGTTCTAAATCAGAAAAATAAAGCTCATTCCTGCCTGAAAACAGGAATGAGCTTTTATTGTATTACCTATACGAAACCGTAGTAGCCCCAGTCATCGGAACTGCTGGTGAAGTAATCGCCAAGCGGTGAAACATAGACGAAAGATGTCGTCCGCTCATCGTTAAAGGCAGGGTCATGGCAGGCGTAAAGTATACCGCCGTTGTAAAGTTCAAACATCTGCTGAACTTCTGCATCTTTGAAGTCGGCTGTGTTTACAACAAGATGAAGATCAATATCCGCTATCAGCGCCGAACCTTTGTTCTCGTAAAGAACGCTCAGCGACTTATTTTCTAAATTCACAAAAAGCGTTGAGTAGTCATATCCTGCGCAGTAGCACGGAAGTTTTACATTGCCGTATGGTATGACTTCCTCTGCGTTCTGTTCCCTTTCTAAGATGTCGGCAGTCAGCGCATTCTGAAAACCTAAATACTCATGGTCTATGTCCGCATACCACACGCTTCCGTCAGACATTTTAAGCGAAACGCCGTCAGTGAACCGAGCGCCTTTGTCGGAGGAATCATCGGGAGTATAATAGGTAGTAAGTTCCGCACGTTCCTGCTTTATGTCAAAGCGGTATTGAAGTTCTTTGCCCTCGGGAACGTCTTTCTTAGTGTGTTTCAGCCTGTATGAGAGCATCTGATCAGTGCCGCTGTTAAAAATAAACGTCACACGTTCAAGGCTCATGTCAACAAGGACCGTATTTCTCGAAAGTGACGTACCCATTATCCCCGAGCCGTTTTCATAGCCGTATTCAAGCTGAACATCTGCTTTGTTCACGTAGTTCCTTGCCTGCGCACGGGCAACTGCCAGCCTTATACTGCCCCTTGCAGACACAAGCACTATCACGCCGACAGCAGGCAGAACGAGCGTAAGTATCGGCTTTCCGAAACGGTTGAAAAACGAGCCTTTGCCGCCTGTTGCTTTCTCCTTGCCGAGTTTTGACAGCCACAATGCGAATGCGAAATACCCTGCGAGCATCACTATCGAGATAATGACCATGAGGAAAACCGCCACAGGGCTTAAATGACTGTTGAGCAGTCCGCCGTCCGACAGCATGAACGCCGCAAACGCCCACAGAACTATCAGCCCTCCCAACAGCGCCGCCGCCGTTATCAGCTTTGCGGCATAGATAAGTATTCTTTTTTGTTTCATTTCTGTTTCTCCTTAAACAAGATATTTTTATTATACACCACGTCACTGAAAAAATCAACCCATACAGCCAAAAAAAGAAATGACACAGCCGCAGCTATGTCATTTCGGTCAAACCTTAGAACCTGTCTTCACAAAACACGTACAGAGTCTTGTGAAGACAGGTTCTTACTTGCGCTTTTCCCACTTCAAGCCCTTTGACAGAGTGTAAGCACGAGTCTCATCAAGAGGCATCGGCTTTCCGAAGTAGAAACCCTGCGCACGTTCACAGCCTATCTGTTTTAAGAACTCGAACTGTTCGGCGTTCTCAACGCCCTCGCACAGCGGCGCTATCTTCATATCTCTTGCACCGTTGACGATATAGGTCATGAGCGTGCCCGTTTTTTGGTTGTGTTCAAGACTTCTCAGGAACACAAGGTCAAGCTTTAACACATCAAAGTCATACTCGGCGATAGTGTTGAGCGAAGAATAACCGCTCCCGAAATCGTCCAGCCAAATATGATAGCCCATTTTTCTCATGCGTTCGCACTCGCTCTTGATGTAGCCCACGTTGTCATTCAGTGCGCTCTCGGTTATCTCGATGTCAAGCATATCATACGGGATACCTGCATTTTTGCGGATCTCCTCGATTATCCCGAAAATATCGCATAGTTCAAAATCCAGCCGTGAGATATTTACGGACACGGGAACAGCATCTTCCCCCTTGTCGATAAGCATTTTCAGGTCATCGCAGACTTTTTTCACAACATATTTGTCGACTATATGAATAAGGTGGAACTGTTCCAGCGTTTCGATAAAATCCGCAGGTGACAGAAGTCCGAACTTGTCATCTACCCAGCGCACAAGTGCTTCATAACCGCATATCTCGCCGCTCCCTACTCTGATAACAGGCTGATAGTAGACCTTGATATGTTCCTTTTCGATAGCCTCGTCTATGTGGTCGACAACATACTGCTGACGGCGCAGTTTGTCTCTCAGCATTTCATCATAGATGCAGTAGATCATATCATGGCGCAGTTTTACACTGTTGCAGGCAAGACGTGCATGGTCGCAGGCAAGCCCCACTTCGGAATTTCTTCCGCTCATGAAGAAAACACCTGCCTTGATCCGGACTTTTTTGTTCACGTCCTCAGAAAGCAGAAGCCGCTTATAGACTCTTTCGATAGAAGCGCCGATCTCCTCACGAGTGCCTGTGTCGCAGACGAAAAAGTGGTCATCAGAAAAACGTGCGACTGTCCCCTCGGGAAACTCCTCACGCAGAAGCCTTGCAAGTCCGCAGAGAAGTTCATCACCCAGTTTGAAACCATGACGCTCGTTATAAAGCTTGAAGTTCGGTATGTCAAAATGGATTATTGCATAGTCCTTGCGGTGGCTGTCGTGCTTTGAGAGTAGCATCTGCACCTTGTAATAGAAAAAGGACATATTATAAAGCCCCGTCAGCTTGTCAGTCTCCTGATTGCGTGAAAGTATCTCGGCTTCGGCAAAGGAATTCCTGCTTTGGTTGAAGTATTCGTTCTGATCAACATCAACGATAAAAACGTAGTAGTACCCAACGCCGCCCATTTTGTGGAGCAGATGTCCGAAATCCTCGATATAGCGCACCTCGCCCTGCTTTGTAACGATGCGGTAGCGGACGTAATCATGCCGCTTTTCGCCGAAGATCGTCTGAGCCTGGATCTCGTTCTGGATCTTGTTTATGTCGTCAGGGTGTACCATTCCCTGAAATGAGCCGCCGATATATTCAAGAAACTCCTCATAAGTATCACAGCCGAACATCTTCACAACATTCGCATCTGCAAAGATAAGCATTTCCTCATCGCTCGCTTCGTAAATAAAAAAACCGCCGGGCAGTCCCATAGGAATATTTCCGTATACACATCTTTCAGCCATATCATTATCCATATTATCAGCTCCCACAAACAAATATGAAATAACTGTTGAATTATATCACTTATATTTATAAGTATAGCACATCAGTTCCAAAATTGTGTGAACTTTCTGTTAATTATTGTATACAATACTCAAATGTACCGGCAACAATTATTCCAAAATTGTTATGAGTATTTTAAATTGACAAGCAAGCGTTATCTGTGATATAATAGTACCAAAGGGGTGAACGGACATGAGAGAGAACTTTCGGATACTGCCTGAAAGCGTGAGAGAAACTTCACTGCGTTCGGACTATCTGCGCATCGGCAGGGGCAGAGGCGAACTTTACGGCGGTAATCAGTCGGCATTCGGAGGACTTATCGAAAATACAGGCTGCGGACTTATCGCAATGGGGGATATTTCTCTTTATCTTTCGGGAAAAACAAAACTTACAACTGACGAATATCAAAAGTATATCCGAGACTTCAACGCACGTTTCGTTCGGCTGAGAATGCTGGGCGGCTTGCTCGGAAAGCTTTTCGGTATGTGCAGTATCGACGGCAGGAGCGGCATTCTGCTAAGAGGTTATTTCCGCAAGAACCGCACTCCCCTTTCGGCAAGAGCCGTTCCGCTTCCCGTCAGCCGCCGTGACATGAAAAAGCCTGCTTGCGAGCGAAAATGCTTTCGGCTGATAGAACGTTCGCTGTCTGCGGACAAGCCCGTTATCATCGGCGTGGGCGTTTCAAAGTCGCACAAACTGCCTATGTACGTAAGGAACGCCGATGACACTGCGCTTTTCGAGCGGAAGAACGCCACATCAAACCACTATGTCACGGTCACGGGTGCGCTTGTCTGCACCAACGCCGAAACGCAGGAACAGACCGTACTATTCCGTATATCTTCTTGGGGAAAAATGTACTACATAGACCTTGACGAACTTTACGAACACGTTACCGCCGACAAAGGGCTTTACGGCTTTGCTGTCGGGCGCATATCGAACAATCTTACTCTTATAAAGGACAAAAAATAAGCAGCAGTACGTTTTATCGTACTGCTGCTCATTTTAGAACCTGTCTTCACAAGACTCTGTACGTGTCTTTTCAACGATATTCAGTCGCTTTCTGCGTTGAAAAACCTTGCAGTGCGACAGCACAACTGCGGTTTTTCGCCTTGAAATCGACTAAATCTCGCTGAAAATCCACGCACATTTCTTGTGAAGACAGGTTCTTATTTAACAGCCCCAGAATTTATACAATTCATAGAAAACAATAGCACCTGCACAAAGCAAATTCGCAGCGATGTTCAGCGCCGCTATAACTTTGTAAAGCGTTGTCTTATCCTTGCCGACAACGAGCGTAACTGCCGAGCCTGCCGCAGATACGCCGCAGATACCGCCGCATATCATCTGCAATATACCGAAGACTGTCATGCACATTATCGGTATGCCGCCTGTGTATTTGTAATAGACGATAAAGCTTGTCAGCAGGGTGAGCGCAGATACGAGCCTTGCCCACTGGGATATGCTCATAAGCGCCGAGCCTGCAAGCTTTGTGTCACGGTGGGTGCGGAACAGTTTTAGCCTTATGCGCAGCATATACGTTCCTGCGACTGCTGAAAGAAGATACGCCGTCAGAAGCAGAAGCTTCGGAAGATAGAACTTATCCCACGTCACGTCCGCCGATGCACTTTCCAGCAGCACCGAACCGTCAGAAAGTGTTCGTCTGCCGAGTATCAACGCCGAATCTGCGCCCTCGTTCAGCAGACTAATGCCTGTTAACTGCAAAACATTTCCGTCAAGCTCGTCAAACGGCTCATCAAACTGTATCGCACCGAGTACAGGTATGTATTTGAGCATACCCTTGTACTGCGAACGTGAGATGAGAAAATACTTTCCCGAATAGTCAGCCTTTCCGACAGGCTCGCCGTAGGTATCAGACGCAAGTTCTCCGAAAACGTAAGTCGGCGCAAAGTTCATGAGCCAGCTGCTCCCTAAACCCTCATTGTGCATGATGACAATGCCGAATTTCGACTCGGGGTCAAATTCCATGTCTGCCTGCCCGAAGACCGTTCCGCCTGTGTGGAACAGCGTGCGGACTTTATGCTCATTGCAGAAGAAGCCGTGACAATTTACGGGTATATCCGAATCGCCGTAAAAGTCGGTGGCTGAGAACAGCTCCTGCTGTGTTTCCTTGTTTTTGAACAGTGGCGCATCATCGTTCATGAGCGCCTGAGTATAGGTCACAAGGTCGCTGACTGTGCCTGTCGCCGAACCTGCGGGGTATGCGCCCACATAGAAAAGCCTGCTGCCCATATCCACGTTGTTCACGCCGATCTCGTAGCTGTGCATTTTTTTGCGCTGTTCGCAGACACGGCTGTTGTCGCTGTGGTCGGGAGAGATAGAGGTATGCTCCATACCCAGCGGCTCAAAGATATTCTTTCTGACATACTCGCCGTAATCCATACCGCTCACGCATTCGATAACATAGCCTGCAACAGCTGCTCCGTAATTGGAATAAGCCACACGCTCACCGGGGCGTGTCACCTGTGCAGGTTCGATACTCTGCAAGGCATCTTTGAGCGGCGGTATCGTGTCACCGTCCTCTATCCATATAGAGCGGGTAGTCTCGCACCAGCCTGCGTTGTGGTTCATGATATTCAGCATGGTTATCGGGTCATCATAGGAAAGCTTCTGAAAGAACCCCTCGGGAAGATACTCACGCACATCACGTTCCAGATCAAGCTTGCCCTGTTCGACAAGCTGCATTGCACTTACCCAGATAAGAGTTTTTGAAATGCTCCCCCACTCGAACACGCTTTCATCATCGGTGGGTATCCCGTTTTCATAATCGGTATAGCCGTAGTGACCCGTGTAGATGACCTCATCGCCCCTGAATATCGCAAGCGTTGCACCGCCTAAGTGAGTGTTTTCAAGGCTTTCGGAACATTTCTCCTCCATTTCGTCCTCGATATTTCGGAGCGCTTCTTTAAGTTCAAGACCCGACGGAAGAATGATGCTCTCTTTCTTGTCCTCAGTCTCCTGCGCTTCTTCCGCAAAGACATTCACCGAACTGCCTATAATAAGCATTGCCGAAGCGAGGACGGCTGTTGTTTTCTTTATGATATTTTTCATGTCACTCACTCCTTTAAAGCTCCTTGTCGGCGTATTCCACACGGGCGCAGAAATACTGATATGCCGTTTCAAAGCCTGTCAGAAACAGCATGAGCAGGATAAGCAGTTTTCCGTTTGCCGCCTCTGCAAGCTGTGCTATGACCTGAAACAGCACCACGAACGCCTTGCCGAACGGCAGAAGTCCCACAACGCCGGCAAGCACGAACAGCGCCATAATAACTGTAACAGTCAAGCCGATAACATCTCTCTTTGCCAGCTTTTTGCCGGTGGTTATTTTTCCCGACAGGAGTGCAGGGTCTTTGAAGTAGTTGCGGAGCATATTCGCACCCATTGAGATATTTATGACAGAAACCACCGAATACAGCAGGTCAAAAAGCTGTTTCTTTGTCAAAGAAAGATGAAGCTGCTTTATAAGCCCGTCAAGCACATCAACATTGTCGGAATATTTTGACGGTATATCCAGCTTTATCGCAATGAGCATAAGCAGATAGGTAGCGATCGTCAGCACCGCAATTATAGCTGTTGTCAGCAGAAAACGGGCGTTCACGATGTCACGGCGCTCAACGGGGGCTATGCAGTACATTTTCTCGCTTTTATATTTCGCTTCATTGGAGAACAAAAGCTGAGGGACAATGAACGAACTGAACAGCGGTCCGTACACCCCGACAAAAGATGACACGAAAAATCCCATTGCGATAATTACTATGAGAAGTACAGCGTATATCCATATTTTTCCCACGCCCTTGCCCTTCATGGTTATAAGGTCGGAACGGATCACAAGAAGTATTTTTTCCATATTCGCCCACACCTCCTTAAAGTTCCTTTGCCGCCTGCTTTGATGAAGCGATCTCACCGAAAAGCAGTGTCAGACCAAGGACTGAAATATTCATGACTATCCACTTTATGACCTTCTGCGGCTTTAAAAAGGCATCAGGCGATCTTATCTGAATAACAGGGATAAGGTCATTTTCGTTAAGTATAATGAACAGGGCGGCGATGATAAGCGGAGTGCCCACTATGCCTGCTATTATTTTTGTGCGGTTCTCCCTGCCGAAAATGCACAGAAGCATAGAAAACAGCGACATGAAGAAAACACTTACGAACATAACATATACTGAAACGTCAACGCTCATTATCAGCGAAGCCGGGTCATAAAAGGTGTCACGCATGATGAACTGCTGTTCATTGCTCCATGGCAGAAAACGCCCAAGTTTCAGCAGATAGGACAGACAGCTCAGGAGTATACCGCATATCTCGCCCAAAAACCCCACTGCGAAATAGTAGCAGAACAGTCCTCTTGTGATGTTCCTGCGCTCTATCGGAAGAATGCCGTACTGCTTGTTGAAGTTCTTTTCCTCTATGCCGCCATAGGTCAGAACAAGTCCCATGAAGATCATGCCGAAAAGCACCGCAAATGCCACAGGGGAGATAAAAAATCCCGATGCCGCAAATAATATCATCAGTATCGGCAGACCCTGAGCTGAAAGCATGGGAGAGGTAGTGTGAAAGCAGAACTTCATCATCTTAGGTATCTCTTTCATGCTTCTTGTCCTCCTTTGCGATGTAGACAAGTATCTCGTCGATAGTTGCCTTTTCGTGTTCAAGGCTGTCGGGAATGTTTTTCAGTTCCGTCCCGGGGATAAGAGCGTCAAAACCGTTGCGGTACTTGTGATAGCCGATAAGCTTTTCACTGATGCCTGCGGGAATGTCATCGGGGTCGCCTTTCAGTATCGCGTACATCTCGGTGAGGTCGTCCTTTGTGCCTGTGAACCAGACCTTTCCGTTGTGCAGTATCGTCACATAATCGGCGATGCGCTCAACGTCAGCGGTTATGTGAGTCGAGAACAGCACTCCCCTGTTTTCGTCCTCGATGAACTCTCCGAGAATATCCAGCAGTTCATCACGGGCAACAGGGTCAAGACCGCTTGTCGGTTCGTCAAGAATGATAAGTTCGGGGTGGTGAGCGAGTGCCGCCGCTATCATTATCTTCATCTTCATGCCCTTTGAGAAATCGCCAACGGGCTTGTTGTCGGGCAAGCCGAAATCTTTCAGCATTTTTGCGAAGTAATCGCTGTCCCAGTTCTCGTAGAACGGTTTAAGCTGACGTTCGACCTGTTTTGCGTTCAGGTGTTCGCCCATGTAAAGGCTGTCGAACACAACACCCAGCCGCTGTTTTATCGCAACGGTATCAGTAACGCTGTCAAGCCCGAAAACGCTGATGCTTCCGCTGTCAAGCTTTGCCATGTTGAGTATCGAGCGGATAGTGGTGGTCTTTCCCGAACCGTTTTCGCCCACAAACCCCATGATATAGCCTTTCGGCAGAGAGAAGCTTATGTCTTTAAGGGAAAAGCCCTCATATTTTTTGCACAGTCCGTTTATCTCTAAAATATTTTCCATATCATTGACCCTCCAAATAATTTCTGAGCGCACCGATTATCTCCTCATCGGAAAGCCCTGCATTTCTGCCGTTAGTGACTGCTTTTTCAAAGCCCTCCTCCATTTCAAAGAGCATACGTTCTTTCAGCAGTTCGTTATTTCGTGGTGCGACAAAATAACCCTTGCCTGCTACGGAGACAATAAAACCCTCCTCCGCAAGATCGTTATAGACACGAGTTGTTGTGATGACGCTTATCTTTAAATCCTTTGCAAGCTGCCGTATCGAGGGGAGCTGTTCTTCCTCATCGAGAGAGCCGTCAAGTATCTGAGCCTTGATCTGTTCTTCGATCTGTTCGTAGATCGGCTGTTCCGACCTGTTTTTAATGATTATCTTCATGAAGCACTTCCTGTTCAAAAATGTATATACTGTCTAACTTGTATATATCTGTACTTATCAGTCTATATACAGTATAACACACATAATGTCTCTTGTCAATAGGTTTTTGAATTTTTTTGCCGCAAAACACGAATTTTTTTACCTGCTCCTGCAATATCATTTTTCGGAGTAAAAAAATATAAGAAGGTCAGACTGTTTCAGCCTGACCCTCTTACGATTTATGGAAGTATCATTAGACGTTTGCAAAATTTAAGGGGAAAGTTTCACTTTCTATAACTATTGTAACATAATTATATTTTTTCGCTATCCATATTTTGCTCTTTAGCAATCATAAATTGCTATAAATGATAAACAGGCACAAAAAAAACAGCCGAGACCGTTTCCGTATCTCAGCTGCTTTTTCGGTTAGAAAGGTTAGAGGTTTATATATGAACCATAAGTAGAGATCTTATTCAGCAGTAAGGTCGCCGTTCTGAGCGTTTGCATCATCGAGTATCGACTGGATAACGCCCTTGTTCTCCTCAACAACAGTCGACCATTCCTTAGCATCGCCGAAGTTCATGGTAGCTGTCTTGAAATCGAGCTGATTCGAGAGTGCATCATTAACGCCGCCCGAGAAGTCATAAACAGCGTTCGTCTTGCAAAGTTCAAGAATATTCTGACGCATATTTATCATGTCCTCAGTCCACTTATACTCGTTTCTCAGCTGGTCAAGGCTTATGTTCTGAGCCTCCTTGGTGCAAAGCTGCGTACAATTAAGGAATGCAACAACGCCCTCGGGGTTCTTAGCGCCTTTTATCAGGTGATAGCCGTCATTTCGGCTGGATACATAGTAGCTGTCGGAGTCGTCCATTCTCGGCATCGGAACGAACATGATCTCACCTGCCGCAACATCACCGAATATCTTGGTAGTGTCAGGCTTGTTCTCGATAGCCCAGAATCCGCAGGGATAGAACAGGGTCTTGTGGTCGCCCATGCCGTCACCCGTCTTGCCGTCGCCGCGGATAGAACCGCCGTGGTCGGGCTTGGGATAGCAAACGCCGCTCTTATTGAGTTCATACATAAAGTTCTGAACTGCATCAACTGTCGGGTCATCGATATTGCTCACAAGCTTGCCGTTTTCCATGGTGATTATCGGTACACCGCCTGCATCGTTGAGTGCATAGCTGTACCACCATCCGTCAAGACCGTACTTGTCATTCTCGGGGTCGGTGAAATCCTTGCACATTTCTTCAAATTTCGAGAAAGTCCACTCGTCATTCAGATAAAGTTCAGCAGGGTCTTCAAAACCGTTCTCTTTTATCGTCACAGGGTTGTAGATGCAGACATACTGCGGATAAGCAGAAGTTGCCGCAACATAGTGACCGCCATTAAACATGAACGCATCGTTTACTTCCTTTGAGTCTTTCCACAGGTCGGAATTAAAATCAAGGTAATCATCGAAGGGCTGGAACATACCTTTCATTGCGCCTTTCGGGAAGCCGTCCATATCCATTGCGGGGAAAAAGTCCGGGGAATTCTTTGCGAGCACGTATTTAGCAATGTCGTTGTATCTTTCTTCCCACGTTGTCTGCACCCATTCGATAGTGCCGTTATACTTGTCACGAAACATCTGGATATTCGGCGGAACTACCTGACCGTCACCCGGGTTAAGATCCCAGTGTGAGATGAACTTGATAGTTGTGTTTTCCAGCTGGTCGTCGCCTAACTTGTCAGAAAGGCTGTTAACTTGTTCCTGAGCTTCGGAATTGAGCTTGATCTCATCGGGTGCTTTTGAAGAACTGCTGCTGCTGTTCTTATCGTCACTCGATCCGCAGGCTGCCATTCCGAGTACCGCTGCAAATGCACAGACGGTAGCTGCGATCCTTTTAATTCTTTTCATTTTTTTACCTCCACATAAAAAAACAAATAGCCTTACACGAACTGTGATCGTTATTCGACCGCCTGAAAAAAAGTCCGTGTTTACGCTCATACTAATTCTACAATATTTATCCACATTAATCTAGTCGAATATTGTTAAGTTTTCACCATATATTGTGAATTTGTGCGATTCGCTTCAAAATATATTATCATTTAGGAAAAATTTGTTATTGTAGCACTATTAGTTAAACAAGGCGGTTGAATATAATGATATGATTGCAATATAATTATAAATGATACTTGTATTCCTAGTTTAAAAAATATATGTACAAAAGGTTAAAAATAGATTTTCTTCTTGAATATCAATTTTTTATGTGGTATAATATCATTTGAATGCTGGACAAAGCATTCTTTTTGTGATGAAAAAAATTGCAGCATCAGGCTCACAAAGACCTTATAATGATGCGTGAAAGGGAGATATTATGGCGGAATCGAGTTCGTCGAATGCAGTAAATCAGCCTATAAATCAGCAGCAGGGCGATGAAATAAACCTTGTGATGCTGCTCCACGACTGTGTGAGGGGTGCTAAGAAATATTTCTGGCTGCTCATCATTCTCTGCATTGTGACAGTTGTTGGGTTTGTTGCGTTCACATATTACACATATGTTCCTATGTATTCCAGCAAGGCATCATTCACTGTTTCTGCAACTGACGGCGGCTACAACACAAACTTCAACTACAACCAGCAGTATGCAACACAAATGGCGGCTACCTTTCCTTATATAATAGAAAGCGAGCTGCTTACCGACCTTGTAAAAAAAGAACTCAATATAACAAGGATAAACGGCACTATCAGTGCAAGCGCTATCGAAAATTCAAACCTCTTTACCATGATGGTGGTGAGCGATGACCCCGATGACGCTTACAATATCCTTATCGCTGTCATCAACAACTATCCCGAAGTCATGGATTATGTTATGGGTGACACCGAACTTGCGATAATCGAAAATGCTGTTCACACCGATGTGCCCTACAATCCTTACAGCTTCAAGAAAAACGGATTCTACGGCTTTGCGATAGGTTTCCTTATCTGGGCTTTCATCGTTGTTATCTATGCTGTACGCAGAAGGACAATAAGAACTGAGGAGGAAGTAAAACAGGTGCTGGGCGTTCAGAGCCTTGGTGCTGTTCCTCTTACTATCCACAAAAAGCGTGCCAGCAAAAAGAACCACAAGCTTTCTATCACCAGTACTAAGGACGATAAGTTCAGTGAGTCTATACGAAGCATCGCCATGAGACTTGCTAAGGAAATGCAGGAAAAAGATATGAAGATACTCACCTGCACCTCCTGTCAGACGGGCGAGGGTGTCAGCATCGTTGCATCGAACATCGCCTCCGCACTCGCTGAGATGAACAAGAAGGTTCTGCTCATCGAGACTGAGCCTGAAACCGAATACGCAAAGTTCGACCTCGAAAAACTGCTTTCGGGCAAATGCTCATTTGAAGAAGCAGTCGGCTATGACAAGAACAGCAGACTTTATATCACGTCTACACCCAACGGTCTTTCCAACGCAAAATACAACGCTACGGCACTTTCGCTGGGCAAGTTCCTCAACAGCATGGCTGAAAGAGTCGACTACATCATCATCGATGCTCCTGCCTGCTCGTTCATGAGCGAAACTGCCGTTGCTATCCAGTACTCCGAACTTGCAATGCTCGTTGTAAAGCAGGACAGCACCGATGTCAGAACGATCATGGAATCTATCGAGAGCATCTGCGGCTTTGAGATCGACTTCGCAGGTGTTGTGCTAAACGGAACTCAGAGCGGTATCGGCGGCTACGGCTACGGCAAATACGGCGGATACTACTACGGTTCGAGATACTCTTATTACAGAAAGGGTTACGGTTACGGCGGTTATGGCTATGGTTACGGTTATGGTTACGGCTATGGTTATGGCTACGGCTACGGCGCAAGATCCGATGAGGAACACGAAAAGGTAAGGCGCAGCAGAACGGAGCGTCCCACCGATGACTGATATTCATGCACATTTTCTCCCGGGGATAGATGATGGCTGCCGTGATATGCGTGACACGCTCGCATTTCTCAGAGATTCTGAAGAAAGCGGCGTTAAACGCATCGTGGCAACCTCACATTTCAATCCCTATTACGGCTGGTATAATTACAGAACGCCCGAGCTTTTTGAGCTTTACGAAAGAGTAAAGCAGGAAGCCCGTGAGGACGGTCTGGAAATAGACATCATTCTCGGCACTGAGATAAATGTTGACGATGACACCGTGTCGCTGCTCGATCAGGGCAAACTTATGACCTACGGCGATTCACGCTATATGCTCGCAGAGTTTGACGATCTTGACACTCCACGCTGGGTCACGGCACGTCTCAGCGATCTTATCTCCGCAGGATATATCCCGATAGTCGCTCACCCGGAACGATATTATTTCGTGACTGACGAGCCGTGGCTCGCCTATGACTGGCTTGACATGGGCTGTCTTATACAAATAACAAAAGGCAGTGTGCTGGGCAGTTTCGGACCCGATGCACAAAAAAACAGCGACTATCTTCTTGACGAAGGCTGGGTCAGCTGCATCGCAAGCGACGGACACCGAAGCGGGACTATCCGAAACAGCAAAATGAAAAAGATCAAGGAATACATAACAGATGCCTATTCCGCACGAACGGCAAGGCTTCTGCTTGACGAAAATCCCGACGCTATTGCGCTCGGCAAAAAAATCGAAGAAAGAGGGATAAGAGCTTGAGATACCTAAGAATTGGAATTGTTCTGCTCTTTATTGCGGCTCTTGCTTTGTATGTTCTCACGCTCGTGAAGGATCTGCACAGCGATCACACTCCGCCTGTGATAAATTGCAGCAATGATCTGCTTGAACTCAGCGTTACGGAGGACGAAACAAAGCTGCTTGAAGGGCTTACCGCATCTGACGACCGTGACGGAGATGTTTCACAAAACATCATGGTCTCGAGCCTTTCTCATTTTACCGAGAAGGGCGTTTGCAAGGCGAACTACGTAGTCTTTGACAAGGCTCACAACGCCGCTTTCTACACAAGAACTGTTCACTACATCGACTACCGTTCTCCCCGTTTTGTTATCAATGAGCCGCTTTCCTATCGTTTGGGAAGCAACGTAAGGTTCTCTGACAGCGTAGGCGTTGAGGATTCGATCGACGGCGACATCTCGCAGAACATCAAGATTGCATCGGGCAGCATCTCCAACTATGCTGAGGGCGTTTACCCCATAAGACTTGAAGTTACCAACCGTTTTGGCGACAAGTCGAGCGTTGATGTTATGGTAGTGGTTTCTGCAAGAGATTACTCCCCTACTATCGAGCTTAAACATTATATTGTTTATCTCAAAAAGGACGCAGAATTTGATCCTTTCGCTGAGATCTCAGGAACAGGCGTTTCCCGTACAAACGGTGCTAAGGCTGAAGTGAGCGATGTTCAGATAAACGGTCTTGTCGATACATCTGAGGCAGGGTGCTACTCGCTTGTTTATTCCTATAAGCAAAAAGAACTGTTCGGTTCTGAGGAAGTTTACCTTACCGTTGTTGTTGAGGAGGACTGATGAATGCAACAGGATAACATTTTCAACCTAGACTATATCAACCCGAAGATAATGCTCAGAGTTGTTATCAAGAACTTCTGGGTCATTATTCTGGCGGCTGTAAGCGTTTTTATGATAAGCACCGCCGTGGGCGAAATGCTTTATAAACCGCAGTATGTTTCGTCTGCAACATTTGCTATCAACGCTAAGAACACCGCTTCGACCAACTCTCTGCAAGTCACAAAACAGCTTGCCCAGGTCTTTGGTGACATCTTCCAGAGCGACGTTCTGAAAAATCTTATCAAGAACGATCTTGAGATCGACAAACTAAGTGACACTATCTCGACCGAGGTTATCCCCGAGACTAACCTCATGAAAGTCAACGTCACCAGTTCAAGCCCCGAGAGCGCATACCGCACCATGAATTCGGCTGTTGCAAACTACCGCAATGTTTCCGACTATGTTTACCGTGATGCGATATTTGAGATGCTGAAAGCACCAAACGTTCCCGTTGAACCTGACTCATCAGGTATCTCACTCAAAACCCGGCTGCTGCTCACACTGCTCGTTGCTGTTGCAGCTGCTGCCGCTATCGTGATAATCTATATCTTCGGAGATACGATCCAGACTATCGCTGCCGCAAGAGACAAGATCGACGGCGAAATGTTCAGCGTTATACCTCATGAGGAAAAATACGCTTCTTCCAAGAATCAGAAAACTTCTATCCTTATCGGAAATCCGCTCACAAGCTTCCAGTTCACTGAAAGTTATCACAGCCTTTCCGCTAAGCTCGATTACAGGCTGAAAAAGAATGCCTACAAGGTAATACTTGTCAGCTCCGCAGCCGAGAACGAGGGTAAATCCACCGTTTCCGCAAACCTTGCACTTGCACTTGCTGACAGACAGAGAAAAGTTCTGCTGGTCGGCTGCGACTTCAAGAAACCTGCGGTAAGAAAGATATTCGACTTGCCCAAGGAAGAGATCGAAGACCTTTGTTCCTATATCGAGGACGGCGACCTTACCGAAGAATACCACTTCTCTCAGGCAAAGAACATCTACATCGCCGACAGCCAGACGGGTATCCACTCAACACAGAAGATCATCTACTCCGATGCACTTGTTAAGTTCATCGAAATACAAAAGTCCAAATTCGACTACATCATTCTTGATACGCCTCCTATGCTTCTGACCTCAGATGCTGAGGCGCTCTCGAAAGTTGCAGATGCTTCCCTGCTTGTTGTTAAACAGGACTACATCACCGCAGGCGGCATCAATGACTGTATCGACAGACTTAATGTTAACAGCAACTCTTTCATGGGTTACGTTATCAACAACTTTGAGCAGTTCGGTAAACAGGAGAACATCTCTGTTACTCACGGTCACAGCAACCACAGTTCACACAGACACAGAAGCTAAAACAAAAAGTCGGGCTTTCAGGCAAAGTCCGGCTTTTTTATTTTCACATAGAAAATGTTTTCCGAATGTTATTTCTTGAAAATATAAAAAAAATCGAAAATTTGGCAAAAACAATCAAAAAAAGTGTTGAAATCTGAAAAGAATTGTGTTATAATATATTTAAGAGAATGTATACACATAAACATTTCGCTATGAAATATGTGAATAAAGTACCTTCCGAGGAGGAACGACTATGATAAAAATTTTGATAGTTGACAGTGATAACACGATACTCTCACTTGCAAAGCGTGTTCTTTCAGATAAATATGAGGTAGTTTCAGCATCTGACGATGATGAAGCGATAGATGTTTTTGACAGAGAAGACCCTGATATGCTGCTCGCCGACTTTATGATGTCAGGAATGAACGGCATTGAACTCAGAGCCGAACTCCAACGCCGCAGCGGACGGGCTATCCCGACACTGTTCATGACCTCTGACACAACGGCTGAACCTTCAAATGACGAGTTCATAAACAAGCCTTTTGAGCCGCAGGAACTTCTTGAAAAAGTTGAGACTGTATTCAATAACGGCGATGTTGCCGAAAAATTCAGCAAAGCTTGCGCTTCGGGCAACGGCGCTCTTATGCTTGTTAAGCTTGTAAGCCGTGAAGCCCCTGAAAAATCAGTTGTCGACGGTTTTGAAAATGCACTCAAAAAAGCACTGATGCCTGACGATATGATGTTAAAGACCGACACTATCTACAAACTTTTTGTTTACGATATGGTTTCCGACAGTTCTGCCGAAGAGTTTATAGAAAAACTTGACGATCAGGTGAGCGAAATTTCCGATGGCAAAGTCGGCTGCTGTGCAGGTGTTGTTTTTGCCCCTGAGCATGGAACTGATCTTGCTGAACTTTCTGAGTTCGCCGATAAGTGCCTTAAAGACATTGAAGCACAGAAGCACACAGGCTGTCTTGTGTTCTCGCCTTTCGATCATCAGCCTGTCAGCAACGCAGGAACTACTGACCTGCAAATGCTCAGTCAGATGTTTGAGGAACACTCAATGGTCGACAGCGCTTTCGTTATCGAGACAGAAGCGTTCAGCTATGTTTATCGTTTCCTGCTCAGATATATCCAAAGTTACAGCTCGTCAGCGTATAAACTGCTAGTCACCCTCTCGCCCCTGAGTGACGGCTTTGACGAAGAACCTATCACCGAAGTGACCGATGCTTTCGGAGATATGGTCGCACACTCACTGAGAAAGAGCGACATCATGGTGCGCACCAACGACAATCAGTATCTTATTATCCTGCCCGAGATCACCGAGACTGACACCGAACGGCTTGTTAAGCGCCTGCTGAGAAAGTGGAATACGCTTGAAAAGTCCCGTTTTGCAGAAGTGACTTACGAAGCAGAGGCGATCATCGCAGAAAAACACCAGCGTGAACATCGCAGAAATGTCCGTGCCACTGACGAAGACGCATAACACAAAAGCCGATCGAAGAAAACTTATCCTCGGTCGGCTGTTTTTATGTATTGTTGCGGCTTTTTTTATGTATTGTTGCGGCTGATAATGTCGGAGATAGACGCTTCGGCAGATTCGACTTCGGCTTTCAGCTCGCTTGCGGACATTCTGAGCGCACCTGTCCGCATTATCGACATCTGCACAAGCCCGTCACTGCTTGCGACTTTTATGCGCTTTTTTGTGCGGTTCTCACTGCAATAGCTTTCGATAAACGCATCGCTCGTCTGCCCGGAAGCCGTGTAGATGACTTCTATCGCTTCGGCACGTATCTTTTGCGGCGTGACAGCAGGAGTTTTGTAAGCATCGAAAACCAGCATCAGGTCAAGCCCCTTGAAACCTGCGTAATTGCTGAGAATATCCGCAAGCTTTCCGCAGGCAGAGTCGATGTTCACGCTTGCAAGACTGCGCAGTTCTTCCCACGCAAATACGATGTTATAACCGTCCACAAGCAGAAGTCGCGGACGTGTATCGGGCTTTGACTTTGCCGCCTGACGCTTTTTTATCTCGGCGGCTTCACGGTTGCGCTCCTCGTCATTGTTCGTGATAACACGCTTTGGAGCAATTTTCTGCATGATACGTTCCAGTTCGTCCTCGCCCAAAGAATAAGCACGCCGCTCGTGCGGTTCAGCTGCCCTGCCCTTGACAAGCGTTGAGGACAGGTGCATTTTTTCGTCCGCCTCTGCCCAGTTCACAACATCTCCCGAACCGTGCGAACAGAACACCGAATCGGCAGTGTTCGCAAGGTCAGCTTCTGCATCATAGCCGCACTCTGCAATGACCTCATCAGCGTTCCGACATGGCGCATAGCCTGCATTTTCAAGCGAAAGACTGCCGTGTCCCTTTGTGAAAGCCGCTACTTCCGAGGAATAACTGCGGAGCTTTGCGGCAGGCGCTTTTCCACTGATAACGCTCATTCCGCTCTCCTCTTCGGGCTGTGACATCTCCGCACCCATGAAGTCAAGATCGCTCATCGCACGTCCAAGCTGTTCGGTCGGAACGGTCAGCCGAAAACTGAAATACGGCTCGAGCAGAACTGACTTCCCTTTCATCAGCCCCTGCCTGACCGCCCTCCACGCCGCTTCACGAAAATCGCCGCCCTCGGTGTGCTTCGGGTGGGCACGTCCTGCCGAGAGTGTTATCTTCATGTCGGTTATCGGACTGCCCGTCAGCACGCCGATATGCTCTTTCGACTTCAAAGACGAGATTATCAGGTTCTGCCAGTTTCGGTCGAGAAGATCTTCGCTCACCGCCGTGTCAAAAACGATACCGCTTCCCTGCGGCAAAGGCGACAGGATCAGATGAACTTCTGCGTAATGGCGGAGCGGCTCAAAGTGTCCGCAGCCCTCCACAGGCTCGGCGATCGTTTCCTTGTACATGATGCGCCCCTCGCCGACAGTTATTTCCAGCCCGAAACGGCGCTTCATCTCAGACTTGATGATCTCCGTCTGCATCTCGCCCATAAGCCCGAGAGTTATCTCGCCCAGCCGTTCGTTAAAGCCGACCTCGAGCGCAGGGTCTTCCTCACGCAGTTCATACAGCTTTGACAGAAGCGTGAAATTATCCGTACCTGACGGCGGATAAACGGCACAGCTTATGACAGGGCGAAGTTTTCCGCTCAGACTGTCGGTGCGGCTGCCCAAGCCCTGCCCTGCGTAAGTCGAAGTCAGCCCCAGCAGCGACACCACATCGCCTTGTTCCGCCTTATCGACCTCGGTGAACTTTCCGCCGCTGTAAATGCGGATGCGTGCAAGCTTTTCCTCAATGGGTACGCCCGAAGCCCCACGGTATTTCAGCGTCTGGCGCACTTTCAGCGAACCGCCCGTCAGCTTGACACAGGTCATGCGCTTGCCGTCAGCGTCACGCTCGATCTTGAACACCCGTGCGGAAAATTCCTCCTGCGGCGGCTGAGGCTTGATGTAGCAGTCAAGCGCCGAAAGCAGTTCGGAAACGCCCTGATCTTTGAGCGCCGCTCCGAAATACATCGGAAAAAGTTCACGCCCCATGACAGCCCTGCTGAGTTCTGCGGCGGTGAGTGTGCCGTTTTTGTCATAGCTTTCGATAAGGCTGTCAGAACAGAACGCAGCCGCTTCTATACGCTCGTCATCGGGAAGTGTAAAGTCGCACAGCTTGTCAGACAGGCGGCGGTGAAGCTGTTTTATAAGCGTCTGCTTGTCAAAGCCCGCAAGATCGGTCTTATTTACGAAAACGAGAGTAGGGACTTTTTTCGCTTTGAGCAGTTTCCACAGCAGTTCAGTGTGAGCCGCAGCGCCGTCAGCTGCACTCACCAGCAGTACTGCCGCATCGAGTATCGAGACTGCCCTTTCCGCTTCGGCGGCAAAGTCAGCGTGTCCCGGGGTGTCGACAAGATAAAAATGGGTATTTCCGAAATCAAAGACCGCCTGTTTCGAGAATATCGTGATACCACGCTGTTTTTCAAGCTCGTGAGTGTCGAGGAACGCATCGCCGGTGTCCACACGTCCACGCTTTCTCACAGCACCCGACAGATACAAAATGCTCTCGGACAAGGTAGTTTTTCCTGCGTCAACATCGGCGAAAATGCCGATCGTCAGCTTTTTATTATCCATAAACGTTCATCACACTCCAACAGGTAAGATTTGCGAAAATTTGTACGAAACAAGCATCTCATACGAAATACCATTGTCATTTACGCTAATGTGCGAAATGTTTCGTTAAAAATATGAAGGAATTGTATATTGCGTACATTGTAAAATTATAGAAATTGTGCAGTTATACAAATATTTTGTTAAATACACAATATATCTCCGTCAGACTTGACAAATAAAGATAATTGTAGTATAATAAATACATAAGATGAAGAAAATATTAGGAAAGTCAAAGGCTGGTTACGAAATTTAAGGAAAATAATTGAATAGAAAGAAGGATTGGTTATGAAAAAAATTAACAAGAACCTTAAAGGTTTTACTCTTATAGAACTGGTCGTTGTTATCTCAATAATAGGAGTGTTGGCGGCGATCATCGTTCCGTCTATATTGAATTACGTTCACAAAGCTTGCCGTGCTTCCGACAAGGTGACTGCAAGGCTCATCGGAACAACAGTCATGAATCTTATGGCTGAAAGCCCTGATTTTGAGGACAACTTCTACAACGCTGACACGATGCTCTGGACTGTCACCATTGACGGCGAGACTTATAAATTCAGAAACGTTGCCCGTGCGGACGGCTCGAAAAACTGCTACGGCAGCGACCACAACGAAAACAGAAACAATCACAAGCAGTCGGGGCGTGGCTGGGAATTCACTTCCGCTAAGGATGCTAATGTTAAAGTCACTGACACGCTCAACACCCGTCTTTATGATGTTATCGGCGGCGATGTTGACAACATGAGTTTTATACCCATGAGGAGTTCGGGATATAAGCACCCGTACAAAGACTGCAACCACGATAAGGGCTATACCAACTCCAACAAAAGGGGCAATGAACGAAATAGCTCTCCCACATACAGCTATACCGACAAGTGGATCGTCGGCTACAACGCAGGCAAAGACGGCAAGGAAAAAGGTCAGGTCGAAGTCTGGGCAGGCGATTCCTACGGCAAGGGAACTAACGGTCCGAGAGTTCGTCTGTGGCCTGCTCCCCCCTCTTATTACTAAGCTTCCACATTATAAAAGACTTCCACGTTCTACATGATGTTCTCCATTAAAAAGCCTGCATCCTCACGGGTGCAGGTTTTTTATGTGCGTTTGTTTCTATTTCAGGCAAGTTCGGGGCGCTTTATCATATAATACTGTGCCGAGCCGTCAGTGATATTCACTTGAACTTCAAAGCCGTCAAGATTATATCTTATGACATCGCCGCCGTTGTCAAGCCCGTCATTTCCGAGCGAATTCACCACATCTTCTGAGGATGCACCAAGTCCCACGCCGATCACCAGTTTCACATCAGATGATTCATGTTTTTCACTTTCGATAGTCACCTGATAGATAACGCCGTTAAACACTGAAATATCCATTCCGTCATAGTGATAGATAGTTGCGGTGTGGTCGTCAACACCGTTTGAAACTTCCTCGTTATCGGTTTTTTTGTCGCCCAGTCTGCCCTCAACATCGCCCATATTGTCCCCCACCGAGAACTCCTGACCGTTATAGCTTATGCGAACTTTTTCGGCAAAACTTTTCTGAGGTTCTTCCGGCTCTTGCGGCTGGTCAGGCTCAGAGGGCTGCGGTTCTTCGGGCTGAGGTTCTTCCACAACAGGCACTTCAACGATAATGGTCTGTGTCACGGGCTTCTGTGTTGTTGTGGCAGTAGTGGTCTCAGTCTTTTTTGTGGTGGTAGTTTCTTTTTTGGTTTTCTTCGTTGTTTCAGTTTCAGAAGTTTCAGGCTGTGCGGCAGTTGTTCCCGACATTGTAAGCTCGGGACCTGTCGTGACCTTTACCTGTGCAGTCGTAGTCGAAGTTCTGAGAGTCGCCAGAGTAACGCTTCCCTTTTTTTCGTTGTCATCTATCTTACCGCATGATGCAAAGCAAAGTATAGCCGCTGCTGCCGCCGCAAATTTGATCACTTTCTGTCTGTTCATTATCGCTATCCTCCTGAGTCTTATAAGGAACTGTGCATTTATAATAAAAAGTATCTTTTTCAAGATCAAGCATTCGGAAACATCGAAATGCCGTTATTTTTTTATAAATGAACCACACTTTTATTTTACTACAATATCGCTTTTTTGTCAATACAGTACAAGCTAAAATCATGATATTGCCGAAATTTGCATAGTGTTTGAATGAAAATTTACACCTTTTTCATCTAGGATATTGCATTTTACAAATTAATGTGCTATAATATAAGTTATCGTACAATAACCAGACTTATTTTTAAAAGGAAAGAAGTGCATCAATATGACAAAGATCACAATTTTTTCGGGCTTTCTTGGCGCAGGCAAGACCACACTTATCAAGAAACTCATTGCTGACGGCTACAACGGTGAAAAGCTTGTCCTCATCGAAAATGAGTTCGGACAGATAGGCATTGACGGCGGTTTCTTGCAGGACGCAGGCGTTGAGATAACCGAAATGAACTCAGGCTGCATCTGCTGCTCGCTGGTAGGCGATTTTGGCAAGGCACTCGTTAAGGTTCTTGACGAATACGCTCCCGACCGCATACTTATCGAACCTTCGGGCGTTGGCAAGCTGTCGGACGTTATCCGTGCAGTTCAGGACATCGGTACTGACAAGGCTGTTCTTGACGGCTTCACGACCGTTGTCGATGCTAAAAAGTGCAAGATGTATCAGAAAAACTTCGGTGAGTTCTTCAACAACCAGATAACCTATGCAAGCTGCCTTATCCTCAGCCACACCGCAGGACTTTCTCAGGCAAAGCTTGATGACTGCGTTGAGAGACTTCGTGCGCTCAACCCTGCCGCTCCTATCGTTACTACCGATTGGGATCAGCTGACAGGCAAGCAGCTCACCGATGCTATGACACAGAAAAATACTCTTGATGATGAACTCAAAGAGCTTCTCGCCGAGGCTGAGCATGAGCATGAGCATCATCACCACCACGACCACGATGATGACGAGCATGAGCATGAGCATCATCATCACCATGACGATGACGAGCATGAACATGAGCATCACCACCATGACCATGACGATGACGAGCATGAGCATGAACATCATCACCACCACGATCACGACCATGACCACGGTGAAGGCTGCACCTGCGGCTGCCACGATCATGACCACGATCATCACCACCACCACGCAGACGAAGTATTCACAAGCTGGGGCATCGAGACTGCTCGCAAGTACACCAAAGAAGAGATCGAGACTATCCTCGGTGAGCTGGAATCGGAATCGACTTACGGCTATGTTCTCCGTGCAAAGGGCATCGTTGAGGGCAAGAACGGCGAGTGGATACACTTTGACTATGTTCCCGGTGTGCCCGATGTCCGCACAGGCTCGGCTTCGACTATCGGCAGACTGTGCGTTATCGGCTCGCAGCTGAAAGAGGACGCTGTTGCCGCACTTTTCGCAAAGGAATGAGACTATTTCTTCCTGTGCATGACATTTGGAAGGCAGAAGCATAGGATAAGCTACGGCAAATTCATGAAGCTTGCATTTGCGCACTGCCAAAGCACAGGCTGGAACGATCCAAGGATAATAAGGGGCAGCGATCTTGCGTGGTATCAGGTGTGGGAGTTCACTCACCCTGACGGCGTTAAGCTGACCGCCTGCCCGTTTTATCTTTGGCAGCTTTATCTCAGAGGTGAGCCGCTTGACAGCATTTTCCTGCTGGACAAAGGCATAAATATGAACCATTAGGAGTGGTATATTTTGGAAGAAAACAATATCGCAGTCTACCTGTTTCTGGGATTTCTTGAAGCAGGAAAAACTCAGTTCATACAAAAGACTATCTGCGAGGGCAGTTTCAACAACGGTCAGCGGACGGTGCTGATCGTCTGTGAAGAAGGTATCGAGGAATACGATGAAGAAGCGCTCGCAAAGGCTAACTGCGTTGTCCGCACTATCGAGGATAAGTCGGAGATGACTTCCGATAATCTTGAAAAATTCCTTGTTGAGACAGGCGCAGACAGAGTTGTTATCGAGTATAACGGTATGTGGCTGGTAAACGAGCTGTTTGAAGCGCTTCCCGATGACTGGATGATCTATCAGATACTGAATTTTGTCGATGCGACAACTTTCCTCAACTACAATCAGAATATGCGCAGTCTTGTTGTCGACAAGCTTAATATGTGCGAACTGGTAGTTTTCAACCGTGTGGACAAGAACACTATGGACACAATGGAGTTCCACAAGATAGTCCGTGGTGTGAGCAGGCGCACTCAGATAGCATATGAATACACTGACGGAACGGGCGGATATGACGACATCGAAGACCCTCTGCCGTTTGATGTTGAAGCTGACCATATCTATGTTGAGGATCGTGACTATGCGCTCTGGTACAGGGACATCGGCGAAGAACCGAAGAAGTATGACGGCAAACTCATAACCCTTAAAGCGGCGGCGCTGGGCAATCCAAAGTTCCCGAAAGGCGTTATCGCTCTCGGACGGCAGATAATGACCTGCTGTGTTGAGGATATTCAGTTCTGCTGGTACGTGACACTTTGCGACCAGCCCATGACCGATCAGCCCCAGTGGTTCAACGCAACTTTCGAGGTGGCGTACAAGTGGCACAAGATGTACCGCAAGAAAGGTCCTGTGCTGACCGTCAAGAGCCTTGAACCCTGTGAACCGCCCGAACAGCAAGTCGCAACATTCTACTAAAAAACAAAGAGTAAGAAAACATTTGTTCTCTTACTCTTTTTTAATTCTCATTTTCCTGCGGATTTGGCGGATTTGAAAGCGGTTGCGGCGTTGGGATAATCAAGCGCATCGACCACATCAGCCGTGACTTTTATCCCGAAGCCCTCGCCCACAAGCTCCATATTGTTTATCTCGATGTTGCATTCCTGCATATCGCCCTCATCATTCATCATAAATCCCTCGTAAATAGTGTTCGCAAAATTCCAGTCATACGGCAGGATTATATGATCGTAGATCGGGCAAACATCACCCTCGGAAAGTTTTTTGCTGAATATTACCGTTCGTGTGAAAGGATGTTCCTCGTTTTTCAGCACCACAAGGTCATCTGTATCGAAGCCGACTTCCAGTTCGCCCGAATCTGTCAGCTTTGAGATGTTATCCTCGGAACATGGCGTTGTAAACTCAACATCATCACCAAATGAACGGCAGAAGCTGTTCAGCACAAGTTCGCCCTTTGCGGCAAGCTGGTTGTAATCATTCGTTGCCCAGCAGATGCCCTCATGAAACGCACGGTAGCTTGAAATTTCGGGGTCAGCCATATCTTCGAGCGCCTTTTTCTCGTCAAGCTTTTCCTGAAGCTTATCGTCAAGAGGTGTGCCGTCACTGTCGAGAAGCTGGATATTATAGCGCAGATAGCCCTCGCCCTGAGTGATCTTTACTGCACGTTCGCACTTGACAGGCGTTCCTGCGACCACCGAATCGAGCGAGTCCTGTTCTCCGCTGACATACTCCGCCTTAACGGGAACGGGAGCGGCGGCAGGCTCGGCATCAGTGTTCTTGTTGAGGTAGACCTTTGCACCGTAAGCGCCTGCCGACAGCAGAAGAAGCCCGACTGTCAGGCACGTCCTCACGATACTGCTCGTACCTGTTTTATCTTTACTCATTTATACACGTCCTTTTTTGAACTGTTTATCTCTTTCGACTTATATATTATAGCAAATTTTCACAAGTTTGTCAATGAAATCTTGGTGAAAATCGCATACATATAACAAAAGCGCCAAATTAAGCCTTTTTTAAGCTTTTTTTAAGACTGCATTTAAGTGTTTTTTAAGACTTCCCTGCTATACTTATATCAGACAAAACAACAAGGAGGATCAACAAATGAACGAGATAATTCTTTCCACCAAACAGCTCACTAAACAGTACGGCAGTTTCACCGCACTAAACGAAGCTGATTTTTCTGTCTGCCGTGGTGACATCTGCGGACTTATCGGACGAAACGGCGCAGGCAAGACAACTCTCATGAAGCTGGTAACGGGGCTTACCGAACCTACTTCGGGAAGCTATCAGCTTTTCGGCAAGGACAGTACCAACAGCTTTCTGAAACGGCGCATCGGCTGTCTTATCGAGAATCCTGCTTTTTTCGGCAGTATGACGGCGTTCCAGAACCTTAAATTCTACTGCCTGCAAAAAGGCATTACCGACATGAAAAAGATAGACGAAGTTCTTGAACTGGTCAGCCTGACAGACGCACGGAACAAAAAATTTAAGACTTTCTCTCTCGGCATGAAACAGCGGCTTGGCATCGCCTTTGCAATGCTCGATGACCCCGACATCGTTATTCTTGACGAACCGATAAACGGTCTTGACCCGATAGGCATCGCAGAATTGCGTGACACGTTCCGGACGCTAAACCGTGAGCGTGGCATGACATTTATCATTTCAAGCCATATCCTCTCGGAGCTTTACGCCGTTGCCGATCATTTCGTGTTCATCGAGAAAGGCAGGCTTATAAAGAGCGTTACAAAGCAGGAACTTGACCTTGAATGCAGCCGCTGTATCGTTGTCAAGTGCGGTGATGTTAAGCACGCTTCAACAGTTATCGACAGCCTCGGCATCACGAATTACAAAGTCATCGACAAGTCGGAACTGCGCATCTATGAGGAAGGCGTGAGCGCCAAAGAACTGAACAAACAGCTTGTGACAAACGGCGTTGAAGTCGAAGGGCTGACAGAATCGGGCGTTTCGCTCGAAGATTACTTCAAACAGCTTGTGAGCGAGAACAACTGAAAGGAGCATCGGCATGATAAATATGATAAAAGCGGAACTTTACCGCATGACTAAAACAAAAGGTTTTTATCTCTTTTGGGGAGTTATGCTTATTTCCTATCTGATAACTATAATTTACAAACAGGAAGGCGGCATATCACTGGGCGCACCCATAGTAACAGATAATTCGTTAAAAATGGACGTTCGCATGGTAAGCTGGAATTTCACCTACTATTACCTGTTCATAATCCCCGTGTTCACCACCGTATGCTCGGAGTTCTCGAACCACACCTACAAAAACACCATAAGTTCGGCAATAAGCCGCAAAACATATTACTTCTCGAAATATTTCTTTATCCTTGTTTACACGCTTTTAAGCTTTTCATTGCTGAACTTTGCTTTTTATGCCGCAAACAGACTTGTCAACGGCTCTGAGTATTCATCATCGCTCGGACGTTTTGCAAAATCGGTCGCAGTCCAGCTTCCTGTTATGGCGGCGATCATTTCGCTGTTCATCTTCATAGCATTTGCGGTGAAAAAGGGCGCAGTGTTCAACTCCGTAACGATAATCTCACCGATACTTTACACCACGCTTGGACTCGTACTGTATGGCATAAAGGATACAAAAGCCTTCGCCGAAAAAATGCTCACCTGTGAGATCAGCACCATTATCATGAGAGTTGCAAAAGAAACATCAGGCAGTTTTACGGCAAAGTGCATGGCAGGAAGTGCGCTGGTGATCATTCTGAGTGCGCTGTTCGGATATGTGATATTCACCAAAAGAGAGATAGATTAACAAACCGTAAGGGCGATGACAGGTTCGCCCTTTTTGGCGTTATCGGAAAGGATTTGAAACTATGGCAGCAGCCTTGACAATAATGACCGTTTCAGCGCTTGTTCTGCTTGCGATCTGCATCGTGCAGAGAAAAGAGATAAACAGCATCGCCCGTCAGCTGAAACAGCTAAAAAGCATCGAAACGAACGCTCTTGTGCGTTCTTCGAGCGGCACTGCGGACAGGCTTATAAACGAGATAAACGCTCTGCTTATCGAGATAAGGCAGTCTCAGGTCGATTACAACCGCCGAAATCACGAGCTTGAACAGATGATGACGAACATCTCCCACGATCTGCGCACTCCCCTCACTTCAGCCATGGGCTACATCGGCATGGTGCGTACTTCCGACATACCGGAGCAGGAAAAACAGCGTGAACTGGAAATAATCGAGCGGCGGCTGGTGCGGCTGGAAGAACTGATAAACTCATTCTTCGAGTTCTCAAAGATGATCTCACGGGGCGAACCGCCCGAGTTGGAAGAACTTGACCCGACTGCCGTTCTGGAAGAAGCCTCCGTGCATTACTTCGATGATTACTGCGCACGAAACAGAAGCATATCGCTCGACACTCCACGCAAGCGAATCAAATATCGTTCAAACCGAACTATGCTTATGCGAATATTCGACAACCTCATCGGCAATGCTCTCAAACACGGCAAAGGTGATCTGCACATAACGCTCACCGAGGGCGAACGTCTGACGTTCATATTCGAGAACAGCACCGATGAACACATCGACACCGAACGCATATTTGAGGAGTTCTACACCACCGACATCTCACGAACCAAAGGCAATTCGGGACTTGGACTTGCTATCGCAAAGCAGTTTACGGAACTTCTGGGCGGAAGTATCTCCGCTGAATTTGAGGACGAAGTTTTCAGGATAATACTTGTTCTGTAATAACTTAATAGCACAAAAAAATGGACAGACGTTCTCACGCAAAGAACATCTGTCCATATTTTTACTCAGTTAAGTGAAGCATCCTCGATTATCTCACGAAGCTGTTCCACGCCCTCACCCGTCACAGACGAGAACGGCACAACGGTTATGTCATCAAAGCAGGGTATCTCCTTTGTGAACGCCGCCATGCGTTCCTCACGCTCACGCTTGTTCAGCTTGTCAGCTTTTGTCAGCACGATTATGAACGGAAGTTCGTTGTCGATAAGGTAGTTTATCATTTGCAGGTCGTCACGGCTGGGTGCGTGTCGCATATCAACCAGCTGCACCACCAGTTCAAGCTGACGGCTGCCGTCCGCAAGATAACCGCCGATAAGGTCGCTCCAGCCGCTTTTCTCGCCCTTTGAGACTTTGGCATAACCGTAACCCGGGAGGTCGGCAAGGTGGATCTCCCCTACCGAGAAGAAATTTATCGTCACCGTTTTTCCGGGGACGGAACTCACTCTTGCGAGCGCCTTGCGGTTGAGGAGCTTGTTTATTAGCGTTGATTTTCCAACGTTTGAGCGTCCTGAAAAACAGACCTCGGGTCGGTCGGACTCGGGCATCTGGGACAGCTTTCCGAATGATGTTACGAATTTTGCGTTGTTCCAGTTCATCGCTTCACCGCCTTTAACCTACGGTAACTTCGGGCGGCTGCTCCTGTTCTGCGGGCGCAGACTTGGGCTTTCTGCCACGCTTTTTCGGCGCAGGCTTGGGCGCAGCGGAGGTCTTTTTCTTCTTGTCGGTGATAAGAGTGGTTTTCAGCACTTCTTCGATGTCCGAAACAGGGATTATTTCAAGGGCATTCTTCACCACTTCGTCTATCTCGTCAAGGTCGGGAATGTTGCCCTTGGGGATTATGAGCGTTTTC
This sequence comes from uncultured Ruminococcus sp., assembly GCA_947169885.1. Classification (GTDB taxonomy): domain Bacteria; phylum Bacillota; class Clostridia; order Oscillospirales; family Ruminococcaceae; genus YE71. Next base: position 56,941 of record CAMVRM010000005.1, read on the forward strand.
ATGCCTGCCTTATAAGCCGCCATGGATTTTTCCTTCAAGCCGCCTATCGGGAGAACATTTCCCATGAGTGAGATCTCGCCCGTCATCGCAACGTCAGAACGTGCGGCATAGCCCGACAGCGCCGAGATGAGCGCCGTTGTCATGGTAACGCCTGCGGACGGACCGTCCTTTGGAACAGCACCCTCGGGAGCATGGATATGCAGGTCGACTTTATCATAGAAATCCGCAGCAATATCGTACTTCTTCGCAAGTCCTCTCGCAAGAGTTATGGCTATTTTAAGGCTCTCTTTCATAACATCGCCCAGCGAACCTGTGAATACAGTCCTGCTCTTTCCCGGGAGAACTGCGCACTCGATAGGCATGATAACGCCGCCCACCGATGTCCACGCAAGACCGTTCACACAGCCGACAGTCGGCTTCTTGATATAAAGTTCCTCACCGTTCTTGCGGCTGCCTAAAAATTCAGTTATGTTCGAGGACTTGATGCTGACTTTTTTCTCGCCCGAAACGAGCTTCTTTGCGCTCTTTCTGCAAAGAGAAGCGATAGCACGTTCAAGCTTTCTCACGCCTGCCTCACGGGTGTAATCGTCAATGAGCGAATAGATCGCCGAGTCGTTTATTTTCAGCTGTGATGCCTTTATGCCGTATTTTTTCAGCTGCTTCGGAACAAGGTGTTCCTTTGCGATGTGGAATTTTTCCTCACGGGTGTAGCTGTTGAGTTCAATGACCTCCATTCTGTCGAGCAGAGGGGGCTGAACTGTGTTGAGAGAGTTCGCAGTCGTGATGAACAGAACGTCCGACAGGTCAAACGGCACTTCGGTGTAGTGATCTCTGAACTTGAAGTGCTGTTCCGAATCAAGCACTTCGAGCATTGCGGAGGACGGGTCGCCACGGTAATCGTTGGACATCTTGTCTATCTCGTCCAGCAGCATAACGGGGTTCTTCACGCCGACTTCCCTGAGTGCCTGAACGATGCGTCCCGGCATTGCGCCCACATAAGTTTTCCTGTGACCTCTTATGTCGCTTTCGTCACGAACGCCGCCCAGCGACACACGAACATACTTTCTGCCGAGTGCCCTTGCAACAGACTTTGCGATGCTGGTCTTGCCCACTCCCGGAGGACCGTAAAGGCAGATTATCTGTCCCTTGACCTCGGGCGTAAGCTGTCTTACTGCGATATTTTCGAGTATACGCTCCTTGACCTTTTGCAGACCGTAGTGATCTTCGTTAAGTATCTTCTCGGCAAGTTCTGTGTCGGCAGTTTCTTCCGTCTTTTCGTCCCAAGGCAGAGAAAGGACCGTTTCGAGATAGCTTCTGATCGTTGCCGCTTCCTGAGAATAAGCAGGAGTTTTTTCGTAGCGCTCGATCTCCTCGTCTATCTTCTTGAACGCTTCCTCGGGGATATTCTTGAAGCTTTCGAGCTTCTCCCTGAACGAGTTTGCTTCGGAGATGTCGCCGCCGCTGCCGTTTTCGCCCAGCTCGTCCTGCAATGCGGCTATCTGTTCTCTTATGTAAAAATCACGCTGATTGCGTGTGATAGCCTCCTGCACCTGAACGTGGATATGATCTTCCAGTTCGTTTATGGTTATCTCATACATAAGAAACTCAGCGATGAGCGACAAACGCTTAGTGACTGTATCGGCGCAGAGCAGCTGCTGTTCCTTTTCGACTGTGAACGGCGATGATTCAAGGATAGTATCTATCATCATGTTCGGGTCACTCATAGCTCCGATAGCAGGCAGACTGTCGGGATTTCTGTTAGAAGCAACAAAGTTATCATAAAGCTCTCTTACCTCTCTCATGAGGGCTTCGAGTTCGTTTTTGTCCTCATTTTCGGACAGAACAGGCTGCATACGCTTTATCTCTGCGGTAAAACCTCTGCCGCTTGCCGAAAAACCGACCATTTCAGCCCTTGCGATGCCCCTGACCGAGCAGCGGTAAACTCCGCCTGCTGCGCTCACTATCTGGTCAACGAAAGCAATAGTTCCAACGTTATAAACGCTGTCCATCGAGGGGTCGTCCTCAAAGCTGTCCTTTTGTGCAGTGATGAAAATGATATTATCGGCAGTAAGTGCTTTTTTTGCGGAGAAGATGCTCTTTTTGCGTATCATCTCAAATGTGCGTGACATATTCGGGAACAGCACAAAGCCCCTTGCAGGCACGCATGGCAGCTTTATGGTTTCGAGTTCGGCAGGCTCTCCGCCTGCTTCGTCAACGCCGCTGAACAGCACATCGAGAATATCAGGATCTTTTCTTTTTTTCATATGAGCTCCTTTTTGCATTAAGTATTTTGCCGCCATACATTTGACGGCATATGAAAATCTCTGTCAACTGTTATACTATATATCATACCACATTATGACGAAAAAATCAAGTGCCTTTTTTAACCTATGCGCATTTTGGGAGTATTTTTTAAAAAAAGTGTTCTTCCGCACTCATGGCACAGAAGAACACCCTTTAGAACCTGTAAAAGCTTATTCAATGGTGCAGTACATGAAGTACTTGTATCCGAGAGGATTGCTGAAGAAGCCCTTAACGTTGGAGTCGATCATGTAAAGATCGGTGTAGTAGTAAAGCGGAGTAAGGCAGCCTGTCTCCATGAGCATATCCTCAGCCTTGTGCATCAGCTTGTAGCGTGTGTCATTGTCAGCGCAGGTCTTGATCTGTGTTATCAGTGCGTCATAAGTCTCAGCCCATGTGCCGTCAGTAACTTTAAGGTCGATGCCGCAGTCGGTGCAGTCAATGCTGTAAGCCGCAACAGAAGCGTTTGCGCCCTTGCCGAACTGAACATCGTTGTTGCCCGAAGAGGTAGTCCACATATCAAGGAAGCTGATAGGATCGTTGTAGTCAGCGAGCCAGCCGTTTCTTGCAACGGTGAAGTCGCCCGACTTTCTGGTTTCGAGGAATGTTGCCCACTCCTGATTTTCAAGGCTCATGTCGATACCGATGCTTGCGAAAACGCCCTGAATGTTTTCAGCGATAGCCTTGTGAGCATCACTTGTGTTGTAGAGATAGGTCATAGAGGGAGCATCTGTGAACTTGCCCGAAGCCTCGTCATAGGTGTAGTATTTCTTTAATGTCTCGATAGCGCTGTTCCAGTTCTTCTGGTAGGAATCAGCCGAAACATCATAGTAACCGGGGTAGCTGTTGTCGCCTGCGTTCTCATAGAACTGTGAGCCGTCAGCATCAGTCAGACCCATTGCAACGAAGGAAGAAGCAGGGATCTGTCCGCCCTGTGCGATGTTGTCAACGATGTAGTTTCTGTCGATGATGAGTGCGAGTGCATTTCTGATCTCGTTCTCAGCCTTGATCTTGTCAGCACCTGTAAGGCTGCTGGAAGCAGGGAGAAGCGAATAGTTGTTGTTCCAGCTGATATAATAAGTACCCAGCTGACCTGCTACTACAAAGTTATCGGGATAGCTTGCTTTAAGGCTTGCGATCTCGTTGGTGGGAACATCGTCGATAAGCTGCCAGCTGCCGTTCTTGTAGTTAGTGAGCATATTGTTCGCATCGTCAGAAAGATAGAAGTTGATAGCGTCCATTGTCACGTTTTCAGCATCAACATAGCTGTCGTTCTTGACAAGTGTGATAACGCTGTTATGCTCCCACGAATCCATGGTGTAAGCGCCGTTGCAGATGAATGTTGACGGGTCGGTAGCCCACGAATCGTTAGAAACAACGTCTTCACGAACAGGGAAATAGCTCGGGAATGCAAGCAGTTCGTTCCAGTAGCTCACCTTGTTGTAAAGAGTTACTTCAAGAGTCTTGTCGTCCTTTGCTGTAACAGAAAGCTTTGCATCTGAGGGAGCGTTCTCAGCCCACATTTCGTTATAGCCCTGAACTACCTCGAACATATAGCCGTAATCAGCAGCAAGTTCAGGCGAGCAGGCTCTGTTCCATGCGAACTCAAAGTCCTTAGCGGTAACGTCCTTTCCGTCAGACCACTTTGCGCCGTCACGCAGAGTATAGGTGTAAGTAACAGTTCCGTCATCATTCTCAACGCCCTCGGGCAGTTCGGTAGCAAGGTCGGGGACGATTTCAAGAGCGCCCGACTCGCTCTGCTCCCACTTAGCAAGACCTGCGAACATATGTGCGCACAGTGTTGCACCGTCAACAGACGAGTTGAGTGCAGGGTCAAGAGTTCCCGGCTCGGAAGCAAGGCAAACACTTATCTCCTGACCGTCACCGGAAGCCGAGCCGCCTTTCTTCTTTGCACTTGCGGGTCCGCAGCCTGTTGTTCCTGCGAGCATGATGCCTGCGAGCATTGCAGCAAATACTTTTCTTTTCATAAGATCCTCCATAAAACTATAATATTTCCAGCCGAACCTTTCGGCAGTTAAAGCATATGACACGCACAGTAATGTCCGCTCGAAATTTCTTTGAGCTGAGGCATGAATTCTGCGCATTTTTCGGTTGCGTACTGACAGCGTGTTCTGAACGGACAGCCCGAGGGTGCGTTGAGCGGGCTGGGTATATCGCCGGAAAGCACGATACGTTTGTTTTCCCTTGCGGTCTTGGGGTCGGGAACGGGCACCGCCGAGAGCAGCGACTTGCTGTAAGGGTGCTGAGGGTGATCGTATATCTCCTTAGCGTCGGCAAGTTCCACCATTCTTCCGAGGTACATAACGGCAATGCGGTCACTGATGTGGCGCACTACCAGCAGATCATGTGCAATGAACAGATATGTCAGTCCCAGTTTTTCCTGAAGTTCATCGAACATATTTATTACCTGCGCCTGTATCGACACGTCAAGAGCCGAAACAGGCTCGTCACAGACGATGAATTCGGGCTTTATCGCAAGCGAACGTGCAATGCCGATACGCTGTCTCTGTCCGCCCGAGAACTCGTGAGCATATCTTGAAGCGTGCTCGGAGTTGAGTCCTACATAGCTCATAAGTTCCAGCACTCTGTCACGGCGCTCCTGCTTCGACTGATACATCTTGTGTATGTCGAGCGGTTCTGCGATTATGTCAGAAACGGTCATTCTCGGGTCGAGCGAGGAATAAGGGTCCTGGAACACCATGGTCGCTTTCTTACGGAACTCCTTGATGTCAGCCTTTGTCTTGATAGGCTTTCCGTTGTAGATGATTTCGCCGTCAGTCGGCTTATAGAGGTTCAGGATAGTGCGTCCGACAGTTGTTTTTCCGCAGCCGCTCTCGCCGACAAGACCCAGCGTTTCGCCCCTCTTTATGTCGAACGAAACATTGTCAACGGCTTTAAGGGGCTTTGACTTGAACAGTCCCACGTTTATGTTGAAATATTCTTTCAGATGACGTATCTCGATGAGATTTTCGTTACTAGCGCTCAAGCCTTGTCACCCTCCTTTTCCATAAGTTTCTTGACATTCATCCAGCATTCAGCCTGATGATCTTCGTTTATCTGCATACGCTCCGCTCTTTCACGAAGGCATATCTTCATAGCGTTATCGCACCTCGGTGCAAAGGGACATCCCTTGGGCATATTCAGCAGGTCGATAGGCGTACCCGTTATGGGGCGCAGCTGCTCATCATCATTTGAAGTTGTGGGTATCGAGCGCAGCAGACCCTTTGTGTATTCGTGGCAGGGGTTATAGAAAATCTCGTCAGCAGTTCCCTGCTCGCATATCGAGCCTGCATACATAACGATGACCTCATCGCACATCTGCGCCACAACACCTAAGTCATGGGTTATCATGATTATCGCCATGCCGAGTTCTTCCTGCAAGTTCTTCATAAGTTCAAGTATCTGCGCCTGAATGGTAACGTCAAGCGCTGTGGTAGGCTCGTCCGCAATAAGTATGTCAGGCTCGCAGGCAAGCGCCATTGCGATCATGACACGCTGTCTCATACCGCCCGAAAGCTCGAACGGGTGCTGTTTCATGCGCTTTTCGGGTTCGTTGACGTTAACGAGTTTGAGCATCTCTATCGCACGTTCATGAGCCTGCTGTTTGTTGCGGTCAGTGTGGAGGAGTATAGCTTCCATAAGCTGTTTTCCGATAGTATAAGTTGGATTAAGGCTTGTCATAGGGTCTTGGAATATAATGGATATGCGGTTTCCACGGATAGTTTTCATGACCTTTTCGCCTGCGCCCACAAGTTCCTGACCGTTGAATTTTATCGAACCGCCGACTATCTTGCCTGCGCTTGCAAGTATCTGCATCACCGAGTAAGCCGTTACCGACTTGCCCGAGCCGCTCTCGCCGACTATGCCCAGCACTTTTCCTTTGTCAAGGTTGAACGACACGCCGTTTACTGCCTTGACCTCGCCTGCATCTGTAAAGAAAGATGTGTGCAGATCGTTTACTTCGAGTAATCTCATTTTTGCGCACTTCCTTTCTTAAACGTTGAGTTTCGGGTCGAATGCGTCACGCAGACCGTCGCCGAACAGGTTCAGCGAAAGAACGATGAGCGAGATAACGACAGCAGGGATAGCAAGTCTGTACGGATAAGACGACAGACCGTTGAGCGCTTCCGATGCGAGCGAACCCAGTGACGGCATCGGCGCATTAACGCCAAGTCCGAGGAACGAAAGATAGCTTTCGGTAAAGATAGCGCTGGGTATCTGGAGCGCTGTCGAAATGATTATTACCGAGAAGCAGTTGGGGATAAGGTGCTTTAAGATTATCCAGCTTCCCTTTGCGCCTGCCGCCTGAGCTGCAAGCACGTATTCCTGCTCTTTGAGCGAAAGGATCTGACCACGGATAAGTCTTGCCATCGACACCCAGTAAAGCACGCCGAACACGATGAACAGGCTTATAATGTTAGAGCCTATCTTTGCGAGCATCGTGCCGTCAAGCTTGCCTTCAAGCGACTGTTTCAGCACCGATGCCAGAAGTATTACCATGAGCATATCGGGCAGTGAGTAGATCATGTCGACTATTCTCATTATCACCATGTCCACCTTGCCGCCTGCGTAGCCCGAGACTGAGCCGACTGTCAGACCGATTATCAGCACGATTATGCTTGCAAAAAATCCGACTGCCAGCGAGATGCGTGTTCCGTATACCACACGGATAAAGTAGTCACGTCCCTGTGAATCCGTGCCGAAGATGTGCGGCACAACGCTTTCGCCTGCGTCTATCTTTGCCTGCTCCGACTTGCCGTACTCAAAGGGAGCTAAGTTCACGAAGCTGTTGTCGATAGGCTGTCCGGGGGTAATGCCCAGCTGCTGTTCGTAGGAATAGGGCCAGAACATCGGCACGATTATCGCCGATAAGGTTATCAACACGATCACCACAAAGCTCACAAGTGCTACCTTGTTCTTTACGAGCCGCTTAACGCCGTCCTTGAAGAATGTCGAGGCCGGGCGCATACGCACCATATATTCTTTTTCCTTGTCGGTAGCCGGGATAAAGTCGTCCACGTTCAACTGAACGCTGAAAGGTTTGTTACTCATTTTCTGCTCTCCCTTATTCAAGTGTGATCCTGGGGTCAACGATCTTATACATAATATCGCTGAGAAGGTTCATGACGATTATCAGCACGGCAAGAATGATAGTCGTGCCCATAAGCAGCGTGTAGTCACGTCCCGTGATGCTGTTTACGAATGCTCTGCCGATGCCGGGGACTGCGAATATCTGCTCTACTACCAGCGAACCCGTTACGATATACGCAAGCATAGGTCCGAAGTAAGTGATAACAGGGATAAGCGAGTTTTTCATGGCATGACCGAAGATTATCTTCCACTTTGAAACGCCCTTAGCCTTTGCTGTCCTGATGTAATCCTGACCCAGAACGTCAAGCATCGAGGAACGTGTCAGACGTGTGATGTAAGCCATTGGGTAGAGCGAAAGGGTGATGATAGGCAGGATAAGTCCGTTTTCGGCATCACCGTTTGCGGGGAACCATTCCAGTTTCACTGCGAAGATAGTCAGCAGCAGCGAACCCATGATGAACGAGGGCATCGAAACGAATGCTGTTGTCACGACCATGATGCAGCGGTCAGCAAACTTGTTTCTGTTGAGTGCTGCCGCAGCACCCAGCACAACGCCGATGATAAGCGCTAAGAACGCTGCGATAACACCAATGTATGCGGAGGTCTGCAAACCGTCGCTGATGATGTCCATGACCTGTCTGCCACGCTGTTTGAGTGACGGGCCGAAGTCAAACCTTGTCACAATATCTGACAGATAAGTGACATACTGCTCGAACAGCGGCTTGTCAAGCCCGTACTTGGCTTCCATTGCTTTTCTTACCGATTCAGAAACAGCTTTTTCGCCGACGAACGGTCCGCCGGGAACTGCGTGCATGACGAAGAACGTCACAGTGATGACCAGCCACACCGTAATAACTGCGAGCAAAAGCCTTTTCAGAATGTAAACCAGGGTTTTTGTGCTCATTTTCTATCCCGATCCTTTACTATTTTTCTCCTTTGCTCCATTTGCGGTATACCTTTATAATATAATAACGCTGTACCGCATTAAAGCAAAAGAGTAATTATTAACAAAGCTAAGAATTGTCAAAAAATATCTGTATCATATATTTTCTGATTTGACTATAATTCGACCATAAAGCCTATTATATCACCCTCGTTTTAATAAGTCAAGGGGTAAATAAAAATGTTGTCAAATTCAAACAAATATTATCTCCTATTTTAGTGCTTTTTAATTAGAGAGAGTTAAAAGTAATACGATAATGCTTTAAAGTGCTTTTAGTTTAGCACGATAAATGATTCATTTTCCGTTAATATTTAACTATAACCAAGAGTATATGTCAGCTCTGTAAGTTTAGTAATACTTTTTTTCGCCCAATTACCATTTATCAAATCATAAGCAAACTGCTGATTGATCGTCAAGAGTTTTATGTTATTTTTTGTTAAATTGCATAAATACCATTGTATATAATGACGAAAATATTATTTCTCTATTGTAATTGTTTGAAGATTATGTTATAATATATTAATAAATACCATTGTTGCAAAAACAACGTAAAAACGTTGATAATTGCAGAAAGGAGGCTCGCCGTTATGGGAACGAAAGCCACTGACACAATAAAAAAAGTGTTCTGCGGAACTTACAAAACGAATTTAGATCAAAACGGCAGGATCATAAGCTGCGATGAGGGTTTCCTCAAAATGACAGGCTATAAGCGCTCGCAGATCGAAAGCGGCGATGTCACTTTCTTTTCACTTGTGCCGCCTGAGATACTTGACGAATACATATCGGTCATCGATATGTTCAAAAACAGTGACGGCGGAACGCTGGAACACAATATAGTCACGGCTGACGGAGGAAGACTGGGCGTTATCTGCATCGGCAGGAACTACCGCAATAACGAGGGTGAACTCTGCGTTGACGTTATCCTCTCAGACATAAACAGCTATCGTGCGGTCTCGAAGGAATTTGAGCGCACCTCCGCTGAGATAGATTTCATTGCCGACAACTTTCCCGGTGGACTTGCTGTCTATCGTATCAAGGACAGCGAGATAAGCCTTGTCAAAGGCAGCAGTGAATATTTCCGACTGACGGGACTTAGCATCAGTTCGCCTAAGAACGAACACTGCGCACTTGTTTCCGAAAAGCACGCCGAACGCTTCAAAAAAGCATTTGCAAAATGCGTCAGCGATCATGAGCCTTTCACTCTTGACCTTAAATTTCGCCACGGCAGCAAGTGGATGCGCATCTCGGGCAGATACTTCGACACAGAGGAGGACGGCAGCACACTTATCCACTGCTCACTCGCAGACATAACCGACAAGGTGGAACGTGAAAAACTGCTCGTCAAACAAAACCTCTGCTTCAAGATGATAAGCGAGAACACCGATGAAACTTTCTTCGACTATGACGCTGTGAACGACAGGATCATGACGACTTCGAGAAAGCTTCGCATGATAAATGACAGCGGTGACTTTGACAACGTTCTGTCAGACCGCATTGCCGAAAAATATATCCACCCCGAGGACGTGGGACTTTACTACTCCACATGGGAAAAAGCTCTTGTCAACACAGGCAAAGGCTCTATGGAATACCGCACCCGAATGTACGATGACGAATACCGCTGGTACAGAATGGTCTACATAAGCATCGCCGACAAAGATGACAATATCTCCAACATCTATGGCATGATCTATTCTATCGACCATTTAAAGACCATGAAAACACGCATCGCAAGCGACCGCCGTGAGATCGAGCGGCTGACCAACCGTGACCGTGTTACCGATCTTTACAACAGGAACGCTTTCAAAACTGTTGCTGCGGAAATACTCAGAGAAAGCTTCAACCCCAACGAATGCTTTGCGCTTGTTTATTCCGACATCAACGATTTCTCATACGTCAACGAGAATTTCGGCTACGAAGCAGGCGACAGGATGCTCAGAAGCTTTGCGATGATCGTCTGCGAATGCAGCGCAAGTCTTGCAGGCTGCCGCATCTATTCCGACTACTTCGTGTCGCTGTTCAAAGCCCCCGACCGTGAAAAACTCATCGAAGAAGTCAACACACGCAACTCCGAGTTTTCCTCGGCACAGAAGCTGAGATACCCTCACAGCGATTTTCAGATCTCAACGGGCGTTTATTTCTTCCGCTCGGCTGACGAGGACATAACCGTTGCGATAGACAACGCTAACCTTGCACGCCGCAACATCAAGGGCGCAGCCGATCTGCCCTGCGGCGTCTATACCGACAGAATGCGCAAGAAGCGCAGCCACGATCAGACTATTGCAAGCGAGGTGTGGACGGCTATCAAGACGGGCGCTATCGAACTTTTCCTTCAGCCCAAGTTCGACCTTGTGACAAGAAAAATGATCGGCGCAGAAGCTCTCACACGCTGGAAGAACCCCGACGGCAGCTACAAACTTCCCTACGAATTCATCGAGGTGCTTGAAGATGTGGGCTACATAACCCACGTTGATATGTACATCTACGAACAGGTGCTGAAATGCCTGAAACGCTGGAAGGAAGAGGGCAAGGAACTTATCCCTATCTCGGTCAACTTCTCACGCCGCCACAACACCGACCCATCGTTCGTCACAAAGGTGACTGAACTTGCGGAGATCTACGGAGTTGAAAAGCGTCTTATCGAGCTGGAAATAACCGAGAGCTGCTTCACGCAGGACGTAAAGAACCTGTTCACCAATATGCGCAAGCTGAGAGAACAGGGTTTCCGCATCGACATCGATGATTTCGGAACGGGCTACTCCTCGCTGAGCGTACTGATAGATGCCCCTGTCGACATCGTAAAGGTGGACAAGGTGTTCATCGACAACATCGGTTCAAGCGAACTTTCAAGGGACTACGTTACCCATATCTGCCGCCTTATCCAGTCAACACGCAAGGACATCATCTTCGAGGGCGTTGAGACGGAAGAACAGGCTCAGATACTTGCATCGGGCGGTCACACAATGGCTCAGGGCTGGCTTTTCGACAAGGCGATACCCGTTGACGAGTTCGACAGAAAATATATGTAGCTGATACACTTGCGAATATACCGTTTCACAAAAAGAAAGCGGAGAAATTTTTGAACGTTTCTCCGCTTTCTCTTTTATTTAACTTCTTTTTTCCAGAACAGGATATTTATTATCAAAGGAAGTATATAGACCGCTATAAACACAAGTATCGCCGCTCCCGCAACAAGATACCTGCTGACCATTGCCGCAGACGTGGGCTGTTCGGGTTCTTTTCGCCTGCTCAGATATACCGCATACGCCGCTATGACTGCCGCTCCGATGATGCTCAGCACTGCGCCTGCCTTGAAGCCCGTTGGCACAAAGCTTATCTCAATGTCGCTGTGACCTGCGTCAAGTTCAAAACTCATGAAGCAGGACATCGACTTGTTTATCGGCTGTTCCCTGCCGTTGACTTTAAGGGTGAATCCGCTGTCATAAGGCACTGACAGCAGGATAGTTGACGGCTTGTCAAGGTCGCACGAACCTTTCAGTCCATTCTTCATCTCGGTAAGCCCAAGTGTTTTGACCCCCGACACCGCCTGTGAGAGTTTTTCCCTGTCGATACCGAAAACGCCGTAACTGGGGACTGAAACATCTTTGAGGGCGTGTATCTCGATTATGGCGATCTCGTTCTCGAACGTGCCAAGTTTGAGTACGCCGTTTTCCTTGCTGAACGGATAGCTTCGGCAGATGCTCTTGCCGTTTACCGCAACCGAAAAGCTGTCATAGTCAGGCTCGCTCAGTTCGTTGGAGAGCCTGTCAAAGCAGTCAAAATACAGCGACTGCTTTTTGCCTACACGCACACGATAGATAAGGGTCTCGCCGTCAGCAACGGTGAAATTTCCGTCCTTTATGTGCAGTTCACCCTCATCGGGAGCATAAATGCTTATCATGTCGCTGTTTCCGAAAAGCGCCTCGGCGGTGTATCTCTGCACTTCCGTCCTTGTCAGCTGCGCAGGTATCTCCTCCTCATCGGGGAGCGTTTCGGTAACGATACCCAGCGGAAGCTTGTCCGAGAGCGGATAGATGTTATACGCATCAAAGTTATAGACAGTGTTCTCGGGGCGGTCGTGACCTATCTCATAGCCGACAGACAGCAGTGAATCTGTCAGCGCAGTTCCGCCGCAAGTGCCTATCTCCATCCACACGGAAGTATAGCCCAGCCGCTTCATGGTGAACATATAGTCCTCTTTGGTGAGTGATGTGTAATGACCTATGGAATTATAGCCCATAGCGCCTATCATGTTGTAGTCGAAAATCTTTGCACTTGTTTTTACACGGTAAAAACTGTCATCGTCTATATGGTCGGAAAGGTCGAGGACTTTGCGCTGTAATGCGTATGTGTCCTCGCTTTTTTCGCCCGAACTTGTCATATAGATACGGCTCATGCCTGCCGCCTGAATGACTGTTATGACCGACAGGAACACCAGCGAAACGCTCTTTATGACCCAGCCTTTGCGGTAGAAGAAACGTATCACCAGCGCAAATATCAGCGAAACGATAACAACTCTCAGCAGAGCCTTGAATGACGCTTCACTGCCGCCGAGCGAACGTGTATATTCGCTGAGAACGTCAGCCTGCTGTTCGATAAATGCACTCAGCGTCTTGCCGAACACAAACACCGCAAAAGCGCATATCACGCCGCCGATGCCGTATTTTTTCAGACTGCCGCAGAACTTCACATCTATGCTCATGGTGTGCGCCGACATGATGAGCAGCATGAAAACGGTCATAAAAGCATATCTCGCAGGGAATGCCATGTAACTTCCCGTGTGCCACATCTTGTTGACAGGCTCTAAAAAGAGCGGAACTGTCAGCAGAAGTGCCATTATCTTCCAAAGCTTGTGCGAGGGGGTGCAGTCTTTTCGTGACTCGTAAATATCCGCAGCCGCTAATATGAGCATTGCCGCTGCGCCGAATATTACCGTCAGAACTGTGTCATAGTCGGTCACAAGGTCGCCTGTGCGGAGATTGTCGAGCAGTGATGTCCTGCGTCCCGATGTCATATACTGCATGAAACTCGGCAGCCATACGCAGGCAGAAAGCAGTGCCGCCGCCGCAGAACCAACAAGAAATTGCAGACAAGTCTCGGCAGATGCGCCGTTGTCTGCCTTGATGCCCATTACCGAATAGATGCCTGCCGTCAGCAGAACGAACAGCACCACCATGTAACCGATATAATAGTTTATCACCATGACCAGTGCCATCAGCAGGATGTACATGAGCGGCTTGTGTTTTTTGTGCAGTCTTTCCAGAGAGATCATGAGCAGCGGAAAAACATACATCACGTCAAGCCATATGACATTCTGATAAAAGAGCATCACATATCCGCTCGAAGCGTACATGAATCCAAGCAGGCTGACCGACAGCGGGTCAAGTGACCTGTGTTCCTCACTGCGCACAAAATAGAGCGATGCCGTGACTGCCGAAGTCATCATTTTGAGCATGACTAAAATGTTAGCAAACAGAAGCATATCATGCTTTTCGACAAACTTCACAAGGAACGAGAACGGACTTGACAGAAAGAAGAAGAACACGCCGACAAAGTTCATTCCCGATGCGTTCTTGAAGCTTAAAAACCAGCCCGACTTCCCGTCTAAGATGTCTTTGAGCTGACATAACAGCGGCACGACCTGCTGGTTCATATCGCACCATGCGACAGTCCTTTCGCCGAAAGGATAGAACTGACGTGTCCGGAAAACATACATCAGCATGAGCGCCGTTATGAGCGGCGACAGCAGAAGCGGACTAAAACGAAGAAGTTTTTCTTTTGTTGTTTCAGGATTTTTCTTTTCCATTTATACTACCTTTTCTTTAACATTTATCTACTTTCCATTTATTGTCAAACGGTTCGGGACAGACCGAATTCGGTTTGAGCGCCCTGAGTTCAACATAACAGCCGCAAAGTGAGCATATCCCGTCCGCAAGTCTTTCGCAGTCGGTGCAGATGCCGAGCCTGCGGCGGTATTCCTCCTCACAGACACGCTTGTCCTCGGGGTAGCCTGCGATATACTCTTTGAGCGAGCGGACATATTCGTCCTCTGAAAGTTCGGCGAGCAGACATCTGCGGCAGATCTTTTTTGTCTCCTGCATAATTTTTTCCTCTTATTACTAAAACATCATTACATATTATATCACAGCAGAAAATTAAATGCAACAGTCAAAATTGCATAAATTATGGCAAAAAAATAAAGTTATCATTTTAAACGCTCAGAACCTGTCTTCACAAGGCTCTGTACGTGTCTTGTGAAGACAGGTTCTTACTATTTGTATAGATAGTATATAAATGATACTATGTTTTTGTACAAATAGCAGAAAATCTGCGCAAGCTATTGACATAAGGGCAAGTTAGTAGTATAATGTTATTAACAAAGAGATAAAAACACAAAGATAATAACAACACAACAATAACATCTTACAGGAGGTAATCACTATGTATGTTAAGTTTTCTCCCAATCTTTACGTTCTGAGATACACAAAAGGCAAGCTGACAGCTGAGGGCAAGGGACTTTCCTTCTTCTATCTTGACAGAATGACTTCGGCGGCGGCTGTCCCCGTATCGAACATAGATGCTGACCTTATTTTTGAAGAAATGACCGCCGACTTCCAGAAGATAAGCGTTCAGGGTCAGCTGACCTACCGCCTCAGCGACTACAAAAAGGCGGCTTCGGCGATAGACTTCACCATTAACCTTAAAACAAAAGCTTACAGCGGAAACCCGATCGCAAAGCTCTCCAAAAGGATAATCAACATCTCGGAAGTCGCCGTCAGAAGCCTTATCGGTGACATGGAACTGACTGATGCGCTTGCGGCAGGCGAGGGGCTTGCGGCTGACGTTCTCGAAAGGCTCAAAAACGAACCTGAACTTGCAGGGCTTGGCGCAGAAGTGACGGGATTCTCGATAATCAAGATAACTGCCAACCCCGAAACTGCCCGTGCGCTCGAAGCGGCTACCCGTGAGGACATACTGAAACAGTCGGACGATGCGCTCTATGCACGCCGCAACGCTTCGATCGAACAGGAACGCATTGTCAAGGAAAACGAACTTTCGACCGAAATTTCCGTTCAGGAAAAGAAAAAGAAGATCAAGGAAACAGAGATACAGACCCGCCGAATGGTCCTTGAACGTGAAGCGGAAATGGAACGCATTCGCATTGAGAGCGAAGCTGAACGTGAACGCATAAAGCTCGAAAGTGAGATAGAGCTGGAGAAAAAGCGCCGTGAACTTGCCGACCTCAAACTCGAAAACGCCAAAAAGGAAGCCGATGCCGAAAGCTATCGTATCGGTGCGATAATGGAAGCTTACGGCAGACTCGGAAGCGATGTGCTTGTCGCAATGGCACAGCTGAACATGGAGCCTGAAAAGATGATCGCTCAGGCGTTTGAAAAGCTTGCGGCTAACAGCGGAAAAATCGGCACGCTCAATATAACTCCCGATCTGCTCGACAGCCTTATAGACAGATGACCCCACGAAAGGAGCAGTAAAAATGGACAGAGCAAGTGAAAAAAAGATAGTCCTCGTGACCCAGAAAACACGGCTCGAAATGCTCATTCGCCGCTACAACACCGCAGGACAGGCAAAGTTCTTCATCGAACACAGCGGCGGCGATTTTACCGACTACGAACAGGAACACGAACGCTACATGGCGGCACTTGCTTCTGCGGAGCAAACACTCTCGCAGTTCGGACGTGTCCAGCGGCTCGACCGTGACTACCTCACAGGCTTCATTTTCGGGGCTGATGACATCGTGGCGGCGCTCGGGCGTGACGGGCTTGTTGCGAACACCATGAAATACCTTGACGGTCAGCCGATAGTCGGCATAAATCCCGACCCTGCACGCTGGGACGGCGTTCTTCTTCCCTTTCAGGTAGGCGACCTGAGAAAGCTCATGCCCGAAGTGATCGTGGGCAGGCGGCAGAAAAAGAGCGTCACTCTTGCAGAAGCGGCGCTCTCGGACGGTCAGACGCTGTGTGCTGTAAATGACCTTTTTATTGGACAGAAAAGCCACACTTCCGCCCGATATGTCATAACTGTCGGCGAAATGAGCGAACAGCAGTCTTCCAGCGGAATGCTCGTTTCGACAGGGCTTGGCTCGACAGGGTGGCTCAAAAGTGTTATCGCAGGAGCGGCAGGCATTGCGGCAGCCTGCGGACTGACGGGAAAAGCGGCGCTCCCCTGCGAATTCGGATGGAGCAGTGAATATCTCTACTACTCGGTGCGTGAACCGTTCCCCAGCCGCACGACAGGCACGAACATGGTCTTTGGCAAGGTCGACAGCAAAACACCGCTTAAAGTCACCTCGCTCATGCCCGAAAATGGTGTGATATTCTCCGACGGCATAGAAGCCGACTGCATCGAGTTCAACTCAGGCTCGACCGTCACCGTAACGCCTGCAAAACGTCACGGACAAATGATAATTTGACATAAAAAAGTCCCGCTGTTCTCCCAAAAGGAACAACGGGACTAATCTTCTTCAGCTTCTTCAGTCTCGATACCCAGCTTACTCAGCCGCTTGTTCAGCAGAACGCTGAAAGTGCAGGTCGCAGCGATAAGCCCCAGCATCACCAGCACCGATCTCCACGTCAGGTCACGCAGCTGTCCGCCGATGTAGGTTATAACGAGCATCTCGGGCATCATTCCCAGCAGCGAACCTAAAATATAGGTAAGCAGCGGCATACCCAGCGCACCGTGCAGCATACTCACAAGATCGCACGGCACAACGGTTATCGCCCGTGATATATAAACGGTCAGGAAGTTGTTCGTGTGTCCGTAGTCGATGAACTTCTGCGCTTTCGGGTATTTTTCAACGATCAACTTTACTGCGTCCGAACCCGATATTTTACCGATGTAATAAGGTAAAGTAAAGCAGACCACAAGCCCTGCAGCGTTTACAGCAACAGCAGCAGGATAGGGAAAAATATTTCCTGCCGCAATAAACAGCACCGTCAGCGGAAAAACGATCGAGAGGGATTTGAGCGCATACATGAGCCACAGCACACCCAGCGCCATAAGCGGCTCAGCGGAGGTGAACTCGAGCAGTTCCTCAACGTCGGTGGTCTGTAAAAGACAAACACAGACAACGATCATCAGAATGCAAATGACCGCAGGAATATATTTGATTATTTTCTTGCTTTGCACGCCTGTCACCTTCTGTGTCTGAAATATTACTATTATTATAACAGAATCAAACGTTTATGTCAATAATTATCATTTATATTTCACAAAATATGCCAAAGAATTTCTCAGCCCTTAATTTTCCGCTTTTTTCTGACCGAATAACCAAAGCTTCCCAGCACCTGTCCCAGCGAAAAATACTGACCGTGCGCATAAGCGATAAGCCCTGCCTTTTCAAGTGCGAGCCTGCCCTTGCTGTCAAGCAGAGACTTTGACGCATTGACCGCCGCAACGTCAGCAATAAACATATCGTGCGAACCCAGCGGCATGACCTCACGCACTTTGCACTCGATGTTGACGGGGCATTCCGCAACTATCGGCGCTGAGACCTGCGAAGCCTCCGCAGCCGTCAGCCCTGTGAGTGCGAACTTGTCGCAGTCTCTGCCGCTTTTCACGCCGCACAGGTCGACTGCCCTGACGAGCTTTTGTGTCGGCAGATTTATCACGAAATCCCCCGACTGCCTGATAATTTCGTAAGAAAAGCGTTCGG
Source organism: uncultured Ruminococcus sp. (assembly GCA_947169885.1). GTDB lineage: Bacteria > Bacillota > Clostridia > Oscillospirales > Ruminococcaceae > YE71. The sequence continues at coordinate 74,967 of CAMVRM010000005.1, forward strand.
GACGCACGGAAATGTACACCACCGGCGGACGTGTACAGAGTATCCCCGTCCATGCAACCGTCAAAACATTTGGCTTGTAAATCGTTCCGCAGCTGACGAGCGTTGGCGGCAGCGGCGCAGTTATGACGCTGCCTTTCCAGACCTCTTTTTCGTTCATAGATCCTCCTTTGGCAGCTTTTCGGCGATCCTGTCGTAATATTTGTACAGCCGCTGCACGTTATTTTCAAGGAAATAATAGTGTGCGATATAGGGTATCAGCAGTACTAAAAACAGGACTGTAAGTGGTATGAGCAACACCAGTTCTGTAACGGCAATAACAAGAAAACAAGCAACAGTGCAAAGCGCAAATAGTATCATCACGAACAGATGTACGAACCGTTCGTGCTGAAAATAGCGTGTTTTTTCTTTGTGTATGCGCATGAGCCGTGCAAGGTCGGTGTCGGGGTCGGCAAGCGCTGCATCGAGAAACGCTATATATTCAAGAAAATATTTTTTCATGAATGACCCCTCAAAGCTCGAATTTCAAGGCATTTTCGATTTCAAGAGCGTTGAGTTTCGCATCACGGAACACCTGCTCCCGATCTATTTTCAGCTGCTGACCGACAGTCGAATCAAGCAGACCGCCTATCCTGCCGTACCATTTTTTTGCACGGGACAAAAAAGGCTTTTTCTTCTTGTTCGGCATAAGTATCGCCAATGCGAGCGCCAGCCCCATTCCGATGAGTGACCGCTCACGGTCACTGCCCACCTGATAGGGGAAAGTCGCTTTTTTTGGCTCACGCTTTTTACGTTCGCTCTCGTCACGCATTTTTTTCAGCTGTTTAACGGCAGAGTTGACCTTTGCCTTGTTTATGTTCATATTATTACACTCCGATCAATGGCTCTTTTTAGCTCTGCCGCCGTAATAAGATCTTGAAGCTGCGGCAGACTGTGCAGGCTCGGCATTCCCACGCTGCAAAGCCGCCTTTTCCTCTGCGATCTTTTTCCGCTCGTTTTCGATCTTCATACGCTCTAACTCGGCACGCTCTGCCGCAAGTTTCTGCTTTTCCTTTTCAAGCTTTTCTTTTTCCTTTGCAAGCTTGGCAGACTGTTTTGCAGCTTCCTTTTTCTTCTTCTCGGCAGCAGCCTTTTTCGTACCCGTAGTATGAGTATATGAAACACCTGTACCGGGGATACTCAAAGTTGTAGTCTGTCTGCCTGTTGTGCTTATCGAATGGCGCACGCCTTTCTTCCCGACAGAAATAGAAGCACTCTTTTTCCCAAGATTTAGCCGTAACCCCTTGCCGAGATTTATACTTTTCCTAAAATTAAAACCCATACTCAACACCAACTTTATTTATAAGATGCGCCTTCGACGATATTTGTATACTCCACCGCATCTCATCATCTTTATTTTAACCGCATATTACATAAACATATGAAAGCCCCGAGCCGTACAAACTTTCGTCTTTATCAAACTTATGTGCGAGGGATATGAGCCGTCCGCCCGAGGACTATTTTACGCAGGTGCAGTTTCTGCCGTTGTTCTTTGCGGAATAGAGCGCATCGTCTACCCTTGTGCAGACCGAATCGCAGTCCTCGCCGCTGTCACGCATGGTTATTCCGCAGCTGACCGTGTGTGTGCCCGAACGCTCAAAGTTCATTTGACTGTACTCAATACGAATTTTCTCGGCAAGCGCAAGAGTTCTGCCCTTGTTCACAGTTGGGACAAGCACCATGAATTCCTCGCCGCCCCAGCGCCCTGCAAATGCGCCCTCCTCACGAACCAGCCTGTCAAGCAGTTCCGAAAAGCCTTTAAGTACAAGGTCGCCTTCATCATGACCGTAAGTATCGTTGACCTGCTTGAAGTTGTCAAGGTCTAACATTATCAGCGAATATTCGTCAGCAGCTTCGATGCGGCTCTTTATCTCACGGCGGTTGTAAAGCCCCGTCAGTTCGTCGGTCGAAGCCATGTTCGTAAGCTTTCTGTTAGCGTCCGCAAGTTCCTCGGTCGCAACATCTATAAAGTTCGCAAGCCGCCTTACCATTGAGATATGCTCGCCGTGATACGCAAGCTTATCCTCATAATAGCCTGCAAGCCGCTTTTTCGCAGCTTCGGCGGCATTCGGGTCAGGCTCGCCCTCACGTATCGCCGCTATTACCAGCGTTACATTGTGCTGGTTGAGCGACCAGTCCATGCGGTGGAACTCGCCGCCCGTATAGAACCCTGCCGTGTCCGCAAGCAGGCTGAACGGGAGCGTTTCACGGTCGATGTCCTCGCTTCCCCAGAAACTTCTTCTCGAACCGCAGTTGAATATCATTATAGCGTCTGCACCGAAATCCGCAAGAGTTTTCGCTCTGTCGAAAATGCTCGTCAGTATCGTCTGCGGATCGCCGTAAGTTATGCGTGCAGATGCGCCCTCGGCGATGTCTGAGGACATGAGTATCGAGCCGTCAGGAAGCGCCTGCGACGGAACACGCAGAATGCTTATGCCGTTTCGTTCGTAGGAGATCGGAAATTCCAGTGCGTTGTGGTAGAAATGCTTGTCGTTGCTGATGCTCAGATAGCGGTTATACGCTTCGTAGGCAGGCTCGCCGTTCAGCTCGTAAAGTCTGTTTCGTTCGGAACGTGAAACGGTCATCTTAGCGCCCAGCGGTTTCCAACCCGAAATAAATGTGGTCTTGAAATGCAGTGTGTCGCCGCCGATGAGCAGGAAAACTGCGCCCTCGTGCATAACTCCGCCGTCTTTCGAGAAAACTTCTATCTTCTCTCGGTCAGCGTCCTTGTCGAAAGCCGCACCGCCAAAAATTGCGATATTCTGCGGCATTTTCGAGAGTCTGTCGCAGATGTAGGTAGTCGAAAGGTCACGTATCGTCACAAGCATCTCGATACCCTTGACCCAGCCCAGCGCCTCAACTTCGGCGAGCAGACTGTCGCACATTTCCTGCTGAGTGTCCTCGTTGAGCGTGAAACTCAGGGTCTTTAACTGCGTGTTCTCACCCTCGAACACCATTACCACCGCTTCGATAGAGCGTTCGTCAAGCTTGCCGTTCAGGATATTCGCATTTGATGTACAGCCGAAGCATTCCGCATCGCTCCACACGTATTCAACGATCTTCACAGCCGCTTTAAGCTCGGCTTTTTTGTCGGTATCATAAAAGAGCTGTATCGCCGTCTTATTTTTTTGGAACCGTTTTTTCAGCTCCGAAAGTTCTTCCTTAAACTTTTTCGGAGACTCAAAAATTATCTGAAACTGTTTCAATGTATTCACCTGCCGCAATTATTGGGTTCTTTTTCGCTTTAAAATAAGAATAGTCGTTATTTGCCGATCTAATATATTATACCAAGTTATATTATATCACAAATTGCTCATAATTTCAAGTGATTTTTTTTATTATTCACAATATTTACATTTCGCATAAAAATAGCCCCGAATATCTGTATGAAAAGACAATAAAAAAACCGCAGTACTCCCCTGCCCTGCGGCAAAAAAAGCACTGCGGTCTGTTATGTTTCAGATATGGCACTATACTATTAATAATATAGCTTATGTGCCGCTTTAAGCCATTGGAAGTTCACGCTTGATAAACAGGTCATAGGCGTTGTCGCCGATAGCCTTTGTCGAAGCCACGTCCATTGCGCCCCCGAAAACGCCGCCGGCGATCGGAACTGTGTCCAGTACCTTGACGGTGTGTTTCAGGATAAACTTAGCGATAAAACGAAAATCCATTTTCCAGCCCATAGAACCGAAAACTTTGTTCGGTATCACGTCAGCCGCCTGAGTTGTGAAATTTCTTGCAGTTTCGGTGTGTATCTTCGCAAGGATTTTCGGAGCGTCCCTGCCCGTCAGACAAACGTAAACAAGCGCTTTCGTTTCCTCCGAGTTCAGATCAAAACCGCCAAGCCGTGCGACTGCCGCCGCCATGCGTATCTGCATATAGAGCAGGCTGGAAATATTCGCAGGGATAGTCACGGGCATGGTGATAAAACCGCCCAGCCCCGTCAGAAAGCCCGATGCGCCGCATTTGGTGATCTGCGCATTGATGAGCGCCTTTGCCGCTTTCGGGGCGGTCGGATAGCGCCGTGTGTAGACCGCCGCCAACTCCTCAACGCTTCCGCTGTGAGCCTTTGGTATGCCCGACATTGCCTTTTTGTAGAGGTCGTCAAGCATCATGAGCAGGATATTCTCGTCGATTATCTCGCTTGTGCGGAACCTTGTCTGCTCGTTTATCTTCTCTTTGACAGCCTTGCCCTTTTCAAACGCCGTCTTTCCGACTTTTTTCACTCCGTCAGCAGCCATTCCTGCCGTGCGTTTTATGTCCATTACGATACCTTTCTTTTTATAGATAACAGATGCGGTGTTAGTTTCGTTCACAGATATTTATAAATATTCGGCGAAGCCGCACCTTATCTTTTATCTGTTATCTTTCACCTATTATCTGTTTAGTTGTTCGGCTTGTCGATAGTTGCGTAGCGCTTTCTGAAATCGTCCTTGATAGCTTCAAGACGCTGTTTGTCCTCTATGCGCTGTTTGCGTGCGTCCTGCTCGATCTGCTTTGTTTCCTCGATGCCGTCCATGATAGTTTTCCATGTGGTTTCAAGAGTGTCTACCGAGATAGAGCTTCCCGAAGCGAGCCTTGCGGTCATCTTCGACTGTTCAACAGTATTCTGAGCATTTTTGATGAGCAGTTCGTTGGTCTTTGCATCAAGTGCCGCCATTGATTCTGCCTGTATCTTCTGACGTTTCAGGAGTATTGCCTGAGCGAGCGCCTGCTTGAACACAGGAAGTGTGATGATGAATGCCGAACTTATCTTTCTTACCAGATTGTAGTTCGAGAACTCCATGGTTTTCAGCATGGGAACAGACTGCATTGCGATGCTCTCTGCGGTGCGAAGATCCTGAGTGCGCTGTTCCATCATCATGAGTGCCTGATTCAGATTCTGTAACTCAAAGTGTATCGAGTTGTCGCCCGTTGCCGCAAGGTCAGCCTCACGCTTCTTGATGTATTCTTCCAGTTCCCTGCAAGCCTGCTCACCTGCAAGGATATATTTTACAAGCTCCTGATAGTAGCCCACGTTCGCATCGAACAGCATTGCAAGCTTTCTGTTCGACTGCTTGATCTCTTCTTCGTACTGTTTCAGCTGAACATATATCTCGTCAACTGCGCCGCCCATAGAGTGATACTTCATCAGCACCTTATCCAGCGGATCCTTGGGCTTGCCGAACAGTCTTCTCAGCTTTGAAGGTTCTTCACGTATCTCGTCAATGTCGAACTGCTGCATGATGCCTGCGAGTATCTCCATCAGCTTTGCGCTTTCGTCTATCTGCTTCATGTTGGTGCTTTTGAGAACTGTGTCGGCAACTTTTGAGATCTCCTCCGCTGCCCCTGCTCCGAAGCCCACGATCGTACTCATATCGTTTATATCAACAGTGCTGACCAGTGCGTCTACCTCGGGAGAGTTGACAAGCTGGTTGTTCATTTCCTGCCTTGCCTCAACGATGTCGAAAGTCTCCTGAGGTGCTTCCTCAGTAACTGCCGCCTTTGTTTCTGCTGCCTTTGCTGCCTGCTGTGCCGCTGCTGCGGACTTTGAAAAATCCAATCCCATGTTCATTTTCCTTTCTTAAAAAACTTAAAGAATGATCCCGATCTTTTTGCTGCCTGCTTTCTCAGGTCGGGTACCCTAAGATCGTAAAGATACGTACCGATCTGATGTTCCTCCATTATATCGCCGTTAAAATGTTTTTCCATGCTCTGATAGCCTGTCGGAACGAACAACGCAACATCGCACCCCAGAACGCTGAGATACGCTGCGATTATCGCATCTTCAACGGGTATGCTCTGTTTGCCGGTGTGTATATAGATAAGCTTCGGGTTTGTTTTTGTGAAGTCGAAGCTTTGCAGCTTTCTTATGATATATTCATCAAGGTTCAGGCAGACTGCTATTATTATCTGCTCTGCTCCCTGAGTGAAAGTCCCCTTTATCATGCGGCTGTCGATAAGCAGCTGGAGTTTGTCGAGCATATGTTCCAGCATTTCCTCACGGATAAAGCCGTATTTGAACTGCGGATGCGAGGTTATAACATCACGGCGCAGTTTTCCGTTTCTGAAAAACTCTGGGTCGTTAGCCCAGCCGAACCTGCCTTTCAGGTCGCCGCTGTGAACAAGGGGCGGCATGGTGACGAGCATCGTGTCATCGTTGATGAGTTCAGCGATGCTGTCCCAGTAGGCGCTTTCATCGCCGTCCTTAACGCCCGAAATTTTCGCAAAAACGGTCGGTATATTCACCGTGTCACCGACTGTACTGAAATTCGGACGGTATTTCAGCTCGTTGCACCATATAAGACGTATCTCCTCATACATCGTTTTGAGTATGAGCGCATTTGCTTTTTCGTACTGCTTGTTGCGGTAGAAGCCTGTTCCCTCATAGAGCGTTTTGTCAAGGTCACGTTCGGCATAGAATGCCGCCGTTCCGAGGTTCACCTGTGAAGCGTCCTCGGGATATTTCTCAACGTGAAAGCTTTCCGAGTTGTTCTGCTCATAGAGAAGCTTGTCCTCCATACAGCAGGTGTCACGCTCACGGTCGGGACAAAGCACCACAACATCTATCGGCAGACGTGACAGAAATCTCACGAACATTTCTTCCGCAAGAGTTTTACAGCCGCCCAGCAGCATGAAACAGCCGCACTCGCCCCAGCTCCACGGTTCTAAAAGCTGTTCCTGCCAGCGCCTGAACCAACAGAGCATATAAACTGCCGTGTCGGTAAGCTTTCTCAGGTCTGACTGCTGTGCCGATGCTTCGTACATAAGTTCCATGAACGCCGAGACCATGAGTTTCTGAAGCCCCGGGTCGTCCCTGTATCTCAACTTTGAACACATATCCATGTAAAGGCTGTTTGGGTCGGGATAGCTTTTTGGGTCAAGTTCGCTTATCTCGCTGTTATCGGGGAGCGGTATGCCGTATTCGCATATGACGGGGGTTATGTCACGGCTTATGAGGTCGAGCCTTGTCAGGTAAAGCTCGTTCATATAGCCTGCCCTGTCCCACACGCCTTTGACACGCATAAAAATATTATAGAACAGCTGTTCGTCATTGCCCCTCTGCGCCGCAGGTTTTAGCATATCGTCAAGTTCATATCCTACTATCCACGCATTGGTGCAAGCCATAGGTTCACGGTCGATATCCGCACGCTTCCGGCGGTTTCGCTTTTTCTCTGCAACACGTTCGTCCTCGGGGGGCTGGCGCATATCCTCCATGCCGTAGCCCCTGGGGAACTTGACCGATCCCGGGAAAAACAGCAGTTCCGAAAACTCCGACTGAGGGTCGGCATTCAGGTAAATATCATCGCCGCCGTACTCCACCAGCAGAACATCACAGCCTGCCTTTGACATGGTAGACAGCATGAGCAGGTCATGTATAGTTATACTGCCGTCATAGAGTATCTTCGGTACGTCCATGCTTCCGAGCCGTGTGCTGACTTCGGAAAAACTCTGTTTCAGGGTACACATATAGCGCACGTAGCAGTTTTTCACGCCGCCCTCAGTCATGCCCTGCGAGAGCAGATAGTTCAGCGTGTCCATGAGCGCCCCCGAAAGTGCGCTTCTCTGCCGAGGGTCGAGCAAGGGCAGCCACTTCGAGAGCGACTGCGAGATAAAGCGAGCCTCTCTAACAAAGCCGTAGCCCAGTTTCAGTTCAAATTCTCTGCGTGTCTCGGCGCTGACGGGGGGAAGTCTGCCCTCGATAAGCGTGCCGCATTTCTGAGCGGCGGCGCAGTATCTGCGGAGAAAGCCGTCTACCTCATCGCTGTAACCTGCCGCACGGCAAAAATACACCGTGTCGCCCATTCTGACGTTCATCGTCCTGAAAAAATCATCGGGCGAAGTAACATTTCGTCTGACATAAGTTTCCGATGAAAAAGCGTAGCCGTTGCGCTGTGAGGTCTGCGTTGTGCTTCGCCTGTTATACTGCGAAGTACCCTGTGCCGCATGAGCGTTCGCCATAGTCGGGTCGGGAGCAGAGCGTCCGTAAGCGCCCTGAGCGTTATTGCCGCTGTAATTATTATAATTGGTATCGTTATTGTAATTATTGTTTGTATCAAGTCTCAGCGAATATCCGTGGCGCATAAGAAAACTGTTGAGCCTGAATATCAGCCGTTCGATAAAAGGGTTTCTCATTTGTTTAAGCCGTTCCTGTCTTTCTTCTGATCGTCCGAGTTTATAAATTCCCTAAATATCATACCATAAAACCGCCCAAATTTCAATATACATTTTTGATAAATCCGCACAAACAACTTTGTATATTTTATAAACGCTATGTCACAAACCGCTTGTTTTGCCGAATATTTTTATATATTTTCACAAAACATACATATTAATATGGTAAACTTAAACAGATAATTATTATTGCTGATAATATATAAGACAAACATTTTTCCACGGAGGTTGATTTTATGCCAAAAATACTTATAGTTGACGATGAGGAACGCATACGCTCGCTCATCAGGGAATACGCCGAGTTTTCGGAGTTTGAAGTGACAGAAGCCGCTGACGGCATGGAGGCAGTTGAAGCGGTCAGAAAAGACAGCTTCGACATCATCGTTATGGACGTTATGATGCCCAGACTTGACGGTTATTCCGCCTGCAAGGAGATAAAGAAGATAAAGGACATTCCCGTTATAATGCTGTCGGCAAGGGGCGAAGAATATGACAAGCTGTTCGGCTTTGAGATAGGCGTTGACGATTATGTAACAAAGCCGTTCTCTCCGAAAGAACTTATGGCACGCATCCGTGCGGTCATGAACCGTGCGGCAGGCTCGAAAAAGACCGAAGATGTTATAACATATCAGGGGCTGGTCATCAATTTCACCGCCCGTGAAGTGACGATAGACGGCAAAAAGGCTCAGATGACCCCGAAGGAATATGACCTGCTGTTCTATCTCGTCCGCAATATGAACATAGCGCTTTCAAGAGAAAAACTGCTCGAAGAAGTATGGGGATTCGATTTCTACGGCGATGACCGCACAGTCGACACACATATCAAGATGCTCCGCAACAGCTTAGGACCCTACCGCAATCTTATCGTGACGCTAAGAGGTATGGGCTATAAGTTTGAAAAGATCAACTGACCCCATGAACATAAAAGTGCCCGCACCCCGCAGGCAAAAGAAAAAAAAGCCGCTGAAAATATATGTCTGGATATACTTCATGGTGCTTGTCATCTGCATACTTCTTCTGCTGTGGGTGTTCCAGTATTTCTTTCTTCCGAAATATTACCGTGCCGCAAAGATACGTGAAGTGACTGCATCTGCAAACAGCCTTATCGAACACTTTGGTAATGATGACATTCAGAGCTATGCACGAAAAGTGACTTTCAACCAGAATATGTTTATACTCATAACCGATTCGGCAGGCGGCGACATCGTGCTTGAAAACAACATGGGAAACTACTCGTTTTTCAGCAACGATAAAAACGGCAACTTCGGCAAGACCCTCTATCAGCTTCGTCAGCAGGTGGAGGAAGAACAGGTCAACATAACAAAGATAGTCCGCTCGGACGAATTTGACTTAGACGAGATATTCTATTGTTCAAGCTTTCAGTCGGGCGGCGAGACTTACTACATCTATGCGGAAGCGCCTATCGAGCCGATAGATTCAACTGTCAGCATAATACGTGAACAGCTGATATATATATCGGTCATTCTGTTTGAACTTGCGTTCATTGCAACTGTGCTGATCTCACGTCAGATTTCACGCCCGATCGAGGACATAACCGAAACAGCGAAAAAGTTCGGCGAGGGTGACTATGACGTTGAGTTCAAGGCTGAGGGCTACCGTGAGATAGAGGAGCTTGCAGGCGTGCTGGACAAGGCGAGAGGCGAGGTCAAGAAAGTCACCGACCTGAAAAAAGAACTTATCGCCAACATTTCTCATGACCTGAGAACGCCGCTCACAATGGTCAAGGCTTATGCCGAAATGATACGTGACCTTTCCGGCAACAATCCCGAAAAGCGTGAAAAGCACTGTCAGATAATCATTGACGAAGCGGACAGACTGTCAAACCTTGTCAACTCGATACTGGAACTTTCAAAGCTGGAAAGCGGCACAATGGAACTTACCCTTTCAAGCTATTCGGTGAACGAGCAGATAGAGAGCGTCCTGACACGCTACACGCTGATGATAGAGCAGGACGGCTATGATATAAGCTACATTCCCGATGAAGAACGATTCATAAGAGCCGATCATGACAAGCTGGGTCAGGTGCTGTACAACTTCATCAACAACGCCATAAATTACAGCGGCGACGAAAAGCACATCAAGATACGTCAGATAAACAAGCCGAACGTTGTGCGCATCGAAGTTGAGGACAACGGTCAGGGCATTCCGAAAGACAAGCTGTCCGAGGTGTTCGACCGCTATTACCGCGGCGGAAAAGTCAAGCGTGAAACTGTCGGCACGGGTCTTGGACTGTCGATCTGTCAGGAGATACTCAAAAAGCACAACTTTGCGTTCGGCGTTCAGAGCGAAGAAGGCAAAGGCTCGACTTTCTGGTTTGAAGCCGACATCGACACAAAAGAAGATAAAAGATGATAGATAAAAGATAAGGTATCGCTTTCAGCGATGTATTTGAATTGGCTGAACAAACCATTCAGATACGTCCGCATTTGCGGACACCTTATCTTTTATTCATCTGTTATAAAAAAAGGCTGTCCCTGTTACGGAACAGCCCTTTATCTATCCTGTTGAAAAATACCCAACGCCCGAAAGCTTATCTTGCTTCCTCAGAGAAACCGCTGTCGATCAGCTCGATGAGACCGTCAACTGCTGCTTCCTCGTCAGCGCCGTCAGCAATGATCCTTACCTTGGTGCCGCCAACGATACCGAGGGAAAGAATACCGAGCAGGCTCTTTGCGTTTACTCTTCTGTCATCTTTCTCGATCCAAATGGACGACTTGAATTCGTTAGCCTTCTGGATGAAGAAAGTCGCAGGGCGAGCGTGAAGACCTACCTGATTCTGAACTACTACTTCTTTAACGTGCATAATAAAACCTCTCCATTCATAAATTCTTTGAAGTGGGCTCCGCTTTGATCCACGCAGCGGAGAGCTGTCGTACATCTATTTGTACCGTTTGCCTATAATATATTATAGCGCAGTATTTTCGTTTCGTCAACACGAAAATTGACCAAAGCAGTAAATTTTCAAAAAATTCTGTTGTTTTGACAAATCCGAAAGTAAAAGGGGGGATTTAGATTGTGCAAACTCTATAATGACTTTTAGCGTTTTAGTTAATTTGTACAATCATTTTTCATATTTATACCAAGTTAAATATCAATTATACATTTTCTTTCAAAGATTTTTCATATTCATTGTGCAGAATTTCCAAATCTTTGTCAGAAAGCTTTGCTCTGACCTCGGGACGTTCAAGCAATTCCGGGCGCTTGTGCAAAGTTGTCAGAAGTGCCTGTTCATGCCGCCATTTTGCAATATTCGCATGGTGTCCCGAAAGCAGTATCGGCGGCACAGCTTCGCCCTCCCACACTTCGGGACGGGTATACTGCGGATATTCCAGCAAGCCGTTGAAGTGGCTCTCGTCCTCGTAGCAGTCGGGACGATCCAGCACGCCCTCGAGCATTCTCGCCACGCAGTCGATAAGCACCAGCGCAGGCAGTTCGCCGCCCGTCAGGACATAATCGCCGATCGACACTTCCTCGTCAACGATGCGGTCAAGCACTCGCTGGTCAACGCCCTCATAATGCCCGCACAGGATAAAAATATCGCTCATCTGTGCAAGTTCGATCGCACGTTTCTGCGTGAGCGTTTTTCCCTGCGGCGACATATATATAACGTGCGGCTTGCGGTCGCCTGCGACAGCCTTGTAGCAATCGTAGATAGGCTGAGCCTGCATGAGCATACCCTTGCACTCGCTGTACGGAGTATCGTCAACACGGCGGTGCTTATCCTTTGTGTAGTCACGGATATTGTGGCAGTGCGCCTCGAACAGACCGCTCCGCCTTGCCCTGCCGATAACGCTTTCGTTGAGAGCCGTTTCGATAAAGTCGGGGAAAAGTGTTGCAATATCAAATCTCATATACGCACCTCAAATGTCGAACAAGCCGTTCAGAGGGGTTATGAGCATAACGCCGCCGTCAATATCCACGCTGTCGACAACATCGGGTATAGCAGGAACGAGCAGAACTTTACCCTCAGCAGTTTTCACATGATAAACGTCATTAGCGCCCGTTTCGGTAACATCGGTAAGTGTTCCGTACACCTCGCCTGTTTTTGTGTCCCTGACTTCAAGCCCGATAAGATCGGCGATGAACCAGCTCCCCTCCTCCAGTTCAACATCATTCCTGTCCATGTAAAGCACATGATTGCGGAGTTTCTGTGCGTCCTCTGGGGTGTCGCAGCCTGCAAGTTTCAGCACCGCCATATTTTTCTGCACACGGGCGTGTTCGACTGCAACAGGCGTTCCGCTTTTCCAGTAAAGCGTATCAAATTCGCAGAGCAGTTCGGGCGAATCGCACATCGGGTAAACCTTGACTTCGCCTTTAAGCCCCACTATCGAGGTTATCTTGCCTATTTCGAGATACTGTTTTCTTTCAGCCATATTTTTTCTCCTTGATATGAATTTACTATAAATGAGCAGATTTGACAATTTGCACAAAAGTGAACCTTTGGACTGCTTTTGATATGCCGCTTCATTTGTTAGCTGTTCATAAGAATTTCCTTGGACTATTTTGGATATGCCGCTTCATATGTTAGCTGTCCATAAGTATTTCCTTGGACTATTTTTGATATGCCGCTTCATTTGTCGCTCGTTCGCCGCTGGGCTCACATTGCACAAAGGTAGGCAAGCCGCTCGTAAGGGATAGCTATAGTCGGTTTATTTGTTGCGAGCGGCTTGATCTTGAATGGAGCTCTGCTCCAAACCTCGCCGGTCTAGCGCAACCGGAGTGCGCTAAGTCGCTTACGCGCGATTCCACTTCATTTGCTTCATTTGTATATTTTAACAAAACCGCTCATTTATAGGAATTTAGTTACATTATAACACGTATTTCCGAAAAAGTCAAACTGTTATCGGGATAATTTTGACAGTTTATCCCTGCACAGCGTTACTGTATCTATAACATACTCAATATCTTCTTCCGTGCAGTCATCGCCAAGCGAAAATCGAATGCTCGAACGTGCCTGTTCTGCGCCTGCTCCCATTGCCGTCAGGACGTGGGACGGCGCATCAGAACCCGTTGTACACGCCGAACCGCCCGATGCACTTACTCCATACATATCAAGCATAACAAGCATACTTTCCGCTTCAATGCCCCTGAACGCAACATTCAGCACAGACGGCAGGCGCAGGCTCTTGTGACCGTTCAGGACAGTATCGGGCAGAGACAGCACCGCTTCTTCCAGCCTGTCACGAAGCGTTCTCAGCCGCCCGGCACGCTCGTCCATACCCTCAGCCGACTCCGCAAGCGCCTGTGCAAGCCCGACTATCCCTGCCGTGTTCTCAGTACCTGCACGCCGTCCGTACTCCTGCTGACCGCCGTCAATAAAGTTAGGCAGGCGCACTTCTTTTCGTACAAACAGCGCACCGACACCCTTTGGAGCGTGGAACTTATGTCCCGAGAGTGACAGCATATCACAGTTAAGCGACCGCACGTCAACGGGGATATGTCCGACCGCCTGCACCGCATCGGTATGGAACAGCACTCCCCTTTCACGGCAAAGCTTTCCCACCTCTGCAACGGGCATGAGCGTTCCGACTTCGTTATTCGCAAGCATGACCGAGACAAGCGCAGTATCAGCCCTCAGCGCCGCCGCCACCTTTTCAGCCGAAACTATACCGAAACGGTCAGGCATAAGATATGTCACTTCAAAGCCCTGACGTTCAAGATATTTACAGCTGTTAAGTACGGCGTGATGTTCAACAGCTGTCGTGACGATATGGCGTTTGCCCGACTGAGCGCCGAGTTCAGCGGCGGATTTGACCGCCCAGTTATCAGCCTCAGAGCCGCCCGAAGTGAAGAACAGTTCCGAGGCTTCAGCGCCGAGTATATCAGCCGCCTGTCTGCGTGCGGAGAGTACAGCCCTTGCCGAGTGATGAGCGAGTTTGTAACTGCCGGAGGGGTTTCCGAAATCCTCAGTAAAAAACGGCATCATAGCTTGCAGGACAGTTGGCGAAAGACGAGTAGTTGCGGCGTTATCGCAATAGACGAAACGTTTTTGCATATCCAAAGTTCACACTCCTTTTATATCATTATACAAATACAACAGCGAAAAGTCAATATAAATAAGAAATTAGAAATAAGAATTAAGAAAGTTCTAAAAATCAGCACAAATGAAATGTGAGCGCCAGAGATTCAAAAGTTTTAGGAAAGAGAGTCCAGAGGGGATAACCCTTTTTCCTGCCGTGCGAAGCTAAGGCGAAGGGTATTCCCCTTTGGTGGGAGTTTCGCCTTAGCTGCGCACGGCAAGGCAAAGTCCTCATTCGCCCCTATGGGGCGATAGAAAGAAAAGTCAAAACAAAAGCAGTCCAAAGCGCTCAAACTCAAAGCCACATCTAAAAATCGGCATTCCAAATACACACTAACAAAATCAATCAAAATTAAAGACTATATCCATATCGGTTAGAAGCACCAAAAATGCCGATTTTTATTTTTCGGAACAGCGTAAGCGCATTCCGAAAAAAATCCCTAAGAACCTGTCTTCACAAGAAATGTGCGTGTCTTGTGGCATTAAAGTTTAAGTCGAGTGGTTATTAAGGCGTGTAAACTACACGCCATACAAGCCGATACACGCCATAGGTACACGCCCAAAACAACGTATTTACGTTGTTTACACGCCTACACGCCATTTTAGTAAGTTGTCCCTATATTATGTATGTGCAAAATCAACCGGGGAATATAGTCACCTTACTTCAAAATTCGATAGCAAATTAAACGTTGAAAATTCTCTTTTCAGGAAGTTCTCTTTAAATTGTATATTCTTGATTTCAAGTAGGGCGACTATATCCCTTTTCAGTGTCATGATTTCAGTATTACGATTGCGAAGCATCTCCAAAGCTGAATGTCAGGGAAACAATGCAGGATAGCTGTAATATCCCAGATTTTCTGGAAGATGATGACAGGGTGATGTATGGGGAGAAGCTGTTTTGAAACATGATACTTTCATTTCATGGGTAAAGCAGAATGAGTATAAACTGAAAGTGCATTATTCCACAAATATTGCAAGCAACGGCAGTCATGTCTGAGGATTCAAGAGTATCACTGTAAAATATAAGGCAAGTTGCTTTTAAGGCGTGTAGGCGTGTAAAGCACGTAATTGCAAGCTTTTTGCCGTGTAGGTCAGGCGTGTGACCGCAGAAATGGCGTGTAGGATACACGCCGTCAGACACTTTACACGGCATAGGTACACGCTCAAAACAACGATATTACGCAGTTTACACGCCTACACGCCATTTTTGTCAGTCGCCCCTATATTATGTATGTGCAAGATCAACCGGCATTAAGGTACACCTCAAACGAGGGTAGAAGCACCAAAATTCCTAAATGTCCGACAGGACATTAAAATCTCCCACCACACACCACATCACAAGCAAATTTGACACGCAAATCAATTTTCAAAACCTTGACAGATATGGTATAATAGAATTATGAAA